>MEGD01000007.1 GCA_001725355.1 Novosphingobium sp. SCN 66-18
GCGAGGGCCTGAGCACCGGCGACACCGCCCATGGCGTCATCACCGCCGGCCTCGTCATGGGCATCATCCACGACATCCCAACTTGCGAGCAGCTCATCCTGCGGATCGTCAGCGAGGCGGAGGAGGTGATTACGCAGCGGTTGATGAAATTTGCATCGCCGGGATGAAACGCCCCATTGACCTTCTGATAAAAATGCACAATGGTGCAGAAAATATCAGGAGAGAATGCCATGAAACCGACGGGGCGACCGATGGGTTTGAAGCGCTCAGCTGCGTTGATGCTGGGCGCGGCCTGCGCGATCTCGACGCTGCAAGGGGTTGGCTGGGCTGGAAAAACCGCCCCTGCAGTTCGCACCGACTGGCACAGTTTCGGCGGCGACAGTGACGAACAGCACTACAGCCCGCTGGACCAGATCAATCAGGGCAATGTCAAGCAACTGGGCCTTGCCTGGTCTTATGACGTGGACACATTCGACAGCTATACCCAGCCGATTGAAGTGGGCGGGGTGGTCTATTTTGCGGCGGGCCTGAGCGTTATTCATGCGCTGGATGCGCGCACGGGGCGGTTGCTTTGGAAATATGATCCCGATGTGGCCGGGCAGCCCGAGGCCAAGACCCGGATGCGCGCAGGCTGGGGCACGCGCGGCATTGCGTACAAGGATGGCATGGTGTTCACCGCCACGCGTGAAGGGCGACTGGTGGCGGTCGATGCCAAGACGGGCAAGCTGCGCTGGCAGGTCAAGACGCTGGACGAGGCGGAGAACGGTTATATCACCGGGCCGCCATGGGTGGCGGGCGATGTGGTGGTCACCGGCTTTGGCGGGGCCGATTACAGCCCGACGCGCGGCTATGTCACGGCCTATGACATCAAGACCGGCAAGAAGCGCTGGCGGTTTTACACCGTGCCGGGCGACCCGGCCAAGGGTTTTGAAAACAAGGCCATGGAGATGGCCGCCAAGACCTGGACCGGCGAATGGTGGAAATTCGGCGGCGGCGGCACCGTGTGGCACGCGATGGCCTACGACGCCAAATATGATCGCATTTACCTCGGCACCGGCAATGGCTGGCCGTGGAATGAAAAGATCCGCAGCCCCGGCGGCGGCGACAATCTGTATCTCGGCTCCATCGTGGCGCTTGACGCGAAAACCGGCGAATATGTCTGGCATTACCAGACCAACCCGGAAAACAGCTATGATTTCAACAATGCGATGGACATTGAGCTCGCCGATGTGACCATCAACGGCAAATTGCGCCATGTGTTGATCCATGCGCCCAAGAATGGCTTTTTCTACGCGCTGGACCGGGAAACCGGCAAATTCATCTCGGCGGGCGAATTTGCCAAGCAGAACTGGGCCAAAAGCATCGACCCGGTGACGGGCAAGCCGGAGATCAACCCGGATTCGCTCTATCAGGATGGCAAGGCCTTCGTCATTTTCCCCTTCCCCAATGGCGCGCATGGCGTTCAGGCCATGTCTTACAGCCCCAAGACGGGCCTCAGCTATATTCCGGTGATGGATGGCGGGCGCGTGGTGGTCGATCCGCCCAATGTGAAGGACTGGACCTATCGTTCGGGTATGTTCGTCAACACTGGATTGGGCGCGCCGCCGCCCGGCGTGACGGCGCCTGCGGCAGTGTCGAAACTGGTGGCGTGGGATGTGGCGAAGAACCGCGCGGCGTGGTCGATCCCGCAGCCGGGCGTGTTCAATGGCGGCACGATGGCCACGGGCGGCAATCTGGTGTTTCAGGGGCTTAATGATGGCACGTTCAACGCCTATTCGGCGCAGGATGGGCGCAATCTGTGGTCCTATCCGATGCAGAACGGGATGCTGGCTGCGCCCATCTCCTATTCGATCGGCGGGCGGCAATATGTCACGATCATCACCGGTTTCCGCTCCAGCTATGCCAATACGCCCAACTGGGATTATCGCCAGCAACAGCGCCGGGTGCTGACCTTTGCGCTGGGGGGCACGCGCAAATTGTCCAAATTTACGCCGGTGGATGCGCCGATTATGGATGATCCGGCTTTCACGGTGGATGTGGCCAAGGCCAAGGTGGGGTCAGGCATCTACAACACGTCCTGCGTGATCTGTCACGGCGTGGGCATGGCGGCGGGCGGGGCGGCGCCCGATCTGCGCAAGGCGCCGATCCCGATGGATGCCAATGCTTTCAACGCGGTGGTGCATGACGGGGCGCTGATGGCGCGCGGCATGCCCGGTTTCGGAAACCTCAGCGCGGATGAGATCGAGGGCCTGCGTCACTATATCCGCCAGCGTGCGCGAGAGACGATGGCTGCAAAATGAACGGTTCTGTCGGCGGCCCATCCGGGGCAATGGGCCGCCGATGGTTGACCGTTTCTGATCTCATGTGCATGAAAGCCAGATGACAGGTGATCGTGACATGAACGCAACGAATGAGGGTAATGAGCGCCCCCAGACCTATGCCAGCCCCGCGATCATTGAGCGGCGGCGGCGAATTCTGGAGGAAACGCGGCAGGTGATTGCCGAGCAGGGCATCACCGCGCTCAACATGAACGACATCGGGCGGCGCGCGGGCGTGGCCAAGCGCACGCTGTACAATGCGTTTCAGACGCGCGAGCGGATGATTGCGGCCGCCATTCAGGAATATTTCGAGGAATACGTCAGCCGCATCACCTTTACCCAGCCTTCGGGCACGCTGCAGCACAATCTGGAGCGCATGATCTCGGTGGTGCAGCGCAACCGGCGCATCCCCAATTACATCCGCGCGATCATGGCGCTCTATTTCAGCCCCGAGGTGGACGAGGACATCTGGCTGGCCATGCATTCGATCGCCACGCGGCAAAACCGGGCGTGGATCGAAAATCTGGCCGCGGGCAAGCAGTTGCAGGCATGGGTCGAGGTCGATACGCTGGTCGACGATCTGGTGCGGCTGGAATATGCGATGATCAACGATTGGGCGCGCGGGCGGATTCCCGATGATGCGATCATCGTGCGGCTGATCACCTCCTATCTGACGCTGATCCTTGGCGCGGTGCGCGGGGCGGCGCGCAAGGAGGTCGAGGCGATGCTGAAGGATATTGCCGAGCGCGGATCCGAGGCATTGCCGATGCGCAAGCGGGCCAAGGCGGAGGCGGCGGAGTAATTCCGGTTAAAAATACACCATGATGCAAAATTCCTTGCCACCCCGGCACGACCTGTCATAAGGTGCCGGGAACAGGCCGCCCGGACAGAGGCGCGCAAGAGGCAAGGAGATGTGAGCCATGAGCGAGGCGCAAGCCCCTGAAATCCTGTGCGAGAAGCGTGAGGACGGGGTGGTTCTGCTCACGCTCAACCGGCCTCATGCGCGCAACACCGTGTCCTTTGCCATGTGGGAGCAATTTTCCGCCGCGCTCGACGGGCTGGAGAATGGCACGCCCGCGCGCGCCTTGGTGCTGTGCGGGGCGGGCGACTATTTTTCCAGCGGCGGTGACGTAAAGATCGGCCCCGCGCGCGGCGATGGCGCGATCCGTCTGGCCGCGCGGCTGGAGATGGGGCAGCGGATCATCAACCGCCTGCGCGCCTTGCCGATCCCCACCATCGCGGCGGTG
Organism: Novosphingobium sp. SCN 66-18; assembly: GCA_001725355.1. Classification (GTDB taxonomy): domain Bacteria; phylum Pseudomonadota; class Alphaproteobacteria; order Sphingomonadales; family Sphingomonadaceae; genus Novosphingobium. The sequence goes on from MEGD01000007.1 coordinate 3,566, forward strand.
GAGGGCGGGGCCTATGGCATTGCCTGGAGCATCGCCATGGCTTGCGACATGCTGTTTGCCGCCGACAATGCCAAATTCGGCGCACCTTTCCTTGATTACGGGCTGGTGCCCGATGGCGGCGCGGCTTGGTTTTTGACTCAGCGGCTGGGCCGGGCGCGGGCGGCCGAGATCCTATTTTCGGGCCGCACGCTGGCGGTGGAGGAGGCACGCGATCTGGGGCTGGTCAGCCGGGTTCTGCCTGCGGGCGCGGTGGTGGCGGGGGCGCTGGAGTTTGGCGCGGCGATTGGGGCGGGCAATCCCCATGCGGTCGAATTGACCAAGCGCCTGCTGCATATGGGTGAAACGGGCGATCTGGCGGCCACGCAGGCGCTTGAACTGATCTATTGCCACACCTGTCAGGCGGGCGAGGAAGTGCCCCGCGCCCGCGAAGCATTCAAGGCCCGCGCCGCCGCGCGCAAGGCCCAGAAGGAGGCCTGATCCGATGCAATTCGATATGCGCGAACTGCCGATGGTCACGCGGTACAAGATCATCAATTCGACGATCACCCCGCGCCCCATCGCGTGGATCACCACGCTTTCGCCCGATGGCGTGGTCAATGCCGCGCCCTACAGCTTCTTTAACGCGGTGGGGACGGAACCGCCGCTGGTGGTGCTGGGCCTGCTGAAGGAACCGCGCAGCCGGACCTTGAAGCACACCGCCACCAACATCATCGCCAATGGCGAATTTGTGGTGAACCTTGTGTGCGAGGCCGACGCGCAGAAGATGAACGAATGCTCGGTCGATGCCCCGGTCGAGGTGTCGGAAATTGACTACGCCGGGATCGAAACCACCCCCAGCGTGCTCGTCGCCCCGCCGCGCATCGCCACCAGCCCGGTCAGCTTTGAATGCCGCAAGGTGGCTGCTCTCGACATCGGCACGCAGCAGACCGTGGTGATCGGGGAAGTGTTGATGGCGCATATCCGCGATGAATTCATCACCGACCGCGCAAGGGTCTATTTCGACACGCCCGCGATGAAGCTGATCGGGCGCACCCATGGCAGCGGCTGGTATGTGCGCAATGGCGATGCGTTTCAGATGGACCGCCCGGCCTTTGACCCCACGCGGCTGAACCCGACAGATTAAATTGAACCCCAAGTGCAATATTGCTTGCGTTGGCGCGCGAAGTGGTGTCACTCTGCACGCCAACGGACAGAGCGGGCGGCGGCGATGATTCCCTAGCCTTGTCAGCCTGAAAACACGCCCAAAAGAATAAGCGGGGCGCAAGACCGCGAGAGGAGATTGCGATGCCAGGGCCACTGGATCATCTTGTTGTTGTCGAACTGGCGCAGTCGATGCCCGCCGCGATTGCCGCTATGCTGCTGTGCGATCATGGCGCCGATGTGGTCAAGGTCGAGCCGCGCGGCGGCAATTTCTTCGCCCATGACCTGACCCGCAAGAGCTGGGACCGGTCCAAGCGCAGCGTGGAACTGGACATCGAACTGGCGGCGGATCGCAAGACTTTGCGCGGGCTGCTGGCGAGCGCGGACATTCTGATCCATGCGATGGAGGAGGATGAGACGGTCAAGCTGGGGCTGGATGAGGCCAGCCTCAAGCGCGATTTTCCCGCGCTGGTCTCGGTGGCGATGACGGCTTACGGCGCCGAAACGCCCTTTGCCGGACGCCCCCATGGCGAGGCGCTGGCCGCCGCGCTGCTGGGCACGATGGTGGATCGCTCCAGCCCGTTTCGCCCCGGCCCGGTCTATCTCGGCCATCCCGCGCTGCATTATGGTCAGGCGTTTCTGGCCTCGATTGGCGCGCTGGCGGCGGTGCGGGCGCGGCGCGAAATCGGCCATGGGCAAAGGGTTGAGGCATCGCTGCTCGACGCGATGATCGCCCAATCGCCGATGAATGACTGGTGGCAGGAAGATGGCATCAGCTATATCAAGAAGGGCGATGCCGGAGCGATGGACCGCTTTGGCAAGACGCGCCTCATCACCGGCATGTTTGAGTGCGGCGATGGGCAATTTCTGCAATTCCACACCGGCGGGCCGGGCGGTTTCAAGGCGGCGATGGATGTGCTGGGCTTTGGCGACCGGGTGCAGACCATTGGCGGGGCGGAAATGCGCGTGCCTCTGACCGATGACGAATATCATATCGCCCGCGTCGAGGTGTTTGACGCCTTCAAGCTGAAACCGCGCGACGAATGGATCCGCCTGCTGCATGCCGCCGATGTGGCCGCCCTGCCGGTGCTGCATCCGGCCGAGGTGCTGCTGGACGATCAGGTCGAATTCGTGGGCCAACGCATCAGCCTGCCCGACCCGGATTTCGGCACGATCTATCAATCGGCCCCGGCGGTGATCTTTAAGGGCACCCCTTGCGCCGCACCGACCCCCGCGCCCGCCATCGGCGCGGATAATGGCGATCTGGCGGCATTGACTGCGCGGCCTGCGCCGAAAATCGCGGCCAGCGGGCGCGCGATCAAGCGCCCGCTCGAAGGCATCCGCGTGGTCGATTTCTCCTCCTTCTTTGCCGTTGGTTTTGGCGGGCGGCTGCTCTCGGATCTGGGCGCCGATGTCATCAAGGTGGAAACGCCGGGCGGCGATCAGATGCGTCCCTTGCCCGACTGTTTCGACGCGGCCCAGCGCGGCAAGCGGGCGATGGTGCTCGACCTGAAAACGCCCGAGGCTTTGGAGGCGGCATATAAATTGGTCGCCACCGCCGATGTCGTCACGCACAATCTGCGCCCCGGCAAGGCGGACAAGTTGGGCATTGGCTTTGAAAAACTGCTCAGTATCAATCCGCGCCTGATCTATGCCTATATGCCCGGCTATGGCTCGCGCGGGCCCAAATCGCTGCTGAAAAGCTTCGCGCCGCTGGTGTCGGGCTGGACCGGCCTGCTGCGCGAAGGTGGGGGCGAGGGCAATCCGCCGACCCGCTCGGTCTTCGGCAATGAGGATTACAACAACGGTTTCCTTGCCGCCGCCGGTATCCTGATGGCGCTGGAGCGGCGGGCGGTATCAGGCGTGGGCGATTATATGGAATGCCCGCAATTGCATTCCAGCCTGTGGACGACCTCGGAACATTTCCTCAATGCCGACAAGCAGGTGGTCTATGGCTTCCGGCTGGACAAGGATCAGGCGGGCTTCAACGCGCTCGACCGGATCTATCGCACGACGGATGGCTGGCTGTGCATTTCCTGCCGTCAGGATGAGCGCTTTGCTGCGCTGGCCTTTGCGGTGGGGATGCCGGAACTGGTGGATGATCCGCGTTTTGCGAACCCGCGCGCGCGCAGCGCTCATGATGGCGCGCTGCAGGCGCTGCTCACTCCGTTCTTTGCCGCGCGGTCCGGCGCTGATGCCTATGCCGTGCTGGATGCGGCGGGCGCGCCCTGCGAAATCGTGCGCGAAACAAGCTGGGTACGCGAGGCGCTGATGGAGGATTGGGCGCAGGCGAGCAACCGCGTGGTCGAGGATCTGGACTCGATGTATGGCCATGTCCGCACCTTCGGCAGCTTCATCCATTTGAGCGAAACGCCCGGTTTTGCCGTGGGCACCGCGCCGCGCCTTGGCCATCATACGCGCCAGATTCTGGGCGAGGTAGGCTATTCCGAGGCGGAAATCGACGCCTTGATCGCCGGCGGCAAGGCGATGCAGGCCGAGCGCATCACGGGCCGGATTGGCGGACCGCGCGTGTCCGCCGCGTAAGAACAAAATCAACAGGAGAGAAGAGCCGTGCAGCTCAACCTACGCTATGACATGAACCGGCCGGAATTCGGCGCTTCGCATCCTGCGCTCTATCGCGCCGCCATCGAACAGGCGGTCTGGGCCGATGGGCTTGGCTTCACGCAGGTGTTTCTGGCCGAACATCACGGAGCCGAAGGCGGCTATTGCCCCTCGTCCATGGTGCAGGCGGCCTCGATCCTGGGCGCGACGAAGAACATCGCCACCCATCTTTCGGCGTTGGTGGTGACGATGCATGATCCACTGCGTCTGGCCGAGGATCTGGCGGTGCTGGACAATATCGGGCCGGGGCGGGTCTGGCTGACGGCGGGCATGGGCTATCGCCCGCATGAATTCGAGATGTTCGGCAAGGATATCACCAAGCGCCTTGCCATCATGAACGAGGCGATGGCGACGCTGAAGGCGGCATGGACGGGTGAGCCTTTCACCTTTCGCGACCGCACCGTGCGCGTCACGCCCACGCCCGCCACGCCGGGCGGTCCCAAGATCTATATGGGCGGGTCGACCGACAAATCCGCCATCCGCGCGGCCAAGGCGGGCTATCAATATTTTCCCGGCCACCCGGACCTGTTCGTTCTGTACAAGGAAGAGCGCGCCAAGGCCGGTTTCCCCGCGCCCGAGGAATATCGCCAGCCCGCCGCCAGCTTCCTCTATGTGAGCGAAGACCCCGAGCGCGACTGGCCGATTGTTGCGCCCCATGTCGCCTATGCCACCAATGCCTATGCCGAATGGGCCAAGGAGCGCGGCGAAGGCCAGACCCGTTACAGTCCGGCCCAGACGGTCGAGGGCCTCAAAGCCATGCCCAACATCAAAGTGGTCACGCCCGATGAGTGCTTCGACTATCTGGTCGGGCTTGGTCGCGGCACGGCGGTGACGTTCCATGCGCTGCTGGGCGGGCTCGATCCCGAGGTTTCGTGGCGCAGCCTGCGCCTGTTTGAAAGCGCGGTGCTGCCCCGGTTGAAGGCGGTGCCCGGCTTGCTCGAAATGTGCGATTAAGGGGAGGCGGCGATGGAAGAACAGAACCGGCGGCGGATGCTCGGCACTTTGCTGGGCACGCCCTTTGCGATGGCGGCGGCGGGCAATGCCATGGCCGCGCCCGGTGCGAAACCCGCAGCCAAATTGAGCCTTGCCGAACGCCTCGACGTGCTTGAATCGAAAGAGGCGATTGCCTCGCTGCTCAACGCCTATGCCCGCGCCAATGACCGCGCGGACGAGGCGCTGCTGCGCAGCCTGTTCTGGCCCGAATCGACGCATAAGCATGGGCGTTTCGAAGGCAAATCGAGCGATTTCGTCGGCTTTGCCTTCAAGATCGTCTCGGCCCTCAAATATGCCTGCCACCACATCAGCAATATCAGCGTCGAGGTGAAGGGCGACCGGGCTTTCTCCGAATGCTACTACTTCGCCCAGCATCGCCGCGACCGCAAGGACGGCACCGGCGAGGAGGACGTGTTCTTCCAAGGCCGCTACTTGGACGATCTGGAGCGGCGCCATGGCGAGTGGAAGATCATCCGCCGCCGGGGCCTGTCGGATTACACTTCGCCCGCCTTCCCGTCCGAAACGCTGCAATCCTCTTGGCCCGCCGGACAACATAGCGAGAAGGCGCCCAGCGACGATTATTACAAGATGCTGGCCGAGTTCCGGGCGCGCTGACCATGCGTTTCTGGCCCCTGATCGCCGCGGCGCCGCTGATTTTGGGCAATGGCGATCCGGTGGTGCGGACCGACCATGGCGCGGTGCGTGGGCAGGCCATTGAACAGGGCGCGGCGTTTCGGGGCATTCCCTTTGCCGCGCCCCCGGTCGGGTCTTTGCGCTGGCGTGAGGCGCGGCCTGCGCGGCCATGGCGCGGCATCCGCGATGCGCGTTCCTTTGGCGCGGCCTGCATCCAGCCCACGCGGGGCGAGGCTTTGCCTCAAAGCGAAGATTGCCTGACGCTCAATGTCGTCACGCCGGACCGCCGTGCAAAGGGCCTGCCGGTGCTGGTGTCGATCCATGGTGGGGCCTTTGCCTTTGGTTCGGGGCGCTATATTGCCGATCATGACCTTTCGCCCATCGTGCGGCGCGGGGTGGTGCTGGTTTCGCCCAATTACCGGGTGGGCCGCATGGGCTTCTTTGCCCATGCGGCTTTGCGTGCGGAAAACGGCCGCGCCACTGGCAATTTCTGGCTTTCCGATCAGATCGCGGCGCTGCGCTGGGTGCGGGATAATATCGCCCGCTTTGGCGGCGATCCGGCGCGGGTGACGGTGCTGGGTTGCTCGGCGGGCGGGTCGTTGGTCAATGCGTTGATGGCGGCGCCTGTGGCAAGGGGCTTGTTCGCACGCGCCTCGGTCCATTCGGGCGGGGGCTTTTTCAACGCCAGTCGGCCCATGGCTCTGGCCGAGGCGCAGGGATTGGCCTTCGCGCAAAGGGCAGGGGCCAAGACGCTGGCGCAATTGCGCGCGCTTTCCCCGGCGCAGGTGTTGGCCGCCGATCCCGGCCCGCCCGATTATGGTGCGATGGAGGATGGGCGGCTGGTGCCGATGGGCGTCTCGCGGATCTTTGCGGCGGGGCGTCAGGCGCCTGTGCCGCTGATCGTGGGGTCGACCAGCAATGAGGCCAGCGTGTTCGGCCTGATGGGCTTTGACGCGAAGGTCTTGCGTGAACGTTTCGGGATTGATGTAGCCGCGCTGCGCCCGATGTACGAACGCAATGGACCTTTGAGCGATGCCGAATTGCTGCGCCGGGTCCAGACCGACTTCATTTTCACCAGCGCCTCGCAGGGCATGGCCGGACTGGCCGCGCGCACCGCCCCGACATGGTCCTATCACTTCGCCTTCGTGCCGCAGGCCGAGCGCGCCACCAGCCCCGGCGCACCGCATTGCGCGGATATGCCCTATCTTTTCGGCCTGAAAACCGCCCTTGATCCCGAGGAAGCCAGACTGGCTCAGGCGATGCAGGATTACTGGTACAATTTCATCGCCACCGGCAATCCCGGCGCTTCGTGGCCCGCGATCCGCCCCGGCCATCCCGCGCCGATGGTTTTCAACGCCGCCTCGCGGATCGAGCCTGACTTTCAGCGCGAAAGGCTGGATTACTGGTGGAGCCGCTGGATGCGTGAGAGCGGCTCCAGCACAGCGCCCTAGGCCGGAGCGAAACCGGCGATCTTGTGGTCGCCCACCTCGACCGGGCGGAATTTCAACCGCATCCCGCAGGCTGGCGCCACGCCATCATCATCGACCAGCACGCCCGCGATCCGCACGCCCGGCGCATCGTCCGGCTCGAACAGGATGACGGTATAGGGCACCTCATCATTGTGATCGCCGGGCAGCAGGCTGCGCACTACGGTGGTGAACGTGTAGGCATGGCCCAGCGGCGAAACCGCCCGCCATTCCAGCCGCGCATCGGGCCGCCCCGGCACGACCTCTGGCGGATACCATTGGAACTCGCCGGTTTCCGCGTCCACCGTCACGCGCAATTCGCCCGCGTCCAGCCCATCGTAAAAGCCCTGAAACAAGGGATCTTCCAGATGGACGGGATAGTTTGGAATACCCATGTCTTACATCCTTGCTAGAATGGTGGTGGAATGGTTGTTGCCGCCAAGGCCCGCAATCGCGCAGAGCCGCGCGTCCGGCACCTGCCGCGCGCCTTCGCCCCCGCGCAATTGCCGCACCGCCTCGATCAGCAGGTTGATGCCCGGCACATAGCCGCCCGACATATGCCCGCCGCTGGTGTTGATCGGCATCTTGCCCCCGGGCATGGCATGGCCCGCGGCATAGAAACGCGGCGCCTCGCCCACATCGCACAGGCCCAGCATCTCGGTCTGGACCAGAGCGGAGATGGTGAAGCCATCATAGACCTGCGCCAGATCGAGATCGGCAGGGCTGATCCCCGCCATCGCATAGGCCATGGCCGCCGATTCCCGCACCGGAAATTCAAACGTGCAGGGCTTCTGGCTGAAGAGCACGCCATGGGGATAATTGTTATAGCCCAGCCCCAGCCCCTGCACCGCCACAACGGGGTGGGGCAGGTGGCGGGCATAGTCCACAGAGGACACCACATAGGCCCCGCCGCCATCGGTGGTCAGGCAGCAATCGGCCACGCGCAGGGGCGTCGAGATCATCGGGCTGGCGCGATAGGCGGCAAGGTCCATCGGGTCGCGCCGCTGGGCCGAAGGGGTGATCGCCGCCCATGCGCGATAGGTCATGGGCAGGGCGGCCTGTTCTTCCTCGGTCATGCCATATTCGTGGGCATAGCGGTTGGCCATGCTGGCGAAATAGGTCGGCTGGCCAAAGAAACCGGCGGGCATTTCCAGCCCCGCCTTTTGCGGTTCGCGCGCGTGGAAAGCGTAAACGCCCCCCGGCTTGGTCGAACGGATGGCGTAGGGCACCAGCACATGCTTGCACAGGCCCGCCTCGATGGCCAATTGGGCTAGGCGCAGCGCATCGCCCGTGGTCGCCGTGCCGCCCGCGCTGTCGGCAACGGCCGAGAAGCGCTTTTGCCCTGCGCCGATGGCATGGGCGATTTCCTCGGAAGGATGGCCCGCATATTTGTTGATGATATAGCCGTCGATGTCGGTGGGCTTCAGCCCTGCGTCCGCGATGGCGGCAAGGCTGGCGCGGGTCATCATCTGCATGACATGTTCCTCGCCCTTGCGCAGGAACGGGGTTTCGCCAACGCCGGTGATGGCGATTTTGCCGGGTTTCATCATGCGTTGAACCCCTTTCCTGCGGCCACCAGCCGTTCGATCAAGGGCGAGGGGGCAAAGCCTGCCCCATGCGCGGCCTCCAGCGCGCGCAGCTTTTCCAGCACCACCGGCAGCCCTTGCAGATCGGCCCAGAACATCGGCCCGCCACGATATTTGGGCCAGCCATAGCCGGTGATCCACACGATATCGATGTCGCTGGCTCGCGCGGCGATGCCTTCGTCCAGGATCCTGGCGCCTTCATTGACCATGGCGAACAGGATACGGTCGTGGATTTCCTCTTCGGAAATCTCGCGCCTTGTGATGCCCTGCTTGGCCGCAAAGCCCTCGATCACCTTCATGGCGATGGGCGAAGGCGTGGCATTGCGCTTTTCGTCATAATCGTAATAGCCGCCGCGCGTTTTCTGCCCATGGCGGCCCATTTCGTTCAGGATCTCGCGCACATTGGCCGAGGCGGTCGTCGCCCGGTTCCAACCCACGTCGAGCCCGACCAGATCGCGCATCTGGAAATGGCCCATGGCAAAGCCGAAATCATACAGCACCTTGTCGATGGCCCAAGGCGTCGCGCCCTCCAGCGCCAGCGCATCGGCCTGCGCATTGCGCGCGGCCAGAATGCGATTGCCGACAAAGCCGAAGCCATTGCCGCAAAGCACGCCGATCTTGCCGATGGTCTTGGCCAGCTTCATGGCTGTCGCATAGACAGCGGGCAGCGTATCCTTGGTGCGCACCACCTCCAGCAATTTCATGACATTGGCGGGCGAGAAGAAATGCAGGCCCAGCACATATTCGGGCCGCTTGGTGACAGCGGCAATGTCGTCAATATCCAGATAGGACGTGTTGGTGGCCAGCATCGCGCCCGGCTTGGCAATCGCGTCCAGTCGGCGGAAAATCTCCTGCTTCACATCAAGCTGTTCAAACACCGCCTCGATCACCAGATCGACCTCCGCGAGATCCTCCAGCGCCAGAGTGCCGTGGATCAGGCCCATGCGCGTCTCGACATCCTCCGCCTTCATCTTGCCCTTGGCGGCGGTGGTCTCGTAATTCTTGCGGATGATGCCCAGGCCCCGGTCCAGCGCCTCCTGCGTGGTTTCGACCAAAGTGACGGGGATGCCGACATTAGCGAAATTCATCGCAATGCCGCCGCCCATCGTGCCCGCCCCGATCACGCCCACGCGGGCCACCGGCAGGATCGCCGTATCGGCGGGCACATCGACCTTGGCGGCCTGACGCTCGGCAAAGAAAACGTGGCGCTGGGCGGCGGACTGGCTGTCGGCCATCAACTGGTCAAACAGCGAGCGTTCGTATTTCAGCGCCTCGTCAAAGGGCAGGTCCGACAGGGTTGCCTCGATGCAGCGAATGTTATACTCGGGCGCCAGAAAACCGCGGAACTTCTTGGCATTGGCGCGGCGGAAATCGTCAAAGATCGCCGGATTGGCACGGGCCTCCTCCAGCTTGTCCGCCTTGTCGCGCACCTTCACCAAGGGGCGATTTTCATCCAGCACGCGGGTGGCAAAGGCCAGCGCATCGGCGCGCAGATTGCCTTCGCTGGCCAGCTCATCAACCAGCCCCATCGCCAACGCGGCCTTGGCCGAAACCGGCTCGCCGTTCGTCACCATCTCCAGCGCCTTGGCCACGCCCACCACGCGCGGCAGGCGCTGTGTACCGCCGGCACCCGGCAGCAGGCCCAGCTTAACCTCCGGCAGCCCGCATTTGGCCGAGGGCACCGCGATCCGGTAATGCGCCACCAGCGCCAGTTCCAGCCCGCCGCCCAGCGCCGTGCCATGGATCGCGGCGATTACCGGCTTGGGGCTGTTCTCCAGCAGCTTTTGCAGATCGCGCAGCGAGGGTTCCCACTGCGGTTTGCCGAATTCGGAAATGTCGGCCCCGGCAAAGAAGGTGCGCCCTTCGCAGATCACCAGCACCGCGCCCACGGCATCATCGGCAATCGCGGCCTCAAACGCATGGGCCACGCCCTGACGCACCGCATTGGACAGCGCATTGACCGGCGGCGAGTTGACCGTGATGACCCCAATCCGCCCTTCGACCGTCAAAGTCGTGACATCATTGACCTTCATGCAAACCTCTGTTCACTTGCTGGCCCGGCTTGGCGGAAAGTCGCTCGCGGGCGCGTTGACGGATGTAGTGGCGCAGATCCTCGATCTCGCCATCGCTCAATTCTTCAAATTGCGGCATGCCCCGTTCGCGCAGCAGCCCGTCATGCAGCACCGCGCGGAAGGATGCCAAGTCCATGGCAATCGGTGATTGGGCCAGATCGGGGGCTGTGCCGCCCGAAACCGTGGCTGCGCCGTGACAGATCGAGCAGCGCTGGGCAAAGGCACCATTGCCCGCCGCAACGCGCGCCGCCACGGGCGCAAAACCCGGATCGTCCAGCACCGGCGTTTCCACCTGCGCCGCGCGGGGCAGGCGTGCCTTGCCGCCCAGCGCAAAGGTCAGCAGCCGCCATTGCTGCGTCCGGTAATTCCATTCGCGGGGCAGGCCGGTGGCGCTGGCAAAACGCGCGCCTGCGATCACGCTGACATATTGGCGACCATGGGCGCGATAGGTGATCGGCTGGGCCATCACCGCCGTTTGCGCGTTGAAGGACCATAATTTGCGGCCCGTCGCTGCGGCATAGGCATCGAAGGTACCCCCCGCATTGCCCGCAAACAGCAATCCGCCCGCCGTGCTGGCCGTGCCGCCCCCGCCGCGAATGCCGGGCATGGGGATGCGCCAGGCCTCGCTCTGCGTTGCCGGGTTCCATGCCAGCAGGAAGCTGGTGGCCGCGCGATCAGGCGCCACGCCGGGCGGCGGCGCGCCCGTGCCGGTGGACAGGCGCTGTCCATCGAGATGCCGCCAGCCCGCCAGCCCGCTTTCAGGATCGACGTAAACCCGCCCCTGATCCATCGTCGGGATATAGAGCAGCCCGGTCGCCGGGTTATAGCTCATCGCCTCGATATTATGCGCGCCAAAGGGGGAGGGATAGACCACAGCAGGCCGTCCATCGGGATAGCGCGCCTCGGGGTTTTCGATGGGGCGGCCGGTGGCGATGTCGATGCCCTTGGCCCAATTGACGGGCACGATATTCTTGGCCGAGATCAGCTTGCCGCTTTCCCGGTCGATCACATAGACAAAGCCGTTCTTGGGCGCGTGCATCAGCACCGGGCGCTTCTGCCCGTTCACCACCATGTCGGTGAGTTCGATGTCCATCGCGGAATTGAAATCCCACGTCTCGCCCGGATTGGTCTGATAGTGCCAGACATATTCGCCCGTATCAGCGTCCAGCGCGACGATGGAGCACAGGAACAGATTGTCGCCCCCGCCGGGCGAGCGGATCTTGCGGTTCCATGGGGAACCATTGCCGATGCCGATATAGATCCGGTTGAAACGCGGATCATAGGCCATCGCGTTCCACACCGTGCCGCCGCCGCCATAGCGCCACCATTCGCCGTTCCACGTCTTGGCCGCCATTTCCATGGCCTTGTTTTCAAAGCCCTTCGCCGGATCGCCGGGGACGGTATGGAAACGCCAGAGCTGTTTGCCGGTTTTCTGATCATAGGCCGTCACATAGCCGCGGATGGGGGCGAAATCGGCCCCACCATGGCCGATGATGACCTTGCCCCGGAACACCCATGGCGGGCCGGAGATATAGCGTTCATCGTCGGGCTGGATGGTCATGCTCTGCCATGCCGGACGCCCGGTCTTGGCGTTCAGCGCGATCAGGCGGCCATCCATCGTGCCGAAGAAGATCTGGCCCTTATCATAGGCCAACCCGCGAATGCCCCATGCCCCGCGCATCTTGTGGCCGGCCACTTTCCACGTCTGCGCATCGTAATGCCACAATTCGCGCCCGGTTGCGGCATCCACCGCGCGGATATGGCTGAGGCCCGAGGCGTAATAGACCACGCCATCGACGGCGATGGGGGCCGACAGCGCGCTGCCCCCGTCATTGATGTCCTTGTACCATGCCAGGCCAAGCTGTTTGACATTGCCCGCATTGATCTGGGCCAGCGGGCTGTAGTGGTTTTCATCCGGCCCGCCATAAGATGCCCAGTTCACATCGGGCGCAGGGGGCGCGGCGGCCAGCAGGGCGAGCGGCGCAAGAGCGGCGAAACGACGCATGGGGATCAGCCTCCGATGGTGCGGTCTGTGGGCCAGAAGCGGGCGCGCAGGGCTTTCTTGTTGACCTTGCCCATGGCGGTGCGGCCGATGTCATCGACCATCTCGTATCCTCGCGGGCATTTGTATCCGGCCAAGGAGGCGCGGCAGAAGGTGTTGAGTTCCTCGGCCGTCGGCGGATCGGCGGGATCGGCGGGGATGACCAGCGCGCGCGCCTCCTCGCCCATTTCCGCATTGGGGGCCGCGACGACCGCAACATCGCCCACCTTGGGGTGGGTAAGGAGGACATGCTCGGCCTCGGCGGGGTAGATGTTGACGCCGCCCGAGACGATCATGTCGGACACCCGGTCGGTGATGAAAAGATAGCCTTCCTCATCGACATAGCCCATCTCGCCCAGTGTAAAGACGCCCGGCGCGATATGGGCGGCGGCGGTCTTTTCCGGGTCGCCGCGATAGATGATGCCATGGCCCGATGTGTCGCGGAAATAGACCTGCCCGACCTGATGCGGGGGGAGAGGCGCGCCATCATCGCCTACGATCACCGTTTCAAACGGAGCCAGCGCACGGCCCACCGATCCGGGGCGCGCCAGCCATTCGGGCGAGGTGATGAAGGTGGTCGATCCCGCCTCTGTCCCGCCATAGGCCTCGACCAGCACGGGGCCGAACCAGTCGATCATCGCCTTCTTCACATCGCGCGGACAGGCAGCACCCGTGTGGGCCAGACGCTTCATGCTCGACACATCATAGCGCGCGCGGACCTCTGCGGGCAGGGCCAGCATCCGCTGGAAATGGGTGGGCACCATCACCGATCCGGCGATGCGGTGCTGTTCGATCAGGGCCAAGGCGCGCTCGGCGTCGAAATGGCCCATGACGATCACACTGCCCCCGGCAAAGACATTGCGCGCCATGCCCAGAGGCCCGGTGTGATAAAGCGGCCCCACCACCAGTCCCGGCGAGAGCGTGACGCGCGCGCGCAAAGTTTCGGCCAGCGCTTGAATGGTGGGCATACGGGGGAAGTATTGCGGCGGTGTCTCGGTGGCCTTGGGGCGGCCCGTGGTGCCCGATGTGTAATGCAGGTGGGGCAGGGGCGCGCGGCTGGCGTCCGGCTCGGTGCCGGGGGCGGCGGCGATCCAGTCCACCCATGCGATCAAACCGGGGCGCGGGGCGCAGCGCCATCCGATCACCGTGTCGATCCCGGCCTCGGCGGCCGCCGCCATCCCCGCCTCCACCGTTTCGGGGCCGACCAGCACGGCAATCGCGCCGGAATCCTTGAAAATATAGGCCGCCTCTGATGCGGTCAGGTGAAAGCTGGTGGGGACGCTGGAAATGCCCGCCTCGATACAGGCGACATAGGCGATCACCACTTCGGCGGCGTTCTGGGCAAAGACCGCCACGCGGCGTTCGCCTGCAAACGGCAGCGCGCCCAGCGCATTGGCCGCATGGTTCAAAACCGGATCAAGCGCATTCCAGCTATAGGCTACGCGTTCATCGGCCAGCGCGAGTGCCTCGCGTTTGTCCGCCGCAATGGCGGCAAGGGTCAGCGACATGGAGCGTCCTTTCGGAAAAGATGAGTGGCGCGCGCGTCAGCCATGGGGCCCCTCACGCGCGGCAATGGCACCCGCGAGATAGCGCAGCGCCCGTCGGAAAGCGGCCCATGCCAGCACCGTGCCGCCAATCACGACCACCGCCAGCGAGGAACCAAGGGCTGCTTCGGAGTGGAACACATATTGCGTGAGCGCGGCGACAATCGCCGGACCTGCGCCCAGCCCGAGCAGGGTGAAAACAAAGAGAAAGAAAGCCAGCAGCCGTGCGCGCACCTGCGCCGGGGCGATCATCGCCATCACCGAGGAGACATAGACCATGAAAGGCACGGTGATGAATTGCGCCACGCAGTAGCAGGCGAGGAACACCCAGACATTGGCGGCAAAAAACATATAGGCGATCACCGGAAACAGACCCAGGATCAGCCAGCCATAGAAGCGCAGATGCGCATCCTTCATGCCGCGTGCGAACAATTTGTCCACGATCCAGCCGTTCAGCACGAGGCTGACCGCCGAGATGATGTTCATGATCGAGAGGGCGGGGCCATATTGCACCGGCTTCCACCCGAAATGGCGCTCGATATAGGTGGGCACCCAATTGGTCATCGAATAGCCGCAGATCGCCAGCGCCGAGGTGCCGATCAGCATCAGCCCCAGCAGACGCCAGTTGCCGCGCACGAAGTCCATGGTGACGGCGCGGGCATTGGCCTGGTCGTTTTCCCCGGCCAGACGGCGGCGCGGCGGATCGGGAAAGGTGAAGACCAGCAGGCCCAGCAAGAGTCCGGGCAGGCCCACCATCATCATCACCAATTGCCACGGCTGGCTGGCCGCGTGAAAGGGCAGGGTCATGCCCTTATGCGCGGTGGCCCATGCAATCGCGATGCCGCCAAGGCCAAAGGCCGTGGCCGAGCCGACCTTGCCCGCCATCTGAAAGGTGGAGGTGGCCCGCGTCAGCAGATGGGGCGGGAAAGCGTCCGCAATCAGCGAATAGGCGGCGGGCAGCAAAGCCGCCTCGCCCGCGCCCACCAGAATGCGCGCGGCCAGCAGGCCCTCGTAACTTTGCGCATAGCCGCAGGCGATGGTGGCGCAGGCCCAGACCATCACCCCGCCGCAAATGATCCACCGCCGCGAATAACGGTCCGAGGCCCAGCCCAAGGGCAGGCCAAACACCGCATAGAAAATCGCAAAGGAGGTCGATGTCACCATGCTGACCTGAACATCGGTGAGCAGCAGGTGCTTTTTGATCGGGCTGACCAGCATGGAGAGGATCAGCCGGTCCACCCAGCTTTGCACATAGAGCAGGAACAGCACCGCGACCATCCACCAGCTGCGGCTCAGGTTTTGAGGTTGGTTTTCCATCGCGGCGCTCTCTGGTTCAGCGGACAGGCAGGGCGGACAGTTGGGCGATCTTCAATTTGCCCAATTGGGCCAGATGCACCTCGTCCGGGCCATCGGTCAGGCGGACATAGCGCGCGTTGATAAAGGCGCTGGCCACCGGAAAGTCCTTGGACAGGCCGATGCCGCCATGGACCTGTATCGCGCGGTCGGTCACGGTTTGCGCCATGCGCGGGGCAACGATCTTGATCGCGGCGATCAGATCCTTGGCCGCCTTGTTGCCATAGCGGTCCATCGCATCGGCGGCCTTGAGCGTAAGCAGCCGCGCCTGTTCGACCTCGCAGAAGGAGAGGGCGACTTCCTGACGGATGCTGCCCTGATCGGCCAGCTTGCGGCCAAAGGCGACGCGTTCATTCACGCGGCGCGCCATATATTCCAGCGCGCGCTGGGCCTGCCCGATCACGCGCATGCAATGGTGGATGCGGCCGGGCCCGAGGCGGCCCTGCGCGATTTCAAACCCGCGCCCCTCGCCCAGCACCATATTGGCGGCCGGAACGCGCACATTGGTAAAGCTGACCTCGGCATGGCCGGTGGGCGAATGATAGGTGCCCAGCACGTCGAGCGGGCGGACAATCTCGATGCCCGGCGTATCGCGCGGCACAAGGATCATCGAATGCTGCTGATGCTTGCTGCGGCTTTCATCGGGCGTGCGGCCCAGCACGATGAACAGCTTGGTGTTGGGATCGCAGGCGCTGGAGATCCACCACTTGCGACCATTGATGACATATTCATCGCCATCGCGGACAATCGAGGTTTCGATATTGGTGGCGTCCGAGGATGCCACCGCCGGTTCGGTCATCACATAGGAAGAGCGGATCTCGCCCGCCATCAGGGGCGTCAGCCATTGTTCCTGCTGCTCCGGCGTGCCGTAACGGGCGAGCACTTCCATATTGCCCGAATCCGGCGCGGCGCAGTTGAAATATTCCGAAGCGCCGATCACGCGCCCCATGATCTCGGCCAGCGGGGCATATTCCAGATTGGTCAGGCCCGGGCTGAAGGCGCCATATTCATGGGGCAGGAACAGGTTCCACAAGCCCGCATCCCTGGCCTTGGCCTTGATGGCTTCGGTGCCGTGCCAGCGTTTCCACGCATTGGCCGGATCGGCGTGAAAGCGGTCGCGCTCCTTTTCGATGGGGTAGACATAGGCGTCCATGAAGGTGGTCAATTGCGCGGAAAGCGCCTTCACCTTGTCGGAATATTCAAAATCCATCGGGGTGAACCCTTTGCGAAGTGAGGATTTTTAGAGGGTGAGGCCGCCATCGACGATGATGGTCTGGCCGCAGATGTAGCCGGCCAGCGGCGAGGCGAGGAACAGGGCGACACCCGCCATTTCCTCGACCGTGCCAAACCGGCGCAGGGGGATCTTGGCCAGCGCGCGCTCGCGGCGCTCGTCATTGTCCATCGTCACCTTGGTCATCTTGGTGTCGACCAGACTGGGCGCGATGCCGTTGACGCGGATGCCGTCGCCCGCCCATGCCTGCGCCAGCGTGCGCACTAGATTGACCGCGCCCGCCTTGGATGCGGCATAGGCCGGATTGCCCATCGTGGCGCGAAAGGCGCCGATGGAGCTGACGACGATGACGGCGCCCTTGGCGGCGGAGAGTTCGGCGTGGAAGCGCTGCGAAATATGCATCACGCTGCCCAGATTGACCGCCATCACCTTGTCCCAGCCTTCGGGGGTGAATTCCTGACGGCGGTAAAGCACCGCGCCCTGCGAATGGATCAGGATATCGATGGTATCAAAGGGCGCGGGGGCGGCGGCAATCGCGGCCGGATCGCTGACATCGACCTGCGTATAGGACAGGCCCGAGAGGTCGGACCCTTCTTCGCCCGCATAATCGGTCGCGGCGGCGCGCGTGCCCCAGACATGGACATGGGCGCCCGCGTCAAACAGCGCGCGGGCAATGCCATTGCCGATCCCGCTGGATCCGCCAATGACCAGCGCGTTTTTGCCGGTGAAATCGAGTGGGTTCATCGGGCGGAAAACTCCCTTTAGCGGATGAGGCGCGCGGCGCGCTCGAACAGGTGGATGGCGCGGCCATGCAGGCGGTCGCCGACATCGCGCGGCGCCTTTCCGGCGCAGGCGCGGGCAAAGGTGCCTTCAAGCAGGATGCCCAGCTTGTAACAGGCCAGAACGTGATACCAGTCGACGGCCGACAGATTGCGGGCCGACCCTTCGACATAGCGCGCGATCAGTTCGGCGGGCGTGGGGAAGCCGTCCCATGGCGTGACCGACACCGTGCTGGCGCCGTCATTGTCCGGCCATGTGGCCAGAACCCAGCCCAGATCGAGCAGGGGATCGCCAATCGTGGCCAGTTCCCAATCGACAATCGCGGCCAGATCGGCGCTGTCGCGGCGATACATGACATTGGCCAGATGATAGTCGCCATGCATGATGCCGGGGATGAACGCGCCGGGGCGATGCGCATCGAGCCAGGCGCCCACCGCCCCCACATCGGGCAGCGCATCCGCGCCGGGCCATGCGGCAAGATCGGCATAGGAGGCCAGTTGATCGCGCCAGCGCGACACTTGCCGGTCAAGGAAACCTTCGGGTCGCCCGAAACCTTCAAGGCCCACGGCGCGGTAATTGACCCGTCCCAGCGCGGCAATGCCATCGACCAGCGCTAGCCCCATCGCATGGCGCATGGCGGGCGAGGAAGCATGAGGTTCCGGCAATTGTCCGATGGGGTTGAAGCCATCGACCGGCTCCATCAGATAGAAGGCGCAGCCCAGCACTTCCTCATCATCACAGGCCGCGATCAACGCCGGATGGGGCACCTCGCTGCCTGCCAATGCGCGCAGCACGCGGGCCTCGCGGCGCATCGTCTCGTTCGAATTGGCGCGCGGGTGCAAAGGGGGGCGGCGAAACACGAAGGTCCGCCCGTCCATGGCAAAGCGCAACAGGATATTCTGCGTGCCCCCCGCCAGCGTGGTGACGTCCTCGATCACGCCGCCGCCCAGTCCTTGAGCACGCATCCAAGCGCCCAGCGAATCGGTGTTTACGCCCAAATTCACAAGAGACATCCTCAACTTATGCGATGTGCAACCATCGTCTAATGCAAATGGATAATGCACTTGACGAAGGCGCTTGGCAATGAGATTTTGCACTCATGGTCAGACTTCAGAAACCACGGGCAGAGGAAAACGGGACGGGCGGCGCTGAGCAGATCAAGCGCATCGCGCTGCGTCTGTTTGCCGAACGCGGGGTCGATGGCGTGACGGTGCGCGAGATTGCGGCTGCGGCCGGACAGAAAAATCACGGCGCGGTGGGCTATCATTTCGGGTCCAAGGAAACGCTGGTGCGCGCGATCATCAAGGATGGCGCGGTGGAGCTGGACCGGCTGCGCAACAGCGCGCTTGATGCGATGGAGGCGGACGGCGGCCCGCGCCATCTGCGCGATGTGGTCGATGTGCTGATCGGTTCGGTCACGGCGCTGTCGGATGATGATTATGTGCGCTTCATCACGCTGTTCGGCATGACGCATCGCGATCTGATGATCGAGGCGATCGAGCCGGAATGGAACCATGCCTATGGCCGGTGTCTGGCGCATCTGCGCCGCCTGATGCCGGTGATGAGCGCGCAGATGCGCAACCAGCGTTTCGTTTTCATGGGCGCGCTGCTCAGTGCGGTGCTCTCGGCGCGGGCGCGGGCCTTGGCCGATCCCACGCGGACCCATGCGATGTGGACCGATGGCATGGGCCTTGAACATTTCGCGCAGGTGATGACCGCGATGCTGGCGGCCCCGGTCGATTTGCCGGATAGTGACGTTCAAATGGCTGATTCGAAAAGGCTTGCCGATCATGGGCCGCTTGGCCCGGTCGGATAGAATACGGGAGAGAGACAGTGGAAAGCGCGACCAAAACTGGCGCCTTTAATGCGGATATGCCGCTTGATGCCATGATGGCGGCGGCCTGCGCCCTGCGCGATGCGGGGCATGGGCGGGTGCAGACATGGTCGCGCAAGGTGTTCATCCCGCTCACGCAATTGTGCCGCGACCGGTGCCATTACTGCACCTTTGCCCAGCCGCCCCAGCCGGGCGAATCGCCCTATATGAGCCGCGAGGATGTGCTGGCCGTGGCGCGGGCCGGGGCGGCG
This sequence comes from Novosphingobium sp. SCN 66-18, assembly GCA_001725355.1. GTDB lineage: Bacteria > Pseudomonadota > Alphaproteobacteria > Sphingomonadales > Sphingomonadaceae > Novosphingobium. The sequence continues at coordinate 23,112 of MEGD01000007.1, forward strand.
GCGGGTTGCACCGAGGCCCTGTTCACCTTGGGCGACAAGCCGGAGTTGCGTTACAGCGCGGCGCGTGAGGCGCTGGCCAGGATGGGCTATGCCACCACGATTGATTACCTGATCGCGATGTGCGCGGCGGTGCGTGATGAAACGGGCCTGCTGCCCCATGTGAATGCGGGCGTGATGAGCCGCGAGGATATGGCGGCCCTGCGCGAGGTGTCCGTTTCGCAGGGGCTGATGCTCGAATCGCTCAGCCTGCGCCTGTGCGCCAAGGGCGGCCCGCATTACCGATCCCCGGACAAGGAGCCCGAGGCGCGGCTGGCCATGCTGCGTCAGGCGGGCGAATTGCGCGTGCCTTTCACCACCGGCATCCTGATCGGCATTGGCGAAACGCGCGAGGAACGGATTGAGGCGCTGGAGGCCATTGCCGCCGAGCACCGCCGTTACGGCCATGTGCAGGAAGTCATCGTCCAGAATTTCCGCGCCAAAGCCCGCACCCCCATGGCCGATGCGCCCGAGCCGGATCTCGACGATCTGCTCTGGACCATCGCGGCGGCGCGGCTGATTCTGGGGCCGGATATGAACATTCAGGCCCCGCCTAACCTCTCGGCGGATGATTTTCCGCGCCTGATCGCGGCGGGGATCAATGATTGGGGCGGGGTTTCGCCCGTCACCATCGACCATGTGAACCCCGAAGCGCCATGGCCCGAAGTCACCCGCCTGCGCGCCGGGACCGAGCATGCCGGGCGCAGCCTTGTCGCGCGCCTGCCCGCCTATCCGGCATGGCTGGGCGCCGATTGGCAGGCGCCCGCGATGCGCCGCGCGATTATGGCGGCGGGCGATGCGCAAGGATACGCGCGCGATGATATGTGGTCGCCCGGCGTGGCGCTGCCCAAGCGGGACGCGGTGGCCTCCGTCCTATCGGTTTCCTCCGAAATTGCCGATGCGGTGCAATCGGCGCTGGCGGGCGATGCGCTGGATGAGGATGCCATCGTCACGCTCTTTTCCGCGCGCGACGCTGATCTGGAGCATGTCTGCGCGGCGGCCGACAATCTGCGGCGACAGAAGAAGGGGGACGCCATCACCTATGTCGTCAACCGCAACATCAATTACACCAATATCTGCACCTTCAAATGCGGCTTCTGCGCCTTTTCCAAGGGCGATATGGCCGAGGCTTTGCGCGGTCGCCCCTATGACCTGTCGATGGACGAGGTGATCCGCCGCACCGCCGAGGCATGGGTGCGCGGGGCCACTGAAGTCTGTCTGCAAGGCGGTATCCATCCGCATTACACCGGCGAGACCTATATCAACCTGGCCAAGGCGGTGCGCGCGGCGGTGCCGGAAATGCATATCCACGCCTTCTCGCCGCTGGAGGTGTCGCAGGGGGCCAAGGCGTCGAACCTGTCGCTCGAAGGCTATCTGCGCGCGCTGAAAGAGGCGGGGCTGGATACCCTGCCGGGCACGGCGGCGGAGATCCTCGACGATGAGGTGCGCGATGTTATCTGCCCCGACAAGCTGACCACCGACGAATGGCTGGAGGTGATCGAGACGGCGCATCGCGTGGGGTTCAAGACCACCGCGACGATCATGTTCGGCCATGTCGAAACCCCGCATCACTGGGCGCGCCACCTGATCCGCATCCGCGATCTTCAGGAGCGTACCGGGGGCTTTACTGAATTCGTTCCTCTGCCCTTCATCCATATGGAGGCGCCGATGGCGATCAAGGGACAGGCCCGCCATGGCCCCACCTTCCGCGAGGTGCGGCTGATGCATGCCGTGGCGCGGTTGGTCTTCAACGGTCGCATCGATTCGATTCAGACCAGTTGGGTGAAACTAGGCGAGGAGGGGGTGAAGGCCTGCCTCAATTCGGGCGCCAATGATCTGGGCGGCACGTTGATGAATGAAAGCATCAGCCGCGCGGCGGGCGCCGCCCATGGGCAGGAAATGCCGCCCGAGGCGATGGAAGTCTTGATCCGCAGTATCGGGCGCGTGCCGGTGCAGCGCAGCACCGCCTATGGCGCGGTGGCGCAGGAAACTCACCAGCGCGGGCTGAATGCCGCCGCGCTGACCCCGATGATCCAGACCCCGCCGCGCAAGAAGCGCGAAGGGGCCAATGATAAAACAGAGAGGTTTGAACATGCAGGATAAGGCAACCATCGCCGTTCTGGGCGGCACGGGTAAGGAAGGCGGCGGGCTGGCGCTGCGCTGGGCGCACAAGGGCCACCGCGTCATCATCGGCGGGCGCAGCGCCGAGCGTGCGGGCGAGAGCGCGGCGGCGATGAATGCCACGCTGGGCGGTGAGAATGTGTCGGGCATGGCCAATGTCGATGCCGCCGCTGCGGCCGATATTGTCGTGCTGGCGGTGCCCTATGCCGCGCAGCAGGCCACGGTGCAGGAGGTTGCCGCTGGCCTTGCGGGCAAGATCCTGATCGACGTGACCGTGCCGCTGGTCCCGCCCAAGGTCAGTCGGGTGCATATTCCCGAGGGCGGATCGGCGGTTGAGGCGGTGCAGAAGATGCTGGGCGAGGGCGTCCGGGTGGTTTCGGCTTTCCAGAACATTTCGGCCCATCACCTGACCAAGCTGGACGAAGAGATCGAATGCGACGTTCTGGTCTGCGCCGATGATGGCGCGGCGGGCGATGAGGTGGTGGCGCTGGCGCAGGAAATCGGCCTGCGCGCATGGTATGCCGGCCCCCTGTGCAATTCGATTGTTGCCGAGGGGCTGACCTCTGTGCTGATCGCGCTCAACCGGCGGTATAAGGTGCCGGGCGCGGGCATCCGGATTACGGGCGTATAAGATCCCATGGGCGCACCTACTCTCTCGATCCATGCCTTGCCCGGCGTGCCGCTGATCGCGCCGGGCGATGATCTGGGGCGGGTGATCCTTGATGCGCTGGGCGCGGGCGGGCTGGCCTTGCGCGATGGCGACATCATCGTGCTGGCGCAAAAGATCGTGTCCAAGGCGGAGGGGCGCGCCGTGCCGCTTTCGGGGGTGCGCCCTTCATTTGCGGCGCAGGATCTGGCCACGCGCTGCGACAAGGATGCGCGGTTGGTCGAGCTGATCCTGTCGGAAACAGACCGGGTGATGCGGGTGCGGCGCGGGGTGCTGATCGTGCGGCATCGGCTGGGTTTTGTGCTGGCCAATGCCGGGATCGATCAATCCAATGTCGATCAGGGCGAGGAGCCTGTGGCGCTGCTGCTCCCGCTGGACCCCGACGCGAGCGCGGCGGCGATCCGTGGCGCATTGCGGCATGCGACCGGCGCCGATGTGGCGGTGGTCATCATCGACAGTTTCGGCCGGGCGTGGCGCAATGGCACATGCGGCGTGGCCATCGGCTGCGCTGGCATGGCGGGCCTGCTCGATCTGCGCGGCACGCCCGATCTCTATGGCCGCGAACTGGCGACCAGCGAGTTGGGCCTTGCCGATGAGGTGGCGGCGGCGGCTTCGCTGGCCATGGGGCAGGCGGCGGAAGGATCGCCCATCGTGCTGCTGCGCGGAGTGGCCTACGGTCGGCGTGAAGGCAAGGCGGCGGAATTGATCCGCGCGCCGGAAATGGATCTGTTCCCATGAGCATATTGGCAATTGCGGGCGGGGTCGGCGGGGCCAAACTGGCGGCGGGGCTGGCGGCGGTCTTGCCTGCGGGCGAATTGACCATCGCGGTCAACACCGGCGATGATTTTGAACATATGGGCCTGACCATCTGTCCCGACATTGATTCTGTCACCTATGCCTTGGCGGGGATGAACAACCGCGAAAAGGGCTGGGGCGTGGCGGGCGAGACATGGGCTTTTATGGACATGGTGGGCAAGCTGGGCGGAGAGACATGGTTTGCGCTGGGCGATCGCGATCTGGCCACGCATATTTTGCGCACGCAGGCTTTGCGCGGGGGGCAAAGCCTCTCGGCGGTGGTGGCGCGGATGACGGCGGCGCTGGGCATTGGCCAAAGGCTCGTGCCGATGAGCGATGATCCGGTGCGCACGATTGTCTCGACCGACGAGGGTGATCTGGCCTTTCAGGATTATTTTGTACGGCGGCAATGCGCGCCTGTGTTCCGGGCGATCCGGTTCGACGGGGCGGAGCGGGCGCATATGGCGCAGGATTTCGCGGCGGCTCTGGCCGATCCGGGGCTGGAGGCGATTGTCTTTTGCCCGTCCAATCCGATCCTTTCGATTGCGCCGATCCTGTCGGTGCCGGGGGTGCGCGATGCGTTGATGGGGCGGCGGGTGCCTGCCGTGGCGCTCTCGCCCTTTATTGCGGGGCAAGCGATCAAGGGGCCGGCGGCCAAGATCATGGGCGAACTGGGCCTTGGCACGACGCCGGGCGCGGTGGCGGACCAATATGCCGGGCTGATCGACGGGTTGATGGTGGACAGCGCGGATGCCGGGGCGCTTGATGGCGTGGTGGTCTGCGCGACCGACACGTTGATGCGCGACCCGGCGGATCAGGCAAGGCTGGCGCGTGAAGTGCTGGGCTTTGCCCGCAAGCTGGTGGATTGAGGCGATGGCGCGGCCGGTCATCCTGATCCCGGTCAAACCCTTTGCGCAGGGTAAGTCGCGGCTGGCGGGCGTGATGGATGAGGCCGCGCGCGAGGCTTTAGCGCGGCGGCTGTTTGCCCATGTTCTGGAGCAGGCGAAGCAAGTTGCCGATGTGCTGGTGGTCAGCCGCGACGAGGATGCGTTGGCGCAGGCGCGCGGCGCGGGCGCGATGGCGCTGCGCGAGACATGGGCGGGGCATAATCCCGCACTGGCGCAGGCTTTGCTGAAACTGGACCAGATGGCGCGCGCGCCGGTGCTGATCGTCAGTTCGGATCTGCCCTTGCTGGGCGTGCAGGATCTGCGGGCGATGCTGGCGCCGCCGATGGGTGTCTCGGTGATGATCGCTACGGACACGGCGGGGCAGGGGACCAATGCGCTCTATCTGGCCCATCCCGCGATCCTTGCCCTGCGCTTTGGACCGGGCAGCCGCGCCGCGCATGAGCGCGAGGCGCGGCGCGCGGGGCTGGGCTGCCGGGTGATCCGGCGCGAGGGGCTGGCGCGCGATCTGGATGTGCCGGAGGATCTGCCTATTTTGCTCTCAAGGGCATAATTGGCTTGTGTGATCCGGGCTGGAATGCCTATAATTCTGCATCACAGTATAGATTCATAAAGAGAGGATGAGGCATGGCGGAAGCCTATATCGTGGCCGTGGCGCGTTCGGCCGGGGGCAAGCGCGGCGGGCGGCTGGCCGGGGTGCATCCGGCGGATCTGGCCGGGCGGGTGCTGGCCGGTTTGATCGACCGGGCGGGGGCTGATCCCCATGCGGTTGAGGATGTCATCATGGGCTGTGCCTGCCCTGGCGGTGAGCAGGGCGCCAATATCGCCCGCAACGCGGTGCTGGCGGGCGGATTACCCGAATCGGTGCCCGGCACCCATGTCGACCGCCAATGCGGATCGAGCCAACAGGCCGTCCACTTTGCCGCCGCCACGGTCATGGCGGGGGTGATGGACGTGGTGATCGCGGCGGGCGTCGAGAGCATGACCCGCGTGCCGATGGGCCTGCCCTGGACGCTGGCGGCCAAGCATGGTTTCGGCACATACCGCAGCCCCGGCATCGAGGCGCGCTATCCCGACACGCCCTTCAGCCAGTTTGGCGGGGCCGAAATGCTGGCCAAGAAATATGGCCTGACGCGCGATGTGCTGGATGCCTATGCGCTGGAAAGTCATCGCCGCGCCGCCGCCGCGACAGCAGAGGGCAAGTTTGACGCCGAAATCATCCCGCTGGAAGTGGTCACGCCCGAAGGTGAGACGGTGATCCACAAGACCGACGAAGGCATCCGCGCCGATGCCAGCCTCGAAAAGATCAGCAGCGTCAAATTGCTGACCGAGGGCGGCGTCATCAGCGCGGCCAATGCCAGCCAGATCTGCGACGGCGCTGCGGCGGTGCTGGTGGTCAACGAGCGCGGGCTGAAGGCGTTGGGGTTGAAGCCCTTGGCCCGCATCCATCAGATGACCGTCCTTGGCCACGATCCCGTCATCATGCTCGAAGCGCCGATCCCGGCCACCCAGCGCGCTCTGGCCAAGGCGGGTATGGGGATCGGAGACATCGACCTCTATGAAGTCAACGAGGCCTTTGCCCCGGTGCCTTTGGCTTGGGCGCAGGCGCTGAATGCCGATGCGGCGCGGATGAATGTGCATGGCGGGGCGATTGCGCTGGGCCATCCCCTTGGCGGGTCGGGGGCGAAGTTGATGTCGACCCTGGTCAGTGCGCTGCATTCGACCGGTGGGCGTTATGGCTTGCAGACCATGTGTGAGGCGGGCGGGATGGCCAATGTGACGATTGTGGAGAGGTTGTAAGAAAGGGAGAGTTTGCCTCCGGCGGGCAAAGGGCGAAAGCCCTTTGCAATCCCGTTAATGGGGTGGTGGCAAGATTGCCATGTTGGGGGGGTGATTATTAAAGCCTGCGGCGCGGAAAGGTCAGTCCTATCCGCGCCGCAGGCTTTATCATTTCGACATTGCGTCCGACACCCATTGGCCGAACCCAACACGCAACGCAGACAGTAACGGGAGCGCGAGGGTCTAGACCCTCGCACCTAAAACCCTTTCTTCAATTCCCGCCATCCAGCAACCGCCGCGCAATCACCTGCGCCTGAATCTCGCCCGCGCCTTCGAAGATATTCAAAATCCGCGCATCGGCCAGCAGGCGGCTGACGACATATTCCATGGCGAAACCGTTGCCGCCGTGGATCTGCAAGGCATTATCCGCCGCCGCCCATGCCACGCGCGCACCGATCAGCTTGGCCATGCCGGCTTCAAGGTCGCATCGCTTGCTCTCGTCCTTGCGGCGGGCGGCGAAATAGGTGAGCTGGCGCGCGCCCATGATTTCCGCCGCCATCATCGCCAGCTTGTTGGCCACGCGGGGAAATTCAATGATCGGGCGTCCGAATTGCTTGCGGTCCATTGCATAGGCAAGGCCGACGTCCAGCGAAGCCTGCGCCACGCCGATGGCGCGCGCAGCGGTCTGGATGCGCGCGCTTTCAAATGTGGCCATCAATTGCTTGAAGCCCTGCCCCTCGACCCCGCCCAGCAGGTTGGCGGAGCGAACGCGAAAATCGTCAAAGCCGATTTCGTATTCCTTCATGCCGCGATAGCCGATCACGCCGATCTCGCCCCCGCTCATGCCGGGGCTGGGGAAGGGGTTGGCCTCATCGCCGCGCATTTTAGGCGCGATCAGCATCGACAGACCGCTGTGGTTGCGCGTTTCCGGATTGGTGCGCACCAGCAGCGTCATCACATCGGCGCGGGCGGCATGGGTGATCCATGTCTTGTTGCCGCTGATGCTGTATTCCTCGCCGTTCAGCGTGGCGCGGGTGCGCAAAGAGCCAAGGTCGGACCCGGTATCAGGCTCGGTAAACACGGCGGTGGGCAGGATCGCGGCGCTGGCGATCTGGGGCAACCAGTGCTGCTTTTGCTCCAGCGTGCCGCCGGTCAGGATCAGTTCGGCGGCGATTTCGGACCGCGTGGCCAGCGAGCCGACCCCGATCCACCCGCGCGACAATTCTTCGGACACCACGCACATCGCGGTCTTGCCCATGCCCAGCCCGCCGAATTCCTCAGGGATGGTCATGGCGAACACGCCCATCTCGCCCAGTTCGTCGACCAGTTCGATGGGGATCAATTCGTCCTTCAAATGCCATTCGTGAGCATGGGGCGCGACCTTGTCATTCGACAGGGCAAAGAATTGATCGCGGATCAGGGTGAGCGTTTCATCCAGCCCGCAATTTTCCAGCGTCACCCGCCCGCGCGCATCCATCAGGTGGCGCGCGATGGCGGTTTTGACCTCTTGCGTCCCGCCCTCGCGGATCAGGCGGGTCAGGGCGGGGGCGTCGAGCGCATCGGCATTATCGCAGAGGTCAGCGGGGCGGATCACCTCGCCCTGATTCATCGCGATGCCGCCGCGCATCTGCGCGCCATATTCGGCAAACAGCAATTGGGCGAGCAGGGCCTCGACCTCGGTAAATTCCCCGGCCTGCTCCAGCGCGGCGGCCCATGTGGAAACCTCGCGCAGCAATTCGGCATAGGAGGCATACCAGCCAAAGCCATGGACGATATGCTGCTGCTCGTCGGCGGCCACGCGGTCCACCTTGCCCTCGGGCGTGGCGATGCGGGCCTTCACCTGCGGCTGGGCATGGGCGACAAAAGCCGCTGCCGCATCCGCCGCCTGGGAAAGCAGGGCGGTCAGCCCCGGCAGAACCATATCCGGCCATTTGGGCGTCATTCCTTATCCCCCGCTTGGCGTTTGTTCGCCGCCGCCATTGCCTTGGAGTCCAGCCCGCCGACAAGGTGGCCGGTCATCAACTGGTTATGCGCATGGGCCAGATGGTGCATGTGGAACACGCCATCCATCGCCTGACGCTTGCCGCGCAGATCCTCTACGAAATTGAACGCCTGCTTGGTCAGCGCCATGCCGAAACGGTCGCGTTCGACCAGTTCGGCGGCGATCTTGGCGACTTCCTCGCGCAGGGTTTCGCGCGGGAAGATCTCATTGACCATACCGAACTGATGGGCGCGGGCGGCCGGCATCCGGCGGCCCAGCAGGAGCAATTCACGCGCCACGCGGGGCGGCAATTCAAACGCATGGGCGAAATATTCCACGCCCGGCTGGGCCATGCGCAACACCGGGTCCTGAAAGAACGCATCCTCGGACGCGATAATCAGGTCGCACACCCACGCCAGCATCAGCCCGCCCGCGATGCACGCGCCCTGCACCATGGCGATCATCGGTTTGGGGATCTCCTGCCAGCGGCGGCACAGGCCCAGATAGCCGTCCTGTTCCAGCACATATTGCCGCTCGGCCCCTCCCTTGTTGGTGTGGTCCCACCACATCGTCGTGCGGTGGCGCGGCATGTGGCTGTCCTTTTCGGGAGTGCCGATGTCGTGGCCTGCGGAAAAATGCTTCCCCTCGCCGCCCAGCACGATGACCTTGACCTCATCATCCTCGACCGCGCGTTTGAACGCATCGTCCAATTGGCCCAGCAGGCGATAGTTCTGCGCATTGGAATATTGCGGGCGGTTCAGCATCACCCATGCCACGCCATCGGTGACGTTATAGGTGACGAATTCGGGTTCCTCGCTCATCGGCTCTATCCCCCTCAACGCGGCGCCATGCGGATGCCGCCGTCCAGCCGGACATCCTCGCCGTTCCAATAATCGTTCTCGATCATGGCCAGCGCCATGGCGGCAAATTCGGGCGGGCGGCCAAAACGCTTGGGAAAGGGCACGCTGGCGGCCAGCGATTGCTTTACCGCATCGGCCGCGCGCGCCATCAGCGGCGTGTCGAAAATGCCGGGCAGGATGCAGTTCACCCGGATGCCATCGTTCATCAGATCGCGCGCCATGGGCAGGGTCAGGCTGACGATCCCGCCCTTGGACGCGGCATAGGCTGCCTGACCGATCTGGCCATCCTCGGCGGCCACGCTGCCGGTGTTGATGATGACGCCGCGCGCGCCATCCTCCAGCGGCGAGAGATCCAGCATCCCCCGCGCCGATTTGGCGCAGCAGCGGAACGTGCCGATCAGGTTGATCTGGATGATCCGCTCGAATTGGTCGGTGGGGAAGGCTTTGGTTTCGCCGGTCGCCTTGTCACGCGAGGCGGTTTTGATGACATTGCCGGTGCCTGCGCAGTTCACCAAAATGCGCTCCTGCCCGTGGGCCGCGCGCGCCTTGGCGAAACCTGCATCCACGCTGGCCTCGTCGGTCACATCCACCTTGCAGAACAGGCCGCCGATGTCGGCCGCGACTTTTTCGCCGGTTTCCTCGTTGAAATCGAACAGGGCGACCTTGACCCCCTTGGCCGCCAAGGCGCGCGCCGTGGCCTCGCCAAGGCCCGAGGCACCGCCGGTGACAATGGCCGAAACGCTGGTGTCGAGTTGCATCAATTCTCTCCTCAAGCCTTGCGCTGGGCAATGACGCCATCGGCGGACAGCGCATCAAGCGCTTCGTCCGTCATGGGCAGCCAGTCCCGCAGGATCTCGTTGGTGTGCTCGCCCACGCGGGGGGGCTGGCGGCGGTAATCGGCGGGCGTGGCCGACAGCTTGCCCGGATAGGCGACTGTGGGGATCTCCACCCCATCCTCGCGCGTGAAACGGTGGACGGTGCCGCGCGCCTCGACAAAGGGGTCTTCGAACACGTCCTTGATGGTGTTGACCGGGCCGGAGGGCACGCCACAGGCCTCGAAACGGTCGATCAGGCTGTTGCGCGTGTGGGGACGGACCAGATCCTGCACGATGGCCTCAATCGCATCGCGGTTGATCAGGCGCGCGCGGCTGGTGGCGAAACGCGGATCATCGGCCAGATGGGCGGCATCCATTTCGATGCATAGCGCGCGGAACTGTCGGTCATTACCCACCGCGATAATCATCACGCCATCGGCCACTTCAAAGGTCTTGTACGGCACCACCGTGGGATGGCGATTGCCCAGCCGCCCCGGAACGACCCCGCCCACCAGCCAGTTCGAACCCTGATTGGCCAGCATGGCGATTTGCGTGTCGAGCAGGGAAATGTCGATCTGCTGCCCTTCGCCGGTGCGCTCGGCATGGCGCAGCGCGGCCAGGATCGAGACCGTGGCATACATGCCGGTGGACAGGTCCGCCATGGCCACGCCCGCGCGCAGCGGTCCGCCATCCTCTTCGCCGGTGATCGACATGAAGCCGCCCATGCCCTGCGCGACGAAATCATAGCCACCGCGTTTGGTATAGGGCCCGGTCTGGCCAAAGCCGGTGATCGAGCAATAGACAGCGCGCGGGTTGATCGCCTTCAGGCTTTCATAATCCAGCCCGTATTTCTTCAGCCCGCCGACCTTGAAATTTTCCACGATAATGTCAGCCCGCGCCGCCAGATCGCGGATCAGCGCCGCGCCATCGGGATGGGCCAGATTGATTGCGGCCGACCTCTTGTTGCGATTGGCGCAGAGGTAATAGGCGCTCTCGCCCAGTTCAGGCGCGCCATCGGGGCCGATCAGATTGGGCGGGCCCCAAGCGCGCGTATCGTCGCCCGCGCCGGGCAATTCGATCTTGATCACATCGGCGCCGAAATCGGCCAGAATCTGCGTTGACCACGGCCCGGCCAGCACGCGCGACAGGTCCAGCACCCGCACGCCATCAAGCGCGCGCGCGCTCATGCCGGTTTCTCGCAAGACTTGGTTGTGGTGGGCACGCGCCTGTCTCTCCCGTCCTGATTCTGATCTGTGGACTTGTTGCTCCTGCGATAGACTCTGGCGCGGGTGAGGGCAAGATATTTTGCACTAAGGGTTACTTTTGATTTTGCGCGATGGGCGTTGGCGCAACAGGATTTGCGACGAAAATGCTGGAATTCCGGCTTACTTATGGGCAAGATTCCTGTACTCTTGTGCAAATATCATAAGGGGATGGGATCATGGAGCAGCAGCACCCGCATATGGGCGCATCGGGATTGGCGGTGGCGCTGCTGGTCAATGTCCTGTTTGCGGCCAATGTCATCGCGATGAAGGTGGTGGTCGATGCCACCTCGCCGCTGTGGTCGATTGCGGCGCGCATGGGGGTGGTGGCGCTGGTCTGTGCGCCGTGGTTTCGTCTGCCGCGCGGGCGGGTGAAGGTGATCGCGGCCTATGGCGTGCTTAACGGCGGGCTGTTCTTGCTGCTGATGAACCTTGCGCTGCATCTGGCCACCAATGTCGGGGCGCTGGCGATTGTGGGGCAGCTCAGCGTGCCTTTCTCGCTTTTGCTGGGAGCGGTGGTGTTGAAAGAGCGCCTTTCGCCCGCGCGCGGGGTTGGGGTGGCGCTGGCGATTATCGGCGTGCTGGTGCTGGGCTTTGATCCGCGCATTGCCGGGGAATTGCCCGCCGTGCTGGTGATGGCGGGGGCGGCGATGGTGTGGGGCGGGGCGGCGCTGATCCAGCGGCGGCTGGGCGGGATCGGGGTGATGACCATTCAGGCGTGGAACGGGCTGATGGGGCTGGTGATGCTGGCGCCCTTTGCCGCGATGTTCGAGGCGGATAAATTCGGCCGCCTGTTCGCCATGCCCATGCCTGCTATGGGCTGGTTCGCCTTTACCAGCCTCGGTTCGACCGTGCTGGGGCAGGGGGCGCTGGCATGGCTGCTGCAACGCCATCCGATCAATGCGGTGATGCCGTTGATGCTGGCGGCGCCGGTGCTGGCGACCTGCTTTTCCGCGCTCTATTTCCATTCGCCCATCACGGCGATGATGGCGCTGGGCGGGGGGATCACGCTGGTGGGTGTGGCGATCATCGCCAAGGTAAAGTGAAATGGGGCAAAATGAAACCGGCCATCACGGGGAGAGCGTGATGGCCGGTTCGCTAAAGCGCGTTGTTCAGGCGCGCTCGAAAATGGCGGCAAGACCCTGACCGCCGCCGATGCACATGGTTTCGATGCCATAGCGGCCATTGCGCCGGTGCAGTTCGCGCATCAGATTGGCCAAAATGCGGCCCCCCGTGGCGCCGATCGGATGGCCCAGCGAAATGCCCGAACCATTGACGTTGAGCATCTCGTTGCGGCTGTCATCCGCGCTCCAGCCCCAGCCTTTGAGGCAGGCCAGAACCTGCGGGGCAAAGGCTTCGTTCAGCTCGACCAGATCGATATCGTTCCAGCCCATGCCGTTGCGGGCAAACAGCTTTTCCACTGCCGGTACCGGCCCGATGCCCATGCGCGAAGGATCGCAGCCCGCTGCCGCCCAGCTATGGAACCAGCCGATAGGCTCCAGCCCCAGCTCGGCCAGCTTGTCCTCGGCCACGACCAGACAGGCCGCGCCCGCATCGTTCTGCTGGCTGGCATTGCCCGCCGTGACCACGCCGTCCTTTTCGATCAGCGGCAGCTTGGCGAGCGATTCCGCCGTGGCGTCCTCGCGAATGCCCTCGTCGCGGGCAAATATGACGGGATCGCCCCGGCGCTGCGGCACGGCGACGGGCACCAGCTCATCGTCGAACTTGCCCGCCGCCCATGCGGCCGTGGCGCGCTGATGGCTGAGCGCGGCATAGGCGTCGCATTCCTGACGAGTGATGCCGTAATCGCGGGCCAGATTGTTGGCCGTCTCGATCATGCCGGAAATCACGCCATAGCGGGCAATCGGCTGCGACATCACGCGCCCGCGCGTCAGACGGTCATGCATGGTGGTCGAGCCCGAACGCGCGCCCCAGCGGTGGTCCATCGAGTAATATTCGACGTTGGACATGCTTTCCACGCCGCCCGCGATCACCACATCGGCCGCGCCCGTCTGGATACGCATGGCCGCATCGATCACGGCCTGAAGCCCAGAACCACATCGGCGGTCAAGCTGAACGCCCGGAATGCTTTCCGGCAATCCGGCGGCCAGCGCCGACCAGCGCCCGATGCAGGGCGCCTCGCCATTGCCATAGCCTTGGGAAAAGACCACATCGTCGATGCGTTCAGGATCGAGTTTGGTACGCTCCATCAACGCCTTGATGACAATGGCGCCCAGATCGCCCGCTGAGATGGATTTCAACGACCCGCCATATTTGCCGACAGCGGTGCGGATGGGGGCGACAATCGCGGCTCTGCGCATGATAAACTCTCCCTACCTCAGGCTTGTTCGGCCTGACGGATCATCGCCTTGGCGATGATGGTTTGCTGGATCTGGCTGGTGCCTTCGTAAATGCGCAGCAGGCGCACATCGCGATAGAAGCGTTCGACCTTGTACTCGGCCATATAGCCCGCGCCGCCAAAGATCTGCACTGCGCGGTCGGCCACCCGGCCCACCGCTTCGCTGGCGTGATACTTGAGAGCGGAGCATTCAAGGCTGACCTTCTCGCCCGCATCGAACCGCGCCGCGACCGAATTCATCAGCGCCTCGGTGGTCAGCATATCGACCTTCATATCGGCCAGCAGCGCCTGCATGAGCTGGAAATTGGCGATGCGCTGGCCAAATTGCTTGCGCTCCATCGCATATTGCAAGGCCATACCGATCAACCGGTCGCACATGCCCAGCGCCACCGCGGCAATATGGATGCGGCCCCGGTCCAGCACCTTCATCGCGGTTTTGAACCCCATGCCGGGCACGCCGCCGATGATGGCGCTGGCGGGCACGATCACATCCTCAAGGATGACATCGGTGGTGACGGCGCCCTTCTGGCCCATCTTCTTGTCCGGCTTGCCCAGCGAAATGCCCGGCGTATTGGCGGGCAGGATGAAGGCGGAAATGCCGCCTGCGCCCTTATTGTCCGGATCGGTGCGCGCCATCAGGGTAAAGACCGAGGCGCGCGGGGCGTTGGTGATATAGCGCTTGGTGCCGTTGATGCGGTAATGGTCGCCCTCGCGGATGGCGATGGTGCGCAAGGATGCCGCATCCGATCCGGCATCCGGCTCGGTCAGGCCAAAGCTGGCGATGGCCTCGCCGGTGGCGAATTTGGGCAGCCATTCGGCTTTTTGCTCGCTCGTGCCGTCCATCACGATGCCCTGGCTGCCGATGCCCACGGTCGTGCCGATCACGCTACGGAACACGATCGAGGCGCGGGTCAGCTCGCGGATCAGGCCCGCTTCCTCGGCCATGGTGCAGCCAAGACCGCCAAATTCCTCGGGCACGGAAATGCCGAAAAGACCCATTTCGCGCATCTGGTCGATAATCTCGGCGGGAACGGCATCGGCCTCTTCCACCGCGTCTTCGGCCGGGATCAGCCGTTCGTCGACAAAGCGGCGAACGGTGTCGCGCAGCATTTCAAAGGTTTCTGCGTCCACGGGTGAAACTCCTCATGGGTTGAAAGGGAAGCTCAATATTCGACGCCGGCCAGCATCGCGTCGGCCCCGTCCGCGCGGATCGCGGCCAATTGACCCGGTGAGACCTCACGCAGGATGATGGGCGCGCCGCAGAACATCGGCGCCACCGCGCGAAATGCATAGGCGTGCGGGCGCGGGCCATGGCGACAGGCATGGGCAAACAGGCGCGTGGCGGTAAACGGCCCATGCACGACAAGGCCCGGATAACCTTCCTCGCCCTGCGCATAGGGCAGGTCGTAATGGATGCGGTGGCTGTTGAAGGTGACGGCGGAAAAGCGGAAGAGATCGACGCTGTTGGGGTTCCAGATAGCGTCCTCGGCGGCGGGGGCCACATCGACCGGGATTACCGCAGGCGTGGTCGCGCCTGCATCGCGATAGACGATGGTTTGGCGTTCGGTGACGCGGATCTCGCCCGCCTGTTCGATGATGTGCTCGACCTCCAGCAGGATCAGATCGCCGCTGCGTCCGGATTTGTATTGCAGATCGCGGATGGTCGAGCGGCGGGTGGCGGGTTGACCCAATGTCAGGGCAGCGCCAAATTCCATGCGCCCCGCCGCGAACATGCGCCGGGGCAGGGAAATCGGCGGCATAAAGCCCCCGCGTTTGGGGTGGCCATCCGGGCCGATCTGATCTGCCGGTGCGATGGGCAGGAAGAAGGCCCAATGGGCCAGCGATGGCTGATGGGCCTCGACATCAAGGCTCTCGCCAATCGCGGCGGCAAAGCGGCGCAGCGCTTGCGGGTCCAGCACTTCGTTGCGGACTTCCTCGCGCCCGATCCATGTGCGCCAATGGGCCAGATCGCTTGTCGAAATGCTCATGCCACCAGTCCTTCGTCATGCAGCCGCCCGATGGCGCCGCCATCCAGCCCCAGAACCTGCGCCAAAACCTCATCGGTATGCTGGCCAAGTCGGGGGGCAGGGGCGAGGGGGCCGCGCGCTTCATCCGCCAATGTCGCGGCGGGGCCGGAGGCGAGATAGGTCAGGCCGCTGGGGTGGGTTAGCGATTGAAACAGCGGATTGGCGGTGAACAGGCGCGGGTCATGGGTCACGGCCTGATGCAGGCTTTGATATTGCCCCCATGTCACGCCGCCTGCGTCAAAGGCGGGTTTCAAGGCTTGCGTCTCGCGCTTGGCGAACGCCGCCTCGAACAGGGGAAAGAGCGCGGCGCGATGGGTGAAACGCGCGCCCTCGTCGCGGGCAAAGCTGACGCCCAGCGCGGCCTCAATGGCGCCCACCGCCTCGGACAGGTCCAGCACTTTGATAAGGCCGGTCCATTGGCGCGGGGTAATGGCCACCACGATCAGGCGCTGTCCATCGGCGGTGACGAAATCGCGGCCAAAGGCGCCGAACAGGTCATTGCCCATCCGGGGCCGGTCGCCGCCGGTCAGCACCTCGGCCACCTGGCCCAGATGCGAGAGGCTGCTGGCGGCAAGGTCGGACAAAGGCACACGAATTTCCGCGCCCACGCCCGACATACGCCGCCGCAACAGGGCCGAGGACGCCGCAAAGGCCGCATAGGCCCCGCCCAGCAGATCCCATGCGGGCAGGACATGATTGACCGGGCGGTCATCGTCCGCTGGCCCGGTCATCTGCGGCACGCCCACGGCGGCGTTGATCGTGTAATCCACCGCAGGCGAGCCATCGGCCCAGCCCATCACGCGCACGGTGATGATATCCTCGCGCCGGGCCTTCAGCGCCTCGTGGCTCAGGAAACCCTTCACCGGATAATTGGTCAGGAACACGCCGCCCTGATCCCCCGGCGCCGTGGCCAGCGCCACAGCCAGTTCGCGCCCCTCCGGGCGGCCGAGGTCGATGGCGATGCTCTTCTTGCCCTTGTTCAGCCCTTCCCAATAGAGGCTGGAGCCATCGGGCGCGAGCGGCCAGCGGCGATAGTCCGGCCCGCCGCCAATGGCGTCGAAACGGATCACTTCCGCGCCCATCTGCGCCATATGCAGCCCGGCGGAGGGGCCGGCGATAAAGGCCGCGCCCTCTACCACGCGCAGGCCATTGAGGAGGTCATACATGGGCCGGTTCCCCCAGCTTGACCAAGGTACGACCCAGATTGTCGCCGCTGAACAATCCGTTGAAGGCGGCCAGCGCGTTTTCGATGCCTTCATGCACCGTCTCGGCCTGACGGATCAGGCCTGCCTCGTGCCAGGCGATCATGTCGGCCATGAATTGCGGCTCCAGATCCTTGTGATCCAGCACGATGAAGCCTTCCATGCGGATGCTCTTGGTCATCAGCATGGTCAGGTTTTTGGGCACCGTGGGCGCATCGGTGACGTTATATTGCGAGATCATGCCGCAGATGGCGAAGCGCGCGAATTTGTTGGCAAGAGCCAGCGCAGCCTGCAGGTGATCGCCGCCGACATTCTCGAAATTGACGTCGATGCCCTTGACCCCCAAGGCTTTCACCTCGCGGGCGAGAGCCTTGGTCAGATTGGGTTCGGCCTTGTAATCAATCGCCGCATCGACGCCCACCGTGTCGAGCAGGAAGGCTTTCTTGCGCGCCCCGCCCGCTGCGCCAATGACCTTGCAGCCCTTGATCCGCGCGATCTGGCAGGCGATCGAACCCACCGCGCCCGATGCCGCCGAAACAAACACCACATCGCCTTCGCGCAAGGCGGCAATGCGGATCAGCCCGGCATAGGCGGTCAGGCCCGTCGATCCGGCAAAGCCCAGATAGGCGGAAGGGGGCAGGGCATCACGATCACGCTGCTCCAGCGCGGCGGCGGGGGCGTTGAACACCTCGCGCCAGCCAAGGCGGGAAAAGACCAGATCGCCGGGTTTGAAATCGGGATGCTGGGACGCAATAACCTCGCCAATCGCTGGCCCCTCCATCGGCGCGTCCAGCGCGAAGGGCGGGACGTAACTGGGCGCATCGCTCATCCGCCCGCGCATGGCCGGATCGACCGCCATGAACAGGTTGCGCACCTGCACCTCGCCCGCAGCTGGGGGCGGCACGTCGCGCGCGACAAGCGCAAAATCCTGAGCCACCGGCGCTCCAACGGGTCGGCGGATGAGGTGAATCTCTCGCGATTGCATCGTTCAATATCCGTTGAGGCGCGCCCAGCGTTCGCGGTGGAAAGAGGAGGAACCATAGGCCTGTTCGGCCACGCGGGACCGTTTGAGATAGAGGCCCGCGTCATGCTCATGCGTCATGCCGATGCCGCCGTGCAACTGCACCATTTCGCATGTGATGCGATGGGCGGTTCCATTGGCCATCGCCTTGGCCAGCGAGGCGAGCGAGGGCAATTGCGGATCATCGGCATCAATGGCGGCCAGCGCGGCCTCGACCGCCGAACGGGTGAGCTGCAATTCCCCGAACATCTCCGAGGCGCGATGCTGCAGCGCCTGAAACGATCCGATCAATTGGCCGAACTGGACCCGGGTTTTGAGATAATCCAGCGTGGTTTCAAACGCCTGCGTGGCAAGGCCGAGCAATTCGGCAGCCTGTCCCACATAGGCGCGGTCGAGGATGGCGGACAGGAGGGCATCGCCATGGCCCAGAACCGCATCATCGCCCAGCAGCACCCCGTCAAAGCGCAGCAGGGCCGGGCGGCGGGCGTCGATCTGATCCAGCGGTTCGCGGGTCAAACCGGCGGTATCGGCGGGTACGAGGAACAGCATGGTGGCATCCTCCCCGCGCGCGGCCACGATGAACAGGTCCGCGCCCATGCCATCGGCCACCGGGCGTTTGATACCATCCAGCCGCCAGCCATTGGCAACCCGCGTGGCGGTCAGTGCGAGTGTATCGGGCGCATGATGCGCGCCTTCATCCACCGCCAGCGTGCCGATAATCGAACCATCGGCCAGACCCGGCAGCCATGCGCTTTGCTGCGCAGCATTTCCGCCAAGGCGCAGGGCGCTGACCGCAATCATCGCACTGCTCAGCAAGGGCAGGGGCGAGAGCGTGCGCGCCAATTCCTCCAGCACGAAGCCGAGGCTGAAAGCGCCGAAATCGCTGCCGCCATGCGCCTCGGGGACGAGGATGCCGCTCCAGCCCATCGCTGCCACTTCACCATAGGCGTCGCGGTCAAAGCCGGTGGTGGCGTCCTTGCGTCCTCCGCCGCTGTGGTCATACAATCCGCGCGCCACGCTCACCGGCATCCGGTCGCGAACCCATTGCGACACCATGTCTTTGAGCATGGTCTGTTCTTCGTTCAACACGGCCATCGCGCGCGTCCCCCTCAGCGATCCGGCAGGCCGAGCGAGCGCTTGGCCGTGATGTTGTTCTGGATTTCGTAGCTGCCGCCATAGATCGAGAAGGCCTTGGAGTGCAGCAGCGCGCGGGTGGCCTCGCGCGCATCGGCCGGATAGGCATCGCCCGACCAGCCAAGGCCATCGGCCCCCAGCACCTCGACCAGCAATTCGGCGCGGCGCTGGACAATGCCCGACCACAGGTTCTTCAGCGTGGACACGCCATTGCCGGGGCCGCCGTTGCGCGCCTCCTCGTTAAACCTGCGCACGGTTTGCAGATAGGCCGCATGGCGCATGGCATTATGCACGATGCGCGCGCGCGCATCCGCATCCGCAATCCGCCCCTCCTCATCCGTACCCAGCATCGCATGGGCGATGGGGGCCAGCGGGGTCACATCGGTCTTGACCTCGGACAGGCTGGAGCGTTCAAATTGCAGCAGGCGCTTGGCGATGTTCCAGCCCTGATTGACCGCGCCGACCAGATTGCCCTTGGGCACTTTCACATCGTTGAAGAAGACTTCGCAGAAATGGGTCGATCCGCTGATCAGGACGATCGGGCGCGCCTCGACGCCGGGCGATTTCATGTCGATCAACAGGAAGCTGATGCCGCCATGTTTGACGCTGGTGTCGGTGCGCACAAGGGCAAAGCACCAGTCGGCCTGATCGGCGCCCGAGGTCCAAATCTTCTGGCCCGATACCACCCAATGGTCGCCCGCATCGACGCATTTCATTTGCAGCGAGGCAAGGTCGGATCCCGCGCCCGGCTCGGAAAAACCCTGACACCAGCGCAGTTCATGGGTGGAAATGCGGGGCAGATGTTGCAGCCGCTGCTCTTCCGTGCCGAATTCCAGCAGCGTCGGGCCCAGCATCATCGTGCCATAGGAACGGATCGGGTTGAATGCGCCGATGGCGGACAGTTCCTGCGCGATGATCTTGGCCTGTGCGGGCGAAAGTCCGGCCCCGCCATAGGCCTTGTCCCATGTCGGCGTGCCCCAGCCTTTGTCGGCCATCGCTTTGCGCCAGGCCTGAAAATCCTTGCTGGCGGCGGCGGCATGGGCATCCCCCTGAAAGATCAGCCCGTTCACGCCTGTCAGCGCCGGCGGGAAGTTGGCGGATAGCCAATCGCGGACCTCCTGTCTGAATTGCTGGTCTTCCATCATCCCGCCCGGTTTTTGTTGTGAATCTGTTTCGGGGCCGGTCGCGGCCGGCTCTGCTTCGATGTTGATCTGTAAGCGATGCGGAGACGCTAGGCTAGTGATATTTTGCATTGCAGGGCAGAATTGAGATAAAATTTTCATTCATCGCCGGGGCGAAATCTGCGCCTATGGTAAGGTTTTAGGGCGGTAGTTTTTGGATTCTAGTTCCATAAAATAATGAAATATAGTCATATAATTGATATGCGAATGCCGCCGATTGACAGCTTCATGGAATAACGTAACTGTACCGTAGTGCAATTTTGATGGGGCGCACACAAAGTGGCGCGCCCGATTCCAAAGAGGCTGCCTTTCATGAGCGATTCCCAAACCTGCGTCCTCTTTGCCCTGGAGGATGGCATCGCACGCATCGTCCTCAACCGCCCGGATCAGTTGAATGCGATTACGGTGGGGATGCATCAGAGGCTGGCCGAAATTCTCGACGAGATCGAGGCCTGCGCGGATCTCCGGGTGGTTCTGCTGACCGGGGCAGGGCGTGGCTTTTGCGCGGGGCAGGATCTGGGCGAAAGGCCGGTCGAACAGGAAGGGCCGCTCGATCTGGGGGAGAGTATTGAGCTGCGCTATAATCCGCTGATCCGGCGTCTGGCGCGTTTGCCGGTGCCGCTCGTCTGTGCGGTCAATGGTGTGGCGGCGGGGGCGGGGGCGGCGCTGGCGTTGATGGGCGATATGGTGATTGCGGCGCAATCGGCCAGCTTTATCCTTTCCTTCGCCAGGATTGGCCTGATGCCTGATTGCGGAATGAGCTGGCTGCTGCCCCGCCTGATCGGCCAGCCTCGCGCGCTGGGCATGGCGATGACGGGTGAACGCATCAGCGCCGCCCGCGCGCAGGAATGGGGCATGATCTGGCAATGCGCGCCCGACGAGGATTTTATCGAGCATGTCGACGCGCTGGTCTCCTCGCTGGCCGCCGCGCCGACGCGGGGGATCATGGCCGCGCGTGATGCGATTCGGCAAAGCTGGGCCCGTGATTTCGACGCCCAGCTCGACATTGAGCGCGATGGCCAGCGCCGCCTTGGCCATACCCAGGACTACCGCGAGGGCGTCAGCGCCTTTCGCCAAAAACGCCGCCCACAGTTTCGCGGCTGTTGATCTGCGTTAAACGTTGACCTGATTTAAAAATTGCACGAAGGTGCATTTATTGTGCCGTCCATAAGGCCTCATGGGAGAGTTTTCGTGTCTGACGCAAATGTGGCCGAAGGCCCGATCTATCCGCGCGCGCCCATGGCATGGCTGACGGTGGCGATCCTTTTTGTGCTGTATATCCGCTCGCTGGCGGACCGTTATCTGATGGCGCTGATGGTCGAACCGATCAAGCAGGGTCTCCACCTTTCCGACACGCAATTCAGCCTGCTGCAGGGTCCGGCCTTTGCAGTTTTCTACTGCCTCTGCGCCATTCCGGTGGGGCTGATGCTGGATCGTTACAGCCGCCGCTGGGTGCTGTTCTTCTGCATCCTGCTGTGGAGCGCGGGGGCGGGGGCCTGCGGTTTTGCCGGGGGCTTTGCCATGTTGATGGCCGCGCGCGCGCTCGTCGGCGCCGGCGAGGCGGGCTATACGACCGGTGCCTATTCGATCATCGGCGACAGTTTTCCGCCCTCACGGCTTTCGCTGGCCATGGCGGTGTTTGTCATGGGCGGGGTGATGGGGGCGGGCATCGTCTTCTTGCTGGGCGGGCCGCTGGTCGGCTTTGTGCTGGAAGGCGGCATCTCGCACTGGCCGATGATGGGCCATTTCGCTCCTTGGCAGCAAGCCTTTGTCATCACCGGCATTCCGGGCATGGCCTTTGCTTTCCTCGTCTTCCTTTTCCCCGAACCGCGCCGCCGCCAGCAGGCCGCCGTCTCCGCGCTCGAAGGCTATCGTGAGGCGTGGCGCTTCATCATGACCTATCCGCGCTGTTTCAGCGGGATCATCTTCGGCATCGGCTTCGTCTATACCGTCACCATCGCGCTGCAGATCTGGAGCCCGACCTTCCTCACCCGCGTCCATGGCTGGAAACCGGGGCAGATCGGTCTGGCGATGGGCGTGGCGCAATTGCTCGCCGCGCTCAGCCTGCCGGTGCATGGTTGGGTGGTGGATCGGTTGTATAATGCCGGCTATCGCGATGCGCATCTGCGCTGGTGCCTGATCACGCTGGTGCTGGCTGGGCCGCTGGCAGTGGCGGCCTATCTGGTCAGCAACCCCTATGCCACGGTTGTGCTGTTCGGCCTTTATATGACCTGCATCCATTCGACCTCTTCGATGGGCCCCGCCTCGGTGCAACTTGTCACGCCTACTGCCTTGCGCGGCCGGGTGACGGCGATTTTCGTGCTGATGACCGGGTTGATCGGCATGGCGCTGGGCACATTCCTTGTCGGCTTTGTTACCGACAAAGTGTTGGGCGACCCGGCCAAAGTCGGGCTTTCGATGGTGGCTCTGGTGGTGTCCGGCCTGATTCTCGCGGCGGGATTTTTTGCCCATGGCTGTGCAGGCGTGCGCCGTTTGCTGGCCGCGCGGGCGGAGTAAACCGGGGGACTGTGTAAATATCTCCCGATTTCATGGGGCTGGCGCGCATTGTGATATTTATCCGTCAGCCCTGATGATTGTGCATAGGGATGCAAATTTGCATTGACTGGCAAAATTCTCCGGCCTACAAATTCTGCAACATAGGGCAAAAAGCGAGGCGTTGGACTTCGCGGGCTTTTATGGGAGGTTGGGATGCGAATTCATACCATGTCCGTATTGTTGGCCGGGACGGCGCTGGCCGCCGCGTTTCCGGGGGCCGCCAGCGCCGCCGATGAACCCAAAGCCGCCGACATCATCGTCACCGCCACGCGCATCGTGCGCGACGGCTATACCGCGCCCACGCCGGTGACGGTCGCCTCGGCCGAAGAACTGGCCAAGGCCACGCCGACCAATATTCCCGATGCGCTCAACAAACTGCCCAATTTCCAGAACTCGCTGGGGCCGGGCAAGTCGGCGAACAATTTCTCGGCCATTCCGATCCATGGCAATATCCTCAACCTGCGCGGTCTGGGCACGCCCACGGCCAACCCCAAGGGGCCGCTGCGTACCCTTATCATGGTCGATGGCGTGCGCGTGGCGCCCACCGAATATATCGGCACCATCGACACCAACGTCATCCCCAACCTGCTGGTTCAGCGCGTGGACGTGGTGACGGGCGGCGCTTCGGCGGCGTGGGGTTCGGACGCGGTGGCGGGCGTCGTCAACTTCGTGCTCGACAAGAAGTTCGTGGGCCTGAAGGGAAATCTTCAGGCGGGCACATCGCAGCGCGGCGACAATAACAACCAGCGCATCGGTCTGGCCTTTGGCACCAAATTCGCGGGCGACCGCGGCCATCTGCTGCTCTCGGCTGAATATTACAACAATGACGGCATGCTGCGCGATGCGCGCAAGGCGGGCCAGAACGGCTATGCCTGGGTCGGATCGACGCCGGGCTGCGTCAACACCACGTCTGATGCCACCGCCTGTTCGCCGGGCGGCTCGCTCAACCCGTATAAGCAGGCCGGCAATGTGCTGATTTCCTCGGCCTCGACCTATGGCAAGCTCTATAATGGCGCTACGCCGCTGGGCACCAAGCTGAATGCCGACGGCACGGTCTCACCCTTCAACACCGGCACGGCCACGGGCAGCGCGGGCATCCAGATCGGCGGGGATGGCTATACGATCCCGGCGCATACCACCGCGATCGCGCCCTCCAAGACCTATCAGAACTTTGGCCGCCTCAGCTTCGATTTCAGCGACAATTTCAGCGCCTTCACGCAGATGATCTATTCGCGCACCGAAATTGCCTATGACGCAATGGCCAACACGCTGGTTCAGGGCAGCCCGACCGCGACGATCTATGCGGGCAATCCCTATATTCCTGCCTCGCTGGCCTCGACGGTGGCGACCAACGGTTCGGTGGGCATTGCGGCCTATTATTCGGACAATCAGACCAGGGTGCGCGAAACCACCGATTTCATCCAGTCGACCTCGGGTATCGAGGGCAAGTTTGGCGGGTGGAAGGTCAGGGCCGATTACACCCATTCGGAATCGACCCATAACATGACCCAGTCGGGCCTGTGGGACTGGAAGAAGTTCTTTGCTGGAGTCGATGTCGTCTCGGTGGGCGGTACGCCCACTTGCCGCGTGCTGACCGATCCGACGGTCGCCGCGCAATATGCCGGGTGTCAACCGATCAACCTGTTTGCAGGCAATCCGGCCGTGTCCAGCCCGGCGGGCTATGCCTATGCCACGGGCACCTCGCAATATCGCGCGCGCTTCAAGCATGACTCGATCACCGCCAGCATCAGCGGCAGCCCCTTCAGCCTGCCCGCAGGCCCGGTCGACATCGTGGTGGGCGGCGAATATCGCAAACAGAGCATGACGCTGACCAGCAATGCCGACCCGGCCAATCTGGACACGGCGGCCAAGAAGGCGGCCTATTTCGCGGGGCTGCGCGGGGTGCAATCGGCCTCGCTCTATTACTGGCTGACCAATGTGGGCACGGCCAATGGCTCGATGGATGTCAAGGAAGCCTTTGGCGAAATCGCGGTGCCGCTGCTGAAAGACGCCCCGCTGGCCCAGCAGCTCAGCCTGAACGGCGCGGTGCGTGTGACCGATTATTCGACCTCGGGCACGGTGACGACATGGAAGGCGGGCGGCACCTGGAAGCCGGTCAGCGACTTCCTGCTGCGCGCCACCTATTCGCGCGATATCCGCGCGCCCAACCTTTATGAACTCTATCGCGGCGACACCAGCGGCATCGGCATCGTGCTCGACCCGGTCACGGGGCTGAACCAGAACGCATCGACCGTATCGGGCGGCAACCCCAAGCTGAAGCCCGAAGTGGCCAAGACGCTGACCATCGGCGGCGTGTTCACCCCCAGCTTCCTGCCGGGCTTCAGCATGTCGGTCGACTTTTACAAGATCGACATGACCGGCGCCATCGACGCGCTGACCGCGCAGCAGATCCTCAATATCTGCGGCACGGCGGGCACGGCGCCGGAATGTTCGCTGATCTCGCGGCCCAATTCGACCTCGTTCCCCTCGATGGTGCGGATCACGGAATCGAACATCTCGTTCCTGAAGACGCAGGGCGTGGATATTGACGCCAGCTATCGCCGTCAGGTCGGAAAGGGCGCGCTGGGTATCCGCCTCTATGCCAACTATCTGGGCCAGTTCGACACCCAGCTCTATGCCGGACAGCCGGTGGTGCATTATGCCGGGGCCAATGTGGTGGGTTCTAACCCCGTGTCCTATCCGCGCTGGCGCGGGTCGCTCTCGGTCGATTACACGGTCGGGCCGATCGGCATCAACATTGCCGAACAGTATATCGGTTCGATGAACCGCTTCCTCAATGCGTCAGCGCCCAATCTGTCGAACTTTGTCGGTGGTTCGGTGCCCGCCTATATGTACACCGACCTTTCGGTGCGGGCGCGCATTCCCCATGGTGCGGGCGGCTATTTCGAAGTGTTCGGTACGGTCAACAACCTGTTCGACACGGATCCGCCGATCATTCCGGGCATCACGCCGGGCGTCAATCTGGCCACCAATATCTCGACCTATGACATGATCGGCCGCGCCTTTACGGCGGGGGTCCGCTTCAAGTTCTAAGGTCTGCCTGAAGGAAACTGTCCGGCCGCGTTCATCATCGGATGGCGCGGCCGGATCTGTATGAGGGACATGTCCATGCTGCGCTGGCGTTCGATGCTGTTTGCCCCTGCCGACCATGCGGAACGCTGCGCCAAGGCGGCGCGGGCGGGGGCCGATGCGGTGATCCTCGATCTGGAGGATGCGGTGGCGCCCGGCGCCAAGCCCGCGGCGCGCGCGGCATTGGCCGGGGCGGTGGCGGATGTGCGGGCGCAGGGCGTGGCGGCCACGGTGCGGATCAACGCGCCATGGATGATGGCGGTGGAGGACATTCGCGCGGCGGCGGCCGCCGGGGGTGATGCGATCGTGGTGCCCAAGGCGGAATGTCCGCATGACCTTGGTGTGATCGCCGCGATGGTGGCCGAATTGCGGGGTGAGGCTCTGCCCATCATCGCGCTGATTGAAAGCCCGCTGGGCGTGGCGCGGGCGCAGGCGATGGCCGATGTGCCCTGCGTGGCCGGTCTGGCGCTGGGGACCGAGGATTTCTCTCTGGCGATGGGGGTGGAGCCGACTACCGCCGTGCTCGACCTGCCCGCGCGGCAATTGGCTATGGCGGCGGCGGGGCGGGAGCTGATGGCGCTGGCGGTGCCTTTCTCCATCGCGCGTTTCCGCGAGGAGGAAGCCTATCGCGCCATCGCGGGCGAGGCGGCGGCTTACGGCGTCAATGGCGCGATCTGTATCCATCCCAAGCAGGTGGCGGTGGCCAATGCGGTCTTTGGCCTTTCCCCCGCCGCACGCGAGGAGGCAGAGCGCATCTGGGCGGCTTGGGACGAGGCGCGGGCGCAGGGCCTCTCGGTGGTCACGCTCGACGGGCGGATGATCGACCTGCCCGTGGCGGAACGGGCCAGAAAGGCTCTGGCCCGCCCTTGATGGATCAGTTCGTTTTGATCCACACGCCCTTGGTCTGCAGATAGGCGTCAATATGCTCATGGCCGCCCTCGCGGCCAAATCCGCTCATCTTGTATCCGCCGAAGGGCACCGCCGGGTCCATCGCGAAATAGTGGTTGACCCAGACCGACCCGGCCCGGATGCGCCTGACCGCCGACATGGCCTTGTCGATGTCCTTGGTCCACACCCCGCCCGCCAGGCCGAAACGCGTGGCATTGGCCCGCGCGATCACCTCGTCAAACGTGTCGAAAGGCATGATCGAGGCGACGGGGCCGAAGATTTCCTCACACGCAATGCGCATATCGTCGCGCACATCGGCAAAGACCGTGGGGGCCACCCAATAGCCCTTGTCCAGCCCACCCGCCGTCACGCGCCCGCCGCCGGTAATCAGCCTTGCGCCCTGCTGCGCGCCCAACGCAAGGTAATCGGAAACGCGGTCGAATTGCTTCCCCGACACGATGGGGCCGATCTGCGTGGCCGGATCGAGGCTGAGGCCGACCTTCAGCCCATCGGCGAAAGCGGCAAAGCGCCCGACGAATTCCTCATAGGCCGGGCGCTCGACATAGATGCGCGTGCCCGCCGCGCAGACCTGCCCGCTATTGTTGAACACGCCCATGGCCGAGGCGGGGATCGCCGCATCGAGATTGGCGTCGGCAAAGATGATATTGGGCGATTTGCCGCCCAGTTCCATCGTCACCTTTTTGAACGTCCGCGCCGAAGCCTCGACAATCCGCGCGCCCGTAGGGCCTGATCCGGTAAAGGCCACCTTGTCCACATCGGGATGGGCCGAGAGCGCGGCGCCGGTTGCCCCCGCGCCCGTCACCACATTGACGACGCCCGGCGGCACGCCCGCCTCATGGCAAAGTTCGGCAAAGCGCAGGGCGGACAGGCCCGCATCCTCGGCGGGTTTCAGCACGATGGTGCAGCCCGTGGCCAGCACCGGCCCGATCTTCCACGCCGCGCTGAACAAAGGCCCGTTCCACGGGATGATCGCGCCGACCACGCCGATGGGTTCGCGCAGAGTATAGGACAGCAGGTCGACCGGGAAGGAATTGCCCAGTGTCTGGCCATAAATTGCCGTGGCCGCCCCTGCGAAATGGTGGAGAGAACGCTTCAACATGCCGCGAAGCCCGCGCGAGGCGGTGATCGGGCGGCCCATTTCCAGCGTGTCGAGCATGGCCAGATCATCGCATTCGGCATCGACCAGTTCGGCCAGCTTGAGGATCACCGCCTGCCGCTCGGCCGGTTTAAAGCGGCTCCACGGGCCTTCAAAGGCGGCGCGGGCGGCGCGCACCGCGCGGTCCACATCGTCCTCTCCGGCCAGCGCCAGTTGCGCCACCAGCTCGCCGGTCGAGGCGCTGATGCTGTTGAACGTCTCGCCCGAAAGCGCGTCCACCGCTTCGCCATTGATCAGCAGTTTTTTGCGCCCATCGCCCAGCCACGCGGGGCGGAAAGCGCTGATGCTGCTATAATCGGTCATGTCTGGCATCCTCTTGGATCTTTGGCGGATCATAGGCACATTTCTGCACATGAGGTCAATAATAAAACGTGGCAGGCGGTTTGCGCCCCGCCGCGCCCTATGGCATGGCGGGATCGGAAAAGAGAGGAACCATGGCCGACCCAGCGCCCCTGTTCAATGCGGCCAAACGCCACCTGCTGTTGACAGCCGAGCGGCTGTTTGCCCAGCGCGGATGCGAGGGCGTGTCGCTGCGCGAGATTGCGCAGGCGGCAGGATCGCGCAACAACAATGCCGTGCAATATCACTTCGGATCGCGTGAGGGGCTGATGGCCGCGATCCATGTCTGCCGCGTGGGCGATATGGAGGCAATGCGCGAGGCGATGCTGGCGCGGGCCGGGGCGGAAGGGCTGCTGGGCGACTCGCTGACCTTGCTGCAAATCCTGTGCCTGCCGCATCTGGCGCTTAAAGATGAGGATGGCAGCCATCCCTATGCCGGGTTTCTGGTGCATTATGTGATGCGCCACTGGCGCGCGCCCGATGCCGATGCTGCGGTGGGGGCGGGCGGGGTCGCCCCGGCGCAAAGGCGGGTGGTCGAGCTGATCGCGGCGACTTTGGGCGATCTGTCCCCCGCCTTCATCCGTTCGCGCAGTATGTTGGCGCTGATGCTTTTCCTTAACGCGCTGCTGCGCCACGATCATGTCGATCGGCAATTGGGCGTCCCGGCCCTGCTGGAGGACGCGCTGCGCAGCGCCCATGCGGCCCTGCGCCAGAGCGATGCAGGGCGCGCGCCTTTGCTCTTTGCCGATATGTTGGCGCTCTAACCCCCGATCTTCACCGTCACCGCGCGCAGGGTTCCGGTAAAGCGGCTGCTGGCCACACTATAGGACGGATCGACCGGCGAGATCGTGTCCTGCCCAATGTCGAAACCCTCGGTGTGCGAGATGACCTGCGCAAAGGTGCGGGGGATGCGCCCGCCACCCACCGGCGCGCCATCGAGGAGCAGCGTGACATTGCCGCCACTGGTCGCCGCCTCCTTGTCGAGGGCAAAACGCATCTCCAGCCGGTGCGCGCCTGCGCCAATGGCCTTGGTTGCGGCGATGCGGGTCATATTGGCCGGGGTGAGGTTATAGGTGAAAACCGGGCAGCCATGGTCGAGATAGAGGCTGTATCCGCCAAAGCGCCCGCCTTGGGCCGCGATCACGCCCCCAAGGACGCCATCGCCGGTGGTCAGGTCTGCGCTGATGGTGAAGGAGTGGCCGACCGTGGGCGGCGCGGCGCTTTCGGCAATATCGGTGATCGGCATCGTATAGGTGAAACTGGTGCGGCCAGTACTGGGGTCGGGGCGGCCCTTTTGTCCGCCATCGGGGCTGTGGATGGGCAGGATCTTGGCCTTTGCCGCCTCGGCCCAGAATGTCGCCTTCATCCGCTCCAGCCGCGCCGGTTCGGCCGCGGCAAGATCATGGGCCTCGCTGAAATCCTTGTCGATATTGTAGAGTTCCCATTGCCGGTTTTCGACCGCGACGCGGGGCGGGGGCGTGCGCTCCCAAGGCGTCACCATGGGCTTGGTCGCAGCGACCCAGCCGTCCTTATAGAGGCTGAGGTTTTCCGCCATGGCAAAGACCTGCATGGTGCGGCGTGATGGGGCGGCGGGCTGGTCCAGCGTATAGCGCGCGCTGATGCCGGTGATCGGTTGCTGGGGCACGCCGTTGAACACATCGGGGGGGGCGATCCCGGCCACGTCCAGCAAGGTCGGCATGATGTCGCTGACATGCAGAAACTGGGACCGGATCGCGCCCGCATCGGCAATATGATGCGGCCATGAAACGACCATCCCGTTGCGCAGACCGCCGAAATGCGAGCCATAGCGCTTTGACCACTGAAACGGCGCATTGAGCGCCCAGCCCCAGCCGCCGGGATAGAGATTATAGGCATTGCGCCCGCCGATATCGCCCATATGCGCGATGGAGCGGGCCAGATCCTCCTTCACGCCCGAGAGCGGCGATTGTTCGTAAAGCTTGCCGTCGAAACTGCCCTCGGCGCTGGCGCCATTGTCGCCCTGGATATAGATGATCAGCGTGTTGTCATAGGTGCCGCTGTCCTTCAGGCTCTGGATCACGCGGCCCACCTGATCGTCGGCATAGGCGAGCGATGCGGCATAGGCCTCCATATAGCGGGCGTAGAGGCGCTGCTGGTCGGGCTTCAGGCTGTCCCAAGCGGGCAAGGTGGCTGGGCGAGGCGGGGCCTGCGTATCGGCGGGGATCGTGCCCAGCGCCTTTTCGCGGGCGAAGATTTCATCGCGCAGCGCGTCCCAGCCCTTGTCGAACCGGCCCTTGAATTTGGCCAGCCATGCCGTAGGTGCATGGTTGGGCGCATGGGCCGCGCCGGTGGCGTAATAGGCGAAGAAGGGGCGGTCGGGCGTGTTGGCCTTTTGCTCGGCAATCCAACGGATCGCGTGATCGGCCAGATCGCTTTCCAGATGGTATCCGGGGCGATTGACATCGGGATGGGCGGGGCGGGTGTTTTCCACCAGCGAGGGTTCGAACCCCGAGGAATCCGCGCCGAGGAAGCCGTAGAAATAGTCAAACCCCAGCCCGGTCGGCCAGCGGTCGAAGGGGCCCGAGGCGCTCATTTCCCATTCGGGCGTGATATGCGATTTGCCGAACATCGCCGTCGAATAGCCCCCTGCGCGCAGCAGGGCGGGCAGGGCGGCGGCGCTTTTGGGAATGACGCTGTTATAGCCTTCATAGCCGGTCGCCCAATTGGCGACATAGCCCATGCCGACCGCCTGCGGATTGCGCCCGGTCAGCAGCGCGGCGCGGGTGGGCGAGCAGATGGCGGTGGTGTGAAAGCGGTTATAGCGCAGCCCTTCGCGCGCCAGAGCGTCGAAAGTGGCGGTCGGGATCGGGCCGCCAAAGGCGCTGGAGGCGCCAAAGCCGACGTCATCGGTCATGATGAGCAGGATGTTGGGCGCCGTTTTCGCCGCGCGCACCGGCTGCGGCCAGACGGGGGCCGAGGATTCCGCCGCCGAGATGCCATAGGTGGGCGCTTGCGCGAGAGCGTAGGCGGGCGTCAGAAGCGATGCGGTCAGCAGGGCGGATTGGAGGCGGAGGCCGCGCATGATCTTCTCCCGAACCGGGGTCCGATGCGCCGGTTTCGGGGGGAGATTATGCCTGTCAATTTTGCACGTCAATATAAATTAAGTCGTATGACTTAATTCTCGCGCCGCCGCTCGCGCCGTTGCTTCAGATCAGTTGGGTCTTGGGCAGTTGCACGACCATCCCATCCATCGCGTCGGTCACGGGGATCTGGCACGAGAGGCGGCTGCCGGATTGCGGTTCGGCGGCAAATTCCATCATCGCCTCTTCTTCCTCGCTGGCCGGGGACAGGCGGGCGAGCCAATCATCGGGGATCACCACCTGACAGGTGGCGCAACTGCAAGCCCCGCCGCAATCGGCCAGAATGCCGCGTAGGCCATTCTTGACCGCGCCCTCCATCAGGCTCCAGCCCTGTGGCACATCGACCACCTGATCGGTGCCATCGGCAAGGCGATAGTTGATCTTCGCCATCAATCCTCTCCGATGCTCAGCGCTCGTTCGGGGCAGGCGCGGGTGGCGCGGCCTGCCAGCGCTTCCTGCCCTGGCGGCACAAGGATGTCGCCGGGCAGGACATAGCCTTCGTCATCCAGTTCGAACAAGTCCGGCGCTAGCGCCCAGCAGCGCGCATGGCCGGCGCATTTCTCGCGGTCTACCTTGATAATCATCGCCATCAACTCCAGTCGAGCACCAGATTTTCCACGCCAAAGACAAAGCCGCCGAAGGTGACGGGGGCGGTGCCTTCCTTGATGCGGAAGGGCGGGATGCGGGCGAACCATTCATTGAGCGCGATGATGATCTCGCGCCGCGCCAGATGCGAGCCGAGGCAGCGGTGGGGGCCATAGGAGAAGGCGGTGTGACGATTGTCCTCGCGATTGAAATCGATCGTGTTGGGATCGGGAAATTCGGCCGGATCGCGGCTGGAGGCCATCGAGGGGCAGGAGACCAGATCGCCCTTTTTGATCGGGCATCCGCCCAGATCCATGTCGCGCGTGGCGGTGCGGATCGGGGTGACGCTGGGGAAGGCGCGCAGCATTTCCTCGACGGCGCTGGGCATGATCGCGGGATCGTCGCGCAATTCCTGTTGCCGGTCGGGGTTGCGGGCGAGGAAATAGAGGTCGAGGCCAATGGCGGTGGCCACCGTATCCAGACCGCCGATGAAGAGCAGCACGGCAATCGAGCGGATTTCCTGATCGGTCAGGGGGCGGCCTTCGACCTGCGCCTGCACCAGAAAGGTCATGAAATCATCGGCCGGTTCTTCCTTGCGCTGGGCGATCATGCCTTCAAGGAAATTCAGTATCTTATGTGCGGCGGCTGTGCGTTCGGCGGGTCCCATATGCAGCAATTCATTGGCCCAGCCGACAAATTCCATCAGCCGGTCATCGGGAATGCCAAGGAAGGCGAGGAACACGCTGACCGCCAGCGGGAAGGCGAATTCGGTCATCACCTCGGCCGATGTGCCGCGCGCCTTGAGGCCCTCGATCAGTTCAACCGCCTTGGCCGTGACGAAGGGTTCGAGCGCCGCCACCCGCTTTGGCGAGAGCAGCGGGTTGAGCATCGAGCGATATTTGCCATGTTCGGGCGGGTCGAGTTCGAGCGGGATCACCGGCCAGTCCTCGCCGATGGCCGAGGAGAAGATGCGGCGATAGGAGGAATAGCTTGCGCCGTCCTGAAGCACATTGCGCTGTTCCTCCGCCGTGGTGACGATCCATGCGCCCTGCCCGTCGCGGGTGGTTTCGGGGGCATAGAACACCGATGGCCCATCGAGCAATTTGGCCACCGCGGCAAAGGGGTCGCCAAAGGGAGTGGGGCGCATTTCGGGCGATTTGTACAGGTTGAAGGCCCCCACGCAGTGTGCGGGGACGTGATCGGGCACCTTAGGCTGACTCGCCATGGCAATCCTCCAATGTTCTGTTCTTTGGACAGGCTATAGAATCCTGCACCTGAGTGCTAGATACAACAGATGTTTTATCTGTACAACGCCTGTTTTATCGCGCAGTCCTGTCGCACCATGAACGACCTTGCTCCACCTCCCACCGCCGCCGATCTGCGCCGCGCCGAAGTGATTGCCTGTGCGGCCCAATTGCTGGTCGAAGGGGGGCTGGGGGAAATCACCTTTCGCAATCTGGCGCGGCGGATGAATTGTTCGACCACCGTCATCAGCCATCATTTCCGCAACAAGGAAGAGGTGGTGCTGGAAACCTATCGCCATGTGAACGCGCGGGCGGCGGCGATGCGTGATGCGGCCCTGTCGGATCGGGCGCATGGGGCGGTGCGCGCCATCGAGGAACTCTTGCCCATCAGCCCGGCCCAGCGCGAAAATTGGGCGGCATGGCTGCATTTCTGGAGCGCGGCTTTGCATGACCCGGTGCTGGCCGCCGAACACGCGGTGGGCCTGTATCAGACGGTGGAGCGGGTGACGGCCTATCTGCGTTCAACCGGCATGGCGGATGATGCGGCGCAGGGCGCGGCGCAGGCGATCAGCAATGCGCTCTATGGCATCGCGATACAGGCGCTGTTCGACCGCGAGCATTGGGACGAGGCAAGGCTGCGACAGGAATTTCGCCGCACCACCGCCTATGCGCTGGGGCCGGACATGGCCGCCAGACAGGTTTAACTTTCCGCCAGAAAGGCCCGAATATCCTCCAGCACCGTGGGAAAGCGGTCATGGTGGAGCCAGTGGCTGGCATTCTCATATTCGATCAGGCGCGCATTGCGAAAATGGTTGATCCGCCCGTCCCGCCCCGGATTGGGCATAAAGGTGTTGCTGCCATGCAGGAACAGCATCGGGCAGGTCACGGCCTGCCACATGGCGATCACCTCCTCCTCCGGGAAATCCAGCACCGGCCAGATGTTGAGCCGGGGATCGAATTTCCAGCTGTAGGTGCCGTCATCATTGCTGCGCAGTGCGTGATGGGTCAGATGGCGGACCTGATCGTCGGAGAGATAGGGGTTCTTTTCCCGCATCCGGGCAAAGGCGTCCTCCTCGGATGCATAGCGCTTGTGATGGCGTTTGGCGGCTTCCTGATGCAGGCGGATCCAATTGGCGACGCGCGCGGCAAAGGGCTGGATCATCCGCTGTGAATTGCGCCCGCTCGACAGGGCCAGTCCCTCGATATTGACGAAGCGCGCGACCCGATCCGGGAAGATCCCGGCATAGCGCGTCGTCACCATCGCGCCCAGCGAATGGGCGCAGATGGTCAGCTTTTCCTGCCCAAGCGCATCGGCCAGATTGGCGAAATCCATCAGGAACGCGGCCATCGTGTAATCGGCGTCCGGCGACCATGCGCTGTTGCCATGTCCGCGCAGGTCGGGCGCGATCACCCGCCATTCCCCGGCCAATTCGCGCGCCAGCCAATCCATCGAACGCGCATGGTCAAATCCGCCATGTTGCAGCACCAGCACCGGGGCATTGGGATCGCCCCATTCCAGATAATGCAGGCGCAGGGTCTGGCTGATGAAATAGTTCGACCGGGGCCGGATGGAATCGGAGGACGACAGCTTGACCATGCATGCAGGTTTGGATCGCCCCGCACACATGGTCAATGGGCTTATGCTGTCGTCAGGCCAGGGCGCCGGCGGGCAGGACGATCGTGTTGAGCGAGTCCGCGGCCAGTTCCAGCGTCAGCGCCTTGCCGCCCAGCGCATAACGCACCTTCTGCTTTTGCCCCAGCGCGTTATTGGCGATCAGCACCACGCTGCCGTCGGGATTGCGGAAGGCGATATTGTCGTCAAAGCCAAGGAAGCTGTCGACCGAAAGCGCCCGCGCGCCCGGCTTCACATAGGAGGAGAGGTGGCGCATCAGCCAGTAATCGGGCGTCAGACGCCATGATTTCGCAACCGGATCGACCACGATCAGGCTGTTCTGAGGCCAGCCCCAAGGTGAGAGCCCGCCCGTGGGCAGCGCGGCGTTCCAGTAATCCCACGCGCTCGCGCCAAATTCGATATAGCGGCGCAGATTGGCCCAGCCATAGCGCGCATAGTGCCAGTCATTGGCCGAGGTGCCGCATTCCCATTCGGTGGCCCAGATTTCCATCTGCGGATATTGCCGCGCGATCTGGGGCAGGGCGCGCTTGCCGTCCCATTGCACGCCCACGCCCTTGATGACCGAGGCCGCCTTGGGGTCGGCCAGCACCGCGTCGAGCATCTCGACCTTGCCGCGCTCCAGCGTGCCGAAGAACACGCGCGCGCCCACCTTGTCCATCTCGCGGCCAAGGAAGGGCAGGAAACGCGCCAGCCCCTGCGGCGTCCACGTGCAGGAGGCATAGGGCTGGGCCGAGTTGAATTCATTCTGCGGCATCACCGTGCCGATGGTGATGCCCGCCTTGGCGTAATCCTCGACATAGCGGCGGAAATAGCGCGCATAGGCGTCGAAATAGCGGTCTTCCTGGATGAAGGAATCCTCGCCTTCCTTGCCGGTCTGATCGTCGCGGATGCCGGTTTCGGGCGTGCCGGGCCATGGTTTGGCCATGGCGTAAAACCCGTTCTTCTTCATCCAGCTTGGCGGGCTCCACGGGCTGGCCCAGATTTTGAGGTCGGGGTTAAAGCCCTGCGCCGCCTTGATATAGGGGATCAGCGTCTGCTGGTCATTGGCGGTGGAGAAGCTCTTGAGATCGAAATCCCCCGGCGTTTCGTCATAGGAATACCATTTGCGCGCAAAGTCATTGGCCCCCACCGGCGTGCGGCACAGGGTAAAGGCGGCCTGATCGGGCGCGAACAGCGTGGCCATCGCGGCATGGCGGTCGGCGGGCGAGAGATGCGAAAGCGCGACCCAGCCAAGCTCGTTAAAGCAGGCGCCAAAGCCCGCCATCGTCTGGCGCGGATTGGCCAGATTGATCGTCGCATCGGTGCCGAACAGGCTGGCCCGGCTGACTTCGGCCAGCGCGGGCACGCTCTGCTTTTGCCATGGCGCATCGGCCTGCGTGGAAAACCAGAGCGCGCCGGGCAGGGCGGGCGTTTCCACCGCGCGGGCGGCGACAGGGGCAACAGCCGTGGCCCCGATCAGGCCAAGCGCTGCGCGGCGGGAAACGGAAAGATCAGTCATGGTCGGGCACCTCGATCAGAATGCGGCGATAGCGGGTAAGGGCGGGCGTACCATTGTCGGTGACGGCAAGGATGACATGGGCCGTACGCACCGGCGGACATTTCATTTGCGGGAAATCCAGCCAACTCTTGGCGCAGCGCGCGGCGACCTTCACCGTGGCGCGTGCGGTGTTGCCATTGGCGATCTCCAGTGCGGGATTGGGCGATGCGCCGTCAAATCCGGCCTCGTCATAGGTGAACCAGCGATAGGTCAGCTTGTTGCCATCAGGATCGCGGCTGGCGGCGGCGTCCAGCGTGATGGACTGGCCGACTTTGGCCTTCAGCGCGATGGGCGCAAGGCCCGCGCTGCCGTTGACCACCGGCTGGGGCGCGTGGTTGGCCTTGGCGGGGGATTGGATGGTCCAGTCCATCCGCGCGGCGAAATCATTCTGAAACGCCTCGCGCCAGCGCCAGATCGTGGCCTGATCGCTGGTATGGTCGCCCACCGTGTCGGCGCTGGTCACGCGCATGAAGGCGTCGCCCCCCTGCGTCCAGATCTTGTGGCTCTCGCCCGCAGGCTGGCGCAGCACATAGCGTCCGCCCCAGCCGCCCCAATTGGGCTTGTCCTGCGCGTTCAGCCCATTGGTGATGAGGCCGAGGAAGGAGGACGTGTCGCCTTCCATGATGAACATATGGCGCGGATAGGCGGCGCCCAGCGGGCCTTTGGACCGGATGTTCTGATCCAGCCATTCGTTGGAGACGGGCGTGAAATCGGCCCCCGCGCCATTGCGGTAATATTTGTCGCCCGAAATGCCGGTCCATGTCGCGGCGGCATAATCGCCGCTGTCGGGGGAGGAGGGTGTGCCGATCCAGAACAGGCCGGGATAGGTGCGACGAAGCTGCGCGCCCGCATCGTCCTGATCGCTGATGGCGTAAACGCGCAGGCGGGCGACCAGCGCGTCGAATTCCCCTGCGGGCAGGGTCTTTTGCGCATGGCCCAGCGCTTCCGCCAGCGTATTGCCGCCGCCCCACAGGCCCACCCAGAGCGGGCGCGGATCGGGCCGCCGTGCCGCCTCGATCAGCGCCAGTGCGGCCGCCGAGGGATGGTCCATATCCACCGCCGCCATGCCATAGCCCTCGCGGCCCGCGTAAACGCGCTGGGCCATCGCCTCGCCGGTGGGATAGGCCGGATCGTGCAGGCGCAGATTGCCCGTCACCTTGCCATAGGCGTCGATCACCTTGTGCATGATCTCGGGGCTGACCTTTTCGCGCTGCCACACCGAAGTGGTGGCGCCAAGGCCCTCGATGTCGATCTCGTTTGAATAGAGCAGCAGGCGCACCAGCGACATCTGGTCGTCCGGCTCATTGCCGATGTCGGACAGGACGAAGAGGCGAGGATGAGGTTCTGCCGGGGCGGCGGCCTGAACCGCAGGCGCGGCGACCAGCAAAAGGGCAGCCGAGAGCATGGGCAAACGGGGCATCGCTTTCTCCTGTTTATGGCTGGCCCCGCCGGGATGAAGGGCGGGGCCAAGGCTCTTTCGGCCTTTGGGCTTATTACGGTTTCTTACGATTAGCCTTCGATTTTTACGACGACAACCGATTTTGCCGGAATATCGAGCAGCAATTTGCCGCCCGCGATCCGCCCGCCATTAAAAGGCGCGGGCGCGATCTCTTCCTTCTGCCCCGGCGTATTATGCGCGTCCAGCTTGGCCGCCGTCAGCACCTGCCCGGAAACCTTGGTTCCCTTCAGCCCGCCAAGGTCGAGCGAGAGCTTATAGCCCTTGTCCTTGTCGGCATTGGCCACCGCCACATAGGTCTTGCCGTCCTTGGCCTTGGCCGCGCTGACGGTAAAGGCGGGGAAAGATCCGCTCTCGGCCTTAAGCATGGGCGCGGGCGCATTCACCGGAATGAAGGTGGCATCCTGAAACGGCGTGTACATGGCAAAGGTGTAATAGGTTGGCGTCTTGGCCAATTTATCACCATCTGTCAGCAGCATGGCCTGAAGCACGTTCACCGCCTGGGCAATATTCGCCATCCGCACTCGGTCGGCATGGGCATGGAAGATATTCAGCGTGATCCCCGCCACCAGCGCGTCGCGCAACGTGTTCTGCTGATAGAGATGGCCCGGTTCCGTGCCGGGTTCGGTGCGATACCATGTGCCCCATTCATCGACGAACAGGCCGATCCGCTTTTTCGGGTCCACCTTGTCCATCACCGCCTCATGCCCGCGCAGGATCTCTTCCATGCGCGAGGCCTGATAGAGGATCTCGTTCCAGTGCGAGGCGGGAAAACCGGTGGCCATGGCGCTGTCGCGTTGCGCCCAGTCGCCATGCCACACGGTGTAGTAGTGCAGCGAGATGGCATCCATTTGCTCGCCTGCATTTTTCAGGACGACTTCCATCCATTTGGTGTCGTCATTGTTCGGACCCGATGCGACCCGGAGAGCCGAATTGTCATTATGCATATGGAAGGTTGCGCCGTTCTTGTGAAAGAAGGTTGCAAATTTCCGATATTCATTTGCGAAGTATTCCGGAGTCTGCGCGCCGCCGCATCCCCATGCCTCGTTGCCGATGCCCACGAAATCGACCTTGAAGGGCGCGGCATGGCCATTGGCGCGGCGCTCCTGCGCCAGCGTGTCCTCGCCCCTGGACGTCAGATAATCCATCCATTCGCGCATGACGGCGGGCGTGGCCGTGGCCATGTTGATGGCGACATAGGTGTCGGTGTTGATCTGCTCGGCAAAGTCGAAGAACTCGTGGGTGCCAAAGGCGTTGGTTTCCAATCCGCCCCACCAGTCATTCTTGCGCACCGGACGCTTGGCCGAAGGGCCGATGCCGTCGCGCCAGTTATAGATGTCGGCAAAGCACCCGCCCGGCCAGCGCACCACCGGCACCTTGATGGCTTTGAGCGCCTCGACCACGTCGCTGCGCATGCCGCGCGTGTTCGGGATCGCGCTGTCCGGCCCGACCCAGATGCCATCATAAATATCGCGGCCCAGATGTTCGGCAAATTGCCCCTGAATATGGCGCGCAATGACCGGGCCGGGCTGGTCGGCCCGGATCGCCCCGTTGATGACGTCCTGCGCGGCGGCAGGGGTTGCAAAGGCCACCGCGGCGGTGGCCATCAGCGAGGCGATCCGGCGCATCGGCCTTATTCCTTCCAGCTCTTGGCGGGCAGGGTGATGCTCACCTTCTCGCCCAGATGTTCCGCATCCCGGCCCAGCGCAAAGCCATAGGCGCCCTTGGGCGTGACCCACTGCCCATCCTTCCAGTCGGCCAGCAGGCGCGGGTCGATGGTCAGCGTGACGGGCTTGCTCTCGCCTGCCTTGAGCGAGACGCGGGCAAAGCCGACAAGGCGCTGCTTCACTTCGCCATTGCGGATGGCCAGATAAAGCTGCGCCACTTCATCGCCATCGCGGGCGCCGGTGTTCTTGACCGCGAACGTGGCGGTCAGGCCCTTGAGGGCAAGGCCGCCGGTCTGGAACGTGGTGTAGCTCAGGCCGTAGCCGAAGGGGAACAGCGCCTTCTGACCCTTGCGCGCGAACCAGCGATAGCCGACGTCCGAGCCTTCGATGTCATAATCGGCATGAAGCTGATCGCTGCCCGAGGTGGGGTCGCCGGCAAAGTTGGGTTCAACCCAGTCGCTGCCGTCCAGCTTGGGACGGGGCAACTGGTCGGTGCTGGCCGGGAAGGTGATGGGCAGGCGGCCGCCGGGGTTGGTGTCGCCAAACAGCACGCTGGCGATAGCCTCGCCGCCGCGCGCGCCCGGATACCATGCCTCGACCACGGCCTTGACCTTGCCCAGCCACGGCATCGCCACCGGCCCGCCATTTTCCAGCACGACCACGGTGTTCGGATTGGCCGCCGCCACCGCCGCGATCAATTCATCCTGACCGTTCGGCAGATGCAGGTCGGGCACGTCCAGACCTTCGGTGGTATATTGCGTGGCAAAGATCACTGCGATTTCGGACTGCCTGGCCTTTTCCACCGCATCGGTGATGTAGCGGCCATCGCGGAAGGTCACCTTAGCCTGAGGGGCCTGCTCCTTGATCGCCTTCAACGGGCTGGAGCGGTGATAGTTCTGGCCGATGAGGCCCGCCCAGACGCCATCGCCCATGATGGGGATCGTCACGGCCGGGCCGCCTTCGCCCTGAACCTGCGACGAACCGCCGCCCGACAGCACGCCGCCATCGGCAAAGCCGCCAATCACGGCAATCGACTTGGCGGTCTTCATCAAAGGCAGCAGCCCGCCTTCATTCTTGAGCAGGACGATGCCCTGCTTGGCGGTGTCCTCGGCCACTTTGGCATTGGCGGCGAAATCGATCTTGCCGCCCTTTTGCGCGGGGAACTTGTCGATGCCCGCCGCATAAATCGCGGTCAGCACGCGGCGGTTCATGTCATTGAGGCGCGCCGCCCATTTCGGGTCGGCCTTGGCCTTGGCGGCCAGTTGGTCGGTGAAGAACACGCCCTTGTCGAGCTGTTCGCCCGATTGCTGGTCAAGCCCGTTGATCGCGGCCTCAACGCCCGGCACCGCGCCCCAGTCGGACATGACAAAGCCCTTCCAGCCCCAGTCCTTCTTGAGCACCTTGTTGAGCAGGAAATCATTCGAACAGGCATTGGCGCCGTTCACGCGGTTATAGGCGCACATCACCGAGAGGGGCTGGCCCTGTTCGATGCCGATCTTGAAGGCCAGCAGGTCGGATTCCTTGGCCGCCGCCTCACCGATCTTGATATCGACATATTTGCGGCCGGTTTCCTGACCGTTCAGCGCGAAATGCTTGATCGTGGAGATGATGTGGTTCGACTGGATGCCGCGGATCGCCGCGCCCACCAACATGCCCGACAGCAGCGGGTCTTCGGACAGATATTCAAACGTGCGGCCATTGCGCGGATCGCGCATCAGATTGACGCCGCCCGCCAGCAGGACGTTGAAGCCCTTGGCGCGGGCCTCGCCGCCGATCATCGCGCCGCCGCGATAGAGCACATCCGGGTTCCACGTGGCCGCCTGAAGCACGCCGGAGGGAAGGGCGGTGGCCCCATCCTTGCGCAGACCCATCACATAGGACACGCCCAGCGAAGCATCCGATTCTTTGAGAGCAGGCACGCCAAGGCGATCAATCCCGGCCACATAGCCAGCCCCCGGCACCGCATCGGCGGGGATCTTCGTCGTGCCGATGCCCAGATCCATCGGCATGATGCCATGGGTCAGGATGGTCTTTTCTTGCGGAAGCATCGCCTTGACGGCGGCGGCGGCGCGGGCGTCGGCCTTGGCCACATCCTGCGCATTGGGGGCCTGCGCGGCGGCGGGCTGGGCAGCAAGAGCCAGCGCCACCGCGCTGATCGAAGTCCAGACCTTGGGGGTGCTCATCACTGTCATCCTCGTATGTTCAGATAGGCAATAGTGCGAAGGGGCACACATAAAAAAAGCGGGTGCGGCCAAAGACCGCACCCGCCCTCCCTCATGGCTCGTTTGTGTTCACTTAGAACTTCACACCGGCGCGGACGCCATAGGTGCGCGGTTCTTCCATGGTCACGGCGGGCGTATTGCCGGCCACGGCGTTGGCCACGGTGATCACGTTTTCCAGATTCTTGGCATAGCCCTGAATGTACCAGCGGTCGTGGGGCGCCTTGTAGGTCAGCGTCACGTCGGTCTTGGTATAGCTGGGCATACGGAACTGATAGAGCATGTTCAGGTCAGAGATGTAATATTCGGACGAGAGCTGGGTGCGTGCTCCGGCTTCAACATGGCCGCCATTGGCCAGGTCAAAGTTGCGGGTATAGCCAAAGGTCGCGGTCCACTTGGGCGCGTGATCCAGTTGCTTGCCGCTGAAATTCACCGTCTGGCCCGAGGAGTTGGTGGGCGAGAAGCTCGAGAAGCGAGCGTTGGTGTAGTTC
Source organism: Novosphingobium sp. SCN 66-18 (assembly GCA_001725355.1). GTDB lineage: Bacteria > Pseudomonadota > Alphaproteobacteria > Sphingomonadales > Sphingomonadaceae > Novosphingobium. The sequence continues at coordinate 65,258 of MEGD01000007.1, forward strand.
AGCGCAATGTTGAACGTGTCATCCGAAGTCGGCTTCAGGATGGTTTCGGTTTCCACGCCGTCGATCTTGGCCGTGCCCGCGTTCTGGATCAGCGTCTGCAACACCTTGGCGCCGGTGGTGGCGTCGGTCAGCGTGGCAGCCTGCGAAAGCTGGAGGTTGCTGTAATCATAGTGGAAGGCCGAAGCGTTGAAACGCACCTTGCCGTCAGCGAACTTGAACTTCACGCCGCCTTCATAGGCGGTGAGCTGTTCGGGGTGATAGTAGAGCTGACCGGCGCTGAGCGCGCAGCCCAGACCCGAACCGCTGACGCAGCCGTCGTTGAAGCCGCCCGCCTTATAGCCGGTCGAGACGTTGAAATAGGCAAGGCCCAGGCCCGGCACGTCATAGTCGACGCCGACCTTCCACGTCACCTTTTCGAACGTGGCCGAGGCGATGTTCAGGTTGAGCGTGCAGGTGGTGCCCACGCACTGCGAACCGAATGCCGAGGGGACCGAGGCCTGATTGGGGAAATACAGCACCGTGGCGCCGTTGCGCGACTTGAAGTCGTTGGTGTAGCGCACGCCGCCCGTGATGTGCAGGCCGGGCTGAACGTCATAGGTGATTTGGGCAAAGCCAGCCTTCGAGCGCGACACGGTCGGGCCCTGCGGGAAGGCGTAACCCGAAGCGCCGCTGTAGACCATCGAGGAGAGCGGGTTGCCCAGCGTATAGTTCAGATACGACTTTTCCTCGAAGAAATAGCCGCCTGCCTGACCATGCAGCTTGTTGCCCTTGCCGAAGGCCAGACGCAGTTCCTGCGAATTCTGGTGATAGCGGCCCCAGAAAGTCGCCGGGTTTTCCAGCACGCCAAGGAACAGCAGGTCCTGTGTGAAGTCCTGCTTAGATTCGCGATACGAACCCAGATAGGTCAGATCGATCGTGTCGGTCAGGTTGTAGGTGAACTCACCCATCACACCCTTGGTCGTGTTCCACTTATAGCTGGAATACTGCTGACCATAGCCCAGACCGCGATAGGCGTTCGCGCTCTTGCCCGAGATGAAGGTCGGGTTCACGCCCACGGTGCCGGTGTTGGTGTAGAAGTTGCTGAGCGGCACAACGTTGGTCATCGAACCGCGCTGGCTCGAATAATCGCCGCGCACGACGAACTTCAGGCGGCCGATGTCGCCGCCGAACGACAGGCGGGTCGAGAAGATCTTGCGATAGGGGTTGAGCGGATAGGCCGGGTTGGTGGCCGTTTCCAGAACGTTGCCGTCCTGACGGTCAAAGTTGGCGGCCAGACGGATGCCCAGCGAATTGCCGATCGGCGCGTTGATCATGCCGGTGTAGTTCTGGCTGTTCAGATTGCCGACCTTGGCGTCGAACGAACCTTCCCACTTGGCCTTGGGGCGGGCCGACTGAACGTTGACGACGCCTGCGGTGGTGTTGCGGCCATAGAGCGTGCCCTGGGGGCCGCGCAGCACTTCAACCTGCGCCACGTCGAAGAAGGCGCCCTTCTGGTCCTGCGGGCGGGCGATATAGATGCCGTCGAGCAGGAAGGCGGCCGAGGGGTCGCCCTTTTCGGTGCCGTCGGTGCTGGTCACGCCGCGGATGGCGATGCGTACGCCGTCGCCGCTTTCGGTGATGGCAAGGTTGGGGGCAACCTGGGCCAGCGAGCGCGGATCGGTGATGCCGGCGCTGCGCAGGCTGTCGCCGGTCACGGCGGTCATGGCGACCGGGGTCTTGGACAGCAGGGTGCTCTGGCGGGTCGCGGTCACCACGATGTCGCCCGAATTGGCGGCGGGTGCCGGAGCGTCGGCGCTCTGGGCAAAGGCGGGGGTCGCGACGGACAGGGCAAGGGCAACGGCAGCGCCGCCCAGCAGATGCGTCTTCATGAAATTCCTCTCTATCAAACCGGCTAAAGATTTGGGGGCAGCGCGCTTTGGGCTGCTCGGTCTTCGGCTGGCGCGGAGTTGGCGGGGCCTGTCAGCGCTGTCAAGGCGGCTTGGTAAAAGTCCTACCAATTGATGGGTGATTCTTGCGTATTTACTTCTCGTTGTTGCGAAAATGGCACAGGCAATCCTGTCATTCCGTTCGGAAATGGCAGATTTTGGCCATTCTTTGATCTGGCGCAAACATCCCATATCGGCGCTGGTCAAGGCGGCGATGGGGCGCTAGGCTTGTATTAGTTTATCAAAATATCTGGGGAAGCTGAGATGGCGCCGCTCAAGAAATCCGCTCTGGCATCACTGTGTTTCGGTGCGATTTCAATGATATTGCCGGGAAATGCATGGGCCCAGGCGGCGGCCAAACCCAAGGACCGCGCGACCTTGCCGCAAAGCGTGCTGTTCGGCGCGGCCTATTACGACGAATATGCTCCGACCGACCGGCTGGACGAGGATGTCGCGCTGATGAAGGCGGCGCATATCAGCGTGGTGCGCATCGCCGAATCGACATGGGGCACGATGGAAACCGCGCCCGGCGTGTTTGATTTCCACCATATCGACCGCACTCTGGCCGCGATGCAGAAGGCCGGGATCAAGGTTATCATCGGCACGCCGACCTATGCCGTGCCGACATGGCTGGCGCGCCAGCATCCCGATGTGCTGGCCATCACGCCGCAGGGGCCCTACACCTATGGCCGCCGTCAGAATATGGACATCACCAGCCCGGAGTTCCGAAAGGCGGCCGAGCGCGCGATTGTCGCCCTGATCGACCATGTGAAGGACAATCCGGCGGTCATCGGCTATCAGCTCGACAATGAAACCAAGGCCTATGGCACCAGCGGCCCCAATGTTCAGGCCGCTTTCGTCGAGCATATGAAGCAGAAGTTTGGCGGCGATCTGGATGCACTGAACAAGGCTTACGGCCTTAACTACTGGTCCAACCGCATCAACCGCTGGGAGGATTTCCCTTCCGTCAACGGCTCGATCAACGCCAGCCTGAGTGCCGCCTTTGCCGAGTTTCAACGCGGGCTGGTCACCGAATATCTGGGCTGGCAGGCGGGGCTTGTCCGCGCCCATGCCCGCAAGGACCAGTTCCTGACCCAGAATTTCGACTTTGAATGGCGCGGCTATTCCTATGGCGTCCAGCCCGATGTGAACCACTGGCAGGCCGCGCGCAGCCTCGATGTGGCGGGCGTGGACATCTATCACCCCGGACAGGACAAGCTGACCGGCACGGAAATCGCGCTGGGCGGCGATCTGGCGCGCTCGATCAAGAATGGGCAGAATTACCTCGTGCTGGAAACCACCGCGCAAGGCTTCCCCGAATGGACGCCCTATCCGGGGCAATTGCGTTTGCAGGCTTTCAGCCACCTGGCCTCGGGCGCCAATATGCTGGAATATTGGCATTGGGGCACCACGGCCAATGCGATCGAAACCTATTGGCGTGGGCTGTTGTCTCAGGATTTCAAGCCCAACGCCACCTATCGCGAGGCCGCCACGATCGGCGCGGATCTGGCGCGGCTCGGGCCGAAACTGGTCAACATGACCAAGACGAACAAGGTGGCGATCTATGTCAGCAACCGTGCCCTGACCGGCTTTGACAGTTTCAAGCCGCAGGGCGAGGGCCGCGCCATCGGCTATAATGACGTGCTGCGCGGCTATTACGATGCGCTCTATCGCATGAATGTCGAGGTGGACTTCATCACGCCTGATTCCACCACGCCGCTGTCTAATTACAAATTCGTCGTGGTTCCCGCGCTTTATGCCGCCAGCGATGCCGAGATCGATAGGCTCAACGATTACGCCAAGGCGGGCGGGCATCTGCTCTATACGTTCAAGAGCGGTTTTTCCGACGAGAACGTCAAGGTCCGCTATGCCGATCAGCCGGGCCGCATCGCGCAGGCCGCCGGCATCCGCTATCAGCAATTTGCTGCACCCGTCGGCGTTTCCCTCGATGGCGACCCGTTCCATGTGGGCGATGCGGCCAACAAGGTGCGTTGGTGGATGGAATTTGTCGAACCAACCACAGCCAAGGTTGTGGCCCGTTACAAACATCCTTCATGGCCCTCCTATGCCGCGATCACGCGCAATGCATGGGGCAAAGGGCAGGTGACCTATGTCGGCTTTATGCCGGGCGATGAAACCATTGCCGCGCTGCTCAAGGATGAGGTGGCGCAGGCTGGGGTCGGGGCCGAGCAGGTGCAGTTCCCGCTGATCCTGCGTCAGGGCGTGCTGAGCAATGGCCACAAGGTGCGTTATGTGTTGAACTATTCGCCCACCCCGACAACCTATGCTATCCCGGCCGCATCCGCCGAGTTGCTGAGCCAGCGCAAATATGGCGCGGGGCAAAAGCTGGAACTTGGCGCATGGGGCGTGGGGATTCTGGAAGAGGATCGCTGAAACAGTGAACGGGGCGAAGGTTATGAATCTGGGGGCAGTAATTTGACCGAGCCGGAAGAAGGCGCCGAGAAAAAGGCCAAGCGCGGCACGGGGCGCCGGTTGCAGGGAGCCATCGCGCATCGGCTGGGCACGGATATCGTTTCGGGCGTCTATGCCCCCGGCACGGTGCTCTCCAGCGAGGTCGAATTTGCCGAGGCGCTGGACGTCTCGCGCGGGGCGCTGCGCGAGGCGATGCAGGTGCTGACGGCCAAGGGGCTGGTGGAAAGCCGCCCCAAGGCGGGGACGCGGGTGCTGCCCCGCACGCGCTGGAATTTGCTCGATCCCGATGTGCTGGGCTGGGCCTTTTCGGGCGAGCCGGACCCGGCGCTGGTGCGCGGCATCTTTGAACTGCGCGCGGTGGTCGAACCGGCGGCGGCGCGTTTCGCCGCGCAAAGGCGCGACCGTGAGGATCTGCGCGCGATGAAGGATGCGCTGGCCGCGATGCGCCGCCACACGCTGGCCACCGATGCGGGCAAGGCGGGCGACCGCGATTTTCACGATGCGATCCTGCGCGCCACGCGCAATCCCGCGCTGGTTGTTCTGTCGGCCAGCATCGGTGCGGCGGTGCATTGGACGACGCAGTACAAGCAGCGCTCGCGCGCCCTGCCGCGCAACCCGATCCCCGATCACGCCAAGGTCTATGAGGCGATTGCCGCAGGCGATGGCGATGCCGCCGCCGAGGCGATGCGCGTGCTGGTCGACCTGGCGATGAAGGACACCGCCGAGGAAATGGGGCTCAGCGCGCTGCCCCAGCCGGGGATGGACCCGGCATAAGGAAAGGCCGGGTTGCGATGCCGCCCGGCCTTTCCTGCCATTACCGCACCGCCGAGCGTTGAGGCCGAGCAGTGCGGTTCTTGATCAGTGATTGTCGCGTTAGTGATTATCTCTGGGCAGGCCCATGGTCTGGGCGATGCGCTGATACTTTTCCGCGCCTTCCAGAATGGCGCCGCTGTTCATCTGGCCCACCAGCGCGCGCTGGATTTCCTGCCAGGGCGTCTGGCTGGCCGGATAGGCATAGCCGCCCGCCTCGATCAGGGCCTTGCGGCGCGCATCGAGCTCCTCATCGGAAATCAGCACATTGACCGTGCCTTTGCGCAGGTCGATCCTCACCCGGTCGCCGGTTTTCAGCAGGGCAAGGCCGCCATTGGCCGCCGCTTCGGGCGAAGCGTTGAGGATGGAAGGGCTGCCGCTGGTGCCCGACTGACGTCCATCGCCAATGCAGGGCAGGGCCGAGACGCCCTCGGTGATGAGATAGGCGGGCGGGCGCATGTTGACGACTTCGGCCGCGCCGGGATAGCCGATGGGCCCGGCCCCGCGCATGAACATCAGCGTTTCGGGCGTGATGCCGACGGCGGGATCGTCGATGCGGTGGTGGTAATCCTCCGGCCCGTCAAACACGACCGCCGGGCCTTCAAAGGCCTCCGGGTCATTGGGGTTGGACAGATAGCGGGCGCGGAATTCCTCCGAAATCACGCTGGTCTTCATGATCGCCGCATCGAACAGATTGCCCGACAGCACGAGGAAACCGGCCTCTTCCTTGATCGGCTGGTTGAACGGGCGGATGACCTTTTCATCCTCGATCGTGGCGGCCCGGCAATTCTCGCCCATGGTCTTGCCATTGACGGTCATGGCGCCTTCGCGGATCAGGCCCTGACCCATCAATTGCGCGACCACGGCGGGCACGCCGCCCGCGCGATAGTAATCCTCGCCCAGATATTCGCCCGCCGGTTGCAGGTTCACCAGCAGCGGGATCTTGTGGCCAATATCCTGCCAGTCGGACAGCGGCAGTTCGACGCCGACATGGCGGGCAATCGCGGCCAGATGGATCGGCGCATTGGTCGATCCGCCGATGGCCGAATTGACCGCAATGGCATTGTGGAACGCATCCAGCGTGAGGATGTCGGAGGGTTTCAGATCCTCATGCACCATCTGCACAATGCGCTTGCCGGTGTGATAGGCGCATTCCTGACGGTCGCGATAGGGGGCCGGGATCGCCGCGCTGCCGGGCAGCATCATGCCCAAAGCCTCGGCAAGGCTGTTCATCGTTGTGGCCGTGCCCATCGTGTTGCAATAGCCGGTGCTGGGCGCGCTGGAGGCGACGAGCTTGATAAAGCCTTCGTCGTCAATCTCGCCCGCAGCCAGCATCTGGCGGCCCTTCCACACGATGGTGCCGCTGCCGGTGCGCTCGCCCTTGTGCCAGCCATTGAGCATCGGCCCGACCGAGAGTGCAATCGCGGGCAGGTTGACCGTGGCCGCCGCCATCAACAGCGCGGGCGTGGTCTTGTCGCAGCCCGTGGTCAACACCACGCCATCGAGCGGATAGCCATAGATCGCCTCGACCAGACCCAGATAGGCCAGATTGCGGTCGAGCCCGGCGGTGGGGCGCTTGCCGGTTTCCTGAATCGGGTGGACCGGGAATTCCAGCGCGATGCCGCCCATTTCGCGGATGCCCTCGCGGATGCGCTCGGCCAGCACGAGATGGTGGCGGTTGCAGGGCGAAAGGTCGCTGCCGGTCTGGGCGATGCCGATGATCGGCTTGCCGCTGCGCAATTCCTCAAGGCTGATCCCGAAGTTCAGATAGCGCTCAAGATAGAGCGAGGTCATGTCGATATTGTCGGGATTGTCGAACCATGCGCGGCTGCGCAGCTTTGTCTTCTCGGTCATCGAAACTTCCAATCAATGCGAAACGGAGAGGCGGTAGATCATGGCATGGCGATAAGGCTTGCCCGGATCGACGCGCGCGGAAATGAAATTCTGGTGATTGGGCGCATCGGGAAACTTCTGCGGCTCCAGCGCGATGCCGTCGCCCATGCGATAGAGATGGCCATGCTTGCCGATCAGCGTGCCATCCAGGAAATTGCCCGAATAGAATTGCAGGCCCGGCTCGGTGGTCAGCACCTCCAGCATACGGCCCGAGGCCGGATCAACCAGCCGCGCGGCCAGTTGCGGGGTGGCGGTCAGACCCTTGTCCAGCGCGAAATTATGGTCATAGCCGCGCCCGGCAACGATCTGGTCGTCATGGCCGTCGCGCAGGGCATCGTTCAACCGGCGCGCTTTGCGGAAATCGAACGCGCCGCCCGCCACCTTGCGCAATTCGCCGGTGGGGATCAGCGTGGGCGAAACCGGCGTATAGGCGCCGGCCGGAATGGTCAGGCGATTGTCCATCGCGCCGCCGGGGCTGCCTTCGCCCGCCATGTTGAACAGCGCGTGATTGGTCATGTTGACGATGGTGGGCTTGTCCGTCTCAGCTTCGAACAGGATGCCCAGATTGCCCTTTTCATCAAGGCTGTAGGTGACGCGGGCCTTGAGCGTGCCGGGATAGCCGGAATCGCCATCGGGGCTGGTGTGGGTCAGAACCAGCCGCGCCACCGGGCCGGAGGAGATCGATTCCACCTTCCACAGCACCTTGTCAAAGCCGCGCCCGCCGCCATGCAGCGTCTGCCCATGATCGTTTTGCGGCAATTGATAGGTCTTGCCGTCCAGCGCAAAGCGCCCATCGGCGATGCGATTGGCAAAGCGGCCGATGGTGGCCCCGAAATAGTTGGGGTGATTCACATAGGAATCGAGATCGTCATAGCCCAGTGCAACATCGGCCTTGCGCCCTTTGGCATCGGGCGCGATGAGCGATTGCAGCGTGGCGCCATAGGCCAATATCCGCGCCGAAACCCCATTGCCCGCGCTCAGCGTCACCGCCTCGACCACCGCCCCATCGGGCAGTTTTCCTGCATTTTCGCGCTGTGCCGTGACGGCCATGGCATCATTCGCCATCGTTGCCGCACAAAGGGCGGCGATCGATGCGAGGGCGTAAAATTTCATGCCTCGTCTCTCCCGGCAATCGTGAGCCATTGACGCGGCCCTGCGCTCTCTATAGTCCGACAAATATGATGAGCGCAAGTCGCTATGCCAGAGCAATGGCAAGCGCCCGGCTTTTGAGAGGATCGAGATGGCCCCCCCTGTAGGTACGAGTGCGAATGTCGCCGCGATGGATGCGTCCCACACCGATGGCCATGGCCATTATGGTCGCGCGCTGTCGCTGCTGGCCACGCTGTTTTTCATGTGGGGCTTTATCACGGTCATCAACGGCACGCTGCTGCCCCATCTGCGCTCCGTCTTCGAACTGAGCTATTTTCAGGCGGCGCTGATCGAATCGGTGTGGTTCATCGCCTATTTCTTCGCCTCGATTCCTGCCGCCATGCTGATCGAGCGGATCGGTTATCAGAAATCGCTGGTCACGGGTCTGCTGATCATGGCGGGCGGGGCGGTCGGCATGATGGTGGCGGCCTCGATCCCCTCCTATGGCATCACGTTGGTCATGCTCTTTGTGATCGCCAGCGGGATCACCCTGCTGCAGGTCGCGGCCAATCCCTATGTGGCGGTGATCGGCCCGGCTGAAACCGCCTCCTCGCGCCTCAATCTGGTGCAGGCGATGAATTCGGCAGGCACGATGCTGGCGCCGATGTTTGGCGCATGGCTGATCCTTGGCCGGTCCAAGGGCGGTACGGCGGCGGCGGGCACGGTGCTGACCCCTGCAGAACGTTTGGCCGATGCGCATTCGGTGATCCTGCCCTATGGCATTGTCGCAGTGGTGCTGACGGTGCTGGCCATCGTGATCGCGCGTTTCCCCTTGCCCGCCATTGGCGCCGCCAATCGCCGGGTCCGCGAAGCCACGGCCGAAGGTTCGCTCTGGAGCCGTTTCTGGAACCATCCCCTGTGGCAGCATCGCAATCTGGTGCTGGGGGTTCCCGCGATCTTCATCTATCTGATCGCGGAAATCGGGGTCGGCAATCTCTTCATCAACTTCATCAGCCGCCCCGACATCGGCGGCATGACCGCCGAACAGGCCGGGCGCTATCTCACGCTGCTGTGGGGCGGGATGATGGTGGGCCGGTTCATCGGTTCGGCCATTATGCAGAAGGTCGATGCCGGGATCGTGCTGGCGGTGTTTTCGATCGGCGCCTTTGTGGTGATGAGCATCACGGTGGTATCCTCCGGCCCGGTGGCGATGTGGGCGCTGATCCTGGTCGGCCTGTTCCATTCGATCATGTTCCCCACGATCTTTACCCTTGGCATCCGCGGCCTTGGCCCGCTGACCGAGGAAGGCTCGGGCCTGCTGATCATGGCGATTGCGGGCGGCGCGCTGGTGGCGGTGCAGGGCTGGCTGGCCGACCGTTACGGGTTGCAGACCTCCTTTATCCTGACCGCCGTGTGTGAGCTTTACACCCTGTTCTATGCGCTGTGGGGTTCGCGCCCCACCCATGCCCTGCCTGATCTTGAGGTGGAATGATTTTACTCTGACTAAACGCATCCGCGATGGTCGGTAGTGTTCAATGGAGTTTTCGATGACCGAATTTCGTTCAATTGATGCCGCCACCGGCGAAGCATCGGGCCGCGCCTATGCGGTCGATGGTCTGGCGCAGGTCGAGGCCGCCTGCGCCGCCGCTGATGCCGCGTTTGATGCTTATCGCGCCACCGACCGCGAGACCCGCGCCGCCTTCCTCGAAACCATCGCCGATGAAATCCTTGCCCTTGGCGACGATCTGATCGTGGCGGCGATGCGCGAGAGCGGCCTGCCCCGCGCCCGCCTTGAAGGCGAACGCGGTCGCACCATGGGCCAGCTTCGCCTGTTCGCTCAGGTGGTGCGCGCCGGTGCATGGCAGCAATTGCGCATCGACCCGGCTCTGCCCGACCGCGCGCCCCTGCCGCGCCCCGATCTGCGCCTGCGCATGATCCCGGTGGGGCCGGTGGCGGTATTTGGCGCCTCCAACTTCCCGCTGGCTTTCTCGACCGCTGGTGGCGACACCGCCTCGGCGCTGGCCGCCGGTTGCCCGGTGGTGGTCAAGGGCCATCCGGCGCATCCCGAAACGGGCGCGCTGGTGGCCTCGGCCATTGCCAAGGCGGTGGCGGCCTGCGGTTTGCCGGGCGGCGTGTTCGGCCATCTGGTCGGCCCATCGAACGAGTTGGGCGCGGCGCTGGTGAAGGACCCGCGCATTGCGGCGGTGGGCTTTACCGGTTCGCGTGCGGGCGGTCTGGCGCTGGTCAATCTGGCCGCCGCGCGCCCGGTGCCGATCCCGGTCTATGCCGAAATGAGCAGCATCAACCCCGTCCTGCTGATGCCCGAAGCGCTCAAGGCGCGCGGCGCGGCGCTGGGCACCGCTTTCGTCGGTTCGCTGACCATGGGCGCGGGGCAGTTCTGCACCAACCCCGGCCTGCTGCTGGCCATTGAGGGCGAGGGGCTGGAAGCCTTCATCGCCACCGCTACCGGCGCTGTGGCGCAGGCCCCCGCGCAGACCATGCTGACCAAGGGCATCGGCCAGGCCTATCGCAGCGGCACCGCTGCTCTGGCGGGCGCGGATGGCGTCGAGCAACTGGCGGCGGGCGAACCGGGCGAGGGCACCGCTTGCGGCGCGATCCTGTTCCAGACCACGGCTTCGGCCTTTCTCGCCAATCCGGCGCTGGCGCATGAAGTGTTTGGCGCCAGCTCGATCCTCGTGCGCTGCGCCGATGCGGCGGAACTGACGGCTGTGCTCAAGGGGCTGGAAGGGCAACTGACCGCCACGCTGCATATGGACGATGCCGACGCCGATCTGGCCGCCGCCATCCTGCCGGTGCTGGAGCGCAAGGTGGGCCGTATCCTCGCCAATGGTTGGCCCACGGGCGTCGAGGTGTGCCATGCGATGGTTCATGGCGGGCCTTTCCCGGCCACCAGCGATCCGCGCACGACCTCGGTGGGCACTCTTGCCATCGACCGTTTCCTGCGCCCGGTCAGCTATCAGAACATCGTGCCTGCGCTGCTGCCCGCCGAATTGCGCGATGATGCGCGCGGCGATGGCGCGCCGCGTCTGATCGATGGTGTGCTGACGCTCTGATTTTTGCATTCACCCCGCCGGGGCGTTCCGGCGGGGCAAGGAGTTTTGACGATGGCCCAGCGCCTTTTGCAACATCGCGCCGAAGATGGCGCGCGTTCCGTTATTCTGGCCGATGGGGATCAGGCCTGGTTCCTCAATGGGGTTTCCTCGACCCGCGAACTGGCTTTGCGCGCGATTGCCGCTGGGCGTTCGCTCTCGGCGGAAGCCGAAGCTGCCGGTAAGGGCGCGGCGGTGGATATTGCCGCCGAACTGGCCGCCGGTCGCTTGCTGGCCCCGATCGACCATGAAGACCCGGCCCATCTGTGGATGACCGGAACCGGCCTCACGCATCTGGGTTCGGCGGAAGGCCGCAACAAGATGCATGCAGCCGCCGCTGCTGGCGAAAAGCTGACCGATTCGATGCGCATGTTCCTTGAAGGCGTCGAGGGCGGCAAGCCTGAAGCGGGCCAGACCGGCCAGCAGCCCGAATGGTTCTACAAGGGCGATGGTTCGCAGCTTGTCGGCCCCGGCGACGATCTGCTCAGCCCGGCCTTTGCGCAGGATGGCGGCGAGGAGCCCGAACTGGCGGGTGTCTATATCGTCGGCCCGGACGGCACGCCCTTCCGCCTTGGCCTCGCGCTGGCCAATGAATTTTCCGACCATGTGACCGAGCGGCACAATTACCTGTGGCTGGCCCATTCCAAGCTGCGCGTGGCCGCGCTGGGCGCTGAACTGCTGATCGGCGAAGTACCCGAGGACATTCGCGGGACCAGCCGCATTCTGCGTGATGGTGCAACGCTGTGGGAAAAGCCCTTCCTGTCGGGCGAGGCGAATATGTCGCACAGCATCGGCAATCTGGAACAGCACCATTTCAAATATGGTCTGTTCCGCCGCGCGGGCGATGTGCATGTGCATTTCTTCGGCACGGCCACGCTGTCCTTCTCTGACGAAGTGCGTACCGCGCCCGGCGATGAGTTTGAAATCAGCGCGGCGCCTTTCGCGCTGCCTCTGCGCAACCGTCTGACCATCGCACAGGCGGAAACTGTCTCGGTAAAGGTGCTCTGAGCCATGGCCATCCGCATCGCAATTGTCGGCGTGGGCAAGATCGCACGCGACCAGCATTTGCCCGCCATCGCCGCCAATCCGGCCTATGAATTGGTGGCCACGGTCAGCCGTCATGATCCGCAGCTGTCCGTGCCGTGGTTTGCCGATCTGGATGGTCTGCTGGCTTCAGGGCTGGCGGTTGATGCGGTGGCCCTCTGCACCCCGCCGCAGGTGCGCTACGCTCTGGCGGTCAAGGCGTTGCAGCACAAGCTGCATGTCTTCCTGGAAAAGCCGCCCGGTGCGACTTTGGCCGAGGTGGAATCGCTGCGCGCGATGGCTGATGAGGCAGGCGTTACGTTGTTTGCCTCGTGGCATTCGCGCTATGCGGCGGGGGTGGAGCCGGCGAAGGCATGGCTGGCCAACCGCGAGATCCGCGATGTGCGGATCATCTGGCGCGAGGACGTGCGTGTCTGGCATCCGGGGCAGGCGTGGATCTGGCAGGCGGGCGGATTGGGCGTGTTCGATCCGGGCATCAATGCGCTCTCCATCGCCACGCATATCCTGCCGCGTCCGTTCTTCCTGACCGATGCCACACTGGAGGTACCCTCGAACTGTCAGGCGCCGATCGCGGCGGACCTGCGCTTTACCGACAGCGCGGGGACGCCGATCCACATGGATCTGGATTTCCGCCAGACCGGCCCGCAAAGCTGGGACATCATTGTGGAAACCGACGGCGGTACGCTCAAGCTGGCCAAGGGCGGCTCGGTGCTGACCCTGCCCGAGGGCGTGCGCGAGGATGAGGATCGGGAATATCCCGAACTCTATGCCCGTTTCGCAGCCCTGGTGGCCGGGAGGCAGAGCGATGTCGATATCGCCCCGCTGCGCCACGTGGCGGATGCTTTCCTGCGCGGCCATATGCGCGCGGTGGAGCCGTTTATCGAATAAGCTGTTTGGTCCTCGCCGTCACACTGGGGTGGGGCGGGGGCCATTCACCCAAAGGGGCGCTTTTCCGAGCCGGGAAGGCGCCTTTTTCCATGCCCGCAAGGCGGGAGGGAGTTCTTGAAGATATGGGGAAAAGTGGTGGGCGATGACGGGCTCGAACCGCCGACCCTCTCGGTGTAAACGAGATGCTCTACCAACTGAGCTAATCGCCCCGATCACGGGAAGGGCGCGATTAGGCGGTTTTTTTCGGGGCGTCAACAGGGCTTTGGCGGCGCAGTTCGGGAAAATCGGCGGCGGGCAGCGCGCGGGAGAAGAGATAGCCCTGCGCCTGATCGCAGCCTTCGGCCAGCAGCACGCGCATCTGATGCTCGTTTTCCACCCCTTCGGCGGTGGTGGTCATGCCCATCGCATGGGCCAGCGCGATCACGGCGCGCACGATGGGCAAGGTCTCGTCGCTTTCGCCCAGACCCTTGAGAAAGCAGCGGTCGATCTTGATCTTGTCAAAGGGAAAGGCGCGCAGATAGTTGAGCGAGGAATAGCCGGTGCCGAAATCATCCAGCGCCACCCGCACCCCCAGCCCGCGCAATTTATGCAGCAGCGCGCCATGGACGGCATTGTCCTTGAGCAGCACGTTTTCGGTGATTTCCAGTTCGAGCCGGTCGGGCGCGATGCCGTTTTCGGCAACCGCCTGCATCACGGTGGAGATCAGCCCGGCGCTGCGCAATTGCGCGGGGCTCAGGTTGACCGCCACGCGCAGATGGGCGGGCCACTGCGCCAGCTCCTGACACGCCCGGCGGATCACCCAATCGCCCAGCGGCACCACCAGCCCGGTCTCTTCGGCCAGCGGGATGAACAGATCGGGCATGACCATGCCGCGCGCGGGGTGCCGCCAGCGCACCAGCGCCTCATAGCCCACGGTCCGGCGCGTGATGACATCGATCAGCGGTTGGTAATGCAGCTCGAACTGGCCCTCGCTCAGGCCGGTGCGCATGTCCATTTCCAGCTCGCGCCGGGCCGCGGCGGCCTCGTCCATGCCGGGTTCGAAATGCGAAAACACGCCGCGCCCGCGCCCCTTGGCGACATAAAGCGCAAGGTCGGCCTGTTTCATCAGCGTGGCGGCGTCGGTCTGGCTGTCATGGCTGACCGCGATGCCGATGCTGGTCGAGGTGAGGACCTGGCCGTCCTCGATCAGGCAGGGCTGGCGGACTGCCTCGATGATGCGGTTGGCGGTCTTTTCGGCGATATGGTCGATGCGGCGGCCATGCATCAGAATGGCAAATTCATCGCCCCCCCAGCCGAGCCACCAGGTCGCTCTTGCGCACCGCATCCTCGATTCGCCGCGCCACTTCGCACAGCAGCTTGTCGCCCACCGGATGTCCCAGCGTGTCATTGACCGATTTGAACCGGTCGAGATCGAGGTAAAGCACCGCGACGCACCGCGACCCCGTCATCCTGCGCCCGCCGCCGCAGCAGCGCCCCCGCCAGCGTTTCGTTGAACAGAAAGCGATTGGCCAGATTGGTGAGGCCATCATAATGGGCCATGTGGCTGACGCGGGCCTCGGCGCGCTTTTGCGCGGTGACATCGCGGGCCACGCCGCGCATCCCGTCCTGCCACGGCTGGGCCGAAAGGGTCCACCAATGGGGCGATCCGTCCAGTGTGAGCGGCAGGGTGATATCGCGAAAGGGCGTGAGCCGGGCCAGATGCGCGGCCAGCCGCTCGGTTTCGGGGCAGGGGGCGAAGAGATCCGGCAAAGGCATCCCGTCCAGCAATTGCCATGCCCGCCGCGCGGCATCGCCAAAGCGTGGGCTGGGCTCCTGAATGCGGCCCAGACTGTCGACTTTCCAGAGCCAGTCGGCCGATTGCGCCTCGAAATCGTTGAGCAGCAATTGCACCGTGGCCCCGGTCTCGCGCAATTGTTCGCGCGCGTGAAAGGCTTTGGTGAATTCGCGCTGGTTCTGAAACGCCCCGCGCGACAGGATCAGCAGATAGGAGGCGCAGAACAAGGTCCCGACCCATACCTGCGCGCCCGGAAACAGCGCCCACGCGATGATCGTGCCGACACAGATCGGCACCATGAACAGGACCGCTGCCAGCGCCATGGTCGAATAGGTCAGCACCGAAGCGCCCAGCATCCCGCCCGACAGGATGGCGATAACGATGAACTGGCGGGTGTTGGCTATGCTAGCCCCGGCGGCGATGCCCGCGCCCCACAGCAGCCCGTTGGCCAGCGCCGTGGCGTGGATATGCCAAAGGTCGCGCCGCCCGTCGATGGTGGCCCATCCCGCCCGCCTGCGCCGCAGCGCCAGTTCCAGCCGGGCGCCGGACACCGCAAAGATGCCCGCCAGCCAGACCAGCACCATGCCGGGATAGGGCGAGGAAAGCATGGTCAAGGCCACAGCCACGGCATTGGCCGTCCCGCCGATGGCCCCCGTCACGGCGCGGCGCAGATTGTCCGCTATACGCTCGGTCAGCAATTGGCGGGCGGAATCCCCCGTTTGTGGAGACAAAGGATGGATCATTTGCGCCGTGCCGGGAACGTCCTGAAGTTGCATGGGAGTATAGACCCGAGAGCCAATCTTGGCCAGCAAGTCGAAAACCCAATATCTGCGGGTGTTTATCGCCGTTTGATAAATTTTGGACCCGCCGCCATATCGGAATTATCCCTAGGGGCGCGTCCCGAGGTGTTCAGGCCGCGCGGTCGGTTGGGGCCATGCGGTCGCCGCGCCTGCCATCGGCAGAAGTCCCATCGCGCAAAGTGTGGCGGCGTTCGAAGCTGAACTGGCCCACGATACCGGCCATGCTGGCAGCCTGATCGGACAGGCCGCGCGCGGCCGCATTCGATTCCTCGACCATGGCCGCGTTCTGTTGGGTGTTGAGGTCGATCTGCTGCAATTGCGCGTTGAGCGCGACCATGCTTTCGGACTGCTGTTCGGAAAAGCTGGCGATGTCGCCCGCCTTGCTGCTGGTATCGTCCAGCCGCCCGATGATCTGGTTGAGCGCATCGCGCATCTGTTCGACCAGATCGGCGCCATGCTGCACATCCTCATTCGAGGTGACGATCAGGCTCTTGATGTTCTTGGCCGATTCGGTGGTGCGATGGGCCAGCGCGCGCACCTCGCTGGCCACTACGGCAAAGCCCTTGCCCGCCTCACCCGCCCGCGCGGCCTCGACCCCGGCGTTGAGCGCCAGCAGGTTGGTCTGAAACGCGATGCCGTCGATCACATCGACGATCTGGGCGATCTGGGTGGCCGAATCCTTGATCTTTTCCATCGCGACAACGGTGGAATCCATGATCCGCCCGCCCTTGCTGGCATGGCCCGAAACCTCGGCCACCGATCCGTCGACATCGCGCGCATTGCCCGCCGTGGTGGCGATGGCCGTGGTCACATCGCGCATCACTTCGGAAATATGCGCGACCGATGCGGCCTGCTGCTCTGTGCGGTTGGCCAGATCATTGGCCGCGCAACTGATCTCATGCGCGCCCGATTTCACCCCATGGGCGGCATCGGTCATCTGGATCACCAGATTGCTGATCTGGTGGCGCATATTGTGGAAATCGGCGGCCAGTTGTTTGTACGCCGGCGGCACGTCGCCCAGTTGCGCGCGCAGATTGCCGCCTGCCACTTCGCCCATCGCCTTGCTCATGGCCGCGATGATATCGTTGCGCTGGGTCGCCTCGGCCTCGAAATAGGCGCCCAATGCGGCCTCCATGTCGAACAGCGCGGTCTTGACCAGCGTGGCCACGGCCCTGGCCTGACCGCGCCTTTGCCATGGCAGGGCAAAGCCCTTGAGCGTGTCCTCGATGATGCTTTCCAGCACCAGCGCATAGCCGCTGATATAAAGGTCCGCCTCCAGCCCGACGCGGGCGTGGATATGGCCGATCTTGGTGGCGCGGGCCACGGCGGCATCGTCAAAGGAGGATTCAAAAAGCGAGAGCCAGTGCTGCAATTGCGCGCTGGAGGCTCTCTCGCGCTGTTCCTGGGTGGGAATGATTTTGGAGGCGGCCGGATGGGCCGCGATGGCGGCATAGAGCCTTTCGAGCGCGCGCGGGGCGTATCGCGCCACCATCGCCCGGATCGCGGGAAACACGCGCAGGTTGGAGGAATCGATCGAGGTTACCGTTTCGCGGCGCGCGCGCTTTGTCGTTGGAATGCCCTGCATCGATCCGATTTCCTCTGCCCTGAGGTCATATGTGTAAAATCGGATCCTGTTCTAGTCGGGCTTGGTTAAATCGGGGGCAAGCAGCAGGGAGGGGAAATACCGGATGCCCCCCTTGTGCCTATTGCTCGGCCAGCAGGGCGGCCGCCTCGGCCCCGGCCCAGTCCTTGCCGCCATTGATGCGCCAGACCTCGCGCCCCTGCGCATCATAATAGATCGAGGCGGGCAGGGTGCCGACCTGCCACTGGGTCGCCGCCGTGCCTTCGGGGTCCAGCCATGGTTCCAGCGCATCGCCCCCCCGCGCCTTGAGGAAGGCGGCGACCTTGGCCTTGGCGCTTTCGCTGTCCTGCGACACGGTCAGCACGCGGATCCTGCCGCCTGCGGCCAGCTTGTTCAGCGCGGGCAGTTCGGCGATGCACGGCCCGCACCATGTCGCCCACAGGTTGATGAGCAGAGGTTTGCCCTTGAGGCTTGCGGTGTTGATCTCCTTGCCCTGCGCATCCCTGAAGGTCAGCGCGGGCAGTCGCGAACCCTTGTGGCTGCGGTCGAGCGCGGCGCCTTCGGCATTGGGCGCCGAGGATGGGGCTGATGCGCCTGCTTCTGGCGGTTGCTTATCGCCGCCGCTTTGCCTATCGCAACCCGCGATTCCGGCCGCGATGGTGGCCACCATCAGGCCCCTACCGGCAAGTTTGAGGATTTTGCGCGTGAGCGAAGGTGACAACAAGGCAGGCTCCAATCAGATGTGGGGCGGGCGCTTTGCCGAAGGGCCCAGCGCCATCATGCGTGAGATTAACGCCTCGATCCCCTTCGACAAGGCCCTTTGGCGCCAGGATATCCGCGCCTCCAAGGCCCATGTCGCGATGCTGGGCGCGCAGGGAATCGTGAGCGCCGATGACGCCGCCACGATCAGCGCCGGTCTGGACACGGTCGCGGGCGAATATGAAGTGAGCGGCGTCCCTGAGAACTGGGATCTCGAAGACATCCACATGACCACCGAGAGCCGCCTTGCCGAACTGGTCGGTCCGGCGGCGGGGCGTCTGCACACCGCGCGCAGCCGCAACGATCAGGTCGCCACCGATTTCCGCCTCTGGGTCCGCGATGCGGTGGACGAGGCGCTGGCCGGTCTCAATGCGCTGCAAAAGGCGCTGGTGGCCCGCGCGGGCGAGCATGTGAACTCGATCATGCCCGGCTTTACCCATCTTCAGACCGCGCAGCCGGTGACGCTTGGCCATCACCTGATGGCCTATTACGAAATGGCCGCGCGCGATGTCTCGCGCTTTGCCGATGCCCGTGCGCGCATGAACCAGTCGCCGCTGGGCGCCGCCGCGCTGGCCGGGACCGGGTTCCCCATCGACCGTTTCGCCACGGCGCGGGCGTTGGATTTCGACCGTCCCACCGACAACAGCCTCGATTCGGTTTCGGACCGCGACTTCGCGCTCGATTACCTGATGGCGGCGGCGCAATGCTCGCTCCATCTTTCGCGTCTTGCCGAAGAGTTCATCATCTGGGCGTCGCAGCCCTTCGGCTTCGTCCGCCTGCCCGACAGTCTGTCGACCGGCAGCAGCATCATGCCGCAAAAGAAGAACCCCGATGCCGCCGAACTGGTGCGTGGCCATGCCGGGCGCATCATCGGCTCGCTCACCAGCCTGATGATCACGATGAAGGGCCTGCCGCTGGCCTATTCCAAGGATATGCAGGACGACAAGCCGCCGGTGTTTGAAGCGGCCGGTCTGCTGACCCTGTGCCTTGCCGCGATGACGGGCATGGTGGAAAGCACCACCTTCCGCACCGACCGCATGCGTCAGGCCGCCGAACTGGGCTATGCCACGGCGACCGATCTGGCCGACTGGCTGGTTCGTCAGGCCAATATCCCCTTCCGCGAGGCGCATCACATCACCGGCGCGGCGGTCAAGCTGGCCGAAAGCAAGGGGATCGCGCTGGATCAGCTCAGCCTCGATGAACTGCAGGCGATCGACCCGCGCATTACCGATGCGGTCTATCCCGCGCTTTCGGTCGAGGCATCGGTGGCATCGCGCGCCAGCCATGGCGGCACCGCCCCATCTCAGGTAGAACAACGTGTGGCGCAGGCTCGCGCCGCGCTTGGTATGGAGTAACGCCCTTATGCGTGCCGTATTTTTCCCGATGGTTGCGCTCCTGGCGCTGGCGGGCTGCGGCACGCAGGGCGAACTTAAACCCGCGCCGGGGCATCAGTTGCCCCCTTCGCCCATTGGCCGCAAGGACCGGCCGAGTGCGACGGAATTGCTCAGCCAATCGTCTCAGGCCCGTCCCAGCCGCAATGTCGAGCTGCACACGCGCTCTGAACCGCGCACGGACGATGCCTTCGATCTGCCTCCTTCAGAATGAGCCGGGGGGCCTTATGCCCCCACGCAGGATTTAAAGACACATGGATCATTTTCATTACGTTGACGGCGTTCTTCATGCCGAAGACACCGCCATTCCCGCCATTGCCCGCGCCGTGGGCACGCCGGTTTACATCTATTCGGCCGCCACGCTGACCCGCCACGCGCGCGTGTTCCGCGAGGCTCTGTCGATCCTGCCCTCGACGCATATCGCCTTTGCGGTCAAGTCGAACCCCAATCTGGCGGTCTTGAAGCTGCTGGCGCGCGAAGGTTACGGCGCGGACGTGGTCTCTGCGGGCGAGATGGACCGCGCGCTGGCCGCCGGTATCCCGGCGCAGGGCGTGGTCTTTTCCGGCGTCGGCAAGACGGCGGACGAGCTGACCCGCGCGCTTAAGGCGGGCATCGGCCAGTTCAACATCGAGAGCGAAGAGGAAGGCGTCGAGCTGGCCGCGATTGCCGCTTCGCTCGGACTGGTGGCCCATGCCGCGCTCCGCGTGAACCCGGATGTGGACGCGGGCACCCATGCCAAGATTTCCACCGGCATGGCGGAAAACAAGTTCGGCGTGGCCTATGACCGCGCCGCCGGGATCTATGCGCGCCTGTCCGCGCTGCCGGGTATCGAGATGCGCGGGCTTGCCGTCCATATCGGCAGCCAGTTGTCCAGGCTCGACCCGCTGGAGGCCGCGTTTAGCAAGATGGGCGAGCTGATGCGCTCGATCCGCGGGCAGGGCCTGAGCATCACCCATATGGATCTGGGCGGCGGCATCGGCGTGCCTTACAAGGCGGATGAGGTGTTTCCCTCTCCGGCCGAATATGCCGCCATGGTGGCGCGCGTCACGGCCGATTGGGGCGTCACACTGATGTTCGAACCGGGCCGCGTGATCGCGGGCAATTCGGGCGTGCTGGTCACCGAGGTTGTGCGCGTCAAGGAAGGCGTGACCACGCCCTTCGTCATCGTCGATGCGGCCATGAACGACCTTGCCCGCCCGGCGCTCTATGGCTCGTGGCACGATTTTCTGGCCGTCGAGCCCAATGGCGAAAAGTTCACCGCCAATATCGTCGGCCCGATCTGCGAATCCTCCGACACCTTTGCCATGGGCCGCGAGATCGACGTGGTGAAGGCGGGCGATCTTGCCGTGTTCCGCACCGCCGGGGCCTATGGCGCCACCATGGCCAACACCTATAACAGCCGCGCGCTGGTGCCCGAGGTGATGGTCAATGGCGATCAGTGGGCGGTTGTCGCCAATCGGATTGATCCTGCGGCCATTTTGGCGGCGGAGCAGGTGCCGAATTGGTTGATGGATTAAAGGGGGTTTTGCCTCCGGCGGGCAAAGGGCGGGGGCCCTTTGCAATCCCGTTAATGGGGATAGTTTGGGGGATTGGAATTTTAAAAGCCTGCGGCGCTTACGAAAGAGCGCCGCAGGCTCTATAATTTCTGACATTGCGTCCGACACAAAACGCCGAACTCTTCGCGCAACGAGGACAGTAAAGGGAGCGCGAGGGTCTAGACCCTCGCATCTTGCCCTATTCCCTCTATAACCCCCACCATGATCGACACACTCCCCCTCTTTCACCGCATCAAGGGCCAACCCGTCATCGTTCTGGGCACAGGCGATGCGGCGGACGCTAAACGCCGCCTTGTCGAACGCGCGGGCGGACAGGTGTTCGACGATATGCAGGAAGGGATCGACCGCTGTGCGCGTCTCGCCTTCGTCGCCTATGAGGACCGTGAAGCTGCCGCCGCCGATGCCCTGCGGCTGCGCGGGGCGGGCCTGCTGGTCAATGTCGTCGACCAGCCCGACCTTTGCGATTTCACCACGCCCTCGATCCTGGACCGTTCGCCCGTGCTGATCGCGGTGGGGACGGGGGGCGTCTCGGCGGGGCTGGCCAAGCAATTGCGGCTGCGGCTGGAGGCGCTTTTGCCCGAGAGGCTGGGCGCGCTGGCGCAGGCGCTGGGTGCGGCGCGGACCGTGCTGCGGCGGCGGTTTCCCGATGCGGCCGACCGCCGTCGCGCGCTCGATGTGGCGCTGGGGCAGGGGGGGATGCTCGACCCGCTCGACGATGGCAGCGCGGGGCGGGTGGATGCCTTCCTTGCGGGCGCCAGGCTGCCTGACGAGACGCTGGCCGAAATCGTACTGACCTCGCCCGATCCCGATGATCTCACGCTGCGTCAGGCCCGCTGGCTGGGCGGGGCCGATGGGATCGCGGTTGAGGAAGGTGTGCCCGACGTCGTGCTGGCGCGGGCGCGGGCCGATGCGATCCGGTTGAAAATCGCGCGAGGGCAGGGGTTTGAGGCACCCGGTGGGGTTTGGGTTATTGTGAGAAATGGGGGGTAGGAAGCAGGTTTGCCTCCGGCGGGCAAAGGGCGGGGGCCCTTTGCAATCCCGTTAATGGGGATGGTTTGCGGCGGGGTGTTTTGGGCGATATTTATAAAGCTTGCGGCGCTACTTAAAACGCGCCGCAGGCTTTATAATTTCTAACGGCGCGTCCGGCACTCGACGGCGAATCCATAGCGCAACGCAGACAGTAAAGGGAGCGCGAGGGTCTAGACCCTCGCATATTCATCTTCACCTTAATGCCAGAATCCAAACAAGCAACCCGGTGATCATTAAGCCAATAACGAACCAGCAACCAATGCGCAGGGGCCGTGGCAGCTTATTAAATAGCCAACTTATTACTTCTGAAATGCAATCGCCGATTATGTCGCCGATGAAGTCTACCACCGCATCCCGCCCGCCATCGCATCGCACGCCGCCTGCAGGATCACCGCCGCGGCTGCGCTGTCGATGCGGGTCTTGCGCTTGGCGCGGCTCATGTCCTGCTCGATCAGCCCGCGCTCAGCGCTGGTGGTGGACCATCGCTCGTCCCACAGCAGGATGGGCAGGCCCAGCACGGCAAGGTTTTTGGCATAGGCGCGGGCCGATTGGGCGCGTGGACCCGATGTGCCGTCCATGTTCAGCGGCAGACCGATGACGATGCCCTTGATGCCGCGTTCCTCGATCAGCGCGGCGATGGCCAATTTGTCCACGCTGAATTTGCCGCGCGCGATGGTCTTGCCGGGCGAGGCAATGCGCCATTCGGGGTCGGCAAAGGCGGTGCCTATGGTCTGCGTGCCAAGGTCGAGGCCGATCAGGCCCCCGCCATCGGGCAACGCATCGCGCATATCCAGCGCGGAAAGGGTAATCAGCTCAGCCATTGGCGCCACCAGCCTGCGGTTTTTTCGGTTTGCATATCGGGCGCCTTGCGGGCGCTCCTTGCGGGAGGCGCGCCATGCCATGCTTTGACCCGCCGCGCCACATCCGCGCGCAGGGCGCTCCAGAACAGGGGGATGTCATAGACGTGGAAATTGTTGCCCGGCGCGACGAAGGGGCCAAGCTGGGGCGCGGGGCCGATCATCAAAAACCCGTCCGGCGCGCAGCGCGCAGGCACGAGGCCGGGGACAAGGCTGGCCCCGGTCAGCGCCGTATCAGGCACCAGCGTGCCGGGATTGGCCTGCGCCGGGACGGCGTCACCGGGGCGGCCGGTGAGTGGGTTGACGCAGAGGAACGGGCTGTTGCCGCGGGCCGCGCCATCAAGGCCGGGAAAGCGGGCATAGGCCTCGCGCACCATGTCGGTTTCGGCAGGTTCCGCAAAGCTCTGCCATGAGATGACACAGCCCGCCTGATCGGGGCCTTCGCAGGCGGGCAGGCCCATCGCGGGCAGGTCATGGTCCAGGCTGACCGGCCAGCCCACCGCATAGGCCGCCGCCACCCGCGCGGCCAGCGGCTTGCCCGCCACTCGGTCCTGCATCAGATGCATCAGGTGAAACGCGCCCTGGCTGTGCCCGGCGATCACGATGGGCAGGCGCGGGTCGACCGTTGCGATAAATTCATCAAACGCGGCCAGCACATCGCCATAGGCCACATCGAGCGCCTTTCTCCCTGATGGCCGGTCGGTCAGGAAAGCGCCCAAGGTGGCCTGTCGATAGCGCGGCGCCCAGACTTCGGCCGCCGCGCTGAAGGGTGTGGCCAGACCGCGCAGCAGGATTTCCGTCCGCCCCGAAATCAGCGTTTCGTCAACGGCCGAATTCCAGTGCAGCCGGTCGAAATGGCTGGTGGGATGGATGAAAAACACCGCAACGGGCAGGGTCGCCTCGCCCACCGGCGCGCCGGTGGGGCGCCAGCGCGAAGGATCATTCGGCCCGCCCGCCCCGCGCGAATACCACATGGCCGGATCGGCATAGGCATTGGCGGCCAGAGGCGGCGCGGCGGAAAACGGCACGACCGGCACAAAGGTGAATTGTGTCAATTCCTTGGCCCAATAGCGCAAAGCACCCAGCGCACCGATCACAAGCACCACCAGAATTGCAACGCCATAGAGAAACTTTCGCGCCAAGGGGGATTTACACCTGCTCTGTCACTTCGGCGCCATCATGCGCCATCGCGCCGCGCGCCGCCAGCCTTTCCAGCAAGACCTTGAGCATGGCCAGCATCGGATCCGCCAGCGCCAGCCCCAGAATGCCGAACAGCGCCCCCATCATCAGCTGCATCGCCAGGACCAGCGCGGGGGCCAGATCGGCGGTCTTCTTGGCCACCATGGGCACGACAATATTGCCGTCGATCCCCTGAACCACGATATAGACGCCGATACAGTAAAGCCCCATGGATGTGCCGCCCGAAAAGCCGACCATGACCATCAGCAGGCCCGAGACCGGCGCGCCAATATTGGGCAGAAACGCCAAAACGCCGGTGATCAGCCCCAGCAGCGTTGCCATGGGCACGCCATAGGCCGAGAGCGCAAGGCCGATCGTCAACCCT
Source organism: Novosphingobium sp. SCN 66-18 (assembly GCA_001725355.1). Lineage (GTDB taxonomy): Bacteria > Pseudomonadota > Alphaproteobacteria > Sphingomonadales > Sphingomonadaceae > Novosphingobium. The sequence goes on from MEGD01000007.1 coordinate 89,762, forward strand.
TCGATCACCATGCCCACCAGTCGCCCGAACAGCAGGCGGCGCATCGTATGGCCCATCTGGGTAAACATCTGTTCGAAAAACGGGCGGCTTTCGCGCGGCAGCATCCATGCCAGACCGCGCTGATAGGGCTGGGGATCGATGGCGAAATAGACGCCCAGCACGAGGATCAGAAACAGCGTGGCCATGCCGCCGAACAGCCCTCCCAGCACGCTGGGCAATTGCGCCGCGCCCGCGATGGCCTGTTCGGTAAAGGTCTGGATCGTGCTGCGGTTCAGTGTAATCAGCCGGTGGCGTTCGGCCCAGTGCAGGCCCTTTTGCGCCTGCGCCATCAGGATTTCGGGCAAGGCGGCGGCCTGAAGCGCGAGTTGCGACCCGGCATAGGTGGCAAACCAGATGGCAAAGCCGGCCGCCGCCGCCAGCACGATGGCCACCCGCCACAGGCGCGGGATCGGCAGCACCCGCCCCAGCAGCCGCGCCCCGCCATCCAGCAGCGCGCCAAACACCATCCCGCCGAACACCACCATCAATGGTTGCGCCAGCACCACCAGCAGCACCATCAATCCGGCAATGCCCAGCCAGATCAGCGCCTTCTTCGCCTCATTGCGCACCATCGGGTCGCGAATGTCGGTTGGGCCGGCGCGGCGCTGGCGAGGCGTGGAGGGCTTGCGGGGTGTTTGGGCCATATTATTTGGGTTTGCTCACCAAGGGCGGGCGCAGCGAGGTGCCCGCGCGGCCCGAACGCAGGCCGGTGAACCAGCTCAGCGGGTTCCAGCCCGCCGTGCCGTTGAAGGAATGGGTGATGAATTCGGCGCGTCCGCCCACATCCGACAAAGGCACCGGCCCGCCAAGCCCGCGTTCCTCCAGCGGCACGCGGCTGTCGGCGGAGTGGTCGCGGTTGTCGCCCATCACAAAGACATGGCCTTCGGGCACACGGATTTCGGCCATGTCGTCAAAGGGCTGTTCCATATGATCGAGGATCGTATAGGTCGCGCCATTGGGCAAGGTTTCACGCCATGCCGGGATCGAGCAGACCTCCTGACCCGAGGGCTTGCGTTCCTTGAGGCCGATAAAACCGGCGCCTTCGCAGGGGTAGGGGTCTTCATCGCCCCGGATCGCGTCGAGCGGGATTTCGGCGGGCGATTCGACCGCCTGCGGCACGGGGCGGCCATTGAGGATGATCTGGCCATGGCGCAGGGCGATACGGTCGCCGGGGCGGGCCACCACGCGCTTGATATAATCATCGCCCGGCCGGTCACGCGGGACCACGATCACCACATCGCCATAATCGGGCGTGCCGGGCCAGATGCGCCAGGAGCCGCGCGGCAGGACGTGAAAGCTGGGCGAGGCCCAATTCCAGCCATAGGGATATTTCGAGACCACCAGATGATCGCCCACCCACAATCCCGGCAGCATCGAGGCCGAGGGAATGTAAAACGGCTTGGCGATAAATGAATGAAACGCCAGCACCGCCAGCAGCATGCCGCCCAGCCCGCGCACCTCGGCCCACCAGTTGATGGGCTGCTTGGCGGTGTCGGTGGTCTTGGTATCGCTGGAGGCGGACATTGGGGAATCGTCTTTCAAAGAGGCAGGGTTTCGATGATGACCGTGGCGGAGGCCCATGGCAAATCGTCGGTGAGCGAAAGGTGGAGTTGGGCTGTCTGGCCCGGTGGGGTGATCGCGGCCAGACGATCGGCGGCCCCGGCGTGCAGCAGGAGCGAGGGCGCGCCCAGATCATTGCGCACCACCTCGATATCGGTCAGGCCAAAGCCGCGCCCGATGCCGGTGCCCAATGCCTTGGCGCATGCTTCCTTGGCGGCCCAGCGCTTGGCCAGCGTGGCCGCGCGCATCGCCGGGCGCGAATCGGCCAGAGCGATCTCTGCGGGCGTAAAGCTGCGCGCCAGAAACCGCGCTTCATGCCGTTCCAGCGCCGCCTCGATACGGTCGATATTCACCAGATCTGTGCCGAGGCCCAGGATCATCGTGTTGTCACCCCCAAGATCAACCGCGCGCCGCGTCCATCAGTTCGCGCATCCGGCGCACCGCGTTTTCAAGGCCGACGAACACCGCCTCGCCGATCAGATAATGGCCGATGTTGAGTTCGGCGATCTGGGGAATGGCGGCGACCGGCTGAACATTGTCATAGGTCAGGCCGTGGCCCGCATGAGGCTCGATCCCGTTGCGCGCGGCAAGCGCGACCATATCGGCAAGGCGCTTCAATTCGACCGCACAGGCCTCGCCCTCGGCATGGGCATATTCGCCGGTGTGAAATTCCACCACCGGCGCGCCAAGGCGGATCGCGGCGTCAAGCTGGCGCATTTCGGGCGCGATGAAGAGCGAGACGCGGATGCCCGCATCACTCAGACGCTGAACGATGGGGGCAAGGCGGTTGTGCTGCCCGGCCGCATCGAGCCCGCCCTCGGTCGTGCGCTCCTCGCGCCGCTCGGGCACGATGCAGGCGGCGTGCGGTTTGTGGCGCAGCGCGATGTCCAGCATCTCGTCCGTGGCGGCCATTTCCAGATTGAGCGGCAGCGAGGTCGAGGCCTGAATGCGCGCCAGATCCTCGTCGCGGATATGGCGGCGATCCTCGCGCAGATGCGCGGTGATGCCGTCGCCGCCCACCGCCGCAACGATCTGGGCCGCGCGCACGGGATCGGGATGAGCGCCGCCCCGCGCGTTGCGGATCGTGGCCACATGGTCGATGTTGACGCCAAGGCGCAGGCGAGCGGGGCTGAGCGCGTTCATTACGGCTTGGCCCGGCTGCCGGGCTTGACCGCAGGCGTGGCGGCCAGAGCAGCGGGCACTTCATCGGGCGCATAGGTGGGGAAGTTGAGCGCGATCAGCGGATAGAAGGGCACGCCCAGATCCACCTTGCCTGCGCTGCGGTCGATCAGGGCCGCCGCCGCGATCACCTTGCCGCCCGCATCCTCGATGGCCTTGATCGCCTCGCGGCTCGACAGGCCGGTCGTCACCACATCCTCGACCATTAGCACCTTGTCGCCCGGTTCGATGGAAAAGCCGCGGCGCAGTTCGAACGTGCCGGTGGGCCGTTCGACAAACATCGCGTCCACGCCCAGCGCGCGGCCCACTTCATGGCCGATGATCAATCCGCCCATCGCCGGGCTGATGACCTTTTGGATTTCCTTGCGCAGGTCGCGCGGCAATTTCTGGGCAATGCCAATCGCCAGACGGCTGGCCCGTTCCGGGTTCATCAGCACGCGGGCGCATTGCAGATAATGCGCGCTGTGGCGCCCAGAGGAGAGCAGGAAATGCCCTTCGAGCAGGGCATGGCTGGCGCGGAATTCGGCCAGCACCTCTTCTTCGGTCATGCTTTGTCTTGCCTTCGTCCAAAAAACTTGTGCGATTCCCGCAGGAGCGGCGCGCGCCCTGCTTCAAATTTACCCCTAGAGGCGCTTGTGGGCTGGGGCAAGCGCTGGTACACCCTGTTCCTAAGGGACAAAAGTCCCGGAGCCTGTGGGACGCCGGACGAGGAGGGGGCTTTTCTTCCGAGCGGCGAAGAAGAAAGAACGTAGGCCATGATTTTGGGAGAAGTATCCGGGGCCTTCGGGCGCCGAATGTTGCGTATTGCCTTGATGGCGCGAAATGTCCTGAAAGTGGCGCCGGGTCTGGCGCTGATCGCTGCGGGCGCGGCCCATGCGGCTGCCGATCGTCTTGCTGTTGCGCCGGGCGGCTATACCCCGATGAAGCCCACGCCCGGCAAGGGCATGCCGGTTGACGGCGGGCTGACCTTTCAGACCCAATATTCCCCCACCGGGCTTGAGGCCCTGTGGATGCACGATCACATCGTGATGACCGTCCTGATCGCGACCACGCTTTTCGTGCTGGCGCTGCTGGTCTGGGTGATGGTGCGTTATAATTCGCGCGCCAATCCGGTGCCCAGCAAGACCAGCCACAACACGCTGCTCGAAGTGATCTGGACCGGCATTCCCGTGCTGATCCTGCTGGTGGTCTTCGTCCCCTCGATGAAGCTGCTGGCCCATCAGTTCAAGACCCCGCCCAAGGAAGCGCTGACCATCAAGGCGATCGGCAACCAGTGGTACTGGACCTATGCCTATCCCGACAATGGCGAGTTCGAAGTGACCAGCAACATGCTGAGCCACGAGGAGGCGGTGAAGCGCGGCGAGCCGCCGCAGCTGGCCGCCGACAACCGCATGGTGGTGCCGGTGGGCGAACCGATTCGCCTGCAGACCACGGGCGCGGATGTGATCCACTCGTTTGCGGTCCCCTCGCTGTGGTTCAAGCTGGACGCGGTGCCGGGGCGGATCAACGAGAAGGTGTTGTTCGTCAAGGAGCCGGGCGTCTATTATGGCCAGTGCAGCGAGCTTTGCGGCGCGCGCCATGGCTATATGCCGATCGTGGTCGAGGCGCTGCCCCGTCCCCAGTATAACGCCTGGGTGATGACGCATGCCGGCGCCAAGATCGACGGCGCGCCCGAGGCGCCCGCTGCGGCCCCTGCCGCTGCCGCCGCCTCGCCTGCCGCCGAAGCCGCTTCGGGGACCGAGGTGGCCGCCGCCGCCTCGTCCGGCGAATAACTTTTACGCGAGGGTTTGAAGAACAATGGCTACCATCGCAGACGAATTTCACGCCCATTCCGACGGGCATGTGCATGACCATCACGACCATGACCACAAGCCGGGCTTTTTCGCCCGCTGGTTCATGTCCACCAACCACAAGGATATCGGCACGCTCTATCTGATCTTTGCCATCACGGCGGGGATCATCGGGGGCGCGATTTCCGGCATCATGCGTGCCGAACTGGCGCAGCCGGGCATCCAGTATCTGGGTTATTTTGCGCAGTTGCTGGGCACGAAAGATCCCAGCTTTGACCAGCAGCTCCACCTGTGGAACGTGCTGATTACCGCGCATGGCCTGATCATGGTGTTCTTCATGGTCATGCCTGCCATCATCGGCGGGTTTGGCAACTGGTTTGTGCCGATCATGATCGGTGCGCCCGACATGGCCTTCCCGCGCATGAACAACATCTCGTTCTGGTTGACGGTGGCGGGTTTCTGCTCGCTGATGTGTTCGGCCTTTGTGCCGGGCGGCACCGGTCAGGGCGCGGGCATCGGCTGGACAGCCTATGCGCCGCTCTCGACCTCGGGTTCGCAGGGGCCTGCGGTCGATTTCGCGATCTTCTCGCTGCACCTTGCCGGTGCAGGCTCGATCATGGGCGCGATCAATTTCATCACCACCATCTTCAACATGCGCGCGCCGGGCATGACCCTGCATAAGATGCCGCTGTTTGTCTGGTCGGTGCTGGTGACGGCGTTCCTGCTGCTGCTGGCGCTGCCGGTGTTGGCGGCCGCCATCACGATGCTGCTGACCGACCGCAATTTCCACACCACCTTCTTTGATGCGGCGGGCGGCGGTGATCCGGTCCTGTATCAGCATCTGTTCTGGTTCTTCGGCCACCCCGAAGTCTACATCATGATCCTGCCCGGTTTCGGCATCATCAGCCAGATCGTCTCGACCTTCAGCCGCAAGCCCGTGTTCGGTTATCTGGGCATGGCCTATGCGATGGTGGCGATCGGCGTGGTGGGCTTTGTCGTGTGGGCGCACCACATGTACACCACCGGCCTGTCCGAAGATGTGAAGATGTATTTCACCACTGCCACGATGGTGATCGCGGTGCCCACCGGCATCAAGATCTTCTCGTGGATCGCGACGATGTGGGGCGGTTCGATCCGCTTCGCCTCGCCCATGGTCTGGGCCATCGGCTTCATCTTCCTGTTCACCGTGGGCGGCGTCACGGGCGTTGAGCTGGCCAATGGCGGTTTGGACGACAACCTTCAGGACACCTATTATGTGGTGGGTCACTTCCACTATGTGCTCTCGCTGGGCGCGGTGACCTCGCTGTTTGCCGGTTTCTACTACTGGTTCCCCAAGATGAGTGGACGCTGGCACTCCGAACTGCTGTCCTATCTGCATTTCGCGGTGTTCTTTGTCGGCGTGAACATGATCTTCTTCCCCATGCACTTCCTGGGGATGCAGGGCATGCCGCGCCGTTACCCTGACTTCACGCCTGCCTATGCCTATTGGAACCATATCGCCACGATCGGCTATATGGTGATGGCGGTCTCGATCGGCATCTGGATCATCAACATCATCTATGCCTTCACCATGGGCAAAAAGGCCGAAGGCAATTACTGGGGCGAGGGCGCGACGACGCTGGAATGGACGCTGTCCAGCCCGCCGCCGTTCCACCAGTTCGAAACCCTGCCGGTGATCAAGGACGATGGTCACCATTAAGGATGGTTGCGGCGCCCGGACCCGCTCCGGGCGCCCGTAATCCGGCCGCATCTGTTACTCGAAGGGACAGCTATGTCTCGCGTGCTCCCTTTACATCGCGGCGCAATGGCGCAAGGGGGAATGCCCATGAGCATCCCCCCTGTCAAAACCGGCGCCAAACCCGCCGCTCGTCAGCCTGCCGACTGGCGCGATTTCTTCGCCCTGACCAAGCCGCGCGTGATGACGCTGGTGATCTTCACCGGCCTTTGCGGATTGCTGGCGGCGCCGGGCCATATCCACCCGGTGATCGGATTCGCCACGATTCTATGCATTGCGGTGGGTGCCGGCGGGGCCGCCGCGCTCAACCAGTGGTGGGAAGCCGACATTGACGCGGGCATGAAGCGCACCGCCAAGCGGCCTTTGCCTGCCGGGCGGATGGACCGCGAATCAGCCCGCGATTTCGGCATGGCGCTCTCAGGGCTGTCGGTGTTGACCATGGGGTTGGCGGCAGGGTGGATCTGCGCGGTCATTCTGGCGGTGTCGATTGTTTATTACGCGCTGGTCTATACGGTCTGGCTGAAACCGCGCACGCCGCAGAATATCGTGATCGGCGGCGGGGCCGGGGCTTTTCCGCCGATGATCGGCTGGGTGGCGGTGACGGGCCATATCACATGGATGCCGGTGCTGCTGTTCCTCATCATCTTTATGTGGACGCCGCCGCATTTCTGGGCGCTGGCGCTGTTTGTGAAGACCGATTACGCCAAGGTGGGCATTCCGATGATGCCGGTGGTGGCGGGGGAAAAATCCACCCGGCGCCAGATCTTCGCCTATTCGGTGCTGCTGCTGCCGCTCACGCTGCTGCCGGTGTTTCTGCCCAAGGATGATGGCGGGCCGGGATGGATTTACGGCGTGTCGGCGGGCGTGCTGTCGACGCTGTTCCTGTTGCTGGCGATCCGGGTGGGTTTCCGCAACCGGCGCGATGAGGACGATTCCATGAAGCCGGAAAAGCAGCTTTTCGCTTTTTCGGTGCTTTATCTGTTCGCCCTGTTCGCCGCGCTGGTGGCGGATCGCTGGGTGCCGATCATCGGAGGATATTTGTGAGCGAACCGATCGACATGGACGCAAGCAAGATGGAGGAGCGCAAGCGCATCATCGCCGGGCGCAACAAGGCGCTGGGGCTGGTGCTGCTGGGTCTGGTGGTGCTGTTCTTTGCCATCACCATTGCCAAGATGGGGCATTGATCCATGGCCGGCCTGAACCCGCCCGTGCCGCAAAACCGCAACCGCCGCGTGGCGATGATTGCGGCGGGCGTGGCGCTGGGGATGGCGGGTCTGGGCTATGCCTCGGTGCCGCTTTATCGGATTTTCTGTCAGGCCACCGGCTATGGCGGCACGCCCCGCCGCGCCAGCGAGGCCCAGGCCGAAGGCGTCAAGGTGGCCGCCGGGCGCACGATGTCGGTGCGTTTCGACGCCAATGTCGATCCGGGCATGCCATGGCAATTCCGCCCGCGCCAGACCACGCAGACCGTGGCCATCGGCGCGCGCACGCTGGCCATTTTCGAGGCGCATAACACGTCGGACAAGCCGATCACCGGGGCGGCCAGTTTCAACGTCTCGCCCGACGAGGCGGCGCGTTATTTCACCAAGGTGGCCTGTTTCTGTTTCACGCAACAGACGCTGCAACCGGGGCAGAGCGTGGCCATGCCGGTCAGTTATTACGTCGATCCCAAGATCCTTGAGGACAAGGACCTCAAAGGTCTGGAACAGATCACCTTGAGTTATACGTTCCACCCCGTGCCGGGAGCCTGAGGCAGGCGGGCGGAACGAGCAGGAAATCCACGCTTTTCGGTCTGCAAATCGTGCTGGACCGGGGGCTTCAGGAAAGATAGGTTTGAACACAACAAATGCCGGGGGAAAGAGGCCGCAACAGGCCCGCACCCATGGCAAAAAGGGGATGAATGCGATGGCCTCTGGCAAGACACATGACTACCATATCCTGCCGCCCGATCTGGTGCCTTTGGCCACCACGCTCGGGGCTTTCACCTTTACCACCGGCATGGTGTTCATGATGCACCCCGAGACGTTCGGGGCGCTGGGTCATATTGTGCCATGGGCGGGGCTGGCGCTGTTGCTGGCGGCCATGTTCACCTGGTTCAACAAGATCGTGAACGAGGCCCATGCGGGCGATCATACGCCGGTGGTGCAACTGCATCAGCGCTATGGCATGATCCTGTTCATCGCCTCGGAAGTCATGTTCTTTGTCGGCTGGTTCTGGGCCTTCTTTGATTTCTCGCTGTTTCCCTCGACCATTTCGAAGGCGATCGGCGGGCAATGGCCGCCCAAGGAATTGGAAGCTGTCCTTGACGCTTTCGACCTGCCGCTGCTCAACACGATGATCCTGCTGCTTTCGGGCACGACCGTGACCTGGGCGCATCACAGCCTGATCCATGGCGACCGTTCGGGGCTGAAAAAGGGGCTCTGGCTGACCATCATTCTGGGCATTCTGTTCAGCAGCCTTCAGGCGTTTGAATATGCCCATGCGCCCTTCGCCTTTGGCAAGAACACCTATGGCTCGGCCTTTTACATGGCGACCGGTTTCCATGGTTTCCATGTGATCGTGGGCACGATCTTCCTCGCGGTCTGTCTGGCCCGCTCCTATCGCGGCGATTTTACCCCGCGCCAGCATTTCGGTTTTGAGGCCGCCGCATGGTATTGGCACTTCGTCGACGTGGTGTGGCTGTTCCTCTTCGTGTGCATCTATATCTGGGGCAACTGGGGCTTTGCGGTTGACTGATCCGGCAAAGCCATCCTCATCCGCAGGGCAGCCGGGAATCGTCTCGGCTGCCCTGTTCGGTTTGTGCCCGCGCTGCGGGGCCAAGGGCCTGTTTGCGGGCATTGCCCATTTTGCGCCGCGCTGCGAAAAATGCGGGCTGGATTTCGGTGCGTTCAATGTCGGCGATGGACCGGCGGCCTTTCTGACCTTTGGGGTTGGCGCTTTGGCGGCGGTGGTGGCGGCATGGCTGGCGCTGGATGTCGATCCGCCGGTGTGGGTCTATGTCGCGGTGCTGGTGCCGCTGGTGGTTTTGCCCACGCTTTATGGGCTGCGCGTGTCGAAGGCCGCGCTGCTGACGGCGGAATATCAGCGGCGGGCGAGTGAAGCAGGCGCAAAGGATGTCGATTCGCGATGAACTGGCGCAAATTGCCCGTGATCCCCACGCTGCTGGTGCTGGCGGCGGCGGGTTATATGGTCCACCTCGGCTTCTGGCAGCTCGACCGACTGGCCCAGAAAGAGTCCAAGATCGCGCGTTTCACCGCCGCGCAGGGCGACCGCAGCCCGGTTTCGATTGGCGAGGTATGGCGCTATCGCCAATCGGATGCGCGCGATTTCCACCGCACGCAGTTCTGGTGCCAGCAGGTGCTGCAGATCTCGGCCCAGTCCGGGCGCAATGCGGCGGGGCAGGCGGGCTGGGCGCATATCGCGCGATGCCTGACCGCGCCTGTCGATACGCAGGGGTTCCATCCCACCGAGGCGCCCAAGGGTGTGCTGGCCGATGTGGTGCTGGGGTGGAGCAACAAGCCCGCGCCCGTGGCATGGAGCGGCGGGCAGGTGGAGGGGCTGGTCGTGCCGGGGGGCGAATTTGCCCATCATGTCGTGGCCGATCCGGCGCTGGCGGGGCTGGCGAGCAATGCGACGCCCGATCCGCGCGATTTGCCCAATAATCACCTGTCCTATGCGGTGCAGTGGTTCCTTTTCGCGCTGACCGCTTTGGTGATTTATGCGGTGGCGGTGAGGAAGAGGGTGTCGGGGGAAGAAGAAGGGGAGTGATGCGAGGGTCTGGACCCTCGCGCTCCCATTATCGTCTGCGTTGCGCTTTGGGTTCGGCGTTGTGTTTCGGACGCGCGGTTGGAATTTGAAAGCCTGCGGCGCGTTTCAGCGCGAGTTCGCCGCGCCGCAGGCCTTGCCAACCATCCCAATCGCACCCCGTCACCGACCAAACGCATCCCCCATAATGGGATTGCAAAGGGTCGAGACCCTTTGCCCGCCGGAGGCATAAAAACCCCTGAATCCCGCAAAACCCTTGCCCCTGCGCCCCTCTGCGGCTAACGGGGCGGGCCAAACGGACAGGGAATCCCATGGAATATATCTCCACGCGCGGCAACGCACCGGTTCTTGATTTTGAAGGCGCGACTCTGGCTGGTCTGGCCAGCGACGGCGGGCTTTATGTGCCCCGCGAATGGCCGCGTTTTTCCAAGGACGAGATCGCCGCGCTGGCGGGCCTGCCCTATGCGGAGCTGGCGGCCAAGGTGATGGCGCCTTTCGTGGGCGAGAGCCTGAGCTATGAGCGCCTGCTGGAGCTGACCACGGCGGCCTATGGCCGGTTTTCGCACGCTGCCGTGACGCCCTTGAAGCAGTTGGACGAGCAGCAGTGGCTGCTGGAGCTGTTCCACGGCCCGACGCTGGCGTTCAAGGACGTGGCGCTGCAATTGCTGGGCCTCTTGTTCGAAGAATTCCTGGGCCGCAGCCCGCAGAACCTGACCATCGTGGGCGCCACCAGCGGCGACACCGGCAGCGCGGCAATTGACGCCGTGGCAGGCCGCGCCAAGGTCGACATTTTCATGCTGCATCCCAAGGGCCGCGTCAGCGACGTTCAGCGCCGCCAGATGACGACCGTGCTGGCCCCCAATGTCTATAACATCGCCATCGAGGGCAGCTTCGACGATGCGCAGGCGATGGTGAAGCGCATTTTCAACGACAAGGCCGTGACCGATCAGTTCAACATCGGCGCGGTGAATTCGATCAACTGGGCGCGTCTGATGGCGCAGGTGGTCTATTATTTCGCCGCCGCGCTGCAACTGGGCGCGCCGGAACGCGAAGTGGCCTTCTCGGTGCCCACCGGCAATTTCGGTGACGTGTTCGCCGGCTATGTCGCCGCGCAGATGGGCCTGCCGATTGCCAAGCTGATCGTCGCCACCAATGTGAATGACATCCTGCACCGCGCGCTGTCGAGCGGCGATTATTCGGCCGGGACGGTGACGCCGACGGCTGCGCCCAGCATGGACATTCAGGTCTCGTCGAATTTTGAACGCCTGCTGTTCGATGTGGGCGGCCGTGATGGCGCGGCTCTGGCCGAGCAGATGGCCGGGTTCGAGGCCACCAAGGCGATGACGCTGACCAATGCGCAGCGCGAAGGCGCCGCAGCGCTCTTCGTCTCGGCCCGCGCCGATGCTGATGAAATGGCGCAGGCCATCCGCTGGGGCTGGGAAGCGGCGGGCGAATTGCTCGACCCGCACACCGCCATCGGCATCCATGCCGCACGCAATGCGGGAATCGCCAAGGGCACCCCGGTGGTCACGCTGGCCACGGCCCATCCGGCCAAGTTCCCCGATGCGGTCGAGCGCAGCACCGGTCACCGCCCCGGCCTGCCCGAGCGCGTGGGCGATCTGTTCGAGCGCGAAGAGCGCTATGCCGAACTGCCCGGTGATTATGACGCGGTCTGCGCCTATGTCGCCGAGCGGGCGACCGCGAAGGCATAATGGCAGAGCTGATCCACCAGCCCGTCCTGCTGACCGGCGATGGCTGGGCCGATTACGGGCTGGTCGATTCGGGCGCGGGGCGCAAGCTGGAGCGCTATGGCGACTATCGCTTCATTCGCCCCGAACCGCAGGCTTTGTGGCAGCCGCGCATGGCCGATTGGGATGCGCCCCATATTGCCTCTCATGGCGAATTCGTGCCGGGCGCGGATGAGGATGGCGGCGGGCGCTGGAATTATACCAAGCCGGTGCCGCGTGATGGCTGGCCGCTGAGCTGGGGTGATGTGAAATTCACCGCGCAATGCACGCCCTTCCGCCATTTGGGCTTCTTTCCCGATATGGCGCCGGTCTGGGGCTGGATGGGGCAGCAATTGGGCGAGCGCAGCGATGCCTCCACGCTCAATCTGTTCGGCTATACCGGCGTCGGCACGCTGGCGCTGAGCCAGTACGGTCCTGTCACCCATGTGGATGCCAGCAAGAAATCGGTGGCGCAGGCGCGGGTCAACGCGGCCCTGTCGGGCATGGAAAGCCGCCCGGTGCGCTGGATCGTTGATGATGCGGCCAAGTTCACCGCGCGCGAGGTACGCCGGGGCAAGCGCTATGACGGCATCATCATGGACCCGCCCAAATTCGGACGCGGGCCGGATGGCGAGGTCTGGCGTCTGGAAGAACACCTGCCCGGCCTGATCCATGATGCCCGGCAATTGCTGGATGAAAACAGCCGGTTCCTGTTCCTGACGGTCTATGCGGTGCGCATGTCCTCGCTGGCCATTGCCGGGCTGCTGGACGAGGCTTTCGCCGGGCTGCCGGGCTATGTCGAGCATGGGGATCTGGCGGTGCGCGAGGATGGCGCGGGGCGGATGTTGCCCACGGCGATCTTTGCGCGGTGGCGTCGGGATTAAAGGAGTTTGCCTCCGGCGGGCAAAGGGACTTGGTCCCTTTGCAATCCCGGTACTGTCTTTATTGTGTTCTACATCAACCAGGGTTGATCGACGCAGCGCTTGGATTTTGAAAGCCTGCGGCACCGATCAGCACTACCTCGCCGCGCCGCAGGCTTTATTCAACCATGCCGTATAAGCCCACGAGCGGGCAAAGCGCGACCCCATAATGGGATTGCAAAGGGCCCCCGCCCTTTGCCCGCCGGAGGCAAAACCCCTAGACTCCCCCCGCGCAACCTGCCATCGGCCCGCGCGCAAACACCCCCTATCATCGTGAAAGCATCCAACGTGGCGGACAGCCTGATTCTTGAAGTGGCCGATTTTGAAGTGGACGTTCTGACGGGCGTTTATTCGGAAGAGACGGGCCAGAAGCAGCCCTTGCGCATCAGCGTGAGTGTGAAGCTCAAGCCCTATGACCGCTATTTGCCCGACACGCCGCTGGGGGCGAGCAAGAATTACATGGACCTGAAGTTTGCCGCCAGCGATGCGCTGCCCGAGGGCGTGCATTTCACGCTGATCGAGGCGGTGGCCGATCATATTGCCGACACCCTGTTCCTTCAGGACGAGCGGGTGGAGGGTGTGACGGTCAAGATCGTCAAGCTGGCCATCAGCGAGGCGGGGGAAAAGATCGGCATGACCCTGACGCGCGAGCGGCGGTAAATGCCCACGTCCGATCAACAGGTTCTGGCGATAGAGGATTTGCCGGGCGGGCCTTTGGCCGCTGCCGTGGCGTTTCATGCGCAATGGCTGGCGCAGGCCGAGGCAATGCTGGCCGATGGCGATCTGGTGCTGGTGATGCCTCTGGCGGGGCATGAGCATCGCGCCTGGCGTCTGGCGGCGGTGCAGGGGCTGGCGCGGGCCTATGCTCCGGCGCGGGCCAATCTGGTGGAATGCGACGAACCGGCGGGCATTGCGGCGGCCTGTGCCTTTCTGGCCGCTTCACCCGGGATTACCGGGCAAATCCTGCGACTGGATAGCCAAGCGCCCGGAGCGGTGATAGATTGACTCCATGAGCCAGCCGTCGCGTCAACCTTTGGTCGATCAGTTCCAACGCCGGATTTCCTATCTGCGGCTTTCGGTGATCGACCGATGCGACCTGCGCTGTACCTATTGCATGCCCGAGCGGCAGACCTTTCTGCCCAAATCCGAAGTGCTCAGCCTTGAGGAATTGCACAGGCTGGCGCTGGGTTTCATCGGGCGCGGCGTGCGCAAGATCCGCCTGACCGGCGGCGAGCCTTTGGTGCGGCGCGATATGATCGAGCTGGTGCGGGCGATCGGGCGCAAGATCGGTGATGGGCTGGACGAGCTGACCATCACGACCAATGGCACGCGATTGGCCGAATTTGCCGATGATCTGCGCGAGGCGGGCATCCGCCGCGTCAATGTCAGCCTCGACACGCTGGACCGGGCCAAATTCGCCCGCATCGCCCGGCGCGATCAGTTGCCGCAGGTGCTGGAGGGCATTGCCGCCGCGCGCGCGGCCGGGTTGGCGGTCAAGATCAACACTGTCGCGCTCAAAGGCGAGAATGAGGGCGAGATCGGCGATCTTGTCGCATGGGCGCATGGCGCGGGCCACGAGATCACACTGATCGAGGTCATGCCGCTGGGCGAGGTGGAGGGGGATCGTTACGATCACTATCTGCCGCTGACGCAGGTGCGCACAGGGCTGGAGCAGCGCTTTACCCTGACCGAGGATGCGCATCGCAGCGGCGGCCCGGCGCGTTACTGGCATGTGGAGGAAACCGGCGGTCGGCTGGGGCTGATCACGCCGCTGACCAGCAATTTCTGCGATGGGTGCAACCGGGTGCGCGTGACGGCTACCGGGCAATTGTTCGCCTGCCTTGGCGGGCGTGAACAGGTGGACCTGCGGGCCGCCTTGCGCAGCGAGGAGCCGGAAAGCGCGCTCGAAGCCGCGTTGGACGAGGCGATGCGGATCAAGCCCGCGCGCCACCATTTCGAGATCAACCGCCCCGGCGCCGAGCCTGCCTTGCCGCGCCATATGTCGATGACGGGGGGGTGATGATGGCGCGGCTGGTGTTTCTGGGGCGTCTGGCGGATCTCGCCGGAGGGGCCGAGCGCGAGGTGGCGCCGGGACCTTTGGCGGGGGTTATTGCCGACATGGAGCCGGAACTGGCACAGGCTTTGGCCGGGCCGCGGGTCAGGCTGGCGCTGAATGGCGCGCTGGTGGCGGGCGATGGGCTGGTGGTGAAGGCTGGCGATGAATTGGCGTTCCTGCCCCCGGTGAGCGGCGGATGATCGAGGTCCGGCTGATCGAGCAGGCGTTTGACGCGGGCGATGCGATTCGCGACTTTGCCGCCGCCCATCCGCAATCGGGCGGCGTGGTCAGCTTTCTGGGGCAGGTGCGAGCCGACAGTTCCCAGCAGGGCGACGATGTTGAAGCGCTTGAGCTTCAGCATTACGCCCCGCTGACCCTGCCGGGGATGGAGGCGCTGGCGCGCGATGTGCTGGGCCGCTGGGCGCTCGATGGCCTGCTGATCTGGCACCGCGTGGGTGAGATGGCGCCTGGCGATCCGATCGTGCTGGTGGCGGCGGCCTCGCGGCATCGGCGTGATGCTTTTGCCGCCGCTGATTTCGCGATGGATCACCTGAAGAGCGAAAGCTGGTTCTGGAAGCGCGAAAAGCGCGCCGGGCAATGGGCCTGGGTCGAACCGCGCGAACAGGATTACGCCGATCTGGCCCGCTGGGGCCAGATCGGCAATTAACGCGGCAATTTTCGGCGCGCCGCGTCAAGCGCGCGATCCTGCGCCGCGCCAAGGGCGAAGATTTCCGACCTTGCGGTCTCGATCATCCGGGCGGCGGCGCGCGGCATATCTGGATTTTCGGGCGCATGGGCCATGCGGTCCTGCGTATAGAGTTCCTCGATATCGCCCTCGACCACGCCGAGCACGCCGCGCTGGCGCTCCAGATCGCTCAGCGCCAGATTGGCCTGTTGCCATGTCTCATCGCCGGGCTTGGCATGGTCGGCCGCATTGAGCGCCCGGTCGGCGGCGGGGCGGGCCGCGGCAAACGCCTTGTCGGCATCATGCGCGGCACGCAGCAGCGAATCGATTTTGGCGCTGAGACCGGCAGGGACCTGATCCTGCGCGGCACCGGCGGCAGCAGCGGCGGGCGTGACCATCGGCTTTTCCTCGGCCCGGCGCGCCAGCGAGGGATAGGAAGCGGTGCTGCATCCCCCCAGCAGCGCGGGAATCAGCAGGGCCAGCGGAGCGAATCGGGCCGCATGCGCGAATCGGTGGCGCTGCGCCCTGCTCGATTGGGCTGTCGATGAGGCGGATTTTGCGATAAGGCCAAGCATGGATGCGCCATAGCACGCCTGCGCCTATTCGCCAGAGGGCAGAAATTGGCCAGAGTTTCCGGGAGGGAATGGGCCTTTCTGTCATGCGGTGCATTGACACGCGGGGGCGGTTGCACTAACGGCGCAGCTTCTTTCCGAACCCTGCCGTGTGTGGCGGGGGTCGGCGCGTCGCTCGCGGCTCCTCGAATAACCGCCTTGCTCGGCCTTTGGCTTGGCGGCAGGTTTCGGGAAACGCGGCCGGGGCGGCCACGTAATTTTTTGAATGGATTTGCATCATGTTCGCTATCGTGCGCACGGGCGGTAAGCAGTATCGGGTCGCCGCCGGAGACAAAATCGCGGTCGAAAAGCTGGCTGGTGAAGCCGGCGAGACGATCACGCTGGGTGATGTTCTGCTGGCCGGCGAAGAAGGCGTTGTCGCCGACGCTTCGAAGGTGGTGGTCTCGGCCGAGATCATCGCTCAGGCGAAGTCGGAAAAGGTGATCGTTTTCAAGAAGCGCCGCCGTCACAACTATCGTCGCAAGAACGGCCATCGCCAGCTGCTCACGCTGCTGCGCATCGTGTCGGTCGCGGCCGCCTAAGCTCAGGAGTTTTCGACAATGGCACATAAGAAAGCAGGCGGTTCGTCGCGTAACGGTCGCGACTCGCAGTCCAAGCGCCTTGGCGTGAAGAAGTTCGGCAGCCAGCTGGTGATCGGTGGCAACATCATCATCCGTCAGCGCGGCACGAAGGTCTATCCGGGCGTGAACGTGGGCATCGGCAAGGACCACACCCTGTTCGCTCTGACCGAAGGCCGCGTGCGCTTTCATGAAGGCAAGCTGGGCCGCAAATACGTGTCGGTTGACGCGTTGGCCGAAGCCGCCGAGTAAGCGGATGGTCTATTTGGGCCATCCTGATGGGATGGCCCCGCCAAGGTTCTGACACCTTGGCTGAACGAGGGAGAGGGGCCCGGCCCATCTCCCTCTTTTCGTATCTCTCCTTCACCCGCCGATCGGTGGGACGCGACAAATTGGTCGGGCTGCGAGCATGGCTTTGCGTTCGATCAAGGCGGATTTGCGTCCAATGCGGTTCAGCATGCGCTGGGCTGAGGCCGGTCGTCACCGCAATGTCACCGCGCGCCCTTAGGAATCCTGCGCGGGACTGAGGATCATGGCGTCCCGAACGGGACCGGGGATTTGGAGCGATACACATGTTTTACCGCAGCGAACGGCTGTTTCTGCGGCCCGCGTGGCCAGAAGACTGGAACGCGATTCACGCCGCGATCGACGACGAGGGCATCGTGCGCAATCTGGCGCGCGCGCCCTGGCCCTATACCGAAAATGACGCGCGCTGGTTCGCCAGCCAGCCTCAGGACGAGCGTCTGCCGCATTTCCTCATCACGCGCCCCGGCGCCGAGGGCAGCGCGCTGATCGGCTCGATCGGGCTGAGCGAGATCGAGGGCGAGGCCAACATCGGCTATTGGATTGCGCGCGCGCATTGGGGGCAGGGCTATGCCACCGAGGCGGGGCGGGCGATGCTGGCGCTGGCGCGTGGGCTGGGCCACAAGCGTCTGGTTGGGCGGCATTTTCTCGACAATCCGGCCTCGGGGTTGGTGCTGCGGCGGCTGGGTTTCCGGCCCGTGGACGAACGCGGCGCGATTTTCAGCGCGGGGCGCGGGCAGGCTTGCCCGTCGGCCCGGTTCGAAATCGAGCTGCGCGCCGAGCATGACGATCAGGATGATTCGCCCGATGGCGGTATGGAAGGGAGGCGCGCGGCCTGAAGCGTCTCTGCGCATAACAGGTCTATATGTCTGACATTACGCAAATTCGCTGATGCGTGAATGAAAATTACAGCTTTAGCGGGTAAAATCTTTCGCTTCTTGCTTGACCACCTGCAAACCTTTATGGGTCTGCAATGTGGTTTTGCGAGCCTGCGGGCTTGTACTGTTTGGACATAAGACATGGGCCCGAAGAAGCGTCTCTCCCCCGAAGCCAGCCGCAATGCCGCGATGGAGGCAGCGCGCGATCTGCTTGTCGAGCAGGGGCCGCAGGGGGTGACGCTCAAAGCCGTGGCGGCGCGGGTGGGGCGCACCCATGCCAATCTGCTGCACCATTTCGGTTCGGCGGCCGAGCTGCAAAAGGCGCTGGCCGAGCATATGGCGGTGTCGATCTGCGCCTCGGTCGCGCGCGCCGTGCTGGCCCAGCGCGATGGCAGCGGCAGCGCGCGCGATGTGGTCGATCTGGCCTTTGACGCCTTTGAAAAGCAAGGCGGCGGGCAATTGGTCAGCTGGATGCGGCTGATCGGCAATGTCGATGCGCTCGACACCATCGTCCGCGCGATCCACGCCATCGTGGACGAGGTGCATGATGCGGGCGAGGTCTGCATGCGTCATGTGACGCAGACGCTGGTGCTGCTGGCGCTGGGCGATTCGCTGATCGGCGCGCCCTTGGCCGATTCGCTGGAAATCTCGCGCGATTCGAGCCGCGAGATGGCCGCCCGCCTGATCGAAACCGAGGCGGTGCGGCTGGGGCTGGTCCCGGCGGAGCGGGCGCTTACGCCTCTGGGCTAAGGTCTTCCTGCGCGAACCACGCGGGCGGGTTGGTAATGTCATCCACCCGCCAATGTTCGACCGACAGGCCCAGCGCGGGATAATCCACCCTCTGTCGATCCGGGCGTGATTGCGCGGCGGGCACCACGACCACCCGACGATTGACCTTTTGCCGCCAGTTCATGCGCGCGGTGTTCTCCTGCCCGACATAGCAGCCCTTGGTGAAGGATACGCCGTTTAGCTCCACCGCGTTGCATTCCAGCCAGAGCAGGTCGGCAATCTCGGCCCCTTCGACCACGCCCAAAGACAGGCGATGGGCCAGATAGGCCTCATCAACCGCCGCATCATCATCCGGCGCCAGCCAGCGATAGCCCAGTTCCGCAAGGCGCGGGTCGGGGGTGGCGCCATCTTGGGGCGTGGCGCTCCAATGCACGGCCAAAGCATCATCCCGCGCGATGGCGATGGCGCGGCGCAGGCGATACATCGACAGGCGTTTGACCACCCCATCGGCCTGATCCGCCGCCACATCCAGCAGCAGGTCCGCCCCATCGGCCCATACGATGAAATCGGCGATCACCTTGCCCTGCGGCGTCAACAGCGCGGCATAGGTCGGCAGCGCGCCCAGCACGACATCCTGCGTCACCAACCCTTGCAGGAATTTGCGGACGTCCTCCTGCGGGTCGGTTGGCGAGAGGCGGATCACGGCGCGGGAGGCAAGCTTCGTCATGGGGGATAGGTGGGGATGATAAAGGGAAAAGGGAAGGGGGTTTGTGCCGTTAATGGGTGCCTCCGGCGGGCAGAGGGCGGGGCCCTTTGCAACCCCGTTAATGGGATGGCGCCAAGGTTCGTAGCGGAGTGGGGGCGCCGCAGGCTTTAAAATTTAAAGGCCGCGTCCGACACCCCAAGCCGAACCCGAGGCGCAACGCATACATTCACGGGAGCGCGAGCGACGAGTCCCTCGCATCTAAACCTTCATCTTCCCGGCAACCTGTGGCAAAGCGCAACGCATGACCCAAGCGATAGACCTTGTCCTCACCGGTGGCACTGTCCACACTCCCTCTGGCCCCGCACAGGTTGATGTGGCCGTCCGCGATGGCAAAATCATCGGTATAGGCAGTTTTCCCGATGCGGCGCGGCGAATTGATTGCACCGGATTGGATGTTTTGCCCGGCGTGATCGATTCCCAGGTCCATTTCCGCGAGCCGGGGCTGGAGTATAAGGAAGATCTGGAAAGCGGCAGCCGCTGTGCGGTGATGGGCGGGATCACCGCCGTGTTTGAAATGCCCAACACCAATCCGAACACCGATTCGGTGATGCGCGTCCATGACAAGCTGGAGCGCGCCCACCATCGCATGTGGTGCGATCATGCGTTCTATGTCGGCGCAACGGCCGCCAACGCGCCGGATCTGGCCGAGCTCGAGCGCATTCCCGGCACGGCGGGCGTCAAGATCTTCATGGGCGCTTCCACCGGCAGCCTGCTGGTCGCGCATGACGAGGAATTGGCCCGCGTGCTGGCCCATGGCACGCGCCGTGTGGCGATCCATGCCGAGGACGAGGATCGCATGAACGCGCGCAAGGATCTGCGCGTTGAGGGTGATCCGTCGAGCCATCCGGTATGGCGCGATGATGAAAGCGCGCTGCTGGCGACCAAGCGTATCCTCAAGCTGGCCCGCGCGGCGCGGCGGCCGATCCACATTCTGCATGTGACCACGCCTGCCGAACTCGAACTCATCAGCCAGCACCGTGATATCGCCTCCTGCGAGGTCACGCCTCAGCACCTGACCCTGCGCGGCGAGGAAGCCTATCCGCGCCTTGGCACCTATGCCCAGATGAACCCGCCGATCCGCAGCGGCGAGCATGTTGATGGCCTGTGGCACTGGCTGCAACAGGGCGTGCCCGATGTGATCGGCTCCGACCACGCGCCCCACACGATCGAGGAAAAGGCCAAGCCCTATCCGGCCTCGCCCAGCGGCATGCCCGGCGTGCAGACGCTGCTGCCGCTGATGCTCGACCATGTGTTGAACGGGCGGATGACGCTGGCGCGTCTGATCGACATGACCAGCGCGGGCGTGCAGCGCATCTTTGGCCTGCAATCCAAGGGCCGCATCGCGGTGGGCTATGACGCCGACTTTACGGTGGTGGACCTCAAGGGGCAGTTCACCGTCACCGAGGACTGGCTGCAGAGCCGCTGCGGCTGGTCGCCCTATACCGGCATGGAGCTGAAGGGGCGCGTCCTTGGCACGATTATCCGCGGGCATCAGGTGATGTGGGAGGCCCAACTGGCCAACAGCGCGGTGGGTGAGCCGTTGAAATTTGCGGGGGCGTTGTAAGCGGGGGTTTGGTTGGGGGCTTTGAATGCCTCCGGCGGGCAAAGGGCGGGGGCTTGATGGTTGAATTTTAAAGCCTGCGGCGCCGGTCAGCGTAGGATCGCCGCGCCGCAGGCTTTAATCATATGTGGCGCGGCCAGCCAAGCGCCGCCGCCCTAATGGGATTGCAAAGGGACCGAGTCCCTTTGCCCGCCGGAGGCATAAACCTCCTCGCTTAAACCACCTCATCCGAATGCAGCGCACACCCATGCCCGCCATCGGTTTCGATCTGAATCGTGGCATGGCCGATGCCGAAATCATGCTCCAGATCATGGGCCAGACCATGCAGGAAGGCATCCCCCGGATGGCCGCCGGGCATAATGATATGGGCGGTCATGGCGGTGTCGGTGGTGCTGATCGGCCAGACGTGGAGATCGTGGAGCGCGGCAATGCCGGGGCGCGCCAGCAGGAAGGCGCGCAGCTTTTCTTCATTCACCGAAGCGGGGACGGCGAGCAGGCCCATCTGCACGGACTCCTTCAGCATCGACCAACTGCCCAGCGCGATCATCAGCGTGATGACGAGGCTGGTGACGGGGTCGATCCAGTTCCATGCGGTGAAATGGATGGCCAGACCCGCCAGCACCACGCCCGCTGAGACTGCCGCATCGGCCATCAGGTGCTGAAAGGCGGCGCGCAGGTTGAGGTCATCCTTGCTGCCGCGTGCAAAGAGCAGGGCCGAGAGGCCATTGACCGCGATCCCCGCCGCCGCCACCGCCATCATCAGCCCCGCCGCCGCCGGTTCGGGCGAGGCGAATTTCTGCAACGTCTCGATCAGGATCGCCCCCAGCGCGACCCAGAGCAGCGCCGCATTGGCCAGAGCCGCCAGGATCGAGGCGCTTTTCATGCCATAGGTAAAGCGGCGCGAGGGCGCCCGCGCGGCCAGACGGCTTGCCCCCCAAGCCAGCAGAAGCGAGAGCACATCGGACAGATTATGCCCGGCATCGGCCAGCAGGGCGGTCGAATGGCCGATGAAACCGGCGGCGGTTTCTATCAGGACAAACAGGACGTTGAGTGAGGTGGCCACGGCAAAGGCGCGGCCATGGGTGGCCCCGGCCCCGTGATGATGGTGATGGCCATGATGATGCCCATGGTGATCGTTGCCGCCATGCGATTCGCCATGATCATGGTTATGATGATGGTGATTGTGGCCGATACCCATGGTTTTTCCCGATCTGCTGCGTTGCACAAATGTCGCACTGCGGCCCAATTCGCAACAGCGGAATTTTGGGCCAACATTTAAATTCCATATGAATTTCGTCAAGGTCGTAACAAAGTTACATCAATGTCAATTAGGCGAGAAACAATCTTGCCTTTTGCGGCATCAGCCTGTCGCGCGCGCCGTCCCGTGTCAAAATTGCGTCACAAACCGCTGTTTAGAAGCCTCTCAAACATCGTTAGGTGTTTTGCATCCGAATGATTTTCGTCGCTCGGACGGGGGCATTTCGGCGATTTTGACACAAAATTGTCATGCAGGGGCATTCAGCATGCGCATTATTAAAAATTCGGCTCTGGCCGTCAGTTCATTCGCGATTGCAGCAGCGGTTGCATCGCCCGCTTTCGCTCAGTCGACCGGCGCGGTCGATTTCGAAAACACCATCGTTGTGACCGGCACCAAGGCCAAGGCGATCAATGGCGTTGATATTCCCGCCACGCCCAAGGCCAAGCAGGTTCTGGACCAGACCTTCATCTCCAAGAGCACGCCGGGCCAGTCGATCAATGAAGTGATCAACATGGTGCCGGGCGTGTCGTTCTACAATGCCGACCCGTTCGGTTCGTCGGGCGGCGCGATGTTCATCCGCGGCTTCGACAATACCCGTATTTCGCAGACCTTCGATGGTATGCCGCTCAACGATACCGGCAACTATGCGCTCTATTCGAACCAGCAGCTTGACGCCGAACTGATCGAGCAGGTCAATGTGAACCTGGGTTCGACCGACGTGGACAGCCCGACGGCCGCAGCTTCGGGTTCGACGGTCAATTATCGTTCGCGCGATCCGCTGGAAAAGGCGCAGGTGATGGCCGTGGGTTCGGCTGGTGACCTTAGCTTTAAGCGCGGTTTCATCTCGGTTGATACCGGCAACATCACCAATTCGGGCCTGAAGGCCTGGTTTGCCGCTTCGGTGGCCTCGAACCGCTTCCTGCCCAACACCGGCGGCCAGGTGGCCAAGCAGCAGCTCAACTTCAAGGTGAAGCAGCCGCTGGGCGACAATGGCGACTTCATCTCGGTTGCCGGTCACTTCAACTTCAACCGCAACAATTTTGCGCCTTCGATGTCGCTCTACACCCAAAATTCGGCGAGCCGTCCGGTCAACTCGTCGAGCAGCGGCCGCACGCCCTACAACTGGGACGAAGCGCAATACACGATCAACTGCGCCGACACGACCAGCTCGTCGGCTTCGAACACCGGCTATGGCGCGTTCGAATGCCGCTTCAATCCCTCGCGCACGGCCAACCTGCGCATGAACGGCCGCTTCACGCTGGCTGACAACCTGACGCTGACCGTTGACCCCAGCTTCCAATACACCAAGGCCAATGGCGGCGGCGTGGGCAAGCTGAACGAAGCCTCAGGCCCCAACGGCATGGTCGGCCTCGTGGGCGGCAACTATTATTCGGGCCGCGATGTGAACGGCGACGGCGTGATCAGCAGCAGCATCCTGATGGGCAATGCCAGCGAAACCGAAACCAATCGCATCGGCTTGCTGACCTCGCTGCGTTGGAAGATCAACCCGACCAACACGCTGCGCATCGGCTATTCCTATGACCGCGGTCGCCACAAGCAGACCGGCGAAATCACCTTCCTGAATTCGCAGACCGGCTATTATGCCACCTACTTCCCGATCGATCTGGCGATCACGGACAAGTATGGCAATGCGATCGAAAAGCGCAACCGGATGTCCTATGCGATCCTGCATCAGGTTTCGGGCGAATATAACGGCAAGTTCTTCGACGGTAAGCTCGATGTTCTGGCCGGTGTCCGTGCGCCTTTCTTCAAACGTAACCTGACCACGTTCTGCTTCGCCACCAACGGCACGGGCGGCTATGATTGCCCCAGCCCGCAGGATCGGGCCGCCTATGCCGTCGCGAACCCGACCTATGGCGCGCCCCAGCAGCGCAACTACAACTATAACAAGGTTCTGCCCAACGTCGGCTTCACCGTCGCGCTGGCGCAGGGCGCTTCGCTCTATGCCAACTATTCGAAGGGCCTTCAGGTTCCCGGCACGGACACGCTGTATAATGCGTTCTTCTATCCGGTGACCTCGTCCTACGGCAGCCCCAAGGCGGAAACCTCGGACAATTTCGACGTGGGTCTGCGTATGCGCGCGGGTCGTCTGAGCGCTTCGTTGGGCGCGTGGTACACGATGTTCTACGACAAGATCTCGCAGATCTATAACCAGGACACCCAGACCTCGCTCTACACCAACCTGGGCAAGGTGGAGAAGTATGGCTTCGACGCCACGATGACCTGGAAGGTTGACGAACACTTCTCGATCTATGCTTTCGGCTCGTACAACAAGTCGCGCATTCTGGCCGACATTCTGGCGGGCAAGGGCGCGACGAACACGGTTGTCAACGGCAACACCATCCTGCGCAGCGATGGCACGAACACCTATTACACCACCGCAGGCAAGCGCGAATCGGGCGTGCCGATCTATACGGCCGGTGCGCGCGTCGAAGCCAATTTCGACCCGTTCGATCTGGCCGTTTCGGTCAAGAACAACGGCAAGCGCTATATCAACTCTGAAAACCTGCCGGTTTACAACAGCTCGAATGTTCAGGTGAACCCGGCCTCGCTGCCCGCCTACACCACTGTCGATCTGTCGGCCCGCATGAAGCTGGCGATCGCCGGCCTGAAGTCGGACAAGAGCTTCATCCAGCTCAACGTCACCAACCTGTTCAACCAATTCTACATCGGCGGCTTCACCAGCTCGTCGACGCCGATTGGTGCGACCACCATCCCGACCGTCTATCTGGCGACCCCGCGCACCGTCGTGGGTACGCTCAGCGTGGCGTTCTAAGCCTTAACCGGCCTTGGAAAACGGAGAGGGCGCTCCCGCGTGGGGCGCCCTTTTTGTTTGGGGTATGGGTTTTATGCCTCCGGCGGGCAAAGGGACTTGTCCCTTTGCAATCCCATGAACGGGGTGGCGCGCTGTTCATGGCTAAGTGTGTAGGGGAGGGGAAGTTTGAAAGCCTGCGGCGCGGCAAACGAGAGCTGGCCAGCGCCGCAGGCTTTAATATACCAATGCTGCGCTCATCAACTTTGGCCGAACCGGACCCGCAACGCCGACAGTAATGGGATTGCAAAGGGCCCGGCCTTTGCCCGCCGGAGGCATCTCAACCTAAACGCCACCCCAAAAACCTCACTGATAAATGCAATCATCCTGATCATTGCGCCGCACCACGCCGGACCGCTTGGCGATGGTGTTGCCATGACGGCGGGTAAATCCGGTGGCGCCCACCACAGCGCGCTTTTTCGGGCTGGGCAGGGCAGCCGCGATGCGGGCGGCCTCGATCTGGGTCAGGTTGGCGGCGGAGTGGTGGAAATAGCGCTGGGCGCCTGCCTCGACGCCGTAGGTGCCGATGCCGGTTTCCGCCACATTGAGGTAAATCTCCATGATCCGCCGCTTGGGCCAGAAGGTTTCGATCAGCACGGTGAACCATGCCTCCAGCCCTTTGCGGATATAGCGGGTGATGCCGCTGCCCTGCCAGAGGAAGGTGTTTTTGGCGGTCTGCTGGCTGATGGTCGATCCGCCGCGCAATTTGCTGCCGTCGCCCGCCAGATTGCGTTCCAGCGCATATTCGATCCCTGCGCCGTCAAAGCCGTGGTGGACGCAAAAGCGGGAGTCCTCGCCCGCGATGACCGCGTCCACCATTTTGCGGTCGATGCGTGAGAGGGGCGTCCATGATTTGCTGAACCCGTTGCGGTCAAACAGCATGGTCAGTGTGACGGGCGGCGGCACCACGCGATAGAGCAGCGTAATGCCTACCGAGAGGCCGACAAACCAGAGGATGGCCATGGCCAGATACCAGCCGAGGCGGAAACGGAAACTGCGGGTTGGCCCGGGGCGGGCAAAGAAGCGTGCCATAGCGGCAATCTAACGAGGGATGGGGCGACCCTCAAGCCGCCCCCACCAAATCACGCCAATTCCAAAGAGCGTTTCACGCAAGGCCCAATTGCGGCAACCAATGGCCGATGGCGGCGAATTTTGCGACTACCAGAATGCCCCCCAGCGTTGCGCCCACGGCAATGCTCTTGGCGTCGGTGATGGCAAAGGCGACCGGATCGCTGTCCACTTGGCCCCGGCGGCCCATCATCCAGATGCGGTTGAGCCAGTAGAGCAGCGGCAGAGGCAGCAGCCAGAGCAATTGCGGCGTGGCATAAGCGCCGGTCTTGCCCATCGCCTCTGCAAACAGCACCATGACCAGGATCGAAACCATGCCCGCCGCCAGCCCGCTGATCGCGACGATTTCTGTGTCGGAGCGGGTGTAGCCGCGCCCGGAGAGCAATTCGTCGGGCTCGCGCGCGCTGCTGCGCAATTCGACATAGCGCTTCAGGTAGCCGAGGCTGAGAAAGAAGAAGACCGAAAAGAGCAGCAGCCATGACGACACCGGCACCGCAATCGCCGCCGCGCCCGCGATGATGCGGATCGTATAAAGGCAGGCGAGGGTCAGCACATCGGCGATCATCGCCGCCTTCAGCCGCATCGAATAGGCCAGCGTCAGGGCGAAATAGGTCGCCATGGCCGAAAAGCTGGGCAGGCCCAATTGCCACGCCAGCGCCAGACCCGCGCCCGCAAAGGCGATGCAGGCCAGCAGCGCCTGCGGGATGGGCAGGGCGCCGCTGGCCAGCGGACGACGGCGCTTTTTCGGATGCGCGCGGTCGCTTTCGATATCGAGCAGGTCGTTGAGCAGATAGACCGAGGAGGCAATCAGGCTCATCGCGGCAAAGGCGAGGCAGGATTGGGCGATGGCATGGGGATTGGCCAGCAGGCCCGAGGAGGCCAGCGGCACAAAGACCAGCGCGTTCTTGGCCCATTGATGCGGGCGGGCGGCTTTCACCAGCGCGCGCAACCGGCTGCGCGCCGGGGCGAGGCGTTCCTCGTGGCGCAGGCCGGTGGGTGCCTCGACGGTATAGGCCACGCGCGCCTCGCGCCAGATGCGGCGGTCGGCGCTGCAATCGCCCACGTAATCGAAAGTTTGCTGGCCCAAGGCTTCGCGGATCGCGGTCAGTTTCGCGTCGCCCTTGGCGTTGCGGCGGGCGCCGCTGGCGATCACCTCGTCAAACAGGCCCAGATGGGCGGCCACGCGGCGGGCGTTGCGCCAATGGGCCGCGCTGGCCAGCACCACGCGGCGGCGCTGGCGGCGGGCATGGGCGATCAGTTCGAGCACCTCTGGCCGATAGTTGAGCAAGGCCGGATTAACCGGTGCGCGCCGGGCCAGCAGGGTCTTTAGCCGCGCCCGCCCCCGGATCATCGTCCAGAGCAGGACGAACAGGGCCACGAAGCCGCGCTTCGCCTCGGTCACACAGGCCTCCAGCGCCACATCGCCCGAAATCAGCGTGCGGTCCAGATCGACCACCAGAACAGTGTCATCGGTGATGCGTTCATGCAGCATGGGGGCTCTCCCTGCGGGCCAGACGGTTGGTGACGATTTCGGCCAGCGCCGCCGATGCCATCACGATCAGCAAAGGCATGACGGGATCGCGATAGCGGTCGATGATATAGGCGACGCCGTGGAGCGCCCAGAAACCGGTGATGGCGCCCATCACCACGATCTGGCGCGGCCGCTCGATGCCCGGCAGCAGCAGGCACAGCCCTGCCAGCGTGAGGAACAGCAGGTACTGCACGACCTCGAACAGGCGGACGTAGGTGACCGCGGGCGAGAGCGCGAAATCATTCGAATCGGGCAGATTGGGCGCCCAGAAAGCGGCCAGCTTGACGGCGGCAAGGCGGGCTACTTCGGCGGGATGATGCGCCATCCAGTCGCGCGCCATCGCGCCCAGCGCGGCGCTGGCGCCCGCCTCGCCAAGGTTTTCGCGCAAGGCGTGCCATTGCGGGCCGATGGGCGTGGCGGCGATCGAGACGAAGCGCCCGGTGGCCACCGGATTGTTGCCGATATAAAGGTTGAAGCCGGTGTTGGTGGAGAGCGTGGGGCGGCCCAGCATGGCCTGTGTGGCCATAGCCCAAGGGGCCAGCACCAGCGCGGCCCCCATGCCCATGGCCAGCGCCGGGACCACCGCGCGCCGCACCGACCCGCCCAGCACCAGCGCCAGCAAAGGCGCGGCAATCAGCGGCAGCGCCGATGTGCCCGCCAGCATGGCCGCGCCCCAGACCGCGCCCGTGGCCGCCGCCAGCCCGAGGCTGGAGGGCGAGCGCAGCAGGCGCAGGGCCAGCCACACCACCGCCACCAGCAGCGGCGTCGAGAGATTTTCCCGCGCCAGCATCGTGCAGTTCCAGATCCCCGGCAGCCACAGCGCATAGCCCAGCAGCGCCAGCTTGCGCCCCAGATCGCTTAAGCCCGCCTCACGCGCCAAGAGCACGATTAGCCCGCCCGTGGCCAAAGCTAGCGCCAGATTGACCCCAAAGGCCACCCCCGCCGAAGCCCCCAGCAACGCGAAGAAGGGTGCAAGGACCAGCGGATAGCCGATGGAGTAGAACGCATGTTGCCCCAGATTGTCGACCGGCCATTCGCCGTCGGCCATGGTCTGGGCCAGCGTGAAATAGGCCAGACCATCGCTCTGCAGCGGCTGGGGCAGGGCGAAATGGGCGGCCAGACGGATCGTGACCGCCAGCAGCAGCAGTGAATTGATCGACAGCGCAGGCGCGCGCGCCGGGGCGGGGGTGGCGGCCATTACGCGATGCTCCTTGAAACGCAGACGCAGCCCAGAGCGATCAGCAAGGTGCCTGCGATGCGGATCGGGCTCAGGCTCTCGCCCAGCGCCAGCACGCCCAGCGCCATGGTCAGGATGAAGCCGAGGCCGACAAAGGGATAGGCCGCGCTGAGCGGCAGGCGGGCCAGCACATAGAGCCACAGGATCGCCCCAAGCCCATAAAGCCCGAAGCCCGCGATCACCCATGGTGATTGCACAAAGGCCAGCCCCGCCCCCGCCCCATCGGCGCGCACCGACCCCACGCCCATTTTGAGCAGCAATTGCGCGATAGCCGACATGGCCACGCTGGTCAGGATCAGCATCAAAAGGGCCGGTTGCATCGATTCCTCCTTGGGTAGCCTCTCCTATCTCGTGAAAGAGGCCACGCAGGAAGCGCGGTAACCATGGCCATTTCCCCCCTGTGCCGGAATGAGACGATGCGCCGCGCCAGGTTAATTTCACCGGCGGGACGCAAGGGAGATGGAGTCGGGAATTCGTCTAAATTTATGACTCGCGCTGCATCTCAATGCGCAAGGGGCCGCTGCCGGGGCCCCCGCTTGATCGGGATCAAAGAGGGCCGGTCAATTGTAAGTGATGCACACGAAGGTCAGGCCGGCCATCGCGGATGGCGGGCTGCATGATCTGGAGAGGCCACTATGTCTGGACCGCAAAATGTGAGCGAGCCGATTCCGGGCACCCATCTGTTCGATGGCGATGCTGCGGCCAAGGGCTTTGAGCTCAACGCCATGTGCTATTCCTTTAACAACGCCGCCAATCGTCAGGCCTTCCTTGATGATGAGGAAGCCTATTGCGCCAAATTCCACCTCACGCCCGAGCAGCGCAAAGCCGTGGCCGAGCGCAGCGTGCTGGGCATGATCGCGGCGGGCGGCAACATCTATTACCTTGCCAAGCTGGCCGGGATTTTCGGCCTGAACGTGCAGGATGTCGGCTCGATGCAGACCGGGGTTCCGGTCGATGATTTCAAGGCGATGCTGCTGGCGCAAGGCGCGGGGCAGACCTATGACGAGGCGCATGGCGCCATGATTGGGAAGGAGAAGGTCCATGGCTGAAATCGTAGGCGCTTATTTCACCAGCCATGTGCCCGCCATCGGCGGCGCGATCCACAAGGGGCTGCAGCAGGAACCCTATTGGAAGCCCTTTTTCGACGGGTTCCACAAGGTTCACGAATGGCTGGCGCAGGTGAAGCCCGATGTGGCCATTGTGTTCAACAATGACCATGGCCTCAACTTCTTCCTCGACAAGATGCCCACCTTTGCCGTGGGCGCGGCGGCCGAATATCACAATGCCGACGAGGGCTGGGGCCTGCCGATCTACAAGCCCTTTGCCGGGCATACCGAGTTGAGCTGGCACATCATCAACAGCTTGGTTGAGGATGAGTTCGACATCACCACCTGTCAGAAGATGCTGGTGGACCATGCGCTCTCGATTCCCTTTGAACTGGCATGGCCCGATGTTGAGGCATGGCCGGTCAAGATCGTGCCCTTTGCCATCAATACGGTGCAGCACCCGCTGCCCTCGGCCAAGCGCTGTCTGGCGCTGGGTCAGGCGGTGAACAAGGCGCTGCAGAGCTGGACGGGCGACGAACGGATCGTCATCATCGGCACGGGCGGCCTGTCGCACCAGTTGGACGGCGAGCGAGCCGGTTTCATCAACCGCGATTATGACACATTCTGCATGGATAATCTTTCGGTCGATCCCGTCGCGCTGACCAAGGATTCGATCCACGAGATGGTGCGCAAGGCCGGTACGCAGGGCGTCGAAGTGCTCAATTGGATCGCGGCGCGCGGGGCCTTGGGCCAAGCTCCGGT
This sequence comes from Novosphingobium sp. SCN 66-18, assembly GCA_001725355.1. Taxonomy (GTDB): domain Bacteria; phylum Pseudomonadota; class Alphaproteobacteria; order Sphingomonadales; family Sphingomonadaceae; genus Novosphingobium. Next base: position 120,379 of record MEGD01000007.1, read on the forward strand.
TCAGGAGATTCACCGCAATTACCACATCCCGATTTCGAACACGGCGGCGGCCACCATGCTGATGGAACCGGCCTGAAATCAAGCCTCTGGCGTAAACCCCGTCCTCTTGACCCGCCATCGTCGGCGGGGCAGGATGGCGGGGTCATTGCTTTCAATTGTTACCTTTTCTCCCCCTTGACCACCTCTCCAAAAACCGTAAGCATTGCATACAGTCGAGACGCCGAAGAATGTCGGCGCCGAAGGAGAGGTTATGCAAGCGCAAGCAAAGTCAGGGGCGAAAAGCGCCTTGTGGTTGGGTGGTCTGCTGGCCGGGGCCGCTGTGCTGGCTTATGCCGGCGGCGCGACGGGCGCCGGAAAGGTCAGGCTGGCCGTCAATGCCGCCGCCATTGCCGCATCTGCAGACAAGGGCGACAACTGGCTCAGCCATGGCCGCACCTATGACGAACAGCGCTTCAGCCCGCTGACCCAGATCAACAAGGACAATGTGAATCAGCTTGGGCTGGCATGGTATGCCGACCTTGACACCACGCGCGGGCAGGAAGCCACGCCGCTGGTGATCGACGGGGTGATCTATACCACCACGGCCTGGTCCAAGGCCAAGGCCTATGATGCGCTGACCGGCAAGCTGATCTGGGAATATGACCCCAAAGTGCCGGGCGAAACGGCGGTCAAGGCTTGCTGTGACGTGGTCAATCGCGGCATGGGCGCATGGGGCGACAAGCTGTTCTACGGCACGCTGGACGGGCGCCTGATCGCGCTGGACCGCGCCACCGGGCGCCTGCTGTGGTCGACCGTGACGGTGGACCGGACCAAGCCCTATACGATCACCGGCGCCCCGCGCGTGGTGAACGGTGTGGTCATCATCGGCAATGGCGGCGCGGAAATGGGCGTGCGCGGCTATGTTGCGGGCTATGACGTCAACACCGGCAAGCAGCTCTGGAAATTCTACACTGTCCCGGATCAGCCGGGCAAGAACAAGGCCGAATATCTCAAGCGCGCCGAGGCGACGTGGAAGGGCGAGTGGTGGAAGCTGGGCGGCGGCGGTACCGTCTGGGATTCGATGGCTTATGATCCGGCGCTCGACCTGCTCTATATCGGCGTGGGCAATGGTTCGCCCTGGAACCAGTCCTATCGCTCGCCGGGCGGGGGGGACAATCTCTATCTGTCCTCCATCGTCGCGGTGCGGCCCAAGACCGGCCAATATGTCTGGCATTTCCAGGAAACGCCGGGTGAGACATGGGATTTCACCGCCAGCCAGCATATCGTTCTGGCCGATCTGATGATCGACGGGCGAATGCGCAAAGTGTTGATGCATGCGCCCAAGAACGGCTTCTTCTATGTGGTGGACCGCCAGACCGGGCAGTTCATCAAGGGCAAGAATTTCGTGCCGGTAAACTGGGCCACGGGCCTCGACCCCAAGACCGGCCGCCCGATCGAAAATCCCGAGGCGCGGTTTGACAAGACCGGCAAGCCCTTCGTCTCGATGCCCGGCGCGGGCGGCGCGCATAGCTGGCAGCCGATGGCCTATGATCCCCGGCAAAAGCTGATGTTCATCCCGGCCAATATCGCGGCCTTCCCCTATGTGCCTGATGAGAAGTGGAAAGCGGCCAAATATGGTTTCAACAACGGGTTGAACCAGGGCGCTGCCGCAATGCCTGCCAACAATGACGTGCGCGAGGCGGCCAAGGCGGCCACCAAGGGCGCGCTGATCGCGTGGGATCCGGTGACCCAGACCGAGAAGTGGCGGGTGGATTATCCCGGCCCGTCGAACGGCGGCTTGCTGGCCACGGCGGGCGATCTGTTGTTCCAAGGCACGGCCAAGGGTGATTTCGTCGCCTATTCCTCGCTGGACGGCAAGAAGCTGTGGTCGTTTGACGCGCAGACCGGCGTCATCGCCGCGCCTGTCACCTTTACCGTCAAGGGGCAGCAATATGTCGCCGTGATGGCGGGCTGGGGCGGGATCTGGCCGCTGGCCACAGGGGCGCTGGCGTGGAAATCGGGGCCGGTGCGCAATATCAGCCGCCTGCTGGTGTTCAAACTGGGCGGCAAGGCGCAATTGCCCGCCAAGCCCGACCCCAATTTCGGCCCGCTCGATCCCCCGGCGCAGACCGCGAGCAAGGACGTGGTGGCCAAGGGCGCCAATACGTTCGGCCGTTTCTGCGGCGTGTGTCATGGCGATGCGGCCATCGGCGGCGGCGTGGTGCCCGACCTGCGCCACAGCGCGGCGCTGGGCAGCCCGGAGACGTGGCAGGCCATCGTGCATGACGGCGCGCTCAAGGCCAATGGCATGATCGGCTGGTCGGCGCAGCTCAGCCACGAGGATATTGACGCGATCCGCCATTACGTCATCGCCCGCGCGCATGAGGACAAGGCTCTGGGCGAGAAATAGGGGGCCTGAAAAACAGAGGGCGCGAGACATAAACGCGATGGGCCGTCTCGCGCCCGGCTTGGCAGATTGCTATGGAATGATACATTAAAAATAGCGCGGGCGAACCGTGCAGGAGAGAGAGGATCAAGGCCATGAATGATATGACCACTGTTTCCTATCAGCAGCATGCCTATTCGGCGGCGGCGCAAAAGTCCCTGTCGCGCAAGCCCGCCCTGTTCATCAATGGCGAATGGGTGGCCTCCAGCCATGGCGAGTTGATCGATGTCGAGGACCCTTCCTCGGGCAAGGTCGTCAGCCAGATCGTGGACGCCAGCCTGGCCGATACCGACCGGGCCGTGGCCGCCGCGCGCGCCGCCTTTGACGATGGCCGGTGGAGTGGTCTGGCGCCCATCGCGCGCGAAAAGATCATGCTGCGGCTGGCCGATCTGATCGAGGCCCATGCCGAGGAATTTGCCGAGCTGGAAGCCATCGACAATGGCAAGCCCAAGACCATGGCGGGCGCCATCGACGTGCCCGGCGCGGTCAGCCACATCCGCTATATGGCCGGGTTTGCCGCCAAGGTAGGTGGGGAAACCACGCCGCCCTATACGCTGCCGACCGGCGCTTTCTTCACCTATACGGTCAAGGAGCCGGTGGGCGTCTGCGCCCAGATCGTGCCGTGGAATTTCCCGTTGCTGATGGCCTGTCTCAAGATCGGTCCGGCGCTGGCGGCGGGCTGCACGATCATTTTGAAGCCTGCCGAGCAGACCTCGCTGACCGCGCTGCGGCTGGCCGATCTGATTGCGGAAAGCGGCATTCCGGCGGGCGTGGTCAATGTGATCACCGGCTATGGCCATGTCTCGGGCGACCGTCTGGTCAAGCATCCCGATGTGGACAAGGTGGCCTTCACCGGCTCGACCGAAATCGGCAAGCTGATCAACAAGAATGCCACCGATACGCTCAAGCATGTGACGCTGGAGCTGGGCGGGAAATCGCCGGTGGTGGTGATGCCGGACGTGGATGTGGCCGAGGCGGCGCCGGGGGCGGCGGGCGCGATCTTCTTCAATTCGGGTCAGGTCTGCGTGGCGGGCTCGCGGCTTTACGCGCATAAATCGGTGTTCGATCAGGTGGTTGAAGGCATTGCAAATACTGCGCCTTTCTGGGCTCCGCGCCCTTCGCTGGACCCTTCCGCGCATATGGGGCCGCTGGTTTCGCAGGAACAGTTCGACCGCGTGATGGGCTATATCGAGGCGGGCAAGCGCGATGGCGCCAGCGTCGCTATGGGCGGCGATGCGCCCAGTGCGGATGGCTATTACGTCAACCCCACCATGCTGGTGAATGTGAACCCGCAGATGAGCGTGGTGCGCGAGGAAATCTTTGGCCCGGTTGTCGTGGCTCAGCGTTTCGACGACCTCGACGAGGTGGTCAAGGAAGCCAACAACACCCAGTTCGGCCTTGCCGCCAGCGTGTGGACCAAGGACGCCTCGACGCTGCACAAGCTGGCCAGCAGGATCAAGGCAGGGACCGTGTGGGCCAATTGTCACGCCATGATCGATGTGGCGCTGCCCTTTGGCGGATACAAGGAAAGCGGCATCGGACGGGAGCAGGGCCGGGCGGGGATCGAGGCCTATCTCGAAACCAAGTCGGTGATTGTGAAATTGTGATTTAAGGGTTTTTGCCTCCGGCGGGCAAAGGGCGGGGCCCTTTGCAATCCCGTTAATGGGGTTGTGTTCGGTCTGCTGGGCGGCGTGATGCCGATTATCTGTAAAGCCTGCGGCGCGGTGGAGTAGCGCCAATAGCGCCGCAGGCTTTGTATTTGAAACGCTGCGTCCGACACACAACGCCTAACCCGATACGCAACAAGGACAGTAACGGGAGCGCGAGGGACGAGTTCCTCGCATTTCTCTCTCTTTTTGGACATCAAATCATGCCCATCGACCTTACAAAAATCCGCGCCATTGATGTTCATGTCCATGCCGAGGTTTCATGCCACGACCCGGAGGACCCGGTGATGGGCCAGTTTTTCGACGCGGCCAGCGCCTATTTCAAGGCACCGCGCGAACGCCCCAAGATGCCCGAAATCGTCGAGCTTTACCGCGAGGCGCAGATTGCCTTCTGCCTGTTCACGGTGGATTGCGAGAGCCATATCGGCGCCAAGCGGGTTTCCAATTTCGAGATTGCCGAATTTGCCGCCAAGCATGATGACATCTGCATCCCTTTTGCCAGCATCGACCCGCACAAGGGCAAGATGGGCGCACGCGAGGCACGCGATCTGGTCGAGAATTGCGGAGTTAAGGGTTTCAAATTCCACCATATCATGCAGGGCTGCAATCCCGGCGATCAGGTCGGCTATCCGATTTACGAGATCATCAACCACTACAAGCTGCCCGCGATTTTCCACACCGGCCATTCGGGCATGGGCACGGGGATGCGTGGCGGCGGCGGCGTGCGGCTGAAATATGGTCAGCCGATGCTGGTCGATGATGTGGCGGTGGATTTTCCCGATATGAAGATCATTCTGGCCCATCCGTCATGGCCCTGGGTGGATGAAAGCCTGTCGATGGCTCTGCATAAAACCAATGTTTACATCGACCTGTCGGGCTGGAGCCCCAAATATTTCGCGCCCCAGATCATCCAGTATGCCAACACGCAACTGCGCAAGAAGATGCTGTTCGGCAGCGATTTCCCGCTGATCCACCCGGACAAGTGGCTGGATGCGGCGCGCGGCGTGGGTTTCCGCGAGGAGGTTCTGCCCGGCATCATGAAGGACAATGCGGCGCGGCTTTTGGGCTTGGTCTGAAGGCAGGACGCCGGAGAAGGAGAGAACGATGGCGTTGAAATATTACCATGCCGAACCGGCGGCCAATTCCCTGAAATCCATGATCCCGCTGATCGAAAAGGGGCTGGATTGGGAAAGCGTCTACGTTGACCTGCACAAGTTCGAACAGCATCAACCGTGGTTCACCGCCATCAATCCCGAGGGTCAAGTGCCGGTGCTCGACCATGACGGCGCGATCATCACGCATACCACCGTCATCAACGAATATCTTGAAGACGCCTTTCCCGAGGATCAGCCCGACAGCGGCCCCTTGCGCCCGCGCGATCCGGTGGGCGCGGCACGGATGCGTTATTGGAACAAGTTCGTCGACGAGCATGTGATGAATTTCGTCTCGATGCATGGCTGGCACCGGATGGTGGGCATCATCGCGCGCAACATCGAATCGGGCGAATTCGAAAAGCTGCTCGAAAGCATTCCGCTGCCCGATCAGCGCAAGAAATGGGCCACCGCGCGCAGCGGATTTTCGGAAGGCGATCTGGCCCATGCGACCGCCAAGATCGAATATGCGGTGGACAAGGTCGAGCGCCAGTTGGGCGAAACGGCATGGCTGGCGGGCGATGCCTATACGCTGGCCGATATCAATTTCTACAGCCATTGCGGGATGATGGTCGAGCGCATGTTCCCCGATATGGAGATCGCTCGGCGCTGTCCCCGGTTGGTCGAATGGCGCGACCGGATGACGGCGCGCCCGGCGGTGGCCCGCGCCTTGGCGGGCGAGGATCGCACCGCGCCGGGTCTGCGCACATGGACGGGCCATGCGCGTTGATGGGTGCCCGATAGGCTGATCGTTTCGAACCTGCGCAAAGGGCATGCGGATCAATTGCGCTCATAGAATTTAGTTTGTGTAGCTTACAAAATTTGCTATGCTAAAGGGGCAAGAGCAAACAAACCTTTGAGGAGAGAGGAACCACCATGGCCGCTCAAAATCTTGAACAGGTGCTGGCTGGCACCGACAACATCGTTGAAATGCTGCGCAATTCGCAGCTTGGCGCTTATGTCTATCCGGTCGTGGCGCCCGAATTTTCCAACTGGCGCTCTGAACAGTGGGCATGGCAGCACAGCGCCGTGCTGTTCGATCAGTCGCACCACATGGTGAACCTCTATATCCGTGGCAAGGACGCGCACAAGCTGCTGTCCGACACGATGATCAACAGCTCGAAGGGCTGGACCGTCAACAAGGCGAAGCAGTACGTTCCGACCACGCCCTATGGCCATGTGATCGGCGACGGCATCATCTTCTGGGAAGAAGAAGAAAGCTTCACCTATGTCGGCCGCGCGCCCGCCTCGAACTGGCTGCGCTATCACGCCGCGACCGGCGGCTATGACTGCGAAATCGAGCTGGACGACCGTTCGCCGATGCGCCCGATGGGCAAGCCTGTCAGCCGCAAGGAATGGCGCTTCCAGATCCAGGGCCCCAACGCATGGGCCGTGATCGAAAAGCTGCATGGCGGTCCGCTCGAACAGCTCAAGTTCTTCAACATGTCCACGATGAACATCGCGGGCAAGACCGTGCGCACGCTGCGCCACGGCATGTCGGGCGCGCCGGGCCTTGAAATCTGGGGCCCCTATGCCGAGCAGGAAGAAATCCGCGCCGCCATCCTCGAAGCGGGCAAGGAATTCGGCCTGATCGCTTGCGGCAGCCGCGCCTATCCGTCCAACACGCTGGAATCGGGCTGGATTCCCTCGCCGCTGCCCGCGATCTACACCGGCGAAAAGATGAAGGGTTTCCGCGAATGGCTGGGCGCCGATTCGTATGAAGCCACCGGCTCGATCGGCGGTTCGTTCGTTTCGGACAACATCGAGGATTATTACCTCAACCCGTGGGAGCTGGGCTATGGCTCGTTCGTGAAGTTCGACCACGAATTCCACGGCCGCGAAGCTCTGGAAAAGCTGAACCCCGCCGAGCAGCGCAAGAAGGTGACGCTGGCCTGGCATCCGGAAGACATGGCCAAGATCATGGCCTCGATGTTCAACCCGGACGGCGAAGCCTACAAGTTCTTCGACGTGCCGCTGGCCAACTATGCCTCGTCGAACTACGACCGCGTGGTCGATGCCGATGGCAAGACCGTGGGCCTCTCGATGTTCACCGGCTTCTCGTACAATGAAAAGCAGGCGCTCTCGCTGGCCACCATCGACCCGGCCATCCCCGTCGGCACCGAACTGCACGTGATCTGGGGCGAGGAAAACGGCGGCACCCGCAAGACCACCGTCGAACCCCACAAGCAACTGGCTGTGCGTTGCATCGTCTCGCCGGTGCCTTACAGCCGCGTGGCGCGTGAAAACTATGCCGAAGGCTGGCGCACGAGCGTGACGGCCTGATTTCGGGCTTTTGGTGCCTCCGGCGGGCAAAGGGACTCGTCCCTTTGCAATCCCATGATGGGGTTGCGGGTTGTTCGTTCGGGGGTGCTGGTCTGGCATATTTTTAAAGCCTGCGGCGCGGCGGACTTGCGCCATAAGCGCCGCAGGCTTTGTCATTCAAACATCGCGTCCGACATCCAGTGTCGAACCGATGGCCCAACAAAGACAGTAACGGGAGCGCGAGGGTCTAGACCCTCGCATTCTCTCTTCCCCCTTAAAAAACAAATCCGAGAGGCCCTGAAACGATGACCGACTATGTTCTGGTGCATGGCGCATGGGCCGGCGGTTGGTCGCATCAGGGGCTGGCCGAGGATCTGCGCGCGGCGGGCCACCGGGCGGTCGTGGTGGAACTGCGCGGCCTTGGCGAAAGGCGCGAGGAGCTGCACCCCGGCATCACGCTCTCCGATCACGTCAGCGATGTCTGCACGGCGGTGGAGGAGGCCGGTTTCGACCGTTTCGTGCTGGTGGGCCATTCCTATGGCGGCATGGTGATTACGGGCACGGCCACGCGGCTGGGCGCTCGAATCGAGACGATTGTCTATCTCGATGCGTTTCTGCCCGAGGATGGCCAATCGCTGTGGGACATTACCAGCGAGTATGAGCATCGCCACTATATCGACACGCAGAAATTCACCCCCGGCCTTGTCGCGCCGATCATTGGCGAGATGGGCCGCAAGCTCTCGCGTCACCCTCTGCTGACCCTGCTGGAAGGCGTGCGTTTTACCGGCGAGGAGGCCAAGATCGCGCGGCGCATCTATGTGCTGGCCACGGGGTGGAAGCCTTCGCCTTTCCCCAAGTTCGCCGCGCGGATCAAAGACGATGCCGCATGGGAATATCACGAGGCCGATTGCGGCCATGACGTGATGAATGGTCAGCGCGAGCAGGTGGTCAAGATCCTGCTGGGGGCCTAACCCCGCGCGTTTTCTTTCTCGCTCCACCAGCGCAGGTCCTGCGCCAGCCCGCTGTCGGCAACGATCCGTTCCAGCGCGTCGGCCAGTTTTTCGGTTGTTGCCTGCGTGGGGATCTTGCGAAACCAGCGGCGCAGGAAGGGCCTGGACGGTTCGATAAAGCACAGGACGCCATCGGGATATTCGGGATAAAATCCGCAACCGATCCACAATGGGAATGCCTCATTGTGGATCTGGATCCGCCAGCCCCAGTCCTCGGCATGGACCTTTTCGACCTCGAACCCATGCGCGGGCAATCGCTCGGCCAGAAAGCGAGCGGTGGCCTCACCCTGCGGCTCATCCTCGGGCGGATTGGCCATCAGGGTGGAGGAGCGGAATTCAAGGTTGGTGCGCATCGGACAAAAGGTGATGCAATCGTCTGCCTGCGTCCAGCCTAATCGCCAAAGAAATTCAATTCAAACAGCACCTCATTCGGATCGCGCACAAAGATCTGGCGCAGGCCGATGGCGGCGACGAAATTGCGCTGATAATCCAGCCCCGCCGCCTCCAGCCGCGCGATCATTGCCTCATGGCCCTGACAACTCAACGCCACGTGATGCAGCGCACCCGTCGGCCCCGGCGCAATATCGCGGTCATAGGCGCGCGGTGCGTTCAGACTGTTGAGGTGGATCACCGCGCGTCCGGCGCCATCGTACATCCACTGCCCGGTCTGCGGGGTGAGGGGAGGCGGCCCATCGCGCCGCTCCAGCCCAAAGACCTGCGCATAGAAGCGGGCGGACCCTTCCAGATCCGCCGTAATGATGTTCACATGGTCGAGCGCCAGAATCACGTCGCTTTCCTCGCTGCCTCGCGCGCTTCCTTATATCGCTCGCGCCGGAATTTCTCGAAGCCGAGGCGCTGTTCAAAGCCCGGATCCTCCGCATAGTCGCGGAAATCGGCCAGATATTCCTCGAACAATTCGGCCACTTCCTCGCGGAATTCGGGGTGGCTGAAGATATAGGTCCGGTTGTCCTCCATGCCCTGCATCACCCGCTCGGCGATCACATCCGGTTCCATCCCGGCCTGATGCGCGCCTGCCAACCTCTCGATGGCGGCATGGTCGACCGGCTTGGCCCCCTCCATCAATCCGGCGGGGCGCACATCGTCGCTGGCATAGATGTAGCTTTTCACCAGACCGGGGCACAGGATCGACACGCCGATGCCATGCTTGGCCAGACTGTAGCGCAGCGACTCCGACATGCCGCGCACCGCGAATTTGGTGGTGTTGTAAATCCCCGGCGCGCCTGATGCCAGCCATCCGGCCATGCTGGCGGTGTTGACGATATAGCCACCGTTGCCCGCCGCGATCATGCGCGGCACAAAGGTCATCACGCCATTGATGACCCCATGCAGGTTCACCCCCATCACCCAATCCCAGTCCGACCAGCTTGAATCCTCGATGGTCTGAAACAGGTTGATGCCCGCATTGTTGAACAGCAGCGAGACCGGACCAAAGCGCGCCTCGACCTCATCGGCCGCCGCCGCCATGCCTTCGCGGCTGGAAACATCCACCTGAACGCCCATCACCTCGGCATTGTCCAGCGTGGCCAGCGCCAATGCGATGGATTCCTCACGAATGTCGGCGATGGCCACCCGGCACCCGCGCGCCAGCAGCGCGCGCACCAGGCCCAGCCCCACGCCATTCGCGCCGCCGGTGACAAAAGCGGTGCGTCCTGCAAAATCAATCATCGGCTTTATCCTCTCGCCCGCGCGCGTCGCGCCATCTTTTTATCGTGGCCATGCCGATTGGGGCTTGCCAAGCGGCTCGCTATGCATTGTATCTAACACATACAAAACATGCGCTGTAAAGATCCAGCGCGAAATCGCCCCTCGCCAATCGGGGGCAGGCACGGGAGAGGTGCATATGGCAGTTTCTATGAGCGGGCCCGATATGGCCGCCGAACTCAATCATGGCGTGGATGCCCAGGAGGCCGCCGCCCATCACCTTGCCGTGGCCGCGCGTGACGAGCCGTGGCCCAGCGCCGGGGCGGCGTGGTTTGCGCTCTCGGTCATCATCTTTGCCACGTTTCTCAACTTCTTCGATTCGGCGGCTTTTGGCCTGCTGATCGAACAGATCAAAACCGAGTTCGGCCTGTCGAACACCGCCATCGGCCTGCTGCAGGGGCCGGTCAATGTCGTGTTCTATATGGTGGTGATGCTGCCGCTGTCGCGCTGCTCGGATATTTTTCCGCGCAAATATGTGCTGGCCATCGGCGCGCTGCTGATCGCGCTGCTCAATGCGGCGGGCGGGTTTACCAGCACCTTTATGGCTCTGGCCTTCACCCGGATGCTGGTGGGCGCGGGCGGCGGGGCCCATGCGCCGGGGTCTTACTCGATGCTGGCCGATTTCTTTCCGCCCGAAAAGCGGCGCTGGCCTTTCGCCGTGCTGCAACTGGGCTTTATCGGCGGCAGCACGATCGGCCTTGTCATCGCGGGCAAGCTGCTGGCGCTGGCGATGAGCCTGCCCGAAACGCCTTTCATGGGCACCACGCTCCATGGGTGGAAATATGTGCTGATGATGCTGGCGCTGCCGGGCGTGGTGGCCTGCGTGCTGCTGCTGATGGTGCCCGAACCGCCGCGCCGGGGCGTGATCGAGGGGGGCAAGCCGCTGCCGATCCGGGCGGTGATTTCGGAGATCTGGCGCCGCCGCGCGGTCTATGGCCCGCTGTTTCTGGGGCTGGGCTTTTCGGCCGCCCATGCCATGGCGGCGCCCGCATGGATGGTGCCTTTCTACAAGCGCACCTATGGCTGGAGCGAGGTGGAGATCGCCACGCGCGCGCCGATGTTCATGCTGGCAGGTCAGATTGCCGGGCTGCTGCTGGGGCCGATGCTGATCAAATTGCTGGCGCGGCGCTATCGTGACGCCAATGTCCGCGCCGTCACGATCTGTTTTTGCGGGGTCGCGCCGCTGGCCATTCTGGGGCCGATGATGCCCAATCCTTGGTTGGCGCTGACCTGCTCTATGCTGTCGGGAATGCTGGGCATTGCCTCGGCCGTGCCGCAAAATCTGGTCATTCAGGAAATTACCCCCAACCAGATGCGCGGGCAGGTGACGGGCCTTTACCTGATGATGTTCACCGCCGTGGGCGCTCTGGGCCCCTTCCTGATCGGCTTTTTCACCGACCACGTGTTCGGCCATGACGGCGATGTGTGGAAAGCGCTGGCGCTGTCGGGGGCCTTGCTCAGCCCGCCTGCGGCCTACATCATCAGCCGCGCGATCCGGCCCTATGCCGACGCGCTGGCTTTGCTCGACAAGGAAACGCAATGACTTATCCTGAACTCTCCATGGTGATCGGCGGCGAAAAGGTGGGTATCGCCCATCGCCGCACCCATGCCGTGCTGAACCCCGCCACCGGGGCGGTGATCGGGCAATTGCCGCTGGCCGATGTTGCCGATCTCGACCGCGCGCTGGCCGTGGCGGATGAGGGCTTTCGCATCTGGCGCAAATCCACGCCCCAGCAGCGCGCCGCCGTGCTGGCGGGCGCGGCGGGCCTGCTGGTTCAGCGCCAGGAGGAGATCGCCCGCACCGCCACTTTGGAGCAGGGCAAGACTTTGGCCGAAACCCGCATCGAGGTGATGATGGTGGCGGGCCTGTTCAACTTCTATGCAGGAGAGGTGGGGCGCATCTATGGCCGCACCCTGCCGCGCCCCGATGGCATGCGCTCGACCGTCACCTATGAGCCGGTGGGGCCGGTGGCGGCTTTTGCGCCGTGGAATTTCCCCATCGGCAATCCGGGGCGTAAATTGGGCGCGCCCATCGCGGCGGGCTGCAGCGTGATCCTGAAGCCGGCCGAAGAATCGCCCGCCAGCGCGCTGGCCGTGCTTCAGGCTTTGCTCGATGCGGGCCTGCCGCCGCAGGTGGCGCAGGTGGTGTTCGGCGTGCCTGATGAGGTGAGCCGCCATCTGCTGGCCAGCCCGGTGATCCGCAAGCTCTCCTTCACCGGTTCGACCGTGGTGGGCAAGCATCTGGCCAAGCTGGCGGCGGACAATTGCATCCGCACGACGATGGAACTGGGCGGGCATGGGCCGGTGCTGGTCTTTGCCGACGCGGATATCGAGCGTACGCTCGATATTGCTGTGGGCCACAAATATCGCAACGCGGGTCAGGTCTGCGTCAGCCCGACGCGCTTCCTTGTCGAGGAAAGCGTGTTCGAGCGTTTCCATGATGGCTTTGCCGAGCGCGCCAAGGCGATCACCGTGGGGGATGGCATGGACGAGGGCAGCCGCATGGGGCCGATGGCCAACCCGCGCCGCCCGGAGGCCATCGAGGCCTTGGTGAAAGATGCGGTGGCGGCGGGCGCGAAATTGAACGCGGGCGGCAAGCGGATCGGCAATCAGGGCTTCTTCTTTGAACCCACCGTGATTTCGCAAGTGCCGCTGAGCGCCCGCATCATGAATGAGGAGCCCTTTGGCCCCGTCGCCATCATCAACCCGATGGCGGGCGAGGAGGCCATGATCGCGGAGGCCAACCGGCTGCCCTATGGCTTGGCCGCCTATTGCTGGACGCAGGATGCCGCACGGCAAAAGCGTCTGGCGCGTGAGTTGGAGGCCGGGATGGTGGGCATCAACACGGTGGCCATCGGCGCGGCGGATTCGCCCTTTGGCGGCGTCAAATGGTCCGGCCACGGCGCCGAGGACGGACCGGAGGGGCTTCAGGCCTGCCTTGTCACCAAGGCGATCCACGAAGGATAATTGCCCTTTGTCATGGCCCAGCAACAGTTGAGCAAAACAGGCGAGGTAAGCGGCGTGGCCCAGCGTCATGCCGCCCCCGCAACGGGAGGAGGCCGCGATGGCCTCCCCCTGTTTGCGAGATTTTGCCATGAAGCTTCTGTTGTCCCTGCCTCTGCTCCTTTTGGCGCCCATGGCCCATGCCGCCGAGGAGGATACGCAGACATGGGCCGCCGTGCATGGCATGGTGGGGCTGGGGGGCCGGGCGGTCGTCAATTTCGACTATCAGGCGCGCATTACCGACACCCACAGCCGCGCCGGACAGGTCCTGCTGCGTCAGGCGATCGGCTATCGCATCAACCCCAAGACCAGCGTGTTCGGCGGCTATGCCTATGTCCGCACCGACAATCTGGGGGCCAAGGTGCTGGACGAACATCGCCTGTTTCAGCAGGCCAATTTCAGCATTCTGGACGCGGGCAAGAACGGCGCAATCACCGGGCGCACCCGTCTGGAGCAGCGCTTTGTAGAGGGTTCGGGCGAGGTCGGCTGGCGGATGCGGCAGCAGGTGCGAGGCGCCCTTCCCATCGGCAAGGGCCTTGCGCTGGTGGGCACGGCCGAGCCGTTCTTTGCCTTCAATCGGACCACATGGGGCCAGAAGGCCGGCTTCGACCAATTGCGCCTGTTTGGCGGGATCGCCGTGCCCGTGGCGCGCGGTTTCGCCATCGAGACCGGATATATGGGCCAATATATTGCGCGCGACGCAAAGGCCGACCGGATGAATCACATTATCAGCCTGGCCATCACCATCAACCGATAAGGGGCGCCGGGCTGTCGGGAAAGAGGAGCAGCCCAGAATGAGCGATCAACCCCATCTCCACCCCCTGCGCACCGGCGGCGAGCGCGGCTATCTGCGCATCGCCACCGAGGAAGCCTTTGCCACGCGTGAGCAGGTGGACATCTTTTTGCGCATGATCCGCGATGGCACGGCGGACAAGGGCATGGTCAGCCTGTGGGGCTTTTATGCGCAAAGCCCTTCGCCGCGCGCGACCCAGATCATGGAGCGCCTGCTCGATTTGGGCGAACAGCGGATTGCCGATATGGATGCGACCGGGATCGACGTGGCGATCCTCGCGCTGACCAGTCCCGGCGTGCAGCCGATTCTTGACGTGGAGGAGGCCAAGGGCGTGGCGCGGCGGGCCAATGAGGCGCTTGCTGCTGCCTGCGCGAAATATCCCACCCGCTTTGTCGGCATGACGGCGGTGGCGCCGCAGGACCCGGAATGGTCGGCGCAGGAAATCCTGCGCGGCGCGCGCGAATGGGGCTTCAAGGGATGCCAGATCAACAGCCACACGCAGGGGCACTATCTGGACGAGCCGCAGTTTGATCCGATCTTCCGCGCGCTGGTCGAGGTGGATCAGCCGCTCTATATCCATCCCGCCACCTTGCCCGACAGCATGATCGGGCCGGTGCTGGAGGCGGGGCTGGACGGCGCGGTGTTCGGTTTTGGCGTGGAAACGGGGATGCATCTGCTGCGCCTTATCACCACGGGCATTTTCGACCGCTATCCCACCCTTCAGATCATGGTCGGGCACATGGGTGAGGCGCTGCCCTACTGGCTCTATCGGCTGGATTACATGCATCAGGCGGGCGTGCGTTCGCAGCGCTATGAACGCCTCAAACCGCTGAAAAAGACCATCGCCGAATACATGCGCAGCAACGTGCTGATCACCAATTCGGGCATGGCGTGGGAACCGGCGATCAAGTTTGCCCAGGAGGTGATGGGCGAGGATCGCGTGATGTATGCCATGGACTATCCGTATCAGTACGAGGCGCGCGAAGTGGTCGATATGGACAATATGGCCATGAATTTTGCCACAAAACGCAAGTTCTTTGAGGATAACGCGCGCCGCTGGTTCAAACTGTAGGCGTGGGGGCCTTGCGTTAGCCGCAAGGCCCAGCCACTTATGCAGGCGCAGATAAAGGGGCAAGCGCAGGGGCATGGCAAAAGTCAAGGAAACGCTGGTGAAAACCACCCCTCCGGGGGAAGATGCCGACGATATCGGCGAAATCCGCGACATCGTGGGGTTTCACCTGCGCCTTGCCCATGGCGCGGTCTATCGCCACTTTACCGAGACCTTTGCCGAACTGGACCTGACGCAGAAACAGGTTTCGGTGCTGTGGCTGGTGGATGACCACCCCGGCATCGCGCAAACCGGACTCGCGCAACGTATGCGGATGGACCGGGCCACCACCATGGCCATCGTCAACCGATTGGAGGCGCGCGACCTGTTGCAGCGCGGCAAGTCCGACACCGATGGGCGCAAGCAGACGCTGCACCTGACCGTGGCGGGCAAGGCGATGCTGGCAACGGCAAAAGAGGCCATCCGCGCGCATGAGGAATGGTTGAAGTCGCGATACACCGCGCGGGAAGTGGCGGTGTTGATCGAGTTGCTGACGCGGTTGCATGAGTGAGGGGTTTTAAGGGAGTTTAGAATGCGAGGGTCTAGACCCTCGCGCTCCCGTTACTGTCTGCGTCGCGCTATGGGTTCGTCGTTAGGAATCGGACGCGGCGTTGGGATATTAAAGCCTGCGGCGCTTTCTAGCGTGAACTCTCCGCGCCGCAGGCTTTCAAACATGGCAAGCGGACGCCCCGCCGCCAACCAACCACCACCCCATTAACGGGATTGCAAAGGGACGAGTCCCTTTGCCCACCGGAGGCAAAAAGAGGCAAACCTCAATCCTCCACCATCACCCTAAACCCGGCCACCCGCTCCGCCGCCATCAAGGCCTGCGCGCCGGCCAGAGTCGCCCGCGGCGCAATATCGGCCAGCGCATAGCGCCCCGCTGCGGCCAATTGACGCGACAACGGATCACCCGCCTCCGCCGCGATCAGCCGCGCCGCGATCCAGCCGGTGGCGACCACGCCCGCCAGCGTCAGGAAGGGGGTGGAGCCTGCCTCGGCTACCGCTGGATCGGCGGCGATCAGGGCCTCGGCGGTGGCGGTGAATGTGTCGAGCGCTGCGTTGAAACCGGCATGGTCGATGCGGGTGGCATCCTCGCGCGCGGCCTGCAAAAACGCATGGTATCCCGCCGCGCCCGGTGCGCGCAGGCGGCGCAGGGTGATATCCTGCGCCTGCATACCGGTGGTGCCTTCAAACACGGTGAGGACGCGGGCATCGCGCAACCCCTGCTCGACCGGCCATTCGCGGGTGTAGCCTGCGCCGCCCAGCACCTGAAGCGCATCCGAGGCCACGCCAAAGCCCGTCTCGCCGCCCAGCGTTTTGACGATGGGCAGCAGCCACCCGGCCAGCGCCTCATTATGCGCCCGCACCGCCGCATCATCGGTAAAGCGCGCCAGATCGGCGGCATTGGCGGTGGCAAAGATCAGCCCGCGCAGCGGCTCGACCCGCGCCGAGAGCGAGAGCAATTGCGCCTGCACATCGGCATGGGTGTTGATCGTGACCGGCTGCGGCCCATTGCCGCCCTGCCGCCGCTCGGCCGCATAGCCATAGGCGATTTCGGCGGCGCGGCTGGCCACGGCAAGGCCCATCACCCCGGTGGCCAGGCGCATGTTGGTGATCATCACGAAGAGCTGCGGCAGCCCGCGCCCCATTTCGCCCAGCAGATAGGCGGGCGCCCCTTCAAAGCCCATCACGCAGGTGGGCGAGGCATGAAGGCCCAGCTTTTCCTCGATCCGGCGCACGACTATCGGCGCGCGCGCGCCATGTTCGACCGAGGGGACGAGGAACAGGCTGATCGGGTCCTTGGGGCTGGGGGCTTGTCCATCGGGCGCGGTCTTGGCCAGCAGGAGGTGGGCAATCGCGCCCGTCAGGTCCTGATCGCCAAAGCTGATCCAGCATTTCTCGCCGGTGATCCGCCATGTGCCGTCGGCCTGCTTTTCTCCGCGCGTGCGAAGGCGGCGCACATCGCTGCCCGCATCGGGTTCGGAAATGCAGATGGTGGCGCCGATGGTTCCGTCGATCAGGCCCGGCAGCCATGCCTCGCGCACCGCATCATCGGCAAAGGCATGGATCAGCCGCGCCCCCGCCCGGCTGGGCACGGGCATCATGCCAAAGGCGGGGCAGTGGCGGTCCATCATTTCCTGCACCGCATTGCCCAGCGCCGTGGGCAGGCCCATGCCCCTGATCTCGGGCGAGGCGTCGAGCATCAGCCAGCCGCCTTCGCAAAATTCCGACCATGCGGCCTTGTGTTCGGGCACGGTGAGGACGCGGCCATCGACCAGTTTGCACCCCGCAACATCGGCCGCGGCGTTCAGGGGCGCCAGACGCTCCAGCGCAAAGCGGCCCGCCGAACCGAGGATCTCGGCAATCATGTCCTCGCTGGCCTGTGCGCAGGATTCGCTTGTGGCCAAAAGCGCATCCCAACCGGGGCTGATGGCCAGATGGCGTGCGATGGTGGCGGTGATATCCATGCGGTCCTCTCGTCTAATTCTGTTATCATGCATAACATTAATGCACGGGCCTGCCAATCGCCACCATGGTCTAAAAATCGCACGTGGTGCGGATTTTTGTTGCACGCCCCCCTTGCCATCGGCCTTCGCGGGCTTCACGAAAGATTGTTATGAACGATCCTTTGGCAAATCTTCCCGGCTATGTGCTGCGCCGGGCCTCCTCGGCGGCGCTGGCCGGGCTTAATCGGCGCCTGTCGGCGCTCACGCTGCGCCATGTCGATGCCAGTCTGCTGATGCTGCTGAACGGGCAACCGGGCATTACCCAGAGCGAGGCGGGGCGTATCCTCGATATTCAGCGGGCCAATATGGTGCCCATCGTTTCGCGGCTGGAGGCGCGGGGCCTGATCGACCGCCAGCGGGTCGATGGCCGGTCGCAGGGGCTTTACCTGAGCGCCGAGGGCGAGGCGCTGCATACGCAGGTCATGACTGTGATCGACGGCTATGAGCAAACGCTGATGGAGGGCGTGCCCGCGCCTTTGCGCAAACAGGCGATGGCGGTTCTGCATGCCTTCTGGCAATCGGCAGAAGCCGCCATCGAAGGGGACTAAGCCATAATCCGCCTTAAGCCATAACCCACTGGGCCAGCGCGGCGATGCAGTCGCGGCCCAATTGTGCGCTGCGTTCCGGGCTCCACCCCTGATCGGGGCAGGGCAGGTCGTTGTGGTCCTTGAAGGGCATTTCCAGCGTCATCGCCACCGCGCCAAACCGCTCGGCAATCTGGTTGGTGGCCATGGTCAGATTGGCCCGGCCCGCAGGCGCGATGGGGTAGCCCGCGCTGGTCTGGAAATCTGGCGTCTGCGCGTCCAGAATCGCCAGATAGCGATGGTATGACGCCAGTTGCGTCTCGGTGATGGAGGGGATGCCTTCGAAACCGGCGATGAAGACATGCGGGATCGCCTCGTCGCCATGCACATCCATGCACAGGGCCACGCCGGTTTCATCCATCGCATTGCGGATGGCCAAAACCTCGGGGCTGCGGTCCGGCGTGGGATCATGCCATTCGCGGTTCAGGTTCACCCCCGCCGCATTGGTGCGCAAATGGCCCCGGCGCGATCCGTCGGGATTGGCGTTGGGCACGACATGCACCGTGGCCCGCTGGCGCAGCAACCGCCCATGCGGATTGGCCGGATCGGTCAGCGCATCCAGCGCCCCTTCCATCCACCATTGCGCCATGCTCTCGCCCGGATGCTGGCGCGCCTGCAGCCAGATCTGCACCGGTCCATGGCCCATGGTCAGGCAGTCGATGGCCTGGCCATCGAGGCTTTGCCCGAGGCGGCGATAGATGACGCCCGGCTCGGCGGCGATCTGCGCGATCAGGTCGTGGTGGCGCTCCATGGAATAGGGCGCGAAATAGGCAAACCAGCAGACCTCGCTCTCGGGCGTATAGGTGATGGTCAGCGTGCCGTTTTCGGTCTGCGGGTCCCATGTGGTGTCGGCGCGGCCCCAATAGTCGCGGTCTTCGGATACGCAGGCGCGATAGCCTTCCCAACCGCCGGGATAGGCCGCCCCGTTCAGCCCGGTGATGCGCAGCACCAGCTCGCGCCCCGCCGCGCCCGAAACGCGGAAGTGAAACCATTGGAAAAAGTCGCTGTGCGCATCGCGGCGGATGGCCAGCGTGGCGGTGGCGCCATGAATGGCGCGCACTTCAATATTGCCCGAATCAAAGGCCGAATCGATGTGGATGGCAAATTCGCTCATGGATATACTCTAAGGAAGGCGGATCAGGGGACGCGGATGGTTTCGCCCGATTGGCCGGGAAAGCCGGAGAACAAGGCCTGCGCCAGCTTGGGCGCGGCCAGTTGGGTCTGGGCCAGCGGCGATGTGGCCGAGACGGTAAAGCTGGCGCGGCCCTCCCACAGGGCCTTGCCGCTGGCGCGGTCGCGGATCACGGCGATGAGGTCGGTGGCGGTGCTCTGGCCCGAACCGGTGCGGATGGGGATGGAAATGCCCACCCCGGCGCCGCTGCCGTAATTGCTGCCCGATGCGCCCAGGCTGACGCCTACCGGGCTGCGGCTCTCGGTCAGGGCTGTCCGCACAAGGCGGATCGCCGCGACCTGATCCGCGCTGTCGGGCGGGGCGGCGGTATAGCCCAGCGCGGACAATTCGCGCTCGACGGCAATCTGATAGGATTGCAATTCGAGGCTGGACCCATCCATGCCGGGGCCGGGCACCACCGCAATCGTGCCATGGCCCAGCGGCGAGGCATCGGCGACATGGAAGCGCGACACCTCGACCGGACCGACCGGCACGGCACATCCCGAAATTATGCCGCCGGAAAGCAGCATCAGCGGCGCGAGTGACTTGATAAAGCGCATCATGGGGCCGGTGGTGGCCCCATGCGCGCGATCATGCAAGAGGCGAATCAGCGTGACGCCAGCGAGGAGGAGGGGAAGCGCTCGAACAGCGCGCCGGCCAGACGCACCGAGACGGCATCGTCGCTGGCCGCCTTGGTGCCTTCGCGCGTGGCGATGCGGGCGCGGGCCTCATACAGCGCCTTGCCCGAGGCGCGGTCGCGGATACGGATTTCCATATTGGTCATCACCAGAGCGCCGCGCGGCTTGGTGGCGTCATAGGCAAGGGAGAGGCCCATCATCGAGCCGCGATTGGATACACCCATCATGGCGCTGCCCGAGATCGGGTTGCGCTTTTCCTCGGCGGGTTCCAACTGATCGCGCACCACGGTGATCTCGACGATCTGGCCGCCATCGCCGTCCGGGCCTGCGGTGTCATAGCCCGCCTTGGCCAGTTGATCGACAACGGCCGCCTCGAAGGTGGCCTGCTCGCGGTCCGAAGCGGTGGTGCCGGGCATGGTGCGCAAGGTGATGCGCCCATGGCCCAGCAGCGGAATGGCGCCATCGGCCAGAAACCTTTCGGCGTCCACCCGGCCTTCGCGGTCATCGCGCGGGGCCGAATAGCGGCCTGATCCGCCAAAACCGCCGCCATAGCCGCCCCAGCCCCCCATACCGCCCCAGCCGGGCTGGGCATGGGCGGGCGTGGACAGGGCAAGAACGGCAAGCAGGGCAGCGCCAAGGCTGGCGGCGGGCATTTTTCCGTAAATGGTCGGCTTCATGGCAGTGTGCGACTTTCTGTGCAGCAATGGCGATGGAATGTATGCCCCTTGGGCCTCAGGCTAGGCGGCCATAGCTTGCCCGATGATGAACCTGTTTGTCCTTGTGTCTGCGAAATTGTCGCAGGATTGCGATGAAAATGGCGCAGAATTTAGTCCCATGTCCAATGGATCATGCTAGAGACGACACCCATGACAGACACAACGATCGGAAAGCTTCCCGTCCTTGTTACCGGCGGGGCGGGTTATATTGGCAGTCACGCCGTACTGGCGTTGAAGGACGCAGGCTGGAAAGTGGCCGTGGTGGACAATCTGGTCACCGGATTCCGCTTTGCCGTGCCCGATGGCGTCGCTTTTTATCAGGGCGATATTGAGGATGGCGAACTGATCGCCCGAATCATCGCCGAACAGGGAATCTGCGCGATCATGCATTTTGCCGGATCGGTGGTTGTGCCCGAATCGGTGGAAAATCCCCTGAAATATTATCACAATAACACCGCCAAGAGCCGCGCCCTGATCGAGGCGGCGGTCAAGGGCGGCGTCAAACATTTCATCTTCAGCTCGACCGCGGCCACCTATGGCATCCCCGAGGTTTCGCCGGTTGAGGAGGATATGCCCAAGGTTCCGATCAACCCCTATGGCATGTCCAAGCTGATGACCGAGATCATGCTCAAGGATGTCGCGGCTGCCCATCCGATGAACTATTGCGCGCTGCGCTATTTCAACGTGGCCGGGGCGGACCCGGATGCGCGCACCGGGCAATCGACGGCGGGCGCGACCCATTTGATCAAGGTGGCGGTCGAGGCCGCGCTGGGCAAGCGTGAGAGCGTGGGCGTGTTCGGCACCGATTTCGCGACGCCTGACGGCACGGGCGTGCGCGATTACATTCACGTTTCCGATCTGGCCGATGCCCATGTGTTGGCGCTGGAGGCGCTGATTGCCCAGCCGCAGCGTTCGCTGACGATGAATGCCGGTTATGGTCGCGGCTTCTCGGTGCTCGATGTGCTGGACGCGGTGGACCGGGCGACCAATCGCACCATCCGGCGCGTGATGCAGCCGCGCCGCGCGGGCGACCCCGATTCGCTGATTTCGAACAACGCGCGCATCAAGGCCACCGTGCCTTGGGTGCCGCGCTATGCCGATCTCGACGTGATTGTCAGCCATGCTCTGGCGTGGGAACGCAGGCTGACGGAAATTCGCGGCGAAGGTTGACTTTGCCACACGCGCAGCCTATCGGCGCGGTTCAATTTTCGGCCCGGTCGGTTCGGGCAAAGGGATTTGTCATGAAGATTCGCAACAGCCTCAAGTCGCTGAAGGACCGTCACCGGGATAACCGCGTGATCCGCCGTCGCGGCCGCACCTATGTCATCAACAAGACCCAAAAGCGTTTCAAGGCTCGCCAGGGCTAATTGATACGCGGTCGGCATTGGGTTCCTCCGGGTTCCCTGCCTGCCACGGGTAAGCTTGCAAGCCCGCCACCGCCCAGCGCGATGGCGGGCTTGCTGCGTCTGGGCCCTGTTCGGCGCGAATCAGGGCGAATCGGAGAAGATGATGAGCGAGAAGCAGCCTCATGTGGTGGTGTTCGATATTGGCCGGGTGCTGGTCCAATGGCGAATCGCGGGTCTGTATGAAAAGCTGATCCCTGACGCGGACCGGCTCGCATGGTTCCTGCGCGAAGTGGTCAGCGAGGAGTGGCATGCCCAGCATGACGCGGGCAAACCCTTTGCCGAGATGATCGAGGAACTGGCGCAGGAATATCCCGAAGAGCGCGAATTGATCGAACTTTATGCGCCGCGCTGGTTGGAATGCGTGCCCGGGCCCATTGACGGCACCCATGACATCGTGCGCGCGTTGGATGCGCGGGGTGTGCCGCTCTATTCGATCACCAATTTCGGCGTCGATGCATGGGCGATGTTCCGCCCGACTTTCCCGGTGCTCGACCATTTCCGCGACATTGTGGTGTCGGGGCATGAGCGCATGATCAAGCCCGATGCGGCGATCTTCGACCTTGCCGCCCAGCGTTTCGGCCATGCGCCGGGCGATATGCTCTTCATCGACGACAATGCCGACAATATCGCCACTGCGCAGGCGCTAGGGTGGCATGTGCATCATTTCGTCGATGGGGCCGAGGCGCTGGAGGCGGATTTGCGGGGGCGGGGGTTGTTGTAACAGGCGGCAGGGAAGTTTGCCTCCGGCGGGCAAAGGGCGGGGGCCCTTTGCAATCCCGTTAATGGGGTGAGTGTTTGGCTTGGGGGGCGTGGTGTTTGACGCTGATGCTTGAAAGCCTGCGGCGCGGATAGGGATGACTTGGCCGGGCCGCTGGCTTCAACATTCAAACATGGCGTCTGAACCCGATTCGCAACAAAGACAGCAACGGGAACGCGAGGGTCTGGACCCCCGCATCACTAACCCTTTAACCTCCCTCCCATGCTCCTCCGATTCGCCCTCGCCGCCGCCCTTATCGCCACCCCCGCCTATGCCGCCCCCGCGCGCAAGGCTCCGCCCAAACCGGCGGCGGTCAAGGAAGTCCCGCCCCAGCCTTTGCATGACACCGAGACCGTGGCGATGACCACCGAATTGGGCGTCATCACGCTGGAGCTGGACGGCAAGCATGCCCCGATCAGCACGGCCAATTTCATGCGCTATGTCGATAACAAGCGCTTTGACGGGATCGTGTTTTACCGCGCCATGCATCTGAAATGGGGCGAGCAGCCCAATGGCCTGATTCAGGCCGGTACGCGCGGCGATCCGCGCAAGATCTTCCCGCCCATTGCTCATGAACCGACCAGCCAGACCGGCGTCCTGCACAAGGCCGGGGCGATTTCACTGGCGCGTCTCGCGCCGGGGACGGCGACGGGGGATTTCTCGATCCTGCTGTCCGACATTGACGGGCTGGACGCCAATCCGCAATCCGCCGATCCGGAAGTTCAGGCCGGATATGCCGCCTTTGGCCATGTGGTGTCGGGCATGGATGTGGTGCGCAAGATCTGGGATCAGCCGGTCGATCCCAATGCGGGCGAGGGGGCCATGAAGGGGGAAATGCTCGCCCAGCCGGTCAAGGTGATCAGCGTGCGGCGGGTGGTTGCGCCCTGATCGATCAATCCTCGTCGACGGCGATGTCGCCGGCGATGCTGGACGACTTTCCGCCAAAGCCGAAGGTGCGCGCCCAGTCGCGCACCCACTGGTCGCGCTTGATCCGTTTGATCGGGGCGGCGCAATGTATGCAATGGCCGACGTAGTGATCTGTGGCCGAGCGGCGAACCTTGCGGCGATTCGGGGCGTGCGGCATGAAAAAACATCGAAGCAAACCAAATAGTTTCATATTTTCGACAGACTTTCCCCAAACGGCCAATATTTCGACATTAGTGGGGTGATGGCGGGCCTGCAACCTCTCCAAAGGGTGAACCGTCCGTTAATGCTAAACGCTTATGCGCGGGGCGGCTGGCGGCGATAGGACAGGGCTTCGGCCACATGCGCGCGCGATACGGTCTGCGCGCCCGCCAGATCGGCGATGGTGCGCGCCACGCGGCGGATGCGCGTATAGCCGCGCGCGGTCAGGTTCATCGCCTCGGCGGCGCGAATCAGCAATT
Organism: Novosphingobium sp. SCN 66-18; assembly: GCA_001725355.1. Classification (GTDB taxonomy): domain Bacteria; phylum Pseudomonadota; class Alphaproteobacteria; order Sphingomonadales; family Sphingomonadaceae; genus Novosphingobium. The sequence goes on from MEGD01000007.1 coordinate 144,687, forward strand.
TCATGCCCTCGCCATCGGGCGTGGCAAAGCGGTCGAGCGATTCGCCATCCAGATCGGCGTTGTTGCGCATCCTCGTGCCGCAGAGCCGCTCGGTCTGAACCCCGCGCGCGGTGGCCACACGGGCGGCCACCTGCGCACTGCTTTCGGCGGTCGAGGGCAGCGCCAGATCGAAGGCGCGCACCGCCTCGACCTCGACATGTAGGTCGATGCGGTCGAGCAGCGGGCCGGAAACCTTGCTCTGATAATCCCCGGCGCAGCGCGGCGCGCGCGAACAGGCCAGCCCCGCATCGCCCAGATGGCCGCAGCGGCATGGGTTCATCGCCGCGATCAGCTGAACCCGCGCGGGAAAGGTGACATGGGCATTGGCGCGCGCCACGGTGACTTCGCCGGTCTCCAGCGGCTGGCGCAGCGAATCGAGCACGCCGCGCTGGAATTCGGGCAGTTCGTCAAGGAACAGCACGCCCAGATGCGCCATCGACACTTCGCCAGGGCGCACGCGCAATCCGCCGCCGGTCATCGCCGCCATGCTGGCCGAATGGTGAGGGCTGCGGAAGGGTCGGGCGCGGCTGATTCGTCCGCCCTCCAGCGTTCCGGCGACCGAGGCGATCATCGAGACTTCGAGCGCCTCGGCAGGCGTCAGTTCGGGCAAGATGCCGGGCAGGCAGGAGGCCATCAGCGATTTGCCCGCACCGGGCGGGCCGATCATCAGCAGATTGTGTCCGCCCGCCGCCGCGATCTCCAGCGCGCGCCGGGCCGTTTCCTGCCCTTTGACCTGACGCAGATCCGGCCCCGGCATGGCGGGCGCGCTCTGGCCGGGCGCGGGGGGCGAGAGCGCCTGCGCGCCTTTGAGATGGGCCAGCAGGCTGGCCAGATCGGGCGCGGCGACCACAGGAACGCCTGCGGCCCAGCTTGCCTCGGAGCCTTGCGCGGCGGGACAGATCAGGCCCAATTCGCGCTCGCTGGCATGGAGCGCGGCCAGCAGGACGCCGGGCGAGCCGACGATCCGCCCATCGAGCGACAATTCGCCCACCGCCACAAAATCGCCCATCTGCTCGGCATCGATCACCCCCATCGCGGCCAGCAGCGCCAGCGCGACGGGCAGGTCGTAATGCGATCCTTCCTTGGGCAGATCGGCGGGCGACATGTTGATGGTGATCCGCTTGGGCGGCAATGCCAACCCCATCGCGGTCAGCGCCGCCTGAACCCGCTGACGGCTCTCATTCACCGCCTTGTCGGGCAGGCCGACCACGGTAAAGCCCGGCAGTCCGGGGGCCAATTGGCATTGCACCTCGACGGCGCGCGCCTCCAGCCCCAGATAGGCCACCGTCCGGACCAGCGCGACCATGTGCAAATTCCCCGTCTGAACTTCCCCTATCCAAGTATTTGTGCGTAAAGTCAGTCTTGTCGAGGGGAAAAGCACGCGGTCGATTCCGCTGTGCCGAATCCCTTGACTCAGCGGCCCACTTCCCATAGTGGCGCCGCTTCACGCCTCTTCGCTATCGAGGGGGTGGCCGTTTTTATCCGCGCTGCACAGCGCCGAGCATTGTTTGAGGGTTTAGACCATGAAGCGCACTTTCCAGCCCAGCCGGCTTGTCCGCGCCCGCCGTCACGGCTTCCGCGCCCGCACCGCCACGGTCGGCGGCCGCAAGGTGCTGCGCGCCCGTCGTGCGCGCGGCCGCAAGAATCTGTCGGCCTGATGATCTGGCCCGGTGGGGAGCAATCCCCGCGCCGGGCCGGTTCGCTTGAGCGCCGGGGCTGATCGGTGGCAGGCGAAAACATCGTGACAGATGACGCAATAGGGTCGGAGGCCTTGCCTTCGGCCCATTGTGCGTTTCCGGAAGGGCGTGGCGTGGCGCCCAAGCTGCGCATCATGACCAAGCGTTCCGATTTTCTGGCCGCGAACAAGGGGCTGCGTGTGGCGCGGCCCGGTTTTGTGCTGCTGGTCCTGCCGCATGGCGCGGCCGATGCGGGCGATATTCGCCGTTTTGGCATCACCGTTACCAAAAAGATCGGCAATGCCGTGGTGCGCAACCGGATGAAGCGCCGGTTTCGTGCGCTGGCGCGTGAACTCCTGCCCGAACATGGGCTGGCGGGGCATGACCATGTGCTGATCGGCCGCGAGGGCGGGGTGGAACGCGACTTCGCGCTGCTGCGCAAGGAATTGCTGATCGCGCTGGATCGCGCCAGATCGGGCAAGGGCGATGCGCCGCGCGGGGCCAAAGGCGGCAGGGGAGGCGGCAAGCCTCACCATGGCCGCGGTAAAGGCCCGCGCCCTGCTCCCCAGGCTCCCCAAACGTGAAATATGTGCTGATCTTCATCGCCCGCCTGTGGCAATGGGGGCCATCGGCCATGATGCCGCCCACCTGCCGCTACTCGCCGTCCTGTTCGGCCTATGCGATCGAGGCCTTGCAGAAACATGGCGCGATTAAGGGTGGATGGTTGACGGTGAAGCGTCTATTGCGCTGCCATCCATGGGGCGGTCATGGCTATGACCCGGTCCCGTGAACCTGTAATTTTGACCAATGTATTGGGGAAATATGCGTGAGTAACCAGCGCAATCTGATTATTGCCATGCTGCTGACCGGGCTGTTGCTGTTCGGCTGGGATGCGGGCCTGCGCTATTTCTATCCCGACATGGGCAAGAAGCCCGCCGTCGCGGCCTCAGCCGCGCCGACCCCCGCGGCCAGCGCCAAGCCGACCCGCGAAGGCGGCCTCGGCAGCGTGGTGGATCAGGCGATTGAGGCCAAGGCGCTCAACGCGGATCTTAACGCCGGTGGCCGGGTGAAGGTGGAAGCGCCGGGCCTGTCGGGCTCGATCAATCTGGTGGGCGCGGTGGTCGATGACCTGTCGATCAACCGCCACAAGCAGACCATCGACAAGGACAGCGCGCCGGTTCGCCTGTTCAGCCCCGCCGGTACGCCCGCCGAACATTTCGCGCAGCTTGGCTGGGTCGGTCAGGGCGTGGCGACGCCCAATGGCACGACCGTCTGGGCCGCGCCTGCCGGTGCCAAGCTGACGCCGCAGACTCCGGTGACGCTGAGCTGGGCCAACACCACGGGCCAGACCTTCACCATCACCTTTGCCATCGACAATGATTACATGATCACCGCCAAGCAGGCCGTGCAGAACGCCGGTCCGGCGCCGATCAGCGTGCAGCCCTTTGGCCTCATTCGCCGCACCGAAAAGACCGCCAGCGTCGATTCGTGGAACATCCATTCGGGGCCTTTCGGCGCCTATGATGAAGCGGTGAACTTTGGCGTCAATTACAAGGATGTCGCCGAAAAGGGTCAGGTCAATCCTGATGGCAAGACCAACTGGATCGGCTTTACCGACATCTATTGGATGAGCGTGCTGGTGCCTGATGCGGTGCCCGCCACGGGCGATTACCGCAGCCTTGGCAACCAGCTTTTCCGCGCTGACCTCATCTATCAGCCGCAGGTGGTGGCCCCCGGCCAGACCGCGCTGCGTGCGACCCGCCTGTTTGCGGGCGCCAAGGAAAGCCTGCTGCTCGACAAGTATGAGGCGCAGGGCGTGACCCGCTTCAGCCTCGCCATCGACTGGGGCTGGTTCCGCTGGTTTGAAAAGCCGATCTTCTGGCTGCTGCGTTCGCTGTTCAAATTCGTCGGCAATTTCGGCGTGGCGATCATCCTGCTGACGGTCATCGTGCGCGGCATCATGTTCCCGGTGGCCCAGCGCCAGTTCTCGAGCATGGCCGCGATGAAGGCGATCCAGCCCAAGATGAAGGCGCTGCAGGAACGCTATAAGGACGACAAGGCCAAGCTGCAGGAAGAGACGCTCAAGCTCTACAAGGAAGAGGGTGTGAATCCGCTGGCGGGCTGTCTGCCGATCTTCCTTCAGATCCCGGTGTTCTTTGCGCTGTATAAGGTGCTGATGGTGTCGATCGACATGCGTCACCAGCCTTTCGCGCTGTGGATCCATGACCTTTCGGCGCCGGACCCCAAGCATATCCTCAACTTGTTCGGCCTGCTGCCCTTCGATCCGCCCAGCTTCCTGGCGATCGGCGTGCTGGCGGTCATTCTGGGCATCACCATGTGGCTTCAGTTCAAGCTGCAACCGGCCGCCCCCGATCCTGCTCAGCAGCAGGTGATGGGCATCATGCCGTGGATGATGATGTTCATCATGGCGCCCTTTGCCTCGGGCCTGCTGGTTTACTGGATCACCTCGAACCTTCTGACCATTGCTCAGCAGAAGTATCTGTATGCACGGCATCCTGACTTGAAGAAGAATGTCGATAAGGAGCGCGCCATCGTCGAAGCGGCGGCGCATAAGAAAAAGTGAACGAAGACAACAATCTTGAACTGATCGAGCGCGCCCGGAAAGTGTTTTCCGGGCGCGTGGACTTTTTGCTGTCCGCGCCCGCGCTGAAATTCCTGCCCGATCCGGTGGTGCCGGAAATCGCGCTGTCGGGGCGTTCGAATGTGGGCAAAAGCTCGCTCTTGAACGCCATCACCGGGCGCAAGGCGCTGGCCCGCACCTCGGTGACGCCGGGGCGCACGCAGGAGCTGAACTTTTTCGACGTGGGCGGGGTTGCGGGCGAAATCCCCGATTTCCGTCTGGTCGACATGCCCGGCTATGGCTTTGCCAAGGCCCCGCCCAAGGTGGTGGAGCAGTGGAAGAAGCTGGTCCGCGATTTCCTGCGCGGGCGGGTGGTGTTGAAGCGCACGCTGGTGCTGATCGACAGCCGCCATGGCGTGAAGCCGCCCGACCTTGAGATGATGGAAATGCTGGACGGGGCGGCGGTGGGCTATCGCCTGGTGCTGACCAAGGCGGACAAGGTCAAGGCCAGCGAACTGGACGAGGTCCATGCCAAGGTGATGGCCGAGGCGCGCAAACATTCGGCCGCCTATCCCGAAGTGATGATCACCAGCAGCGAGACGGGGATGGGCATTGCCGAGATCCGCGCGGCGGTGTTGGGGGATGCCGAGCTTTAAGCTTTACGTCTGTCATATTCCGCCGCTAACATCGGGGTAAGTTTGTCTCGAGTGAGGTCGCTTACCCCCATGTCTCGCAAAAAGTTTCGCAAAAGTTTGAAGCTGCTGGCCGCCGGTGTGGCGGCGCTGGGCCTGTCCGTGTCGACCCCGGCTCTGGCATGGGGCGATTTGGGCCATCGCACGATCGCCAATATCGCGCTGGCCAATGTTTCGCCCAAGACCAAGGCGGCGATCGACGCGCTGCTGACGGCGCAGGAAGGGCTGGGCACGGCCCAATGCCCGGTCCATTCGCTGGGCGATGCGGCGACATGGCCCGACTGCCTGCGCAGCGAAAGCTGGCGCTGGGGGCATACATTCCCCTGGCATTACCATGATGGCGACATCACCGCGCCCGCCTTTGACATGAAGGCCAATTGCAGCGGCGGCCAGTGCGCGACGTTCCAGATCACCCGCTTTGAGCGCATTCTGGCCGACAAGAGCCTGCCGGTGGCCCAGCGCCTCGAAGCGCTCGCTTTTCTCAGCCATATCGTGGGCGACCTGCATCAGCCGCTCCACGCTGCCGAACATGACCATGACGCGGGCGGCAATGGCGTGACGGTCACCAATCTGCCGGGCGAACCCTATATCATCAACACCACCCCGCCCACAGTGGTGAACCCCAAGGCCGGTACGCTCAATCTGCATTGGATGTGGGACAATTTCCTGGTTATCCGCGCGCAGAAAGCGGGCAAGCTACCCGAGGTGCGCGCCTATTCGGTCGCCGATCGCGCCAAAATCGCCACGGGCGGCATTGCCGACTGGGCGCAGGAAAGCTGGCAGATCGCCCATGACACGGTCTATCCGCAGGCCTTCGGCCATGTGGTGAGCGCCGAGGAAAAGACCGCGAAGGATGTGACCATCAGCGATGCCGCCATCGCGCAGGACATTCCCATCGTCAGCCAGCGCCTGCTGCAGGGCGGGCTGCGTCTGGCCAAGGTGCTGGACGAAACGCTGGGCGGCTAAAGCGCCGAACTGGCCAGCCAGAGTGCAATGCCCAGCATAATCAGCGCCATCACGCGCCGGATGCGAACCATCCGGCGCGGGTTGCTGATTAGGCCATGCGCTCTGGCCCCGCCCGCCACGATGGCCAGATGGACGGCCGTGGCAAGACCCACGCTGATCGCGGCAAAGCCCATGGCCTGCGGGATGGTGGGCGCCGCGCCGCCAAGGAAAGGCGGCACCACCACGACAAAGAACAGCAGCGCCTTGGGGTTGAACAGATTGACCAGCAGGCCCGAGGCGAAATGGCGCCCGATGCCGCCCGGTTGCGGCGCACCGGGGGCGATGTCGGCCTCGCGCCACGCCTGCCATGCCAGCCAGAGCATCAACGCCACCCCGGCCCAGCGCAGCCCCGACAGCAATCCGGGCCGTACGCTGAGCAATTCGACCAGCCCCAGCGCGGCCAGCATCGCATTGAGCGCCAGTCCGATCCCGATCCCGGCGGTGGCCACCAATCCCGCACGCCGCCCCTCGGCCAGACTGAGCGCGGCGAGCCATGCCATATTCGGCCCCGGCGTCAGCTCGATCACCAGCACGGCAAGGGCAAATTCAAACCAGTTGATCGTCATGGCCTTGCCCCGCGCCGCGCATCAATCCGCAAAGGGCGTACCGTCGCGGTGGAGAAAGCGGTCGCCTTCGAAGATCATGTCGATGTCGCTGTAGCCGCCCGATGTGCGCGGGCCTGCCGAAAGGGCGAGGAAGGTGCAATCCTCGCCGCTTTCATTGATCAGATGATGGCCATTGGCCACGCCCGCCGGAAAGACCGCCATATCGCCCGCCCGCATCACGCTGCGCGTGCCATCCTCGACCAGCACCGCCTCGCCGCTCAGCATCACCACCATCTCGTCCTCGCCATCGTGCCAGTGGCGCTGGGATGACCAGGCGCCCGGTTTCAGCACGACATGGCTGGCCCCCAGATGGGCGAAGCCTGAGAGCGGGGCAAGGCGGCTGTACCAGCGCCCGGCAACGGGCCCTGCATGTTCGGGCGGATAGCCGGTGCCGTTGGTATGGGCGAGCGAGGCGAGGTCGATCTTTGGCATCGGCGCAGGATAGGGCGGGCGGCGGTTGGCGGCAAGCGGGATGGTCCAAACTCCGCTTGCCCTTGGCCCTGCATTTGCTAGGCGAGGGGCATGAATGACATGGTGAAGAGCGAGTTGGTCCGGCCCGGCGCCGGTGTGGCCGAATTGGCCGAGGCCCTGATTGCCTGCCCCAGCGTGACGCCCGCAACAGGGCTGGTGTTCGATTGCCTTGAGGAAATGCTGGTTCCGCTGGGCTTTGTCATCCACCGCGCCGTGGTGGGCGAGGCGCCCGACGGGCCGGTGGAAAACCTCTTTGCCATCCGCCAGGGGCCGCAGGGCAGCCGCCATTTCGCCTATGCGGGCCATGTCGATGTAGTCCCCCCCGGCGAGGGGTGGAGCAGCGCGCCCTTTGCGCCCGAACGCCGGGGCGAATTGCTCTATGGTCGCGGCGCGGTGGATATGAAGGGCTCGGTTGCCGCCTTTGTTGCCGCCCTGCGCGATATTCCGCGCGAGGAGGGCACGATCAGCCTGATCATCACCGGCGATGAGGAAGGCGCGGCGACCTTCGGCACAGTCAAGATCATCGAGCATATGCGCGAGACCGGGATCGACCCCGACCTGATCCTTGTGGGCGAACCCACCAGCGTCAACCGCCTTGGCGACATGATCAAGGTCGGGCGGCGCGGCAGCGTCAATATGTGGATCGAGGTTGAGGGCAGCCAAGGCCATGTCGCCTATCCGCATCTGGCCGATAATCCGATCACCCGGCTGGTGGCGATGCTGTCGGAACTGAAGGCTATTAAGCTGGACGAGGGAACCGACTGGTTCCAGCCCAGCAATCTGGAGGTGACCGACATCTCCTGCGGCAATCCGGCCACCAATGTCATCCCGCAAAAGGCCGGTGCGCGCATCTCGATCCGTTTCAACGATCTGCACACGGGCGAGAGCCTGTCAAAGCTGGTGCGCGAGATCGGGGCCAAGCATGGGGCAAGCGTGCGTCCGGTGATCTCGGGCGAGGCTTTCCTGACCCCGCCGGGTGAATTTTCCGCCATCGTGGTCGATGCGATCCGCGCCGAAACCGGGCTGGACACCGAAATTTCCACCAGCGGCGGCACATCGGATGCGCGCTTCCTCAAAGCCTTGGCCCCGGTCATCGAATTTGGCCTGTGCAACGCCACGATGCACAAGAAGGACGAGGCGGTCGCGATTCCCGATCTGGAAACGCTTTCGCGGATCTATGCCCGCATCGTGCTGGCCGGTCTCAAACGCGCCTGATACGCTATCCGGCCCAATTGCCCGCATGAGCGGTGATTGGTAGCCGGATTTTTTCTTTCGGAGTTTTTCCAAGATGCGCCAGCGTCTGACGCAATTCCTGATTCTGGGCCTGATTCTGGGCATAGGCTTGGGCTATGTCCTGCATTCGTCCTATGATCCGGCCGATCCCTTGCTGGCGGCATGGTCCGATTATCTCAAGCTGCTGCCCGATGTGTTCCTGCATCTGATCAAGATGATCATCGCGCCGCTGATCGCATCGACGATCATCACCGGCATTGCGGGCATGGGCGATTCGACCGCGCTGGGCCGTATCGGCGCCAAGGCGATGGCCTGGTTCATCTCGGCCAGCTTCGTCTCGCTGCTGCTGGGCATGGTGCTGGTCAATTGGTGGCAGCCGGGCGTGGGCGTCAATGCCGTGGCCAGTTCGGGGGTCGATCTGGCCACCAAGGAACTGACCGTCCGCCACTTCGTGCTGGAAATCTTCCCGACCAGCGCGCTGGAGGCGATGGCCACCAACAATGTGCTGCAGATCCTGCTTTTCTCGGTGTTCTGTGGCGTGGCGCTCAGCGCGATTGGCGAAAAGGGGCGGATCATCGTCGAATTCGCCGAGGCGGTGGTGCAGATGATGCTGCAAGTCACCGGCTATGTGATGAGCGTCTCGCCCATCGCGGTGTTTGGCGCGGCTGCCTCGATCGTGGCGCAAAAGGGGCTGGGCATCATCGCCACCTATGGCGTGCTGGCGGGTGAATTCTATGCGGGTCTGGCGATATTGTGGATCATCCTGATCGCGGCGGGCAGCCTGTTTCTGGGCAAGAAGATCTTCCTGCTGATGCGCTATGTGCGCGAGCCGGTGCTGATCACCTTCTCGACCGCGACCAGCGATGCATCCTTGCCGCGCATGTTCGAGGCGCTCGATCGCTTTGGCGTGCCGCGCCGCGTATCGGGCTTCGTGCTGCCGCTGGGCTATGCGTTCAACCTCGATGGCTCGATGATGTACACCAGCTTCGCTTCGCTCTTCATCGCGCAGGCTTATGGCATCCATCTCAGCTTTCAGCAGCAGATCCTGATGCTCCTGACGCTGATGGTCTCGTCCAAGGGCATCGCGGGCGTGCCGCGCGCCAGCCTCGTCGTCATCGCCGCCACGCTCAACCAGTTCCACGTGCCGGTCGAAGGCGTCGCGCTGCTGCTGGGCATCGACACGTTCCTGGATATGGGCCGTTCGGGCACCAGCGTTTTCGGCAATGCCGTCGCCACCGCCGTGGTCTGCCGCGCAGAGGGCATGTTGCAGCCGCCGCTGGACCCCGATGCGCCGTTGCCCGAGGCGCCGCATGATACGGCCGAGCATGGGCGAAAGGGGTTGCATCTGGATCAGGGGCATTAAGGTTTAAGGGGAGTTTGCCTCCGGCGGGCAAAGGGACTCGTCCCTTTGCAATCCCGTTAATGGGGTGTCGGGCCGGATAGGTTGGGGTGAATTTATAGCCTGCGGCGCATTGGCCTCGTGCTGGATTGCGCCGTAGGCTTTATTATTTCAACGCTGCGTCCGACACGTGAGGCTGAACCTATCGCGCAACGCAGACAGTGACGGGAGCGCGAGGGACGAGTCCCTCGCATCACCTACTTCTTCGCCTTCTTCTCCAAAACCTTATCCTTATACCCGCACAGATCCACCACCGGACAGCGCCAGCATTCCGGCGTCCGCGCCTTGCAGATGTATCGCCCGTGGAGGATCAGCCAGTGATGCGCGCCCACGCGGAAAGGCTTGGGGGTCTTCTTTTCAAGGCTGCGCTCGACCGCGTCCACGTTCTTGCCCTTGGCCAACCCGGTGCGGTTGCCCACGCGGAAAATATGCGTGTCCACCGCAAAGGTTTCGGCCCCAAAGGCGCAGTTGAGCACCACATTGGCCGTCTTGCGCCCCACGCCGGGCAGCTTGACCAGTTCATCGCGGTCGGCAGGCACCTCGCCCCCATGCTCTCGCACGAGGATCTCGGCCATGGCCATCACGTTCTTCGCCTTGGAATTGAACAGGCCGATGGTCTTGATGTGGTCCTTCAGCCCCTCTTCGCCCAAATTCAGCATATCCTGCGGTGTCTTGACGATCTCGAACAGCGCCCGCGTCGCCTTGTTCACGCCCACATCGGTCGCCTGCGCGGACAGCGTCACGGCCACCAGCAACTGATACGTATTGCCAAACTCCAGCTCCGTCTGCGGGTCCGGATTGGCCTCGGCAAGGCGGCGGTAGAATTCGAAGATGTCGGCGGATTTCATGCGCGCGGGTATGGCTTGGATGGGGGCGAGGGGCAAGAAGGTTTGCCTCCGGCGGGCAAAGGGACTCGTCCCTTTGCAATCCCATTATGGGGTGGTGAGTGGTTTGCGAGGGTGGGATGGATAATAAAGCCTGCGGCGCGGCGAACTTGCGCCAAAAGCGCCGCGGGCTTTAAAATTCAAACGCTGCGTCCGACACTCAACGCCGAACCCTATGCGCAACAAAGACATTACCGGGATTGCCAAGGGACGAGTCCCTTGGCCCGCCGGAGGCATTTAAAACCTCACAACCCCAACACTTCCCGCATCCCATACCGCCCCGCAGGCCGCCCGGCCAGCCAGAGCGCCCCCTTGACGGCCCCTCGCGCAAAGATCCCGCGATTTTCGGCAATATGGCTCAGCGACAGGCGCTCGTTATCGGCCAGAAAATGGACAGTGTGATCCCCGGCCACGCTGCCCCCGCGCAAAGCTGCAAAGCCAATTGTGCCGGATTCGCGCGCGCCGGTGATGCCGTCGCGCCCGCGCACGGAAACATTGGACAGGCCGACCTCGCGCCCGCGCGCCGCCGCTTCGCCCAGCAGGAGCGCTGTGCCCGAGGGTGCGTCCACCTTCATCCGGTGGTGGGTTTCAACGATCTCGATGTCCCAGTCCTCACCCAGCCGCTTGGCCGCTTCCTCGACAAGGAAGGCCAGCATGTTGACGCCCAGCGAGGTATTGCCGGTCTGCAGCACGGCGATTTTGTCGGCGGCCTGATCCAGCAGCCAGTGGTGGCGTTCCTCAAGGCCGGTGGTGCCCACAAGGATCGGCACGCCCGCCGCGATGGCCGCATCCAGATTGCCTTCGAGCGCGGAGGGCGAGGAAAAGTCGATCAGCACATCCGATGCGGCGGCCAGCGGGCCGACATCCTCATCCCGGTCCACGCCGCCCGCCAGTTCATGTCCGGCATCGGCAATGGCCTGCGCGATGGCGCGGCCCATACGTCCGCCGCTGCCGATAATTCCCAGTCTGGTCATGGGGTAAATTCCTTTCGGCGCGCTTCATGGGCGAGGCGCGCCAGAATCGCAATTCCCCAAATCGCAATTACCAAAGTACGCCTTCGGCATCCACGACCACCGGCGCGGGCGCGCTTTCGCCCAAGCCCTGCAGCAGGTCGATCTCGATGGTGCGGCACATCGTGTCGAGCGGCAGATCGTGGCGTGTATTGGCAAAGGGATCGACCAGATCATCGCCGATCGCCAGCACCGCCATGAACATCATCCCCGCCACGGTCGAGCCCAGCGGTGTGGCCGGTCCTAGCGCCTCGACCAGACCAAAGGGCAGCAGGACGCAGAACAGATGGGTGAAATAGGTTGGGAACAGCCGGAACTGCGCAGGCAGGGGCGTGTTCTTCAACCGCTCCATCCCGCCCTGCGCATTGGCGATATCGACCAGAACCCTCTCGATCTGGGTCTGCTGGATCGAATCGATGATGCCCTGCGCTCGCGCCTGCGCCACCTGGGCGCCGGTGGCGTCCAGCAGGGCATTGGCGGTGTTGGTGCGCGTCTGGGCCGCCTTGGCCTCGGCCGCGGGGATATAGGGCAGCGCATCGCCTTCCAGCGGCAGGCGGCGCAATTGGCAGCGCAGCGCGTTCACATAGGCGATCTGGCGCAGCACGATGGCGCGCGCCATGGCCTGTCCGTCCGCCCCGGTCATGAAATTGCGCGACGCACGCGCCAGATTCCGGCTGGCATTAATCATCAGCCCCCACAGCCCGCGCCCTTCCCACCAGCGCTGATAGGCCGAGGTGGAGCGAAAACCCAGGATCAGCGCCAGAACGCTGCCGAACAGCGTGAGCGGCAGGCCGGGCGCGGGAAAGGGCACCACATAATAGGTGATCGTGACGATCACATCCCAGATGAACAACAGCACCAGCGGGGTCTTGATCGACCGGGCGATGCTGCGAAGGGTATGGGGTGTGTGGATGATCATGGGTTGGTTCAGTGTCCTGAATTGGTCTGGGCGGCGTGATACAGGGCAAGCGAAGAGCCCGAAGCCGGGCGCAGTTCGAACCATTCGGGCCGTCCGATGGCTATCATAAATATGAGCAGCGCCAAACAAAAGGCGACCAGTTCAAACCGCCCGCGAAACTGGTTGCGCGGCTTGCCCGGTGTGGTGGGCAGGGCGGAATTGAGCGGCCGGTGGCGGATCGGGCGCGGGCCGGGGGGCGTGCGCGGCTGAAAGCGGCGAAAGGGATTGGGCGAGGGCATGGCTGGCTCCATGATTGAAAGCATTGATCAGAATGACAATCTGGGCGGTCAGCCTCTCTGTTGAATGGCCGTTTCGTTACAAATCTTTGCTGCGATGCGGCATTTCGTTGTGCGGTGCGTCATAAGCGGCGGATCGATCGGCGGCTTGGCCTTGGCCGCGCTTTCGGGCATAGGAAAGGCATGGAAATGACAGGCAATATCGTGATCCTGACCGGGGCGGGATGCAGCGCGGAAAGCGGGATCGACACATTCCGCGATGGCGGCGGTTTGTGGGAACAGCACCGCGTCGAGGATGTCGCCACGCCCGAAGCTTTTGAACGCGATCCCGCGCTGGTTCAGCGTTTTTACGACATGCGCCGCGCCGCGATCCAGACCAAGGCTCCCAATGCTGCCCATTACGCGCTGGCCCGACTGGAGCGGGAATGGGATGGCGGCACGGTCACGCTGGTGACGCAGAATGTCGATGACCTGCATGATCGGGCAGGCTCGAAAAACCTGATCCATATGCATGGCGAGCATCTATCGGCATGGTGTACCGCCTGCGACACGCGGATGGGCTGGACTGCCCCGCTGATCGAGGGGCCGCCATGTCCGTCCTGCGGGGCGGCGGCGCTGCGGCCCGATATCGTGTGGTTTGGCGAGATGCCCTATCGCATGGAGGAGATCCATGATGCGCTGCGCGATTGCGATATTTTCGTGTCCATCGGCACCTCGGGCGCGGTCTATCCGGCGGCGGGTTTTGTCCGGCTGGCGCGGGAAATGGGCGCGCATTGCCTCGAACTCAATCTGGAGCGCAGCCAGGGTTCGGCATGGTTCCATGAAACGCGGCTTGGCCCGGCGGGCGATATTGTGCCTGCGTGGGTGGAGGAACTGGTCGGGCCGGATTGATGGCCTCGCTTATCCCTGATGCCAGGGCGGAAGCTGATTATGCGGGCCAAGCGGCGCCCGATCATCGCAAGGCTTTGGGGCAATTTTTCACACCCCCGCGTCTGGCCGCGCTGATGGCCGATTGGGTGGCGGGGGCGCAGCCGCGCATGATCCTTGATCCCGCGATGGGGGCGGGTGTGCTGACCCGCGCGGCGCAGGCGCGTTGCCCGAATGCGCAGGTGGTGGCCTATGAGCGCGACGAGGCAATCTTGCGCGCCGCCGATGCCGGACGGGCGCAGGTGCGGCATGAGGATTTCCTGCGCGCCGGGTGGGAGCACTATGACGGCGTGGTGATGAACCCGCCCTATATCCGCCATCGAGAACTGCGCGATCATGGCCCCTTGCGTGCGGAGATTGGCGCGCGGGCCGGCTATGTCCTTCCCAAATCGGCCAATCTCTATGTCGATTTCGTGGTCAAGGCGACGTGTCAGTTGCGGCGCGGCGGGCGGGGCGCTTTCCTGATCCCCGGCGAATGGATGGGGGCCAATTTCGCGCGCGGGTTCAAACAATTCCTGCTGGGGCCGGGGGGCTTGCAACAGGTGGTGCTGTTTTCGGGTGCCGATGTGTTTGATGATGCGCTGACCACGGCTTCGATCCTGTTGGTGCAGCGGCCATGATTACCGGCTGGGATTGGCGGGGGCCAGAGAAAGGAGAGGGCGATTGGCCCGCCTCGCTCGATGAACTGGCGGCGGGGGCGCGGCGGGTGGAACTGTCGCGGGCGGAACTGGCCGGGACGGATAAATGGGAGCCCTTGCTGCAAGGCCATCGCGGCGAGGCGCGGGCCGGGTTTGTGCCTCTGGCGCAACTGGCGCAATTCCGGCGCGGGATCGCCACGGGGGCCAACGGGTTCTTTCTGCTGAATGCGCAGAAGGTGGCGGATCTGGGCATTGACCCTGCGCGCTGCCTGCCCTGTGTCGGGCGGGCAACGGCGGTGCGGGGGCTGATCTGGCGAGGTGGGGGTGATGGGCTGCTGCTCAACCTCTCCGATCCGCTGATGCCCGCCGAGGCCGCCTATGTCGCGCAGGGGGAGGCGCAGGGGCTGCCCTCGCGCTATATCCTGGCCCATCGCCAGCCTTGGTATGGGATGGAGCAGCGCGCCGTGGCGCCGATCTGGGGCGCGGTCTTCGCTCGGGGGGCCTTGCGCTTCATCCATAATGCGGCGGGGTGGAGCAATCTGACCTGCTTCCACGGCATCTATCCCTTTTCGGACGATCCGTTGCTGCATCAGGCTCTGGTGCTGTGCCTCAATTGCGATTCGGTGCGGGCGGCCTCGCGGCTGCATGGGCGGGTCTATGGCGGGGGTCTCAACAAGTTTGAGCCCAACGATCTCAAAGGTCTGATGGTGCCCGATCTGCGCCTTGCGGATCGCGCTTTGCTGGCGGAAATGGCTGCGCATCTGGCGCTTCTCGACGCCGCGCCCGAGGATGAGGCGCGGCGCCGGAAGGCTGATGAACTGGCCGAGGAAGTGGCCAGTCGCGGTTAGTTGTCAAACCAGCCGGTATCGCCGCCAATCGGCATACCCGGCGGGATGGCGGGTGCCTTGCGGCCCATCTTGCCGATTTCCGCCTCCAGCGCGGGGCCGTTTTTCAGCAGCGCCGCCACCGTCTTGCCCCAGCCGCTGCCTTCGCCCAGCTTGGCGGCAGCCCCGTCCAGCTTTTCCTGAAGCAGGGCGGCCACATCGACCGGCGTTGCCGCATCCCGCCGCGCCCTCGCCGCCGAGAGCAGCGCGCGCAGGGCAATGCGCCGCTCGACCGGCGTGGCATTATGCTCCCACGTTGCCGCGCCCAGCGCGTCGATCATTTCGGCAAGGCCCAGTTGCCCCGGATCGCGCGCCTGTTGCAGATGAACGCGGGTCAGGCGCGTCGGGGCCAGCAGGCTGTCAAGCGTGACCTGCGCGGCAACATCGGTGGCGACCAGCGGATCGAAGGCGGCGGCCCCGGCATTGTCGAAAACCTCGGTGTCGAATTGCGCATCATTGCGCCCGTTCACGCCCGATGACAGCCAGCCCACCAAAGCATCCGGCACGGTCAGTTCTGCGGGCGAGAGGGTTTTGAGCATCGCCGCCAAAGCTGCGCGCTGCTTGGCCGGCGTCACGGGTTGCGCTGCTTTGTTGGCGTCCCCGGCCACGGCATAGGCATAATCGACGCCGCCCACCCATTTGCCGGTCGCGGCCACTTCATAACGCGCCAGCAGCCACACCGGCACGAATTTGCGCCGAAGGTTGGACAAAGCCTCGCCTTTGCGCAGCACGCCGGGGCCAAAGTTGTTCAACGCCACGCGCCGCACCGCCAGCATATGGGCCAGTTCCTCGGGCTTGTCCTCGCCATTGTCCCACATGCTGTCATGCGGGGCGGGGCCATCGTCGGCGCGACCATCGATGTCGGTCATATAGCGCGTGCCCTTGGCGAACTCTGCGTCCGCCAGCGCGAAGGCCCATTTGTCGGCATCCGTTCCGGGCTTGGGCTGGCCATAGAGCCATTGCACGGTGAATTTGTCCCACGAACCGATGCCCTTGGCATAGGCGTCGGACAGGTCGATCTTGCCGCCCTTCAGCCCGATCAGCGGTCCGGGATAATCCATCACCGAGGTGCGGCCCTGCGTCGATCCGGCAAAGTTGTGAACAAAGCCGATGGCATGGCCCACCTCATGCGCGCCCAACTGGCTGATGCGATCAAGCGAGACCTTGACCGGATCGTTGGGGCCGCCGCTATTGTCCTGCGCCGCGCCCACCAGCGCCTCGAAGATCTGCATATCCTGCCGCACGCGCAGCGCGCCCAGCACGACATTGCCCTTGATGATCTCGCCGGTGCGCGGGTCGATGATGCCCCCGCCATAGGACCAGCTGCGCGTCAGGCGGTCGCCCCAGTTGACGATGGAATAACGCGCATCCTGCGGGTCGATGTCGGGGGTGAGGGGCTTGACCTGAAAGGCGTCAATATAGCCCGCGCTTTCAAACGCCTGATTCCACCATGCCACGCCGCGCGCCAGAGCGCCGCGAATCGGTTCAGGCGCGGCATTGTCGATATAGAAGGTGATCGGCTTTTTGACGCGCGACTTGGCCGCCGTCGGATCCACCTTGTCCAGCCGGAAATGGTTGGCCAATTGGTACTGCACATCGTCGCCCAGCGGTGTGCCGAAGTCATAGACCTGTGTGCCATGGCTGCCCGAACGGATGTCGAATTTACGCACCGCAAAACCGGGGCCGGGCAGACGGATCAGCGAATGGCGGATGGTGAAGCTGATCTGGCGCGGATCGGCGGCGATATTGCCCACCTCGCGCCCCGGCGTGTCCGAGGCGAAGGTCTGCACCGCCTCCATCTCGATATTATCGGGGAAGACCTTGACCGAGGTCGGGTCGGCGGCGGAGAGATTATCCGCCAGACGGAACCCCTTGGCCTCCTGATTGAGCGCATCGGCCAGATGCATCGTGTCGCGGGTCAGGAAAGGGCTGATGTCCACCACCGTGCCCTTGGCGTCGGAGGAGACGATGTCGAGCATGGCAACGGTGCTGAAGGGGAAACTGGTCTTGGCGCCATATTGTACGGATGCCTCGCCGGTGGCGCGAAAGCGGGGGTTTTCATAGACCACGGCCACCTTGCGCCCAAAGCGGCGGAAGGCGAGGATCTGGGTTGGCCCCAGCATCCCCCGGTCGATGCGGATCGGGGCCGAGCCAAGTCCGCTGCGCACGGCGGTGGCATAGATGAAGCGGCCCATCACCCCTTCGGCATCGGCTTTGGGCAGGGTCAGCAGGATCTTGCCCGCATCGGCATCGACCCGCACGGGCAGCAGATCGCCGTCCTTGGTGTTCGACACGCCAACGGGATCGGCCATGGCCAATTGCGGCGCCAGTAACGCCATCAATGCCACGCCTGCCAGCTTTTGGCCCAGTTTCCGGCCCCTTGCCTGCTTCATGTGATGCCCCTTTTCGCTTGAGATCGCCGTGTTCTAGCCAGCCATGCCTCACGGCAAAGGTGCCAGTTTGACGTATTTCCAAAGCTACCACAGTCGTCGCACTCTATCTGACGAAATACGGAGCAGTTTTGCCTGCTTCTTGACGGAAATCCGTTGCAACAAGGGGCCCGCGTGACGGAAAACACTCTCACCGAATTTGATGCCACAGACTTTCGCATCATGAACGCATTGGTCGAAGACGGCCGGATGTCGGACGTGATGCTGGGCGAAAGAGTGCATCTTTCCGCAACGGCTGCGGCCCGGCGGCGCAAGCTGCTGGAGGAACAGGGCGCGATCAAGGGCTATACGGCCGAGCTTGACCTGCCGATGCTCGGCCTTGGCATTGTGGTCATTGTGGCCATCGAATTGCGATCGCAGGCCGATTCCGTGCTGACCGAATTTGAAGAGGCGGTCGTGCGCTGTCCCTCGGTCACCTTCTGCAGCTTTGTCTCGGGCGACACGGACTTTCTGATGATGGTCCATGTCAAAAGCTTTGAGGATTACGACCGGATCTATCGCAGCGAACTGGCCACGCTGCCCCATGTCGCGAAAATCCGCTCCAGCTTTGTCATGCGCCGCGTGACCCAGCGCAACGTGCCGCCCGCGGTCTTTGCGCGGGGTAAGTGAAGGGGCGATTCGGGCGGCTTTGAATTCGGGCAAGATCGGACGAGCGGCATTGGGAATCCAAAGTAATAATTCAATTATGATACGAAATTCTCTAATATATGTAGAAAATATGCCGATGTTTCTCGGAAAAAATTGAAAACTATCGTGTAGCATTTGCTGCGTTGCAAAAGAAGGTTGGGCTTCAGCGCGGCAATGGCGAGATAAAAGGGGTCGCACCCTTTTGGGATATTCAACAGGTGGCCGCTGAACGGGCCGAAATAAGGGGGAATTGGCGCAGGACCGGCCTGACGCCATCGCCCCATCATAAAAGCGCGGCGCGAGGCAATCGGACAGCCGCGGCATGGGAGCAGGATCGCCGGGGAATAAACAGATAACCAATAGGGGGTTTTCATGGCGATTGATCGAACGATGAGGGAATGGGCGCAGTCGGCTGGCGGCTTTGCATTGCAGGGCCACAGGGCATGGCTGGGTGGAGCCGCCGTTTCGGTGCTGGCCATGATGGTGGCCACGCCTGCACTGGCAGGCTCGGTGGCCGCCGAGGCCCCGGCGCCCGCCGAAGCGGCCGAGCCCGCCGCCGAACCCGCCAGCGACATCGTGGTGACCGGCACGCGCATCGTGAAGGACGGCTTTGCCGCGCCCACGCCTGTCGCCGTGCTCTCCTCGGCGGACATCAAGGCGCAGGCGCCCGCCAACCTGTCGAACTTCGTCAACCAGTTGCCCGCCGTGACGCAGGGCTCCACCTCGGCCAATTCCTCGGGCAGCCTGTCGAACGGTCTGGCCGGGATCAACAGCGTCAACCTGCGCGGCCTTGGCGCCTCGCGCACGCTGGTGCTGGTCGATGGTCAGCGTTCGGTCTCCAGCGCCACCAACGGCGTGGTCGATGTCAACACCGTGCCCCAAGATCTGGTCGAGCGGGTCGAGGTCGTGACCGGCGGCGCATCGGCGCAATATGGTTCGGACGCGGTGGGCGGTGTCGTCAACTTCATCCTGAACAAGAAGTACAAGGGCTTCAAGCTCACCGCCGACCAGGGCATCACCACCTATGGCGACGGGCGCAACTATCGCCTCAGCGGTTCGGCGGGTTTCTCGCTGCTGGATGACCGCATGCATGTCCTGCTTAATGCCGAATATGCCAAGCAGGACGGCGTGGCCACCATCGCGCGCAGCTGGAATAACAACGGCTATTTCATGATCGCCAACCCCAACACGGCGGCGGGCCAGCCAAGCTGGATCAACGGGGCGGGCATCGGGCCTTCGGGCTATACGGCGGGCGGGTTGATCACCGGCACCACCCTGTCCAGCGCCAGCGGGCTGGTGGGCAAATATTTCATGGCGCCGGGCCAGCTCGGCACGCTCAATTTCGGCGCGAAGAGCAACTCGGGCTATATGGTGGGCGGCGATTACCAGACCACGCTGGCGGGCCATGTCGGCACCAATTCGCTGATGCCCGATGAAGCGCGTTTCAGCGCCTTTGGCCGCGTGGGCTATGATCTGACCAGCCGCATCGAGGTCTTCGCCCAGTTTGGCTGGAACCGCTATATTGGCGAAAGTTATTATCAGCAGACCCCCAGCACGGGCGTGACCATCGCGGGCGACAATGCCTATCTGCAATCGCTCTATCCCACCGTGGCGGCGGCGCTGGGTAATTCCCAAGCCAACAAGATCACCATTGGCACCAGCAATGCGGGCTATCCCGTGCCCGGCAGCCACAATACGCGCGACGTCTATCGCTATGTGGTGGGCACCAAGGGCAAGTTTGACGCGCTGGGGCGCGAATGGAATTTCGACGCCTATTTCCAGCATGGCGAAACCAAGAGCCACGAACAGCTGATCAACACGTGGCAGACGCAGCGCATGGCGCTGGCGCAGGATGCGGTGTTTGCGCCTGCGGGCAATGCGCTGGGCGTGGCTGCGGGCACGATTGTCTGCCGCTCCAGCCTGACGAACCCCAGCGACGGCTGCGTGCCGATCAACCGTCTGGGCACCAGCGGGCCTTCGGCGGCGGGGCTGAACTATATCTATGGCAACCAGCCCTGGCGCGACCAGACCTTGAAGCAGGACGTGGCGGCCGCCTCGCTCAGCGGCGACCTGTTCAAGCTGCCCGGCGGCAGCGCGGCCATCGCGCTGGGCGGCGAATGGCGGCGTGAAAGCGTCAGCGGCTATGTGCCGGACGAATTCCAGCCGCTCAAGAATACCGTCAATGGCACCTCCACGGCGCGCTGGCTTTACGGCAATTATCTGCCCAACACCGGCGCCTATACGGTGAAGGAAGGCTTCGTTGAAATCGACCTGCCTGTGCTGCCGGGCGTTAACCTCAACGCTGCGGCGCGCGGCACCGATTATTCGACCAGCGGCAGCGTGCTGACCTATAAGGGCGGGGCGACGTGGCAGGTCAATTCCTCGATCAAGCTGCGCGGCACCTATTCGCGCGATATCCGCGCGCCCAACCTGTCCGAACTCTTCGCCGCGCCAACGGCGCGCACCAATACGGTGGTGTTGACCAAAGATTTTGCCGGGATCACCGGCGTAACCGCAGGCAGCACGGGCTTTGTTGAAAGCACGATTGGCAATGTTAACCTGAAGCCCGAAAAGGCCAATACATGGACTATGGGAGCGGTGTTGACGCCCTCCTTCATCCCGGGTTTCACCGCCAGCTTTGATTATTACGACATCAACATCAAGGACTCGATTGGTTCGATTACTTCACAGAACACGGTCGATTTCTGCAATCAGGGACAAACGGCTTATTGCTCGAATGTGGTTTTCAACGGCACCACCCTGCAGTCCATCGTTATCCAGCCGTTCAACTTTGCCAGCCAGCACGCCAAGGGTTTTGACATTGATGCGAGCTATCGCACGATGCTGTCAAAGATCAGCGCCAACCTGCCCGGCACGCTGACCATTCGCGGCACGACCACGCATTACATCGCCAACGTGGTCGATAACAAGATCTTCCCGGTCGACTATGCGGGCGTCAACGGCGGCAGCCTCTCGGGCAGCAACAGCTCGCCCAGCTGGGTCTATCGCATCAGTGCTTTCTATGAAGTGGGCGCGGCCAACATCAATCTGGTCTATCGCGGCTTCTCGGACGGCGTTTACGGCAACGATTATATCGAATGCAACGGCTCGTGCCCGACCGTGTCGAACCTGAATCAGTATCGCACGATCAACAACAATAAGATCAAGGGCACCAGCTATCTGGACGCCTCGGTCCAGTTCAAGATCAAGAGCGAGCGGGTCAAGGATATGTCGCTCACCTTCGTGGTCAACAACCTGCTGGACAAGGATCCGGTGCTGGTGGGCAACGGCCCGACCGGCAACAACGTCCCGGCCTATGCCCAGACCAACCGCAGCATTTACGATGTGATGGGGCGCACGTTCCGTATCTCGGCCAAAATCGGCTTCTGATTGGGAGAAGGATTAGTCATGAATTTCGTGAAACGCAGCACTCTGGCCCTGATGGCCACCGCCGCGCTGATGGCCGGATCGCAAGCCCATGCCGCCGCCAGCCCCAAGCTGAAGGCCGAGGCCGTGGCCGGGGTCGAGGCGCAGAAGAAGGATATCCAGGTGATGGTGGACACCGTGTTCAGCTATGCTGAACCCGGTTTTCAGGAATTCCGCACGATGGAATATCTGACCGGTATTCTGGAAAAGAACGGCTTTAAGGTGACCAAGGGCGTGGCGGGCATCCCCACCGCCTTTACCGCGACATGGGGCGAGGGTGGCCCTGTGCTGGCGCTGGGCAGCGACGTGGACAATCTGCTGGGCACTTCGCAGACGCCGGGCCTGCCCTATATCAAGCCGATGGTCGAAGGCGCGCCGGGCCATGGCGAAGGCCATAATTCGGGTATGCCGCTCGTGGTGGCCGCCGCGATTGCGGCCAAGCAGGTGATGGAAAAGAACCACATCCCCGGCCGCCTGATGATCTGGCCCGGCATTGCCGAGGAACTGCTGGCCACCAAGGCCTATTATGTGCGCGAAGGCATGTTCAAGGGCGTCGACCTTTGCATCTTCAACCATGTCAGCTCCGACTTCGGCACCGCCTATGGCGAGCTGGGCATGAACGGCATGGTGTCGGTCGAATATACGTTCAAGGGCAAGACCGCCCATGCTGCGGGCGATCCGTGGGATGGTTTCTCGGCGCTGGACGGCGTGGAAATCATGGACGCCGCGTGGAATTTTCGCCGCGAACATCTGCCCGTGACCCAGCGTTCGCATTACGTCATCACCAATGGCGGCGGCCAGCCCAACGTGGTGCCCGACAAGGCCAGCGTCTGGTACTATTTCCGCGAGCGCAGCTTTGGCGCGGTGCGCAACCTGTACAACACCGGCAATGAAATCGCGCAGGCCGCCGCCAAGGCGACCGGCACGACGGTGACTTCGCAGATCCTTGGCTATGCCGCGCCCAATTTCGGCAACAAGCCGCTGGCCGAGGCCGCCTATGCCAATATCAAGGCGGTGGGCATGCCCAAGTGGACCGCCGACGATCAGGCCTTCACCAAGGCGGTGCAGACGATCAACCACCGCACGGTCAAGCCTTTGTCCGACACGGTGGGCGAACTCTCCTCGCCCGAAAACCGCCCGCGTTCGATCGGCGGCGGATCGGATGACATCGGCGACATCATGTGGACCGTGCCGACCATCACGATCCGCTATCCGGCCAATATCCCGAACATGATCGGCCACAATGTGCTCTCGGCCATGGCGATGGCCACGCCGATTGCGCATAAGGGCGTCGAGGCCGGGGCCAAGGCGCTGGCCATGACGATCCTGGACGTCATGACCACGCCCAAGCTGGTGGCCGACGCCAAGGCCTATTTCACCGATGTGCAGCTCAAAACCGACAAGTATGATCCGATTCTGGGGCCGAAGGCGGCGACCTGGCTGAACGAGAAGACGATGAAGGAATATCGTCCCCAGATGGAGAAATATTACTACGACGCGGTGAAATACCCGACCTACCTCGATCAGCTTGGGATCAAATATCCCACGCTGGAGGCGCCCAAGTCGTAAGCACGTAAGTTTGTGAAAGGGACCGGATGGGCATCGACCCATCCGGGCTTTTCGCGCAGGAGGAAGCAGGGTCGTCCGGCTGGGGCGACCCTGCTTTTTTATGGCCGCGTTTAATGGCCTGGGCGTTTAATGAAAGGGGCAGGCTGGGTCGGCGGGGATGGTGATCGTGCGCAGCGAAGGGGCGAGGCCATCGAGCAGATGCAACCGCCCCCATTGCGGATCGGCCAGCGGCCCCGGCACGCCCGCGCCATACAGGATCACGCGGATGGCCGATTGCGCCGCCATCGTGCCCACCATGCCGACAAAGGCCCCCAACACGCCATCGGCCGCGCAGGTGTCGCAATCGGTGGCGTCGAACGCATCGCCGACAAAGCAGCGATAGCAGGCATGGCCCGGCAGATGGCCCGCGAAATTGGCGATCTGGCCCTGAAACCGGCCTACGGCGGCGGCGGTCAGGGGAATGCCGGCGGCCACACAGGCGTCCGACACGGCAAGGCGGGTGGCGAAATTGTCGCAGCCGTCGAGGACCAGCGTGGCATCCGCGATCAGCGAGGGGGCATTGTCGGCCGAGATGCGGGTCTGGTGATGACGGACGGCGATCTCAGGGTCAAAGCGCGCAATCCATGCGGCGGCGGCCTGTGCCTTGGGCATGCCGATGTCGGCCTCGGCAAAGATCGTCTGGCGTTGCAGATTGCTGGCCTCGACGCTGTCATCGTCGATCAGGGTCAGGCGGCCAACCCCGGCGGCGGCCAGATACTGCAGGGCCGGGCTGCCGATCCCGCCGCAGCCGATCATCACCACATGGGCATCGGCCAGCGCCATCTGTCCCACCCCGCCGACCTCGGGCAACACGATATGGCGGGCAAAGCGGGAGAGGCGTTCGGGGGTCATGCGGGGGATTTAGGGGAGGCCGGGGGGGATGACAAGCGGGGGAAGGGCAAGGAAGAAGGAGCCTCCGGCGGGTTAAGGGCGGCGGTGGGGAGTTTGGGGCGATATTTATAGCCTGCGGCGCGGCGAAGTGGCGCTAATAGGCGCCGCAGGCTTTCAAATCTAAACGTTGCCCCAACACTCAACGCCTCCGTCCCGGCACAACGTAAACAATAACGGGATTGCAAAGGGATAAGTCCCTTTGCCCGCCGGAGGCATAAAAGTCATTTCCCCAGCATACCCCCAAGCTTCCCACGCTTGGCGAACAGCTTATCCACAGGCATGCCAACAGGCGATGCACAGGCCTATCCAGCCTTTATGCACCGCCCATCAACAGCTTGTACCGGGGTTTTGCGATCAGCTTTCCAGCTGACGGAGCAGCGAGCGCACGTCGCCGTCAATATCGGCATCGCGCGTGCGCAGGTCCTCAATCAGGCGCACCGCATGGATCACGGTCGAGTGATCGCGCCCGCCAAACTTGCGCCCGATTTCCGGGTAGGAGCGCGGGGTCAGCACCTTGGAGAGGTACATCGCCACCTGACGCGGGCGCACCACGGCGCGCGCGCGGCGCTTGGACGACATTTCCTGACGGTCCACCCGGTAGAACTGGCAGACCGTGCGCTGGATCTCGTCGATGGTGATGCGCTTGCGGTTGGCCGACAGGATATCGGTCAACTGTTCCTCGGCGAGTTGCAGGCTGACGGCCTGACCCGTGAGCTGCGCATAGGCGATCAGCTTGTTGAGGCCGCCGACCAGCTCGCGCACATTGCGGTTGATCGTACGGGCCAGAAACTCGATCACATCGCCCGGCACCACCACCGAGGTGAAACGTGCAAGGCGGTGTTCGAGCACCGAGCGGCGCAATTCGATGTCGGCCGGGATGATATCGGCGACAAGGCCCATCGACAGACGCGAGAGCAGACGCTGCTCAACCCCGTCAAGAGCCTGCGGGCTGCGGTCGGCGGCAAACACCAGCCGCTTGCCTTCGGCCAGCAGGGCGTCGATCGTGTAGAGCAGTTCTTCCTGGGCGCTGGCCTTGCCGATGATGAACTGGATATCATCGACCAGCAGCAGGTCGAAACCGCGCAGGCGCGACTTGAACTCGATCATCTGGTTCTGGCGCAGGGCCTGAACGAACTCGACCATGAAGCGTTCGGCGCTGCAATAAAAGATGCGCGCGCGCGGATGGTTGGCCAGAAACGCGTGGCCGATGGCATGCATCAGGTGGGTCTTGCCCTGACCCGTTGCGGCCTTGAGATAGAGCGGCGAGAATTGCGGCGCTTCAAGGGCCGCCATACGCTGGGCCGCGTTGAAGGCCAGCACATTGCTGGTGCCGGTGACAAAGGTCGGGAAGGTGAGCGAGGGGTCGAGTCCGATCGAGGCCAGCGCCAGCGTATCGGTCGCCGCGCTGGCGCCTTCGGTGGCATGGCCATGCACGCGGCCCGAATCGCCCAGCACCGGAGCAGGGCGCGCGGGCGTGTTGTCGCGGGCCAGACGCAGGTCGGGCATCGCGCGGCGGCCGGGCTGAGCGCTGATGCGCACATGGCGCACATCGCGCGCGATCTTCCAGGCCAGCGTCAGGCGATCGGCAAAGCGATCCGCCACCCAGTTGGCCGAGAATTCGGTGGGCAGAAACAATTCGAGCGTGCCCGAATCCTTGTTGAACGCGCCGAGCTGAATCGGGCGAATCCATTGATTGAACAGCTGCGGCCCAAGGTCCTTCTTCAGGCCCTGACAGATGTCAGCCCAATCCGCGGCCAGGTCGAGTGCATCCTGATCTTCGGCGACATGCCCGGACTTGCCCTTTGCAGGGCCAGCCTCGGCGCGCTTGCCGCCCCAAACGGTTCCCGTCACCCCAAATGCTCCTGATCCGCCATTAAGCCCCAACCCGCCGACGCAATTGTCGACGGCCTCACCTTGCACACGGAAAAAGGCTCCCCGCCTGCGAAACCGAAAGTTCCGCAAGTGTGACAGAGTGACCTATTTCTGTGAAGTTCAGAGGCGCCGAACGCCTCGAACCCATCCGTTTTAGGGATGATCGCAGGCGCTGCGCAAGGGCGTTATCTGCAAAAATTTTGAAATAATTGGCTTGACAGCGCAACCCCAGCAAATCCGCCAAACTCGAAAAAGCCATTGAATTTTAAGAGTAAAATATCATGACAATTTGCGAATCGTTGGAATTGCAGGATTTCTTGAAGCTGTCATTTTTGCCCGGCAAAGGGCAAAGTTAAAGCCGGCACGGGCCAAAGCAAAAGCCGACGGGAATCCCCATCGGCTTTGCTTACGCGCTCTTGCTTATCGCTATGCCGTGCAACCGTTTTGCAGGCCGCACGAATCGCGAATCAGAGAGCGGCGACCGCCTTGGTCAGGCGCGAGTACTTGCGCGCAGCGGTGTTCTTGTGCAGCACGCCGCGAGCAACGCCGCGAGCCAGTTCAGGCTGGGCTTCGTGCAGGGCGGCCGCAGCAGCGGTCTTGTCACCACCGGCGATCGCGGCTTCGACCTTCTTGACGAAGGTGCGGATGCGGCTGATGCGGGCGCCATTGATTTCGGCGCGACGCTCGTTACGGCGGATGCGCTTGCGGGCTTGCGGCGTATTGGCCATGTGTGTCCTCGTATCGGGCCGATGTGGCCGGAAATTGCTAGCGAAAATCGGTATAGCAGAACCATCGGTTCCACCAGAAGCGGCGCCCTTAACCAGCGTTGGCCGAATCGTCAAGGGAATAGGAGTCTTTATTGTTCCGCCCCGGACCATCCGGCGCGGCCCGTTTGCCCTATTTCTGACAGGCCGGACACCAGAAACTCGACCGGCCGCCCTGCGCCACGCGGGCAATCGGCGCGGCGCAGGCGTGGCACGGCTCGCCCTCGCGGCCATAGACGCGCCAGTTGGCCGCGAAATAGCCCAGCTCGCCGTTGGGCTGGGCATAATCGCGGATCGTGCTGCCGCCTGCCGCGATGCTCTCGGACAGGACATCGACAATCGCGGGCACCAGCAGCGCCAGTTCGCGCTTCTTCACATCGCGCCCCAGCCGCAAGGGGCTGATCCCCGCCCGGTGCAGCGCCTCGCAGACATAGATATTGCCAAGGCCCGCCACGACCGCCTGATCGAGCAGCAATTGCTTGACCGGGCTGAGGCGTCCCTTCATCCGTGCGGCCAGCAGGGCAGGGGTCAGTTCCGGCCCCAAAGGCTCGGGCCCCATCGCGGCAAAGGCGGGCCATGCGGCCAGCGCCTCATCGGCCACCAGATCGACCGAGCCGAATCGCCGCGCATCATTGAGCGCCAATCGCGCACCCGCCTCTGTGGTCAGCACCAGATGGTCGTGCTTTTCAAGCGCATCCGGATCAATCCGCCACCGCCCCGACATGCCCAGATGGAACACCATCACCGCGCCCCGGTCGGTATGGATCAGCCCGTACTTGGCCCGGCGCGACAGGGCCGTCACCGTGGCTCCCGTCATCACCTGCACCAGATCGGCGGGAAAGGGGCGGCGCAGTCCCTCGCGGCGGGTTTCGACACGGGCGATCCGTTGTCCGTCCAGATAGGTGGACAGGCCGCGCAGTGTGGTTTCGACTTCAGGTAGCTCTGGCATGGGGGGGAGATAGGAGGTTTAGAAGGATAATGCGAGGGTCTAGACCCTCGCGCTCCCATTACTGTCTTCGCTGTGCCGGGCTGGCGGCCGGGCGGATTTGGGCGATGAATTTCTGCCTGCCGCGCTTGCATAAGCACCTTTCCGCAAGCGCGAAACCGTCCTAAAGCGGCGCCCATGACTCAGAGCGATCAACAGCCCGACACCGTCTCCTTTGGCTATGAGGAGGTCAGCCCCGAGGAAAAGACTGCCAAGGTGGGCGCGGTCTTTTCATCCGTGGCCAAGAAGTATGACATCATGAACGATGCCATGTCGGCCGGGCTGCATCGCCTGTGGAAGGACAAGTTCGTGCGCCGGGTGAAACCCCAGCCGGGCGAGATGATCCTGGATATGGCGGGCGGCACGGGCGACATCGCCTTCCGCATGGCCGAGCGCGGCGCCTCGATCACCGTGTCCGACATCAATCAGGACATGCTGGACGTGGGCATCGAACGCGCGATGGAGCGTGGCCTCGATGGTCTGGTCTGGAGCCGTCAGAATGCCGAGGAGCTGAGCTTTCAGAGCCGGGTGTTCGATGCCTATACGATTGCCTTTGGCATCCGCAATGTCACGCGCATCGACAAGGCGCTGAAGGAAGCGCATCGCGTGCTGAAATTCGGCGGGCGCTTCTTCTGCCTTGAATTTTCGACGACCGAATGGCCGGGCTTCAAGGAAGCCTATGACGCCTATTCGCACAAGCTGGTGCCGCAACTGGGCCAGATGATCGCGGGCGATGCCGATTCCTATCGCTATTTGATCGAATCGATCCGCCGCTTCCCGCCCATGCCCGAATTTGAAGGCATGATCCGCGAGGCCGGTTTCGTGAACACCCGCGTCGAACCGATCCTTGGCGGTCTGGTGGCGATTCATTCGGGCTGGAAGGTCTAAACACCTTGTCACCCCGCAAGCATATCTGGCGCCTGCTGAGTTGGGGCCGCATTTTGGCGTCGCATGGCGCGTTGCGGGGGATCGAGCAGGATCCCCATACGCCCGCCCCGGTGGCCCGCCTGTGCCGCATCGCGCGGTTTGGCGCGCGCGTTCCGGCTGTGCCCGATTATGCCGGAGCCTTCCGCGCGATCGGCCCCGCCGCGATCAAGCTGGGCCAGACCTTGGCCACCCGCCCCGATCTGGTGGGCGAGGAAGCGGCCAATAATCTGCTCGAGCTGCAGGACAGCCTGCCACCTGTTCCCTTTGCCGCGATCAAGGCCGAGGTGGAGAGCGCCTTTGGCCGTCCTTTAAGCGAACTCTACGCCGAATT
Source organism: Novosphingobium sp. SCN 66-18 (assembly GCA_001725355.1). GTDB lineage: Bacteria > Pseudomonadota > Alphaproteobacteria > Sphingomonadales > Sphingomonadaceae > Novosphingobium. Next base: position 173,806 of record MEGD01000007.1, read on the forward strand.
CGAGGAGCAGCCGGTGGGCGCGGCCTCCATCGCGCAGGTCCACCGCGCGATCACCACCGATGGCCGCCGCGTGGCGGTCAAGGTGCTACGCCCCGGCATCCGCGAGAAATTCGCGCAGGATATCCAGACCTATGAATGGGCTGCGGCCCATCTGGAAGCCCTTGGCGGCGAGGCCACGCGCCTGCGCCCGCGTCTCATCATCGCCAATTTCAAGCGTTGGTCGATGCGCGAACTCGACCTGCGCCGCGAGGCCGCCTCGGCCTCCGAACTGGCCGAGATGATGAAGGGCACCCACGGCTATCGCATTCCCGCCATCGACTGGGACCGCACATGCGGCCGTGTGATGACGCTGGAATGGATCGACGGGATCAAGATCAGCGACACCGCCGCGCTCAAGGCCGCCGGGATCAATCTGGAAAGCCTGGCCAAGCGTCTGGTCATCGCCTTCCTGACGCAGGCGGTGCATCTGGGCTATTTCCATGCCGATATGCATCAGGGCAACCTGTTCATCGAGCCGGACGGCACCATTGTCGCCATCGACTTCGGCATCATGGGCCGGATCAACCGTCAGGCGCGCATCTGGCTGGGCGAGATCCTGCATGGGCTGACCACTGGCAATTACCGCCGCGTGGCCGAGATCCATTTCGAGGCGCAATATGTGCCTTCCTATCACTCGGTGGACGAATTCACGACCGCGCTGCGGGCCGTTGGCGAACCGATGCGCGGGCGTCCGGTCAAGGATCTCTCGGTCGGGCAGATGCTCGACGGGCTTTTCGCCATCACCCGCGATTTCGACATGTCGACCCAGCCGCATCTGCTGCTGCTGCAAAAGACGATGGTGATGGTCGAGGGTCTGGCCACGCAGCTCTATCCAGACATCAACATGTGGGATGTGTCGGGGCCTTTCGTCTCCGAATGGATGCGCGACGAGCTGGGCCCAGAGGCGGCCATCGCGCGCGGCATCCATCGCGGCCTGCGCCGGATCATGCGTATGCCCGACCTGATCGAGCGGATCGAGGAAAGGTTCCCCCTGAAGGGCGCCGCCCCCGAACAGCCGCCCTTGCCCGATATTCCTCTCATCTGGGATCGTCAGGGTAAACCGAATGCTAACCGCTGGCCCGGATATATCGGAGCCTTCCTGTTGGGGGGTATAAGCGTATGGGCGGCGTGGCATATCGGCTGGATGGGGTGAACGGGCGGGGGCCTGCGCCCTACGACCGTTTCGCCGCATGGGGCCGGTGGCCTGCGCGATTGGTGCTGGCGGTGCTGGCGTTGTTGCTGGCGGCTTCGGCATGGGTGCCGCTGACGGTCGGGCGGGGTGAGCAGGCCAAGGCCCCCAGTCTCGTCATCGCCCATAATAAGGCCGCCGAGCGCCCGCGCGACGAGGATCTCAAGCTCTATGACCGCGCCATATCGCGCATCCTCCATGGTGAGAACTATTACGACTTCATCGTGAGCGAGCATCGCCGCGCCGATTATCCGGTGCGGCCGGGCGCGGCGGTGCGTCTGCCCACGCTGGCCTATCTGGACGCGGCGATGGGGGTGGATGGCGACAAGCCTGCGCCCATCGCCATGGCGGTGGCGCTGGCGCTGATGGTTGGCGTGATTGCGGCATGGTGGGGGCGGCTGGGCGATCTGGGCGTGGATCCTTCGTTGCGGCGGATCGGCACGGCGCTGGTGTTCTTTGGCGCTTCACTGGGGTTGAACCGCTACTATTTCGTGCTGCATGAACTTTGGGCGGGGATGCTGGTGGGGCTCTCGCTGGGGCTGCATCGGCCGGAACGGGGTAAGTGGGTTGGGGCGGTGCTGGCCGCCGCGCTGGCGCTGTCCATCCGTGAGCATGTGCTGCCCTATGTTCTGCTGATGGGGGCGATGGCGGGCTGGCGCGGGGCGTGGCGCGAGGCGGCGGCATGGGGCGCCTTGGTGGCGCTGTTTGCGGTGGGTTATGCCTGGCACCTCCACCTGATTGCGCTGCAAACCCTGCCCACCGATCAGGTCGGGCCAAGCTGGCTGGCGATGCGCGGGCTGGGGGGCTTCCTGTCGAACACGGTGCTTTCCTCCAACCTGCGCTTTCTGCCCCATCAGATCGCCGGGCCGCTGACCATCCTGATGATCTTCGGCTGGGCCTCGTGGCGATCGAGCGCGGGGGAGACGGGGATGCTGCTGTTTTCCGGCTATGCGCTGCTGTTCTCCATCGCCGGGCGGAATGACAATTTCTATTGGGGGGCAGTGATTACGCCGGTCATGGCTTTGGGGTTGGCCTTTGTGCCGATGGGGCTGGGGGCTTTGGTCCGGGGGGCTTTTAAGAAGTAAGTTTGCCGCCGGCGGGCAAAGGGCGGGGGCCCTTTGCAATCCCGTTAATGGGGTGGTGCCAGAGTTCAGTGAGTGTGTTTGGGGCGATGTTTTAAAGCCTGCGGCGCGGTGAGGTCATCCCTGTCCGCGCCGCAGGCTTTAAAATTCAAGCATCGCGTCCGATGCGTAAGGCTGAACCCATGGCGCAACGCATACAGTAACGGGAGCGCGAGGGTCTAGACCCTCGCATTCTTCCCCTACCTCTTCTATGACCGTCTCCATGCTAGGCAAACGCATCCTTCTCATCATCGGCGGCGGCATCGCGGCCTATAAATCCTGCGAACTGATCCGCCTGATCCGCAAGGCGGGGGGCGATGTCACCTGCGTCCTCACGAAAGGCGGGGCGCAGTTTGTGACGCCGATGACGCTGGCGGCGCTGTCGGAAAATCCGGTGCATACCAGCCTGTTCGATCTGAAGAACGAGGTTGAGATGGGCCATATTCAACTGAGCCGTCAGGCCGATCTGGTGGTGGTCTGTCCGGCCACGGCCGATCTGATGGCCAAGATGGCCTGCGGCATTGCCGATGATCTGGCCACGACGCTGCTGCTGGCGACGGACAAGCCGGTGCTGGCGGTGCCTGCGATGAATGTGCGCATGTGGCAGCATGGGGCGACGATGGCCAATGTCGCCACGCTGCGCGCGCGCGGTGTGAATGTGCTGGACCCGGATGATGGCGTGATGGCCTGCGGCGAGTATGGGCCGGGGCGCCTGCCCGAGCCGGAGGCGGTGATGGGGGCGATCGGCGCGGCGCTGGCGCATGAAAAGCCGCTGGCGGGCCGTCATGTGCTGATTACCGCCGGTCCTACGCATGAGCCTATCGACCCGGTGCGCTATATCGCCAATCGGTCGAGCGGGCGTCAGGGTTTTGCCATTGCGCAGGCCGCCGCGCTGGCCGGGGCATCGGTGACGTTGATCGCTGGCCCGGTCGATCTGCCCACGCCCTATGGCGTGGCCCGCGTCAATGTTGAAACCGCGCGCGAGATGGCGGCGGCGGTCGAGGCTGCTTTGCCCGCCGATATTGCCGTGATGGTGGCGGCTGTGGCGGATTGGCGCGTGGCGGATGCCGGTGCGCAAAAGATCAAGAAGGATGGCAGCGGGGCCGTTCCTCCGCTCGCCCTTGTCGAGAACCCGGATATTTTGGCTGGCCTGTGCGCCTCGCCCCGCCGCCCGCGCCTTGTCGTGGGCTTTGCTGCCGAGACGCAGGGTGTCATCGCCCATGCGCAGGCCAAATTGGCGCGCAAGGGCGCGGACTGGATCGTCGGCAATGATGTGTCGGGCGATGTCATGGGCGGTTTGCGCAACAGCGTTCATATTGTCAGCGCCGATGGGGTGGACAGCCTGCCCGATCTGCCGAAAGAAGCGGTGGCTGCCGCTCTGGTTGAAAGGATTGCCCGTGTCTTTATCTGAACCCATTCCCGTCCGTCTCAAGCGCCTGCCCCATGGGCAGGATCTGCCCTTGCCCGCCTATGCCACCAGCGGCGCGGCGGGCATGGATGTCGTCTCGGCCGAGGATGTGGTGATCGCGCCGGGCGCGCGCCATGCGGTGGCCACGGGCCTTGCCATGGCGATCCCGCATGGTTTTGAAATTCAGGTCCGCCCGCGCAGCGGTCTGGCGCTCAAGCATGGCATCACCGTGCCCAACACGCCCGGTACGATTGATTCGGACTATCGCGGCGAATTGAAGGTGATCCTCATCAACCACGGCATGCAGGATTTCGCTATCGCGCGCGGTGATCGCGTGGCGCAGCTCGTGCTGGCCCCGGTGGTGCAGGGCGGCTGGATCGAGGTTGACGAACTGGACGAAACCGCGCGCGGCGAGGGCGGGTTCGGATCGACGGGCGGCGTGGTCGCGCTGGGCAATTAAGGCCACGAAAAAACCCGCCGCTGGTGAAGGCGGCGGGTTTTTCTCAATTTCGGTTTTTACTTCGCCGGACCCTTCACCGTGGTCTTTTCAGGGGCCACCGTGATGCGCAGCGTTTCGCCCGAATTGCCGGGGAAGCCGGTAAAGAAGGCCTCAACCAGATTGGGCACCAGCCAGGTCAGCTTGTTCGAGGCCGAGGCGGCTTCGGCCTTGCCTTCGAACACGCGCTTGTTGGCGCTCTTGTCGTCGATCTTCACGCTGATGCCGCTGGTGTAAACGGTATAGCTTTCCACGCCCTGATCGAACCAGGGATCATACCAGCCATAGCCCCAGCCGCCCATCATATAGGGACGGCCATAAAAGCCGCCGCCGTAAAAGCCCCGACGGCCAAAGCCCGGCCCGTACCACGGACCCCAGAACGGATCGCGCATGCCGGTCGAGCGGACATGCACGCGGCCCTTGTCCACGCCATAGGAAAAGCGCACGATCAGGTTGGCCGCATCAGGGTTGACCGCTTCGGTATAGCCCTTCTTGGTCAGTTCACCGGCCACCAGCTTGGCATACTGGCCAAATTCGATCCCGCCCGCCAGCGACGGATCATCGGCCACAACCGCAAAGGTCTGGCCCTGGGCCGCGGGCAATTGCGATTGAAAGCGGGTGACACGCGTGTCGAGCGTGTCGGCACAGGCGGAAAGGCCCAGCATCAGGAGGCCAGCCATGGCTCCCTTTATGCCGCGCGAGATCCATTGAGAGTTAGCGCCACTCATTCGTTTTTCTCCTCTGCATGCCGCTCTGGCCGACTATCCCTCCCCGGTTAGGGCGCAGCAGTGGTATGGTGCCGCGATGCTAGGCTTGCAAGGCTGAATAATGGTTGAATGATGCGGCAAAAAGAGGCGGGCGCAAAAGGGTTTAACCCCCTTTTGCGCCCTCATTTGTCAACGCACCAGACCCAGCGCGTCATAGGTGGCGGCCAGCGTCGGGGCCGAGGCGGCGCGGGCCTTTTCGGCGCCTTTGCGCAGAATGGCGTTCAACGCCTCGCGGTCCTGACGCAATTCATTGAAACGCGCGTTGATCGGCGCCAGTTGCTCGACCAGCAATTCGCCCAGCGCGGGCTTGAACGCGCCAAAGCCCTTGCCGCCGAAGGTGTCCAGAATCTGCGCCACCGACTGGCCCGACATGGCCGAATAGATGCCCACCAGATTGCGCGCCTCGGGGCGGCCCTCCAGCCCTTCGGCCTCGGATGGCAAGGCGTCGGCGTCGCTCTTGGCCTTCTTGATCTTGCCCATGATCGCGTCCGCATCGTCGGTCAGGTTGATGCGGCTCATGTCGCTGGGGTCCGACTTGCTCATCTTGGCTGAACCATCGCGCAGCGACATGATACGCGCGGCGGCGGGCGGGATGATCGGTTCGGGCAGGACGAACAGCGGCGCGTCCGCAGGGCAGAAGTCATTGTTGAACTTTTGCGCAATGTCGCGCGCCAGTTCGAGATGCTGCTTCTGATCCTCGCCCACGGGAACATGCGTGGCCTGATAGATCAGCACGTCAGCGGCCTGCAGCACAGGATAGGTGAAAAGCGCGACCGACTGGCCATCGCGGTTCTTGCCCGCCTTGTCCTTCCACTGCGTCATGCGGTTCAGCCAGCCCACGCGTGCCGTGCCGTTGAGCAGCCATTGCAACTCGGCATGGGCGGGCACCTGCGTCTGGTTGAACAGGGTGGACTTGTCCGGGTCGATCCCGCAGGCGACCAGCGCGGCGGTCATCTCGCGCGTGTTTTCGCCCAACGCCTTGGGATCATGCGGCATCGAAATCGCGTGAAGGTCGGCGAGGAAATAGAAACATTCCCCGCCCTTGGCCGTCCACTCGTCCTGCATCGCCACCCAATTGCGGATCGCACCAAGGTAATTGCCAAGGTGAAGATTGCCGGTGGGCTGAATGCCAGAAACGATACGCATGTGTTTCACTTCTCTGCTGAAACGCGGCGACGCCGCAAAAGTTTAAGATCCTCGATGCCAAAGGCGCCAAGGGCAAAGCTGGCGAGGCCATAGACAAAAACGCCCCCGCCCACCAGCGCCCCCATCGAGGCCAGGCGCACAAACCACGAGCCATGGGTATAAGGCATCAGCCAAGGCTGGCTGATCCACAGTACCGCGCCCATGGTCAGCGCCGCCACGCCCAATCGCCAGGCCCGGTGGCGCAGGCGCAGATCCATCTCGAAATGGCCGCGCTTGACCAGCGTGGCATAGAGCAGCCAGACATTGACCGTCGAAGCAATCGCGGTGGCCAGCGGCGGCCCCATATGGCGCAGCGGCAGGATCAGGATCAGGTTGAGCGCGAGGTTGACCCCCATGCTGATGGTGGCGAAACGCACCGGGGTCTTGGTGTCGTGGCGTGCGTAATAACCGGGCGTCAGCACCTTCACCAGAATATAGCTGGGCAGGCCGATCGAGAAGGCGGCCAGCGCCTGCGCTGTATGGGCGGTGTCGAGCGCAGTGTAGCGGCCATAGCCGAACAGCGCGGCGGCAATCGGCTCGCCGCAGAACACCAGACCCACCGTTGCGGGCAGGGTGAGCAGCAGGGCGATTTCGAGGCCGCGGTTTTGTGTCTCCATCGCCCCCGCCTCATCGCCCGCGCCCAGCAGGCGGCTGATCGTGGGCAGCAGCACCGTGCCCAGCGCAATGCCGATCAGGCCCAGCGGCAACTGGTTGAGCCGGTCGGCCATGTAAATATAGGTCACGCTGCCATGGTCGAGCAGGCTGGCGGCCAGCGCGGTGGAGATGACAAGGTTGATCTGCACCGCGCCTGCGCCCGCCGCCGCCGGCCAGATCAGCGCCATCAGCCGCTTTACCTCGGGCGTGAAACGCGGCCAATGAGGGCGCAGCGAGACGCCGTTGCGCCATGCCGCATGGGCCAGCCACGCCAGTTGCAGCGCGCCCGACACTGTGACCGCCAGCGCCTGATTGCGCGCGGTTTCAAACGGATCCGGCGAGTGGAAAAGCAGCAGCGCGCCGATCAGCGTCAGATTGAGCAGGATGGGCGCGGCGGCATTGACCCAGAATTTATGCAGCGAATTCAAAATCCCGCCCAGCAAAGACACCAGCGAGATCAGCATCAGATAGGGGATCGTCAGCCGCGAAAGCTTGACCGCAAAGGCGAACTGATCCGCCGAAACCCCATGGAACCGGCCCGATAGCGCCCATGTGACGGGCCATGCAAAGACCTCGAGCAGGATCGTCATCGCGATCAGCACGGGCAGCAGCACCGAAAGCGCCGCCTCGGCAAAGGCGATGCCGTCGGACAGGCCGCGCCCCTGCGCATCGGCCACTTTCTGATTGAACATGGGCACAAAGGCGCTGGCAAAGGCGCCCTCGGCAAACAGGGCGCGGAACATGTTGGGCAGGCGGAAGGCCACCAGAAAGGCGTCCGAGGCAAAGCCCGCGCCCACCATGCGCGCAAAGAGCGAATCGCGCACCAGGCCCAGCACGCGACTCATCAGGGTGAGGCCGCCGATCGTCCCCGTGGCTTTAAGAAGGTTCATGGGTTGGGCGGTCTTGTGTTGGCTTTATCGGGAAATGCCCGGCCCCGCATGGAGGCCGGGCAGGACATTATGCGTGGCCGGCGGGCTCGTCGGTGGCCGAGGGGCCCTGCTGGGCTTCGGCCTGCGCGGCAAGCTGCTGGATATAGAGGCCATTGAAATCAATGGGTTCCAGCATGACCGGGGTAAAGCCTGCATCGCGCGTGGCATCGGCGATCACGCGGCGGGCAAACGGGAAGAGGATGCGGGGCGCTTCGGCAAACATGAAGGCGTGCATCTGGGCTTCTTCCAGATTGCGCATCCCGATCAGGCCCGCATAGGTCAGATCGACGATATAGGCCACGCCCGCTTCGGCGCGCGCGTTGATCTGGATCTTCAGCTCGACCTCATGCACGTCGCCCTCGATGGCGCGGGCCTGAATGTTGAACTGGATGTCCAGCTGGGGCGAATCCTGCCACGAAAAACTCTCGGGCGCATTGGGATTTTCGACCGACAAGTCCTTCACATACTGCGAAATCACGCCTGCGCTGGGCAGGGTGTCCTCGCCATCCAGACGCAGCGAGGAAGTGACGGTGCCATCATCGGCCATGTTTGATACTTTCCCTGTGTGGCCCGGACTGCGGGCGCATGTGGTGGTCGTGGTTTGGGCAAAGCGCCTAGCATCACGGCCCGCACCGCACAAGGATCTGGGCGGCAAAGCAGACAGTTGCGGCGATTGTGACGCAGTGCGGGATTTTTTCGGGATTATATCCCCATCCATGCGTTGTTCATTTGTCAATCGTCACTATGTAGGGCACTATCAAGGGTGAAGTCCGCATGTTGCAAGACTCGCTCACAGGGATGAAAGCAAACGCAAGTGACCGTCTCGATCGTCATTCTGGCCATGATCGCAGCCTTTCTGGGCATGCGTCTCTATTCGGTGCTGGGGCGCCGCGCCGAACATGGCGAGGAGCCGGTACAGAGCCGTCTGGACGCCCAGCCCGCCGCTGCGGCCCCCGCTTTGCCGCTGCCCGAACGGGCCGTGGCCGGTACGGTCCGCCCGCGTGAACTGGGCGCGGTGCTGCCGGGTGTCGAGCGCGGATTGCGCGAAATCATCTCGGCGGACCGCCGCTTTGACCCCGTCACCTTTGTCGAAGGCGCCCGTTCGGCCTATCGCATGGTGCTCGAGGCTTTCTGGCGCGGCGATCGCGGGCAATTGAGCCATCTTTGCGATGCCGAAGTCGCACGCAGCTTCATCGAAGCCATCGACGCGCGCGAGGCCGCCGGTGAAACCTTCAACAACAGCCTTGTCCGTATCGAGGAAACCCAGATCGTGGGCGCCAGCTATTCGGCTCCCTTCGCCCGCGTGTCGATCCGCTTTGTTGCCGATATCGCCGCCGTCACGCGCGACCGCGATGGCAAGGTGATCGCCGGTTCGCTCAATGACGCGGTCGAGGTTCGCGATGTCTGGACATTCCGCCGCGATATCCACTCGGCCGATCCCGATTGGCTTCTCGAAGAGACCGACGAAGGTTAAGACCTTCGCTAAGCGGGGCGGCGCTAAGGCGTTCGCCCCGTTTGCCTGTGCCAAAGGGCCGGGCATGGAATGCGCCAAAAGGCGAATCTGGTGGGGACGATTATGAATTTGAGGCAGTCGCGAATCGGCGCGGCGCTGGCTGGATTGCTGTTGCTTGAGGCTTGCGCCCGCATCATTCCCGGCCCCCGTCCGCCCGTTACGCCCCCTCCGCGCCCAGTTCCCACCACGCCCGTTCCCCCGCCAAAACCGGTGGTGACCGCACTGGATGTCGGCGTGCATCGCGGGCCGGATCTGGCCTCTTTCGCGCTGAGCGACGGGACGGCGCAGAGCGCGCTGGCCTCTTTCCGTGAAAGCTGTCCCAAGCTGCTGGCGCGACCTGACACCAGCGGGTTGACCCAGCGTGGCGATTGGCAGGATGCCTGCGCGGCGGCCTCGGGTTGGGCTTCGTCGGATGCGACGCGGTTTTTCCGCTCCCGCTTCGAACTGGCGCAGGTCAGCGATGGAGCGACTTATGTCACCGGCTATTACGAGCCGGAAATCGCGGGCAGCCGCACCCGCCAGCCCGGTTATGACGTGCCGGTCTATGGCGTGCCGCGCGATTTGGTCCATGCCCGCCCCGGCGATGCGCCAATCAAGCCCAACGGCCAGACGCCCTTTGGCCGCTATGACGAGAACGGGGTGTTCCAGCCCTATTTCGAACGCGCCGAAATCGATGATGGAAAGCTGGTCGGCAAGGGGCTGGAAATTGCCTGGGCGGCCGATCCGGTGGAGTTCTTCTTCCTGCAGATTCAGGGTTCCGGGCGGTTGCGCGGGCCGGACGGGCGGGTGATTCGTATCGGCTATGCCGCCGACAATGGCCAGAATTACACCGGCATCGGCACCGTCATGCGGCAGCAGGGCCTGCTGGGCAATGCGCCGGGGCAGTATCCGGGCTCGATGCAGGGCATCATGCAATATATCCGCGAACATCCGCAGGATGGCATGTCGCTGATGCGCCAGAACAAGAGCTGGGTGTTCTTTCGCGAATTGACCGGCGACGGGCCGATCGGCGCGATGGGCGTGCCGGTGCGGCCCCATGTCAGCGTGGCGGCCGATCCGCTGTTTACGCCGCTGGGGGCGCCGGTGCTGATCGCGGCCGATCCGGCGCTGGCCAATGCGAACAAGGTCAACGGCCTGTGGGTGGCGCAGGATACCGGCGGGGCGATCAAGGGGCCGAACCGCTTTGACAGTTTCTGGGGCGCGGGCGACGAGGCAAGGCGCATCGCGGGCGGTATGCTGGCGCGTGGGCGGGCCTATATTCTGTTGCCCAAGGGTACGCTGGCGCGGCTTGGGGTGCGATGAGGGCGCCGTTCTCCCTGCGTGGCGGGCGCAGGCTGACGCCGGAAGAAGAGGATCTATGGCGCCGGGTGGCCGATACGATCGAGCCGCTGGAGCCGCGCCGCAGAGTTGAACCCAATGTGCCGCCGCCGGTTGTGGCCGAGGCGTCGCCCCTGCCGCCCAAGCGCATCAAGGGCCGCGTCCCGCCTCCTCTGCCGCCGCCCGCGCCGCCACCGGCGCCCGCGCGTCCGCTGGACCGGCATGGACTGGACGGCGGATGGGACAAAAGGCTGGGCAAGGGGCAGGTGGCTCCTGATTTTACGCTCGACCTCCATGGCGCCAATCTGGAAGGGGCCTATCAGCGCCTCGATCATGGCCTTGCGCTGGCTCTGGCGCAGGGCGCGCGGGTCGTGTTGCTGATCACGGGGCGCGCGCGTCCGGCTCCCGGCCCGGCGGATCGCGGATCGCATCGCGGGGTGATCCGGGCCAAGTTCCTCGACTGGCTGGTCCATGGCTCGCATGCTTCGCGCATTGCGGCTGTGCGGGCGGCGCATCCCCGGCATGGGGGCGCGGGGGCGGTGTATATTATTTTGAAGCGGGGGAAGTAAGGGAAGGGGTTGCCTCCGGCGGGTTAAGGGACTCGGTCCCTTAACAATCCCGATAATGGGGTGGCGTTTGGTTGGTAGATAAGCGCTATTCCGCGAGGCGTTTCATAAAGCCTGCGGCGCGGCGACGTAGCGCCATTGGCGCCGCAGGCTTTCAATTCCAAACATCGCTTCCGACACAAAAGGCCGAACATTTAACACATCCAATAACGGGATTGTTAAGGGACCAAGTCCCTTAACCCGCCGGAGGCATAAAAGCCCCTTAAGCCACCCCCTCCAACACCGGCGCCGGCGTGCGGATCAGGTAATCGAACGCCGACAGCCCCGCCGTTGCCCCCGCGCCCATGGCGATGACGATCTGCTTATAGGGCACGGTGGTGCAATCGCCCGCCGCGAAGACGCCTGGCACGCTGGTCGCGCCCTTGGCGTCGATCTCGATTTCGCCGCGAGGGCTCAGGGCGAGGGCGCCTTTGAGCCATTCGGTGTTCGGCACGAGGCCGATCTGGACGAAGATACCTTCGAGCTCGACCGTGTGGACCGCATCGGTATTGCGGTCTTTATAGGTCAGGCCCGTCACCTTGGCGCCATCGCCCAGCACTTCGGTGGTCAGCGCGCTGGTGATTACGTCCACGTTGGGCAGCGAACGCAGCTTGTCCTGAAGCACGGCATCGGCGCGCATTGCGCTGTCGAACTCGATCAGCGTGACATGGGCGACGATGCCAGCGAGGTCGATGGCCGCCTCGACGCCCGAATTGCCGCCGCCGATTACCGCCACGCGCTTGCCCTTGAACAGCGGGCCGTCGCAGTGGGGGCAATAGGCCACGCCCTTGTTGGCATAGTCCTTTTCGCCCGGCACATTCATGTTGCGCCAGCGCGCGCCGGTGGACAGCACGATGGACCGCGCCTTGAGCACACCGCCATTGGCCAGCTCGATCTGGTGATAGCCGCCTTCGCGCTCCGCCGGGATCAGCTTTTGCGCGGTGGCAAGGTTCATGATGTCGACATCATAGTCCTTCACGTGGCTTTCCAGCGCGGCGGCCAGTTTCGGGCCTTCGGTGTGGGAAACCGAGATGAAATTCTCGATGCCCAGCGTGTCGAGCACTTGCCCGCCGAAGCGCTGAGCGGCGACACCCGTGCGGATGCCCTTGCGCGCGGTATAGATGGCCGAGGCGGCGCCTGCGGGGCCGCCGCCGACAACCAGCACTTCGAACGGCTCCTTGGCGTTGACCGCTTCGGCGGCCTTCGCTTCGGCGCCCTCGTCCAGATCGGCGACGATCTCCTCCAGCGTCTTCTTGCCCGACAGCCACATCGCACCATCTTTGAACACGGCGGGCACAGCCATCACGCCGCGCTCATCGACTTCGGCCTGATAGGTACCGCCCTCGATCAGGGTTGCGGAGAAACGCGGGTTCTTCAGCGCGATCAGCGTCAGCGCCTGCACCACGTCGGGGCAATTGTGGCAGGTCAGCGAGAAATACATCTCGAAATTATGGGTGCTGGTCAGGCTTGTTACCTGATCCAGCACCTCTTGCGACACCTTGGGCGGGTGGCCGCCGGCCCAGAGCAATGCCAGGACCAGCGAAGTAAATTCGTGCCCCATCGGCAGACCGGCAAACCGCACACGGTCATGCGCATTGCTCACGGGGCTGATGGTGAAAGAAGGGACGCGCGCATTGGTTCCATCGAAGCGCGCCGAAACCTTGTCGGACAGCGCGGCGATGGCTTCGATCAATTCGCGGGTCTGAGCCGATTTGGCATCGTCGCCAAGGCTGGCGACAAGCTCAATCGGTTCACGCAGCATGGCGAGATATTGTTTGAGTTGGGCGGACAGGTTGGCGTCGAGCATCGGATTTGATCCTTCGGAATTTAGAAATACGAGGGGCGCGGCCCCTCGCGCTCCCTTTACGTCTCCCGACGAAAGGGCAGCTTATCAGGCAACGCTATGTATAAAAGGCTCTGCGGTGCAGCAGCCATAAAAGCCTCCGGCGGTGCGATCCAAGCGCTCGGGGGCCGCTAATCGCATATCTCTCGCCGGGAGACGTATTGGGGGTGAAGGGGGTGTAACACCCCCTTCGATAACCTACTTCAAAATCAGATCTTGCCGACCAGATCGATCGAGGGAGCCAGCGTTTCGGCGCCTTCTTCCCACTTGGCGGGGCAAACCTGACCGGGGTGTTCCTGCCAATACTTGGCGGCCTTGATCTTGCGCACCAGTTCGGCAGCGTTGCGGCCCACGCCTTCGGGGGTCACTTCGACGAGCTGCACCACGCCTTCGGGATCGGTCACGAAGGTGCCGCGATCGGCCAGGCCCACGCCTTCGCGCAGGTTGTTGAACTGCTTGGTCAGGTCATGGTTCTGGTCACCGACCAGGAAATATTCGATCTTGCCGATGGCGGGCGAGGTGTCGGCCCATGCCTTGTGGCTGAAGTGGGTGTCGGTCGACACGCCGTACACTTCAACGCCCATGGCCTTGAGGTTGGCATATTCGTTCTGGAGGTCTTCCAGCTCGGTCGGGCACACAAAGGTGAAGTCGGCCGGATAGAAGAAGAACACCGACCACTTGCCCTTGATGTCGGCGTCGGTCACGTCGACGAAAGCGCCGGCCTTGTAGGCGGTGGCGGTGAAGGGCTGGATCGAATAGCCGATAAGCGACATGGGATAAGCTCCGTCGTTTGCCCAGTTTGTATCTGGGGTTGTTGAAACTGTTGAAGCGGAGATAGGCACTGATGGCGCAAATGCGAAGTGCGGATTCCCGATTAATCACATTGGGAATAGCGATAAGTCGGAGGCGATAGGTACGGTTTGATCGATTTATCCGATCATCAATCCTGCTTGCGCAGGTTCAGGTCCCAAGGTTTGTCGCCGCCCGATGCGCATTGCCCGGTCACAATGCGCCCGTCGCCCGACAGCATGCCCGAGCAATCGCCGCTCTGGCCGTCGGCATCGACGACATAATGCCATGCGACATGCCTTCCCTCGATCCGGCCCTTGCCTGATCCGGTCCGGGCGCCATTCTCTATTGTGTCATAGGTCAGGGTCTGGCCCGTCTGGGCAAAGCGAAAGCTGAAACCGTCCCCGCTGCTCCACAGGCCGGTCATCGAGGCGGCGGCACCAGGGGATGGGGCCTGGGAGGATGGCAGCAGCGGCTGAGCCGTGGGGGCATTTTCCGGGGCGGGAGTATGATCCGGTTCGGGCGCATTGGCGGATGACTGCCCGGCCATCATCGTTGCCGCGCCAAACCCGACCGCCGAAAGCAGCAGTCCGCCAAACACCACCAGTTTGATCGAATCGCCCGACCGCCGAAAAAAGCTGAGCGCGATCATGGCGATCACCAGCACCAGCAGCGAAAGCACCCCCAGCGGGCTGACCGCCGCGGCCGCGATCACTTTGGGAAAATCGAGATTGCCCATGGCGCATACCCCCGGCCCAAGACCGGGGGCAAGCTAACCCAGACAGCAGCCCGGCTCAAGCGCGGGGAGCGGAAACCTGTCCACGGTCGATCAGCTTCTGATCGGCCAATACCAGCGCCATCATCGCCTCGACAACGGGCACGCCGCGAATGCCGACGCAAGGGTCATGGCGGCCCTTGGTGCGGATTTCGGAGGCTTCGCCTTCGTTGTTGATGGTGGGCACCGGGATCAGGATCGAGCTGGTCGGCTTGAAGGCCACGCGCACCACGACCGGCTGGCCAGTGGAAATACCGCCCGCGATGCCGCCCGCATGGTTGGCCTCGAACAGGGGCCGCCCATCGGGGCCGGGGCGCATCGGGTCGGCGTTCTGTTCGCCGCGCAAGGTGGCGGCGGCAAAGCCATCGCCGATTTCCACGCCCTTGACCGCGTTGATGCTCATCATTGCGGCGGCCAGTTCAGAGTCCAGCTTGGCATAAAGCGGCGCGCCCCATCCGGCGGGCACGCCATAGGCCAAGCATTCGACCACCGCGCCGATGGACGAGCCATCGAGCCGCGCCTGATCCACGATCGCTTCCCAGCGCTTGGCGGCCTCGGCATCGGGGCAGAAGAACGGGTTGGCCCGGATCTGCGCCTCGTCGAAATTACCCATGTCGATGCGGTCATCGCCGATCTGGCTGACATAGCCGACGATCCGCACCTCGGGGATCACCAGCCGCGCCACGCCGCCCGCCGCCACGCGCGCCGCCGTTTCGCGGGCCGAAGAACGCCCGCCGCCGCGATAGTCGCGGAAACCGTACTTGGCGTCATAGGCATAATCGGCATGGCCGGGGCGATAGGATTTGGCGACCTCGGAATAATCCTTCGACCGCTGATCGGTGTTCTCGATCATCAGGCTGATCGGCGTGCCGGTGGTGCGCCCTTCAAACACGCCGCTCAGGATCTTGACCAGATCGGCCTCGTTGCGCTGGGTGGTGAACTTGCTCTGCCCCGGACGGCGCGCGTCGAGGAAGGGCTGGATCCACTCCTCGCTGATCTCCAGCCCCGGAGGGCAACCGTCAACAACCGCGCCCAGCGCGGGCCCGTGGCTTTCGCCCCAGGTGGTGAATCGAAAAAGGCGGCCAAAAGTGTTCCAGCTCATGGCCGCGCTCTTTGGCGATTGTGGGCGGGAAAGTCCACTGTTACCCATGCGCCCATGTATATGAACGTGTTTCGCAGCCGGAAACGGGCTGATTACGACGCCGCCGCCTATGCCGCCGACGCTGCGCGCATGGACGAGTTGGCGCGGGCGCAGCCGGGCTTCCTCGATTACAAAAGCTTTGCCGCCTCCGATGGCGAAACCGTGACCATCTCGGTCTGGGAAAGCGTCGAGGCTGCGCGGGCATGGGCGCGCCACCCCGAACACCGCGAGGCGCAGGCGAGGGGGCGTGAGGCATATTATGCCGAATACACGGTCTATTCCTGCGACGGGGCGGTCGAGCGTCGTTTTCCGTGAAGGAAAGCATTGCCAAACCCGCCGCAACGGTGCTTTGGCCCGGCTCTACTTATCCAAGGAATTTCCATGACCATCACCCTCTACGGTATCCCCAATTGCGATACCGTCAAAAAAGCGCGCAAGTGGCTGGAGGGTAATGGCGTCAGCTATGCTTTCCATGATTACAAGAAGGCAGGCGCGGACAAGGACAAGCTGACCAACTGGATCATCGAGGCCGGGCTGGACAAGGTTTTGAACCGCGCGGGGACGACGTTCAAAAAGCTGCCCGAGGAAATCCGCGCGATGGTCGATGACAATCTGGCTGTCTCGCTGATGGTCGAGAACCCTTCGATGATCAAGCGGCCCATCGTGGAATACAAGGGCGGTCTGCTGGTGGGCTTCAAGGCCAGCGAGTGGGAAACGGCGCTGCGGTAAATTATGGGCGAGAGCTGGTATTCTATCCTTGAATGGGTGGCCGCCGCGCTGGGGCTGGTCAATATCGTGCTGCTCGTCCGGCGCTCGATCTGGAACTATGCCTTTGGCATGGCGATGGTGGCGATCTACGTCTTCGTTTTCCTTGAAAAGCGCCTCTATGCCGAAAGCGGGCTTCAGGTGTTTTTCTTCGCCGCGCAGGGCTGGGGCTGGTGGCTCTGGGCCAAAAGCAGGCGGGCGCCCAGCAAGGGAGAGAGGGACGAGGTGCCGGTCGGCTGGCTCAGCCCGTTTAGCCGCATCGTCTGGGCGCTGGTCACGGCTGCGCTCAGCCTCAACCTCGGCTGGGCGCTGGCGCGCTTTACCAATGCGGCGATGCCCTTTGCCGATTCGGCGGTGACAGGGGCGAGCGTTGCTGCGCAGATCCTGCTCGGCCTGCGCCGGACCGAAAACTGGGTGCTGTGGATCGCGATCGATGTGGCCTCGGTGGCGCTCTATATCAATCGTGGGCTTTATCCCACGGCGGCGCTCTATGTCGGCTTTCTCGTGCTCTCGGTGCTTGGCCTGCGCGAATGGGTGAAGGCAGGGCGGGCATGAGCCGCATCTGTTTCCACGGCGCGGAAAGCACGGGCAAATCGGTGCTGGCCGGGAGGCTGCGCCAAAGGTTCGGTTGGCCATGGGTGACCGAATATGGCCGCGAATATGCCGAGACCCACGGCACGGATTTCACCATGGACGACCTGCTCGCCATGGCGCGGGGCCAGAACGAAGCCATGCTGCGCGCCAGCGAGGCGCGGCCCCCGGTGCTGATCCTCGACACCGATCCGTTGATGACCGCCGCTTGGGCGCAGATGCTCTTCGATCACGCGCCTGATGAACTCTTCGCCTATCCCAAGGCCGACCTCTACCTTCTCTTCTCGCCCGATGTACCATGGGTGGCCGATGGCACGCGCTTTTTCGGCACCGACGAGGCGCGGGCGCGTTTCGCCGCCGTTGCCGAGGAGATGCTGGTGCGGGCGGGGGTGCCCTATGCGCGGATTGAGGGGGATTGGGAGGAGCGGGAGGCGCAGGTGGTGGAGGCGGTTAAGATTAGGATGCCTCCGGCGGGTTAAGGGCGGGGGCCCTTAACAATCCCGATACTGTCTATGTCGCGCTAGGGGTTCGGCCTTGCGCTACGCCGCCGCGCCGCAGGCTATAAAACCGCTTCGCGGATTGGCGCTTTGCCGGCGATCCAAACCTCACCCCAATAATGGGATTGCAAAGGGACCGAGTCCCTTTGCCCGCCGGCGGCAAAACTCCCTTAAACCGCCTTCTTCGCCGTCAGAATATAATTCAACGCCATATCATCCGACAGATACAGACCCTTCAAAGGATTCCACGCGATCCCCATCGGCTGGCCCACCTGCATGCCCAGATCTTCCAGCATCAGCGCCAGCTCGGGGGGCGTGATGAAGTCGTCCCAGTGATGTGTCCCGCGCGGCACCATGCCGAGGCGCTCGGCGGCCTCGATCATCAGCCATTTGGATTGCGGCGTGCGGTTGGGGGTGGACAGGATCAGCAGGCCATCCTCGGCCATTGCCCCAATCAGCGCGCGCAGGAAGGCGGGCTTGTCGGCGACATGCTCGATCACCTCCATGCTGGTGACCAGATCATAGCCCGACAGGCCCAGCGCCCCGACATCGCCGCAGACGTATTCGATGGACAGGCCGCTGCCGGCCGCGTGTGCGCCGGCCGCCGCGATGTTTTCCGCCGCCGCGTCCACGCCTGTTACGGCCGCGCCCAGCCGGGCCAGAGGCTCGCACAAAAGCCCTGCGCCGCAGCCCACATCCAGCGCCCGCCGCCCCGCCAGAGGTCGCACAGAGCGCGAATCGGCATGGAAATGCGCATCTACCGCATCGCGGATAAATCGCAGCCGAACCGGGTTCAGCCGGTGCAGCATGGCCGAGGAACCCTTGGGATCCCACCACTCTGCGGCCAATTTGCCGAAATGGGCGGCTTCCTCGGGGCGAATAGTCGTTGCATTGCTCATGGGACCTACCTAAAGCGCCAGCCCCAAGCGGGGCAAGTGCCTCGCGTGTAATTTTGTTTCAATTAAGGAGCCTGTGACCGTGGCCCGGATCGTCATGAAATTCGGCGGCACCTCCATGGCCGGCACCGAGCGCATCCGGCGCGTGGCGGGCATTGTGCGCCGTCAGCAAGAAGCCGGGCACGAGGTGGCGGTGGTGGTGTCGGCCATGTCGGGTGAAACCGACCGACTGGTAAACTTCTGCCGTGAAGCCAACGCGCTGTATGACCCCGCCGAATATGACGTGGTGGTGGCCAGCGGCGAACAGGTGACCAGCGGCCTTTTGGCGCTGACGCTGCAATCCATCGGCGCCAAGGCGCGTTCGTGGCTGGGCTGGCAATTGCCGATCCGCACCGATGACGCCCACGCCAAGGCACGCATCGAATCGATCGACACCGACGAGATCCTGGCCAGCATGGCGCGCGGCGAAATCGCCGTGATCCCCGGCTTTCAGGGCCTGACGGCGGACAATCGCATCACCACGCTGGGTCGTGGCGGTTCGGACACCTCGGCCGTGGCCGTGGCGGCGGCGCTGAAGGCGGATCGCTGCGACATCTACACCGACGTGGACGGCGTTTACACCACCGACCCGCGCATCGTCGCCAAGGCGCGCAAGCTCAAGAATGTCACCTATGAGGAAATGCTGGAATTGGCCAGCGTCGGCTCCAAGGTGCTTCAGACCCGCTCGGTCAGCCTTGCCATGAAGGAAAAGGTGCGCGTTCAGGTGCTCTCGTCCTTCATCGACGAAAATGCTCCCGCTGCTGATACACTGCCCGGCACGATGATCGTGTCCGACGAAGAACTTGAGGGCCTGGATATGGAACGCCAACTCATCACCGGCATCGCCGCCGACAAGAATGACGCCAAGGTTATCCTGACCGCCGTGCCGGATCGCCCGGGCGCCGTGTCGTCGATCTTCGGCCCGCTGGCCGAAGCCAACATCAACGTGGACATGATTATCCAGAACGTTGGCCGCGCCGATACGGACACGGACGTCACCTTCACGGTGCCCGCTGCCGACCTCGACCGCACCGTTGCCGTGCTGGAGGAAAACCGCGAAACCATCCGCTACGAAAAGCTCTCGACCGACCCCAAGGTCGCCAAGATCTCGGTCGTGGGCGTGGGCATGCGCAGCCACGCGGGCGTCGCGGCCATGATGTTCAAGGCTCTGGCCGATCGCGGGATCAACATCCAGGCGATCTCGACCTCGGAAATCAAGGTTTCGGTGCTGATCGATTCGGACGAAACCGAACTGGCCGTGCGTCTGCTGCATACGGCTTACGGGCTGGATGGGTAATCTGATCGCTATGGGGCATTGATCGCTGCGCGATGGATGCCTCCGGCGGGCAAAGGGACTTGGTCCCTTTGCAATCCCGTTACTGAAAAGCGCTCCTGCGGAAACGTGGGGGCGTTTTTCGTTTGGGGGTAAGCCGCTTCGCGGGAAGAAAAGAGGCGCCGCAGGCTTTAAAATTCCCACGACGCGTCCGATACCAAACGCCGAACCACAAGCACCACGCAGACAGTAATGGGAGCGCGAGGGACGAGTCCCTCGCATCAATTACTTCTTCTTGCTCACCTCAACCGCCGCATCGCTGGCCAGCTTGTCCACGCGCTCATTTTCCGCATGGCCAT
This sequence comes from Novosphingobium sp. SCN 66-18, assembly GCA_001725355.1. Classification (GTDB taxonomy): domain Bacteria; phylum Pseudomonadota; class Alphaproteobacteria; order Sphingomonadales; family Sphingomonadaceae; genus Novosphingobium. The sequence continues at coordinate 193,997 of MEGD01000007.1, forward strand.
TATGCCCACGCACCCATTGCCAGTCGATCTTATGCGGCTTGGACACCAAAAGCATCTCGCGCCACAGGTCCTCATTGGCCACGGGCTCTTTCTTGGCATTGACCCAGCCGCGTTTCTGCCAGCCAAAGACCCATTGGGTGATGCCGTCGATCACATATTTGCTGTCGGTGCAGAGGGTGATCTGACAGGGCTGGTTCAGCGCCGCCAGAGCGCGGATCACGGCGGTCATTTCCATGCGGTTGTTGGTGGTTTCCTTTTCGGCGCCCACCAGTTCCTTTTCATGCTTGCCCATGCGCAGCAGCGCCGCCCAGCCGCCGGGGCCGGGGTTGCCCTTGCAGGCCCCGTCGGTAAAAATCTCGACCTGTTTCATGCCTGCAAACTCAAGCCCCGAACACGCCGGGGTTGGCAGCATAGAATTGCAGCCGGCGGGCAAAGGCCATCGGGTCCTTCTTCACCACCAGCGCATCGGGCGGGGTGTTGATCCAGTCATAGGCGCGGGTTGACAGGAAACGCATCGCCGCCCCCCGCGCCAGCACCGGCAAGGCGGCGATTTCGGCATAGGAGAGCGGCCGCACCGATTCGTAACCCGCCAGCAGCGCTTCGGAAATGTCCGAGTTGAATTCCCGCCCATCGCCCGAAAAACACCATGCCGCATGGGTCACGGCCACGTCATAGGCGATGATGTCATGGCAGGAGAAATAGAAGTCGATCAGCCCCGTCACCTGATCCCCCAGCATCAGCACATTGTCGGGGAACAGGTCGGCATGGATGATCGAGCGGGGCAGGTCGGTGGGCCACTCGCCCTCGATCACGGCCATTTCGCGCGCCACAAGGCCCGCCAGAGAAGGATCGATCGAGGCCAGCCCATCGGCCCCGCAACCGTCGATCAGCCCGCGCCAACCGGCGAGGCTAAGATCATTGGCGCGGCTCTGCGGGAAATCGGCGGCGGCCAGATGCAGTCCGGCCAGCGCCGCGCCCACCGAGCGCGCCTGTCCGGGCGTGGGCTCGGACACCGAAACGCCGGGCAGGAATTCGATCAGCGTGACGGCCTTGTCGTCGATCCAGCGAAAGCTGGCGCCGGTGCGGTCATGGATCGTGCGCGGCACCGGGCATTTCTTGTCGGCCAGATGGTCGAGCAGGCCCAGGAAGAAGGGCAGTTCGGCGACTTCTGTCCGGCCCTCGAACATGGTCAGGATGAAGCGCTTTGGCCCCGATCCGGTCCCGGTGGTTTCGATCAGCCAGTTTGAATTGGACACGCCCTCGGCAATGCCCTTGGCCGAAACCAGCTCGCCCACGGAAAATTCGCCGATCAGCGCGGCCAGCGCTTCGGCGCCCAATTGTGTATAAACCGCCATTGCCGCCTCTATTCAGCCAGCCAGTTGGCGCGGCAGTTTGAAGATCATGTTTTCTTCGGTGGTGACCACCGTTTCCTCTTCGACCTGGCGCCATTGGCCGATGCGGGCGATCACCTCGCGCACCAGTTCCTCAGGCGCGCTGGCGCCCGCCGTCAGGCCCAGCGTGTTCACCCCGTCGAGCCAGGAAACGTCGATCTCATCGGCGCGCTGCACCAACCGCGAGGGCGTGCCGCTGCGATCCGAAACCTCGACCAGACGCATCGAATTGGACGAATTTGGCGCGCCGATCACCAGCACCAGATCGCATTGCGGGGCAATCGCCTTGACGGCGGCCTGACGGTTCGATGTGGCGTAGCAGATGTCTTCGGCGCGGGGCGCGTGGATCTGGGGATAGCGGGCCTTGAGCGCCTCGATGATCTCATGCGTGTCATCGACCGAGAGCGTGGTTTGCGTGAGGAAACCAAGCGTGTCCTGCGTGGTGAAGGGCAGTTGCGCCACATCCTCGACCGTTTCGACCAGCGTCATATGGCCTTCGGGCACCTGACCGAATGTGCCGATCACCTCGGGGTGGCCCTTGTGGCCGATGAAGATGATATGGCGGCCCGCCTCGATCTGGCGTTCGGCCTGACGGTGGACCTTGGATACCAGCGGGCAGGTCGCATCGAGCCATTCCAGCCCGCGCGCATCGGCCGCTGCGGGCACCGCCTTGGGCACGCCATGGGCGGAAAAGATCACCGGCACGCCATCGGGAACTTCGTCGAGTTCCTCGACAAAGATCGCGCCCTTGGCCTTCAGCCCGTCGACCACATAGCGGTTGTGGACGATTTCATGGCGCACATAGACAGGAGCGCCATATTTGCGAATCGCCCGCTCGACAATTTCGATTGCGCGATCAACACCGGCGCAAAATCCGCGCGGCGCGGCAATCAACAGCTTGAGCGGCTGCAAAGAAATGGAATCGGCGGGGGCGGGAAAGGCGGTGTTCATACACCCGCCTCTAGCGCTTTGCGCCGCGCGCCGCTAGGGCAGCGAACAGGAATGTTGAAGGAACGAGTCTGTCATGCCCTTTCGTACACGCCGAATGAATGCCAAAGTTGCTTGCGGGGCGGGGCTGCTGGGCGCCATGGCTTTGCTGGCCGGGTGCAAGACGACTGGTGAACTGGTGGTGCAGGATGGCGTGGGCATCACGGCGGTGCGCTCGACCTGCCCGGCGGTGGGCATTGCCGATTACACCGGCGATATCACCACATTCCGTATCGGCGGCGGCCAGACCGCCGGCGCCATCGACCTGACCGGCGCGATCACCGATGTGCGCGGCCATTGCGATCCCAAGAGCAATCCGGTTGAAGCCAATGTGACCTTCAAGGTGCTGGCCACGCGCGCCGATGGGCGGGGCGAACGGGTGGTGAACCTGCCCTATTTCGTCACCGTGGTGCGCGGCGGCAATGTCGTGATCGCCAAGCGTTTGGGCACCGCAACGGTGCATTTTGCCGATGGCCAGACGCGCGGCGAGGTGATGGCCTCGGGCGGGGCGACGATCAACAAGGCCGACGCCACGCTGGACAGCGCGGTGCGCGCGCGTTTGCTCAAACAGCGCAAGGCGGGCGAGGCGGATGCCGCTATCGACCCGCTGACCGATCCCGAAGTGCGCGCGGCGGTCGCCAAGGCTACCTTCGAGGTGCTGGTGGGCTTCCAGCTCACGCCTGAACAGCTTCAGTATAACGCCACGCGCTGATTTCCGGGGGGCTTGGCGGCCCCCCTTTCGTTTCCGGCGTAAATTCGCTAGGCGCGCTGGCATGACACAGCAAGCCGATAGCCAAGCCCCGATCTTTCACGCCTTTGCGGGCCATGTCGCCGCCGCGCTCGATGCGCTGGTGGCTGCTGGCCAATTGCCGGAGGGGCTGAACCGAGGCGCGGTGACGGTGGAAAGCCCGCGCGATCCGTCGCATGGCGATCTGGCCACCAATGCGGCCATGGTGCTGGCCAAGCCCGCAGGCACCAATCCGCGCGCGCTGGCAACCTTGCTGGTGGCCGAGCTGGAAAAGCTGGAGCAGGTGAAAAGCGCCGAGATCGCCGGGCCGGGCTTTATCAACCTGCGTCTGTCGGATGCGGCATGGCTGGGCGAACTGGCTCTGATCGGGGCGCAGGGCGGCGATTATGGCCGTTCGGCCGTGGGTGCGGGCACGACGGTCAACGTCGAATATGTCTCGGCCAACCCGACTGGTCCCATGCATATGGGCCATTGCCGCGGCGCGGTGGTGGGCGATGCGCTGGCCTCGCTGCTGGAATGGGCCGGGCATAAGGTCATCCGCGAATATTACGTCAATGATGCGGGCGCGCAGGTGCAGGTTCTGGCCCGCTCTGCCCATGTCCGTTACCGCGAGGCGCTGGGCCATCAGGTGGGCGAGATCCCCGAAGGGCTCTATCCGGGCGATTATCTGGTGCCGGTGGGTCAGGCTTTGGCCGAGGAATTCGGCGATAAATACGTCGAGGCGCCCGAAGCCGAGTGGTTGGCGCTGTTCCGCGTGCGCGCCGTGGCCAAGATGATGGACATGATCCGCGACGATCTGGCGCTGCTGGGCATCGAACACGATCTTTTCTCATCCGAAGCGGAGCTTCAGGCGGCGGGCAAGCCCGAGGAGGCCGAGGCCTGGCTGCGGTCTGTCGATCTGGTCTATGACGGCGAGCTGGAAGCGCCCAAGGGCAAGCTGCCCGACGATTGGGAGCCGGTGGCGCTGCCCTTGTTCCGCAGCACCAAGTTTGGCGACGATCAGGACCGCCCGATCAAGAAGTCGGACGGGACATGGACCTATTTCGGCGCCGATCTGGCCTATCACTATCAGAAGGCCCAGACCGCCGATGCGCTGGTCGACATCTGGGGTGCGGACCATGCGGGCACGGTCAAGCGCATCAAGGCGGCGGTGGCCGCGATGACCGGGCGCGATGGCGCGGCGAAGCCCTTCGAGGTCAAGCTGGTGCAGATGGTGCAATTGCTGCGCGATGGCGAACCGGTGAAAATGTCCAAGCGTTCGGGCAATTTCGTCACCCTGCGCGAGGTGGTCGAGGAGGTCGGCAAGGAAGTCGTGCGCTTCACCATGCTGACCCGCAAGCCTGAGGCGATGATGGATTTCGACTTTGCCAAGGTGGTAGAGGCCAGCAAGGACAATCCCGTCTTCTATCTGCAATATGCCCATGCGCGCATCTGTTCGACGCTGCGCAAGGGCGCGGCGGAAGGCTTTGCGCCTGCCGCTGCCGGGCTGGACCTGCTGGGCGAGGAAGAGCTGGCGCTGGTGCGCACGGGGGCGCAGTTCCCGCGTCTGGTCGAGGCCGCCGCGGCGGCGCGCGAGCCGCACCGCATTGCCTTTTTCCTGGCCGATCTGGCCGCCGCCTTCCACGCGTACTGGAATGTCGGCAATGACCGGCCCGACAAGCGTTTTATTGTGTCCGAAAACGGTACGCTTACGGGCGCGAGGCTTTTCTTGGCCTCGCAAATCGGGCAGATCATCCGCAACGGCCTTGCCATCCTTGGCGTGACCGCTGTCGAGGAGATGTAAGTCATGGCGAACGGTCAGGATGGGTTTGGGAGCCGGGGTAACGGGTTTGCCCAGCCGCCAGTCCAGCCATGGACCGACGCGACGGGCGACGCGCAGGCGCGGGCAAGGGATCTGATCGGCCGCGCGCGCGATGCGGCTCTGGGCAGCAGCGCAACGCTGGCGGACAAGGCCGGCGTGCTCTCGCAGGAGGCCGGCGCCCATATGCAGGACGCCGAAACCCGCGCCCGGCAATGGTATCAGGACGCGCGCGAGGCTGTGCCCGGACGCGACGATGCCGCGCTGCATGGCGTGGACGAGGCGCTGGGCAATGCGCATTTTGATGACCATGACCGCCTGCCCTGGCTCGAATCGGACGATGACGAGGAATATGAGGGCGTCGACAGCAAGCGCGTGGCGGTGGCGGTTGCGGCCGGTCTGGCGCTGACGGTGGCGGCGGTCGGCGGCTTTTGGTATTTCACCCATCGCCCCGACAATGGCGTGCCTGTGGCCGATGGCAGCGTGATCGCCGCGCCCGCCGAAAGCTATAAGGAAGCGCCCAAGGATCCGGGCGGCAAGCAATTTGCCGGGACGGGCGATTCCAGCTTTGCCGTTTCGCAAGGGCAGGAACGCCCGGCGCAACTGGCGGGCGGTGATGCTGCGGCAGCAGCAGGCGCCAATGCGGCCGAGGCGGCGGCCTCGACGGCGGCGGCGGCCGGGGCCAGTTTCGCGGGCGGCGCGCCCGTGGCGGGCAAACCGGAAGCGGTGGCGGCCAAGCCCGTGGCCGCGCCCAAGCCTGCGGCGGCGGCTGATAATGGCCCCACCGGCGGCGTTGTCCAGATCGCGGCCTATACCAGCGAGAGCGCGGCGGTGGCCGGGTGGAACCGGCTGGTGCAGGGGCATGAGATCCTGAAGGGCATGAACCACCGCGTGGTGTCGGCCAAGATCGATCTGGGCACGGTCTATCGCCTGCAACTGGTGACCAATGCCGGGGGCGGGGCGGGCCTGTGCGAACGGCTGAAGGCCGATGGTCTGCCCTGTCAGGTAAAGCACTAAGCGGATCTTGCGCGCAGGCGCCGTTACGTGCAACGGATGGCCGCATGATACCGGCGATTTTCGGCCTTTCCGGCCTGACCCTGACTGATGATGAGCGCGCTTTCTTTCGGGATTGCGATCCCGCAGGATACATCCTGTTTGGCCGCAATGTGGAGAGCCGCGCGCAATTGCGGGCGCTGACCGATGAATTGCGCGGCCTGCACGGGCGCGACGATCTGTTCATCAGCATTGATCAGGAAGGTGGACGGGTCGCGCGGATGAAGCCGCCGGTCTGGGCCAAGTATCCGGCCGGTGAGCCTTTTGCGCGGCTCTATGATGCGGCCCCTTCCAGCGCGATTGCCGCCGCGCGCGCCAATGCCGAGGCGCTTGGGCTCGATCTGGCGCAGGCGGGGATTACGGTCGATTGCTGGCCCTGCGTGGATGTGCGCGAACCGGGCGCGCATGATGTGATCGGCGACCGCGCGCTGGGTGAGGAGCCGATGCGGGTGGCCGCGCTGGGCCGCGCGATCCTTGAAGGGCTGGAGGCCGCAGGCGTTGCAGGCGTGATCAAACATATGCCCGGCCATGGCCGCGCCGGGGCCGACAGCCACCAGGAATTGCCCACCGTCCATGCCGATGCCGAGGCGCTGGAGCGCGACATTGCCCCTTTCCGCGCTCTGGCCGCGCGGGCGAAGATCGGGATGACGGGGCATATTCTGTTTCCGGCTTGGGACGTCGATGCGCCCGCCACGCAATCGCCGCGCATCATTTCGGACATCATCCGGGGGGCGATCGGCTTTGACGGTCTGCTGTTGACCGATGACATCGACATGCAGGCGCTGTCGGGCACGATTCCGGAACGGTCGGCGCGGGCGCTGGCGGCGGGCTGTGATCTGGTGCTCAATTGCTGGGCGCGGATGGACGATATGGTGGGGATTGCTGATGCTTGCCCCACCATGGGCGAGCAAAGCGCGGCGCGTCTGGCGCGAGCGATGGAGGGGACTTTCCTGTCGCCCGCTTTGGCGCAGGAGCGGCAGGCCGAATGCATCGCCACGCGCGATGCGTTGCTTGGTTTGGTATGAACGAAATCGCGCTCCCGCCGGGCGAGGGCGCAGACTTGTTCACGGCACCGGCACGAGACGCGCTGATGCTGGAAATCGAGGGCTGGGAAGGGCCGCTTGATCTGCTGCTCGATCTGGCGCGGCGGCAAAAGGTCGATCTGCGGCGGATATCGATCCTCGAACTGGTCGATCAATATATCGCCTATGTCGAGGCCGCCGAGGCGCTCAAGCTGGAGCTGGCCGCCGATTATCTGGTGATGGCGGCGTGGCTGGCCTATCTCAAATCCGCGCTGCTCTTGCCGAAGGAGGAGCAGGAGGAGCCAAGCCCTGAAGAACTGGCGCTGCGCCTGCAATTGCGGCTGCAACGTCTGGCCGCGATGCGCGAGGCGGCGGCAAGGCTTCTGGCGCGCGACCGGATCGGACGCGATGTGTTTCTGCGCGCCGCGCCGGAGGGGCTGCGCATTGGGAAAAAGGCCGTGTGGCAGGCCGATCTCTATGACTTGATCGCCGCCTATGGCCAGGTCAAGGCCCGCAACGCGCCGGTGGTCCATATCGTGCGCGACCGCAAGGTGATGACGCTGGATTCGGCGCTGGCGCGTATGTCGGCGATGCTGGGGGTGACGCTGGACTGGGTGGAATTGCGCGAATTCCTGCCCCCCGCGACGCAGGCGGAATGGAGCGATGAGCGCTTGCGCCGTTCCGCTTTGGCCTCCAGCTTTGTCGCCGCGCTCGAGCTGGCGCGGCAGGGGAGGGTGGAGATCGTGCAGGACCACGTGTTCGGCCCCTTGCGTTTGCGGAGTTTGAACGCATGAGCCCGCTGATCCGCGCGCTGGAGGCCGCGCTCTTTGCCGCGACCCAGCCGATGAGCGTCGAGGCCATTGCCCGCCATCTGGGGCAAGGGGAAGCGGCGGTGCGCGAGGGGTTACGGGAACTGGCCGCCCATTATGCCGGGCGCGGGGTCGAGCTGGTCGAGCGCGGCGGGCGCTGGCATTTCCAGACCGCGCCCGATCTGGCCCATCTGCTGCGCCCCATGCATGAGGAACCGCGCCGCCTGACGCGGGCCGCTACCGAATGCCTTGCCATCATCGCCTATCATGAGCCGGTTAGCCGGGCCGAGATCGAGGCGATTCGCGGCGTTCAGACCGCCAAGGGCACGGTGGACGTGCTGATGGAGGCCGGATGGGTGCGCATCGCCGGTCGGCGCGAGGTGCCGGGCCGCCCGGTGATCTATGCCACCACGCCGGCCTTCCTTGCCGAATTCGGTTTGGGCAGCCGACGCGACCTGCCCGGAATCGAGGAATTGCGCGCTACCGGCCTGCTCGATCCGGTCGATGAGGCCTATGACGCCCTGATGGGGCAAGGGGCGGTCGATCCGAACAGTGAGGAAGCGCTACGTCAATAAGCGGATGGGCTGGCGCAGCTGAAAGAAAGGGCCTAGATAGTATACAAATGCCCGCGTCGATGCATGAATCTTGGCTCGGCGGGTCACAAGGAGTTGGTATCATGGGTTTTGGGTCTGTCTGGCACTGGGTCATCGTTTTGCTGGTCGTGCTGGTGCTGTTTGGTCGCGGCCGCGTTTCGGACATCATGGGCGATTTCGGCAAGGGTATCAAAAGCTTCAAGGAAGGCATGGCCGACGAAACCGACCGTCCCGCAACGCCGCCCCCGGCCCAGATCGAAAGCAAGGGCGAGCCGGTCAAGCCTGCTTCGAGCCCGGTTGGCACCGAAGAAAAGACCGGCCAGAACTGAGCCTTTCTTACCTGTTCCTCGCAAGATTGGCCTGACGCACTGTGCTGTTTGACATTGCCCCTTCGGAATTTCTGCTGACGGCGGTGGTCGCCGTGGTGGTGATCGGCCCCAAGGATATGCCCCGCGCCATGCGCACGATCGGCAAATGGATGGGGACGGTGCGCCGTGTCTCGGGCCATTTCCGCTCGGGCATCGAAACCATGATCCGCGAGGCGGAAATGGAGGAGATGGAGAAGAAATGGCGCGAGCAGAATGAGGCGATCATGAAGGCCAATCCGCCAGAGGCTCTGCCCTTGGCGGCCGTGCCGCCCGAAGTGATCGCCCATGCGCCCAGCGAGCCTTTGGCGGCGGGCAAATTGCCGAGCGCCCAATTGCCGGGCGCCGAATTGCCCGTCGATCCCCATTCGGCCAGCGCGCGCGAACATGCCGCGCATCATCCGGCGCAACCCCACGATGGCCATGAACAGGTCGAAAAGGCCAAGGGCGAATAAGCGATGGCGTTTGAAATCAAGGATATCGACGAATCGCAGGCCCCGCTGATCGAGCATCTGGTCGAACTGCGCTCGCGTCTGCTCAAATCCATCGCGGCCCTGTTCGTCGCCTTTGGCATCTGCCTCTATTTCGTGAACCCGATCCTAGCCTTTCTGGTGCAGCCGCTGCGCGATGCGGCGGGCACCGGGGGCAAGCTGATCTATACCAAGCTCTATGAAGCCTTTTTCGTCGATCTGAAGGTCGCGCTGTTCGCCGCCTTCATGCTGGCCTTTCCGGTGATCTCGAACCAGATGTGGGCCTTTATCGCGCCGGGCCTTTATGCCAAGGAAAAGAAGGCTTTTCTGCCCTTTCTGATCGCCACGCCGGTGCTGTTCCTGTCGGGTGCGGCACTGGCCTATTATGTGGTGATGCCCACAGCCTTCCGCTGGATGCTGGGCTTTCAGGGCAATCGCGGCGGGGTCCAGATGGAGGCGCTGCCCAGCGTCGGCGATTACCTCGGGCTGGTGATGCAGTTCATCCTAGCCTTCGGAATCAGCTTTCTGCTCCCCGTTCTGCTGCTACTGCTCAACCGCGCGGGGATCGTGACGCGCCAGCAGCTTTCGGGCGCGCGGCGCTATGTGATCGTCGGGATCACGGTGCTGGCCGCCGTGCTGACGCCGCCCGATGTGGGCTCGCAATTGATGCTGGCCGTGCCGCTGATGATCCTGTTCGAAGGTTCGCTGGTGGTGATGTGGTTTGGGGAAAAGCGCGCGGCCAAGGCTGAGGCTAAGGGCGAGGTTGAGGTCGCAGGGTAAGAAGGTTTGCCTCCGGCGGGCAAAGGGCGGGGGCCCTTTGCAATCCCTTTATGGGGTGGCGTCAGGTTTGCAGACGTAGTTTTATGGTTTGAAAGCCTGCGGCGCGGAGAGGTCATTCTTATCCGCGCCGCAGGCTTTATTTTTCAACGCTGCGTCTGACACTCAACGCCGAACCCCATGCGCAACGAAGACAGTAACGGGAGCGCGAGGGTCTAGACCCTCGCATTCATCCCTTACTTCTTCCCCAACTCCCAAACAGGCTTACCCTCCACCCACGTCTGCAACACCCTGGCCCCCCGGATTTTCTCCGCACTGTCGGTCATGGGATCAACATCGACCAGCACGAAATCCGCCTGCCAACCCGGCCTTAACTGGCCCAGCTTCCCTTCGGCGAACCCGGCAAAGGCGGCGCCTGTGGTATAGGCGGCCAGCGCCTGCGTGCGGGTGAGTTTTTCCTGCGGCTGCCATCCACCGGCGGGCTGGCCGTCGGCGGACGCGCACCGGCCTTCAGCATCGAGGCCCATGCATAGGCCCCGTTCAGCCGGTTCGGCCCCAGCCGCGCTTCGGCCATGATGCGGTCGCTGGTCTGATGGATGGGCTGCATGCTGGCGATGATGCCGTTGCGGCCAAAGCGGGGGATGTCGGCGGGATCCACGATCTGGGCATGTTCGATGCGCCAGCGCCGGTCGCCCTGATAGGTCTGCGCCACATCCTCGATGGCCGAGAGCAGCGTGGCATTGGCCGCATCGCCGATGGCATGCACGGCCACCTGAAAATGATCCATCGCCGCGCGGCTCATCAGGTTTTTGAGCTGCGTCTCGGTCAGGAAGGGCAGCCCGCTGGTCGCCGCATCGGCATAGGGCGCTTTGAGCCACGCCCCGCGCGAACCCAGCGCCCCGTCCAGATAGAGCTTCACGCCATTCAAGCGCAGCCGGTCGCCATAGAGCCATGGCGTTGGCCCCGGCCCGCCAATCAGCACCGTGTTGGCGATGCCGTCGCCATAGGCCATGACGCGCATCTTCAACCGCGCCTCATCGCCCGCGCGGCGCATCGTCTGCCAGTCCTCGATGGAGGTACCCATGTCCGCCGCCGCCGTCACCCCGCGCGAAAGGAACAGTTCCTGCGCCTTGGCCAGCGCGGCATCGCGGTCTTCCGGGCGCGGGGGAGGCACGATCTTGGCTACCAGCGCCATCGCCCCATCGACCAGCACGCCGGCGGGCCGCCCTGGCGCTGCCTGAGCCTTGCCCGCCGGTCCCTTTTTGATGGCCGGGGACGCGGGCAGGCGTTCGATCCGCCCGCCGCTGGGGTCTTTCGTGGCCGCCGTCACGCCAGCGGCAGCAAGAGCCTTGGAATTGGCCCAGCCCGCATGGCCATCGACCCGCTCCAGCCAGACCGGGCGGTCATCCACCGCCACATCCAGCTCCGCCGCCGTGGGGAAGCGGCCCAATTGCCACAATTCCTGATTCCACCCGCGCCCGATGATCCATGGGCGGCCGGGAAATTGCGCGGCATAGGCGCGGATCTTGCCCTGCGCCTGCGCCAGCGAGGTGGTGTCCGACAGGTCGAGCGTGAGCGCCGCGATCCCCACACCCATCACATGCGCATGGGCGTCGATCAATCCGGGCAGCAGCACCGCCCCGCGCCCATCGGCAGCGAAATCCAGCCTTGTCGGGCGGGGATCATCCTCGTGCAGCAATTGCAGCACGCGGCCGTCGCGGTCGATGACGATGCCGTTGAAACGCTCGACATTGCCCGCCGCATTGAGCGTCAGGCCCCGAACGTGATCGACCAGCGTATCGGCATGGGCCGACCCGGAGCACAGCAATCCCGCGACCAGCGCGGCAAAAGATAATCTCATCGAACCCCTCGTTTGGGCAGGCGGCGAAGAATGGCGCTGGTGTCCTGACGCCCGCCGCCCATGGCCTGAATGTCGGCGTAAAGCTGGTCGATCAGCGCGGCCACCGGGAAGGACAGGCCCAGCCCGCGCCCTTCATCCAGCGCCAGCCCCAGATCCTTGCGCATCCAGTCGATGGCAAAGCCGAAGTCGAACCGCTCCTGCGCCATCGTGTGCCAGCGGTTGTCCATCTGCCAGCTTTGCGCCGCGCCCCCGCTGATCGCCTCATAGACCTTGTCGAGATCGAGATGCTCGGCCTGCGCCAGACGGAAGGCTTCGGCCAGCGCCGCCGTGACGCCCGCCAGCGCGAGCTGGTTGACCATTTTGGTGGCCTGTCCGGTGCCTGCCTTGCCGATATGCACGATGCGCCGGGCATAGGCGCTCATCACCGGGGTGGCGGCGGCCACGGCATCCGCGCGCCTCCACCCCGATTTGCCGGGCGATGCGCGCCGACACCGTGGTGTGGTCGATAAACAAGCCTCCGGGATGAAGCGTGGTGAACACGCCCTGCGGCCCCAGCACCACCTCGGCCAGATCATCGTCATTGCCAACGCAAGTGATGACCACATCCGAACCATCGGCGGCGTCGGCGGCATTGTTGGCCTCGCGCACCGGTATGTCGGGGTTGGCCTCGCGCCACAGCGCGATCCGCTTGGGGCTGCGGTTATACAGGGTCAGACTGTGTCCGGCATGGCCCAGATGGCGGGCAATCGGCCCTCCCATCACACCAAGTCCGATGACGGCAACGCGGCGAGGAGCAGAAGCAGGGTCGGTCATGCAGGCCGTATTAGCCGGTTTGTGCGCGAAGGGAATAAGGGAAGTGCGGCGTGAGGAGATAAAGCGAGGAGGTGAGGTAAAATCCTCGCATAATCGCGGTTTCTTGCGAAAGGTTTTTCCGCTAGGGGCGCAGGATTATGACTGAGGCAAACATCACGCAAATCGGCGCCACCGCGCCCCTGCTCACCATCGATGACATCCGCGCCGCCGCAGGGCGAATTGCGGGCCATGTGGTGCGCACCGACATGGACCATTCGCGGACCCTGTCGAAGATTTGCGGCTGCGAAGTCTATCTCAAGTTCGAAAACCTCCAGTTTACCGCCGCCTATAAGGAACGCGGCGCGCTCAATGCCCTTTTGCATCTGACCCAGGAACAGCGCGACCGGGGCGTTATCGCCGCAAGCGCGGGCAATCATGCCCAGGGCCTGTCCTATCACGGCAGCCGTCTTGGCGTGCCCGTAACGATTGTCATGCCCAAGACCACGCCCACCGTGAAGGTGATGCAGACCGAGAGCGTGGGCGGCAAGGTCGTGCTGGAGGGCGAGACGTTCGATGAGGCCTATGCCTATGCGCGCAGCATGGAGAAGCAGTTGGGCCTGACCTTTGTTCATCCCTTCGATGACCCGCTGGTCGCCGCAGGACAGGGGACGGTTGCGCTCGAAATGCTGGAGGATCAGCCCGATCTCGACATGCTGGTGATCCCGGTGGGCGGGGGCGGCCTGTCGACCGGCATGGGCACGGCGGCGCGCGCGATCAAGCCGGGCATCGGCCTGATCGGGGTCGAGGCCGAGCTGTATCCTTCGATGTACAACCTGCTCAAGGGCACCAATTACCCCATCGGCGGCGACACGCTGGCCGAGGGGATTGCGGTCAAGGAGCCGGGCGAGTTCACCTCCAAGGTGCTGGCGCAATTGCTCGACGATTTCGTGCTGGTGTCGGAAAGCGAGTTGGAACATGCGCTGTGCCTGTTGCTCAACATCGAAAAGACGGTGGTCGAGGGCGCGGGCGCGGCGGGTCTGGCCGCGCTGATGGCGCATCGCCATCTGTTCAAGGGCAAGAAGGTGGGCATCGTCCTGTCGGGCGGCAATATCGACCAGCGCCTGCTGGCCAATGTGCTGCTGCGCGATCTGGCGCGTTCGGGCCGTCTGGCGCGTCTGAAGCTGACGCTTCAGGACCGCCCCGGTGCGCTGTTCAAGGTGGTCGAGGAATTCAACCGCCATCAGGTCAATATCATCGAGGTCTATCACCAGCGCATCTTCACCCATCTGCCCGCCAAGGGGCTGACGGCGGACATCGAATGCGAGGCGCGCGACGGCGAACAGATCGACGCATTGGTTAACGCCCTGCGCGCCAAGGGCTATGAGGTGGTGCAGGCCGAAGTGAGCTGAGGAAACCCACAGGGGGTCGGTTAACGCGATCCTGACCCCCTGTGCCTATATGAGGCAATGGATGAAATTAGCGCCAAAATAACGGTTAAACGCTTTGACGCCATGAACCAGCGGGGCATAAAGTCGGCCCATGGCGCGCAATGACCGAAAGCGGGAGCCAACCCGCCGGTTAACAGACAAAGCGTCTTGGCCAGTTTAAGGATCGCAAAAACAGTGACCGCCCCCGTTCGCTTTCCCCGGTTTTTCGTGACGGCGCCCGCGCCATGCCCCTATCTGGCGGGCCGGACCGAACGCAAGGTGTTTACCGAACTCAAGGGCCCCCATGCCGATGCGCTCAACGATGCGCTGGGCCGCATCGGTTTCCGGCGCAGCCAGACGGTGGCCTATCGCCCCTCCTGCGTGGATTGCAGCGCCTGCGTTTCGGTGCGCGTGGTCACGGGCGAATTTGTCCCCAATTCGGCGCAGAAGAAAAACCTTAAACGCAACAGCGATCTGGTCGCCTCGGTTTGCCACCCCTGGTCCACGGCCGAACAGTTCGCCTTGCTCCAGCGCTATCTTGCCGCACGCCACCCCGGCGGGGGCATGGCGACAATGGACGAGGTGGATTATGCGGATATGGTGGAACATACGCCGGTCACCAGCTATGTGATCGAGTATAGGGAGCCCTCGACCGGTTCTCAGCCGGGCCGTCTTGTGGGGGCCTGTCTGACGGACCGGCAGGGCGATGGGTTGTCGATGATCTATTCTTTCTATGACCCAGAACATGCGACACGGACCGGGCTTGGCAATTATATCATCCTTGATCACATCCGCAGGGCGGCCAGCGAGGGCCTGCCCTATGTGTACCTCGGCTATTGGGTCGATGGGTCCGAAAGGATGCAATATAAGGTCCGGTATCGTCCGCTCGAAAGGCTGGGGCGTGATGGATGGGTGCGCCTGTCCGATGATGAACAGGATGCGCTTATCCGCGCCACCGCAGGCCGCAGCGGGCCTGCCGAACCCGCGATGCGCGATCCTGCCACTGAGGGGCGGGAAGACGGGAGCGCCGAACCTGGCAAGTTTGACGCGGGCAAATTTGTCGAGCGCGATCCGCAGGATCTATGGAGCCGCAGCAGCCGGTTCTAAAACCGACTGGCTGGGCGGGGCCGCGCTGGCGCTGGTGCTGGCCGGGGGGGCGCCGCTGGCCGCGCAGCAGCGCCAGACCGATGATGACCTGCGCGCGCTGATCCCCGATGCGGCGCTGAGTGATCCCGAGGGCTGGGCCAAGGCGCAGGCGGCCAAGAAATCGGTGGCCAAAGAGGCGCCGCCGCCCGTTGCGATTGCCCCGCTTGCGGCCTCCGCCCCGCCGGTCAATCTGGCCGCGCTGATCCCTGATTCGCCGATGGATGTGATCGCCGGGCTCGACCTGCCCTGGCCCGAACCGGGCAAGGAGGAGGCCACGATCCCGATCCCTGCCGCTCTGGCCGCGCAGGAGGATGGCGAAACGCTGGCCGCCGCGATGGAGCGTGTGCCGCCGCCGGGCGCGGCGCGTCTGGCTGCGCGCAATCCGGCGGATGCCAAGGCGCAGGGCAAAGAGCAAGCCAAAGAGCAAGAGCGCGAGACGATACTGGCCACGGGCCGGGCGCGGCTGGTGTGGCCCGCCGATGCGGTCGCCATGCCCGAGCGCGAGGCGTTCGAGCGCCGCTTCCGCGATCTGTCCGCGCTGCAGGGGCTGGGCGCGCATGATGCCGATGCGCTGGCGCAAGTGGTGGTGCGCGGCAGCAGCGACCGCAAACTGCTGGAAAAGCTGCTGCGGGTCTATGGCTATTACGATGGCGAGGTGACGCAATCGCTGATCGGGCCGGATCCGGGCGCCGATGGCACGTCGGGGTCAGGCGCTGCTGCGCCGCCCACCGGGGTGCGTTTCGATATGGAGCCGGGCGCGCGCTATCACATCGGCGCGATCACGACGGGGCGGCTGGACGATACGGGCAAGGATGCCGCGCGGTTGCGCGCTGTGCTGGCGATCAAGACCGGCGATCCGCTCGATATGGACGCGATCACGGCGGGCACGAACGATCTGGCCAAGGCGCTGGGCGAGGCGGGCTATCCCTTTGCCAAGGTGCCCCCGGCCTCGCTGACCATCGACCATGCCCGCGACGAGGGCGATGTCGATGTGGCGGTCGAACCGGGCGGGCAATATCGCTATGGCGCGATCACCTCGGCGCTGCCGCGGGTGATGTCACCCAATCATCTGGGCGATATTGCGCGGTTCAAGCCGGGGCAGGTGTGGAACCAGAAGGACGTTGAGGACCTGCGCCGCGCGGTGCTGGCCACGGGCCTTGTCGCGGGCGTCAATGTCACCCCGCGCGAAACCGCCCCGCCCAAGGATGGCCAGCCCGGCGTGGTGGCGCTGGACGTGGCGATGAGCCGGGCGCCGGTCCACACCATTGCCGGCGAGATCGGTTATGACACCGGGCAGGGCGCGCGCGTCGGGGCCAGTTGGGAAAACCGCAATCTGTTTCCGCCTGAAGGCTCGCTGAAACTGCGCGGGGTGGTGGGCACGAACGAGCAGTTGGCCGGGGCCACCTTCCGCCGCGCCAATTTCCTGGGCCGCGACCGACAATTGACGGTCGATCTTTATGCCACGAACACCACGCTGATCTCCTATGCCGCGCGCAAGGTGGCCTTTGCCACCAGCTATGAACGGCTGACCAACCTGTTGTTTCAAAAGCCCTGGACATGGTCGATGGGGCTGGAAGTCGAAGCCTCGGAGGAGCGCGAGGGCGTGCCGAGCGGGGTGACCACCGGGCGTATCCTGTATATCACCACCGCGCTGCCGCTGCGCGCGGGGATCGACAGCACCGACAATCTGCTCGACCCGACCAAGGGGCACCGCGCCTCGCTTCGCATTTCGCCCGAACAGAGCTGGGCGCGCGAAACGCAGTCGCGCTATGCCCGCATTCAGGCCGATGCCAGCTTCTATCGCTCGTTCGACAAGGTTGTGCTGGCGTCGCGCGTGCGGCTGGGCACGATGCCGGGCAGCGACATCGACTATGTTGCGCCCTCGCGGCGGTTTTATGCGGGCGGCGGGGCCTCGATCCGGGGCTATGGCTATAATCTGGTCGGCCCGCGCAACGCTCTGGGCGAGCCCAAGGGCGGGCGCTCGCTCTATGAATTTTCGATCGAGGCGCGGGTCAACACGCATTTCTTTGGCGGCGCGCTGCAACTGGTGCCCTTCCTCGACGCGGGCGGGGTCGAGGCGGGCACGGTGCCCAAATTCAACGACTGGCGCTATGGCGCGGGGTTGGGCATCCGCTATCGTACCGGCTTTGGCCCGATCCGCATTGACGTGGGCACTCCGCTCAATCCAAGGGCGGGGGACAGCCGGATCGGCGTCTATGTCGCACTGGGACAGGCGTTCTGATGACGCAGGGGGCGGACATTCAGGAACAGCCACAGCCGGAAGCGCCGCAGCAGGACGCGCCCCGCGTGCGCGGCGGGCTGGGCTGGCGCAAATATGCGCTGGGCCTGCCGTTGGGGATTGTGGGCGCGGCGGCGGCCTTGCTGGTCGGGCTGGATACGCCGATCGGGCATCGCCTGATTGCCGATATTATCGCGGCCAACGAACTGGACAATGGGCTGCGCGTCTCGATCGGGCGGATTGAGGGGTCGATCTATGGCCGGGCGCGGCTGTCGGGCATCGTGCTGCGTGATACGCATGGCATTTTCCTGCGCGCGGGCGAGGGCGTGTTCGACTGGCGCCCGATCAACTGGTTCTCCTCGGGGCTCGATATTCGCGAGGTGGTGCTGCGCCGCGCCACGTTGCAGCGCGTTCCCGAATTTCGCGCGACGGCGGCCGATGCGCAATTATGGCCCGATTTCGATGTGCGGCTCGACCGGGTGGCGCTGGAAAAGCTCGTGATTGCCAAGCCGGTGCTGGGGGTGGAGCGCCGGATCGATGCGCAGGGCAGCCTGCGCGTGGCCAAGGGCCTTGCCGCGATCCGGCTGAACGGCAGGCTGGGGGGCGAGGATCGGCTCTCGCTGGTGCTGGACGCGCAAAGGGCGCAGGATCGGTTCGCCCTCTCGCTGGACTATAACGCGCCCAAAAACGGGCTGCTGGCCGCGCTGACGCGCAGCCGCGCCGCGCGCGAGGTCCGCGCCGAGGGCCGGGGAAGCTGGAAGGTCTGGTCTGGCTGGGCCAAGGCGCAGCAGGACGGGCGCAATGCCGTGGCGGTCAATTTCGCCAACAGCGAAGGCGCGGTCCGTTTCGACGGCAAATTGTGGAGCGATCCGGTGCTCTCCGAAGGGCAGCGCCATACGCTGGGCGGCGGGGTGATCGCGCTGGCGGGCAAGGGCGTGGTGGCGGATCGGCGCTTTACCGGCGATCTGTCGGCCCGCGCGCCCAATCTGAGCGGGCAGGGCAAGGGCGTGCTGGATCTGAGGCGGCAGAGTTTTGTCGACTGGGAGCTCAATCTCAAGGGCGGGCCGCGCCTGCCTTTGGGTAAGGATGACGAATTCGCCGGGCTGGAGGTCCGCGCGCTGATGAACGGGGCCTTTGCCTCCCCGCGCGCGCATGTTGTCGCCCGGACCCTACGCTGGCGCAGCCAGACCACGGTGTTTGAGGGCATGACGGCCGATGGCAATTTGCGCCGCGAGGGCGCGCGCTGGGTCCTGCCCGTGCAATTGACCGCCGCGCAGATCCGCACGAAAGACGGCAGGTTCGATCCCGAATTGCACCATGTCCGCGCGGCGGGAACGCTGGCGCTCGAGGGCATGCGGCTGACCAGCGCGGACGTGGCGCTGGCCATTCCCCATGGCACCGCGCGGGCCAGTCTGAACGCCGATCTGGCGCGGGGTGACTGGGTGATGCAGGGCAAGGCGGGGCTGCATGGCTGGCCCCTGTCGCTGGGGCCTGCCGATGCGCAGGGGCAGGTGCGGGTCAGCGGGGCACGGGGCGCGCCATGGCGGGTCGCGGCCGATGTGACGGGCGGCATCGCCCAATTGAGCAGCCATAGTCTGGAAAATCTGACGGGCGGCGCCTTGCGCTTTGCCGGCCATGTCGATGTAGCGCAGGGCAACCATCTGGCCGTCACGCGCGGCCGGATCGATGCGCCTTCGTTGCAGATGGTGCTGGAGGGCGGGCGCGACGGCGACGGCCGGATCGCGTTGAATGCGCGGGGGCAGCAGGAGCGCTATGGCAGCTTTGCCGGTGAACTGAGCATTGGCGATGGCGGCCCGCGCGGTCAGGTCCGTCTGCAGGACCCGCTGCCGACCCTGGGCGTCAAGGATGTGCTGGTGGTGCTGACGCCGGAGGCCGACGCGCTGAAGATCGAGGCGCGGGGCGATTCCACCGTCGGCCCCTTTACCGGGACGGCGGGTTTGATCGTGCCCAAGGGCGAGGGACGCACAAGGCTGGAATTGCGCGATTTCCTCTTGTCCAGCACCCATGTCACCGGCTCGGTGATGCTTGATGACGAGGGGGCCGACGGGCATCTGACTGTCTCGGGCGGCGGGGTGGCGGGGCTGATCGCTCTGGCGCCGCGCGGGGGCGGACAGAGCGTGGATGCCTCGCTGGATGCGCACAATGCCCATTTCGAGGGCGAGCGGCCGCTGACCATCGCGTCCGGGCGGCTCAAGGTCAGCGGGCAATTGCTGAAACAGCATACGACCCTGTCGGCGGATTTGTTTGCGCAGGGGATCGGCAAGGGCAAGCTGTTCATCGGGCGGCTGGGGCTGGCGGCGCGGCTGAACGATGGCAATGGCACGGTCAATGCCACGATGGGCGGCCGCAAGGGCAGCCGTTTCGATCTTCAGGTGAGCAGCGATATCGCGCCGGGCAAGGTGTCCGTGCTGGCCGGGGGCAGTTTTGCCGGGCAGAAGATCGCCATGCCGCGCCGTGCCCTGTTCACGGTGGAAAGCCGCGATGGAGCGCCGGGCGTATGGCGTCTGGCGCCCAGCCAGATCGACTTTGGCGGCGGGCGCGTGGTGGCGCAAGGGCTGATCGGCAATGGTTCGACCGAGCTGGATCTGGGACTGGTCTCGATGCCGCTTTCGCTGGCCGATGTGGTGGTGCCCGACATTGGCCTAGGGGGCAAAGTGTCGGGCAAGCTGACCTATGTGCAGCGTCGCGAGGCTCTGCCCGAGGGCGAGGCAAGGGTGATCGTCAAGGGGCTGACGCGTTCCGGGCTGATGCTGACCTCGCGGCCGGTCGATGTGGCGGTGGTCACGCGGCTGGGCGCGCGGGCGCTCGATCTGCGCGCGGTGGCCAGTGAGGGCGGCGCGGCGCGCGGGCGTTTGCAGGCGCGGATCGACCAATTGGCCGACACGGGCGCGATCAATGAAAGATTGGGCGCAGGAAGGTTGGCGGCGCAGATGCGCTATGCCGGGCCTGCGGATGCGCTGTGGCGGTTGATGGCGCTGGATGCGTTTGACCTGTCGGGGCCGGTGGAGATCGCCGCGGATATGAGCGGGACGCTCGACGATCCCAGCATTCGCGGGTCGCTGGCGGGCAAGGGAATGCGGTTACAGAGCGCGGCCTCGGGCACGGACATTGGCAATGTCGATGTCAAAGGCGATTTCGACGGCTCGGCGCTCAGCCTCAGCACGCTGTCGGGCGTGGCGCCGGGCGGTGGGCTGGTGACGGGCAGCGGCCGGGTCGATTTCGCCCAGATGGGGCCGGGGCGCGGGCCGTCCATCGACGTGGCGCTGGCGGCGCGGCGGGCGCAATTGATCTCTCGCCCCGATATGGCGCTGAGCGCGTCGGGGCCGATCCGCATCATGTCCGATGGCATGACCGGTACGATCGCCGGGCGCCTGACGATTGATGCCGCTCGCTGGCGGCTGGGTCAGGCGAGTTCGGCGACGGATCTGCCCAGCCTGCCCACGCGCGAGATCAACCGGCGCGCCGATATCGCCCCGGCCTCCGAGCGCGATATGCCCTGGCGGCTGATGGTCGATGCGTCGGGTGGGAATATTCGCCTGTCCGGGTTGGGGCTGAACAGTTTGTGGAACGCGGATCTGAAATTGCGCGGGGCCTTGCAGGAGCCCGCCATCAGCGGGGCGGCCACGCTGGTCGAAGGCAGCTATGATTTTGCCAGCAAGCATTTCGACCTGACGCGCGGGCGGATCAGCTTTGATGGATCGACCCCGGTGGACCCGAGGCTGGATATGGCCGCAACCGCCACGGTCAACAATCTGACCGCGACGGTGACGGTGCGGGGCACGTCGCTGCGTCCGGAAATCGCATTCTCCTCGGTGCCTGCGTTGCCGGAAGAGGAATTGTTGTCGCGCATCCTGTTCGGCGATTCGATCACCCAGATTTCCGCGCCTGAGGCCCTGCAATTGGGGGCCGCGCTGGCGGCACTGCATGGCGGCGGCGGGCTGGATCCGATCAACAAGCTGCGCAGCGTGATCGGGCTCGACCGGCTGCGGTTCGTATCCGCCGATGCCACCATCGGGCGGCAGACGGGCGTGGCTGTGGGCAAATATCTCGGACGGCACATCTATGCCGAGATCGTGACCGACGGGCGCGGCTATTCGGCCACCAATGTCGAGTTTCGTCTGACCAGTTGGCTGGCGTTGCTCGGCACGGTGGCGAGTACGGGGCGGCAGAGTGTGAATGCCAAGGTGTCGAAGGATTATTGATTTCGGGGGAGGTTTATGCCTCCGGCGGGCAAAGGGCGGGGCCCTTTGCAATCCCGTTAATGTCGGTGTTGTGTGTGGGGGCGGCCTTTTGCGTCGGACGCGGCCTTGAAATTTTAAAGCCTGCGGCGCTGATCGGCACTAGGCCGCCGCGCCGCAGGCTTTCTAACCTACTGCCTTTACCACCCCGCTGCCGACCACGCGCAACCCCATAATGGGATTGCAAAGGGACGAGTCCCTTTGCCCGCCGAAGGCAACTGCCAACCCCTAACGCAACAAAAAAGGCGCCCGGTTTCCCGGACGCCCTTCTTGTGCCTTGCAGCGGTCCTGAGTGAGATCAGGCGCTGTAGTACATGTCGAACTCGACGGCCGACGGCGTGGTTTCCCAGCGCAGCACTTCGGGCCACTTGAGTTCGAGGTAGGAGTCGATCTGGTCCTTGGTGAACACGCCGCCTTCGAGGAGGAAGTCGTGATCAGCAGCCAGCGAGTCCAGAGCTTCGCGGAGCGAACCGCAAACGGTGGGGACTTCGGCCAGCTCTTCGGGCGGCAGATCGTACAGGTTCTTGTCCATGGCTTCGCCGGGGTGGATCTTGTTCTTGATACCGTCAAGACCAGCCATCAGCAGAGCGGCATAGCACAGGTAGGGGTTGGCCATCGCGTCGGGGAAGCGGAATTCAACGCGCTTCGCCTTGGTGCCGGCGCCGTAGGGGATGCGGCACGAGGCCGAACGGTTACGGGCCGAGTAGGCCAGCAGAACGGGGGCTTCATAGCCCGGCACCAGACGCTTGTAGCTGTTGGTGGTCGGGTTGGTGAAGGCGTTCAGGGCCTTGGCGTGCTTGATGACGCCGCCGATGAAGTACAGGCAGGTGTCCGACAGACCGGCGTAGCCGTTGCCGGCGAACGTGTTCTGACCCTTATCCCAGATCGAGATGTGGGTGTGCATGCCGCTGCCGTTGTCCTTCATGATCGGCTTGGGCATGAACGTGGCGGTCTTGCCATAGGCATTGGCGACCTGATGCACGACATACTTGTAGACCTGCATGCGGTCGGCGGTGGTCACCAGCGTACCGAAGGTCAGACCCAGTTCGTGCTGAGCCGAGGCCACTTCGTGGTGGTGCTTGTCGCAGGGCAGGCCCATGTCGAGCATGGTCGAAACCATTTCGCCGCGGATGTCGACCAGGCTGTCGACCGGAGCCACGGGGAAGTAGCCGCCCTTGGCGCGCGGACGGTGGGCGAGGTTGCCGCCTTCATACGACTTGTTCGAGTTGGTCGGCAGTTCGATGTCGTCGATCGAGAAGCCGTTGCCATTGTAGCCGTCATAGAACTTCACGTCGTCAAACACGAAGAATTCGGCTTCGGGGCCGACGTAGACGGTGTCGCCAAGGCCGGTCGACTGCACGAAACCTTCGGCGCGCTTGGCGGTCGAACGGGGGTCGCGGGCATAGAGTTCGCCGGTCGAGGGTTCGACGATGTCGCAGACCAGGATCAGCATCGGGGTGGCCGAGAACGGATCGACATAAACAGCGTCGAGGTCGGGCTTGAGGATCATGTCCGACTCGTTGATGGCCTTCCAGCCTTCGATCGACGAACCGTCGAACATCAGGCCGTCTTCGAGTTCGCTTTCACCCAGGACCGAGGCGACCATGGTGAGGTGCTGCCACTTGCCCTTGGGGTCGGTGAAGCGCAGGTCGACCCACTCGATTTCCTCATCCTTGATCCGCGCAAGGATGTCTGCTGCAGTTGCCATTCCGATAGTTCTCCGCATTATGGCCGGGGTCGACAGGTTCGAACCTCCGGCAAAGATTTCAAATTGCTTATGTAGGGCGGCCCGCCCGCAATGCCTGTGCCCTGCGCCCGATCCCTGACGGGGCAGGGACGGGCAAGGGATCAGACCGCGTCGTTGTCGCGTTCGCCGGTGCGGATACGCAGGGCGTTGTCGACGGGGATCACGAAGATCTTGCCGTCGCCGATGCGGCCGGTCTGGGCCGCGCCTGCGATGGCTTCGACCACGCGTGCGGCCAGATCGTCGGCCACAACCACCTCAAGCTTCACCTTGGGCAGGAAATCGACGACATATTCTGCGCCGCGATACAGTTCGGTGTGACCCTTCTGGCGGCCAAAACCCTTGGCCTCGGTCACCGTGATGCCGGACACGCCCACTTCGTGCAGCGCTTCCTTCACCTCATCCAGCTTGAACGGCTTGATGATCGCCTCGATCTTTTTCACGCCTGCACCATCCCTCATTGGCGGGGCCAAAACAGCCACCGCAGTGCGCAATTACGCCAGCATCCGGACCGCGATGGCCGGACCTGATGCGGTTGACGCTGGTAAGGATCTAACAAGATTCGTGCCAGAGTCGATTGGGAAGGGATAGGACAAAGGAAGCCTGAGGAAAACCTCTGAAATGCGGCTTTGCACGAAAGATTTTCCGGAAAACCGGGGGTGTGCGGGCAGGATAATGACTCAAACTGCCAATTTTGCGATCATTTTTTAGGCAGTGCTGCCTACATTTTGGGCATGGGTGCCCAAGGGGCTCTTTCGCGCCGGAAAGAGCCCCCAAAAGAGATCAGAGTGCGAGGCCCGCCGTCTCGGGCAGACCCGCCATCAGGTTGAGGCTTTGCACCGCAGCGCCGCTGGCGCCCTTGCCCAGATTGTCGAGCACGGCGACGAGGCGCGCCTGCGTACCATCGGCGCTGCCGAACACATGCAGCGTGAGCGCATCGGAAGGCGCCATCGAGGCGCGCAGCAGCATTTCGGCAGGCGTTCCCGCCTCGGCCACGCGCACGATCGAGCCACCGGCATAAAAGGCCGCCAGCCCTTCGCGCAGCGCATCGGCCGAAGCCGCGCCGGGGATCGCGGCCAGAGGCAGCGGCACCTCGACCCACATACCGCGATGGGCCGGGATCACGCTGGGGGCAAAGACCGGGGCGTGGGCAAGCCCGGCATAGCGCGTCATTTCGGGTACATGCTTATGCCCCATGCCCAGTCCATAGGCGCGGAAAGCAATGTCGCGATCTTCTTCAAACCGTTCGATCAAGGCCTTGCCGCCGCCCGAATAGCCAGACACGGCATTGACCGTATAGGGCCAGTCGGCGGGCAGCAGCCCGGCGCGCACCAGCGGCGCGACCAGCGCGATAAAGCCGGTGGGATAGCAGCCCGGATTGGCGATCCGGTCCGCACCGGCCACCGCATCGCGCCCGACGATCTCGGGAAAGCCATAGGTCCAGCCCGGCGTCACGCGATGGGCGGTGCTGGCGTCGATGATACGCACTTTGGCCCCCTGCGCCATCTCGACCGCCTCGCGCGCGGCGTCATCATGCAGGCACAGGATCGCGAAATCGGCGGCATGCAGCGCTTCCTTGCGCGCGGCGCTGTCCTTGCGGCGCGTGTCATCCAGAATGATCAGGTCGAATTCCGACCGCCCGCCCAGCCGGTCGGCGATCTCCAGGCCCGTGGTGCCTGCGGCACCATCGATGAACACGCTCAGGCTCATGCCAGTTTCTCCAGTTGATCGGCGGCAATATAGCCGACCATGCCGCCGGGAATCTCGCCCCACGCATGGCCGCCCGCCAGATCGAGCACATCAAATTGCGCGCCCGCATTCAGGCTGGCGATGGCCTCGCCCCCCGGAGCGCGCAAAACCTCGGTTTCGCCCATGGCGCGATGCGGCATGGGCACCACATAATGCGGCACAAACACCTGTCCCGCCAAGCGAATATGCGCAACATCACCTCGCACGGGGACGCGGGCCGGATCGGGTTTGCCCACAGGGCCGCTCAACGCGAAGGATGCGCCCAAAGCCGGAACCTGATTTTCAAACATAGATAAACTCGCCTGCCCCCGACACGGAAAGGCGGGCGCTTAGCCGGAAGGCGCGGTTTTCGCAAGTTTCAGGGGAAAATTCACCCAAACCGGGCCTTCACCATTGCCCATGCCGCGCGCAGGCCCAGTGCATCGCCGCCCTTGGGGCGTCCGGGCTTGGCGGTGGGGCGCCATGCGAAAGTGTCGAAATGGGCCCAGTCGATGCCTTCACCCACGAAACGGTCGAGGAACAGCGCGGCCACGCTGGCCCCGGCAAAGCCGCCGGCGGGGGCGTTGTTCATGTCGGCAATGTCGGATTTCAGCCATTCGCGATAGCCGTCATACAAAGGCAGCCGCCAGACCGGATCGTCGCAGGCCAGTCCGGCATCGAGCAGAGCCTGCGCCGTACCGTCGGTCCTCGCAAACATCGCGGGCAGGTCCGGCCCCAGCGCCACCCGCGCCGCCCCCGTCAGCGTGGCGAAATCGAGGATCAGGTCCGGCTTGCCCTCGCTGGCCCGCGTCAGCGCGTCGCCAAGGATCAGGCGCCCTTCGGCATCGGTATTGCCGATTTCGACCGAGATCCCTGCCCGGCTGCGCAGCACATCGCCGGGGCGGAAAGACCCGCCCGACACCGCATTCTCCACCGCCGGGATCAGCAGGTGCAGCCGCACCTTCAACCCGGCCTCCATCACCAGCCGCGCCAGCGCGAGGGCATGGGCCGCCCCGCCCATATCCTTCTTCATAATCAGCATGGCCGAGGACGGCTTGATATCCAGTCCGCCCGAATCGAAACACACGCCCTTGCCGACAATGGCGAGGCGAGGGGCCTTTTCATCGCCCCATTCGATCTCGATCATGCGCGGCGCGTGGGATCGCGCGGCGGCGCGGCCCACCATATGGACCATCGGAAAATCATGCTCCAGCGCCTCGCCGCGCGTGACGCGGAGCGTGGCGCGATGGGCCTTGGCCAGCAATTCGGCCTCATGCTCCAGTTCGGCCGGGCCCAGATGTTCGGCGGGCGTGTTGACCAGATCGCGCACCAGCGCCACCGCCCCGGCCTCGGCCAGAGCGGGCGCGATGGCCTTGACCTCGCCGGTCAGCAGGACGCGCGGCGCTTCGCCATTGCCATCCTGACGATAGCGATCATAGCGATATTGCCCCAGCGCCCAGCCGATGAAGGCTGCCCCGGCGCTGCACGGACCGGCAGGCACAAGGCGATAGAAACCGCCCGGCAGAACATCGCCCAATTTACCAAGGCACCAACTGCCCAGCACATCGAGGCGCGCCACGCCCGCCGCCACGGCAAAGCCGTCGCCATCGGGGATGATCGCATGGCTGCCCGCCTCGCCCTTGAACTTCTGCCCGGCCAGAGCGGCGCGCTGCGCCGGCGTTCGGCCTTTGAGCCATTCCTCATAGGAAGCCTTGTCCACCAGATGGATCGGCGTTGCGGCCTGCCGACGGTCGGGCTGGACCAGATCCGGCAGGGAAGGGTCGGCGGCGGTGCTGTGGGTCTTGGACATGGCCCCTTATGGACCCAGGCGGGGGGGCGCTTCAATCCAGATAATCATCCAGCTTGCATGGGGGCGGGGGCGCTCTATCCTTGGGCGCGAATGGTATGGAGTTGGCAGGCATGATGAAGGCTCGGGCGATTGTGACGGCAGGACCGGTCCTGTCTCTTGCCCTTTTCTCTGCGGCCTGCGGCGGGGCGGGCGATGCGCCCTCGCAAGGCGCCAGCGCCGCCTCGGGCGCGGTGCCCACCCATGCCGCCGCGTCCAGCCCGACCCCGGGCGAGGCGCGCAAGGTCAAGATTGCCAATGACTTCTTTGAATTCGACTACAGCTATCCGGCCGCCGCCGCTGGCATACCGGGCCTGAAAAGCTGGCTGGAGGCCGATATGGGCAAGCAGCAGTCGCGGCTGGCCAAGGAGGCGCGCGCGGCGGCCAAGGAGGCCAAGACCGACAATTTCCCCTTTCGCCCATGGGCCAATGGCGTGGAATGGAAAGTGGTGACCGATCTGCCCGGCTGGCTCAGCCTGTCGGCGGCGGTCTATGAGGATTCGGGCGGCGCGCATCCCAACCATGGCTATACCGCGCTGTTGTGGGACAAGGACGCGGGGCAGCAGCGCAAGGCCGAGGACCTGTTCACCAGCAAGGCGGCGCTGTCGGCGGCAATCCGCGAACCGTTTTGCGCCTTGCTGGATAAGGAGCGGGCCAAGCGGCGCGGCGAACCGGTGGTGCGGTCAAGCGAATGGCCCAATGATTGCATCGACCCGGCCGCCTCCACCGTCATTCTGGGCAGCAGCGATCACGCCCATTTCAACCGCATCGGCATTCTGGTCGGGCCCTATGAGGCCGGGCCCTATGCCGAGGGGGATTATGAGATCACGCTGCCGGTGGATGCGCGGGTGATGGCGGCGGTGCGCCCGGAATATCGCGCGGCCTTTGCGGCGGGCAAATGAGGCCGCGCCCCCAATAAGCGCACCCCCAATAAGCACACCTCTGTCATTTTTCGCGCGCTTTGCTATATGGGGGCCATGACACAATATCAGATCGTCGCCGATGGCGACACCGTGCTGCGCGACGGCACGATCAAGCTGCATGGTCCCGCCGCGTTTGAAGGGATGCGCCGCGCCGGTCGTCTGGCCGCCGAGATCCTTGATGCGCTGACCGAGGTGGTCAAGCCGGGCGTCACAACGGGCGAAATCGACGACATCGTGCGCCAGATGACGCTGGATGGCGGGGCTGTTCCGGCAACACTGGGCTATCGCGGCTTTGCGCATAGCTGCTGCACCTCGATCAACCATGTGATCTGCCATGGCATTCCGGGCGACAAGGTGTTGAAGGACGGCGACATCGTCAACATCGACGTGACCCCGCTGCTCGATGGCTGGCATGGCGATTCCAGCCGGATGTATCTGGTGGGCGATGTGCCGTTGAAGGCCCGGCGGCTGGTCGATGTGACCTATGAATGCCTGATGATCGGCGTGGAGATGGCGCGTCCGGGCGTGCGCCTTGGCGATATAGGCCATGCGATCCAGCGTCATGCCGAGGGGCACCGCTATGGCGTGGTGCGCGATTTCTGCGGCCATGGCGTGGGCCGCCTGTTCCATGATTCGCCCGAGGTCGTGCATGTCGGCACGCCGGGCACCGGGCCGGAATTGAAGCCGGGCATGTTCTTCACCATCGAGCCGATGATCAATCTGGGCAAGGCCGGGGTCAAGATGCTCGACGATGGCTGGACGGCGGTGACGCGCGACCGTTCGCTCTCGGCGCAGTTCGAGCATTCGATCGGCATCACCGAGGATGGCTGCGAAATCTTTACGCTCAGCCCCAAGGGCTTGCACAAGCCGCCCTATTGAGCGGTTTGCAGCGGACGATAAAAAGGGGCGGTGCCTTGGATGGCGCCGCCCCTTTTTTCATGCCTTAGGATCAGGTCAGCGCCTTGTAGATCGCAAAGGAACTGGTGGCCATCAGCACGATGCTGACCATGATCAGCAGATGTTTGGGCGCGATGCGCTTGGCAAACCATGCGCCAAAGGGCGCGGCCAACAGCCCGCCCACGAGCAAGCCGCCGGTGACGGTGGTGAAGGCCGAAAAGCCCGAATTGTAGATGAAAGTGGCCGACACCGCGAAGGTCAGCACGAATTCGGCGGTGTTGACCGTGCCCACGGTCTTGCGCGGATCGGTGCCCTGCAGCAGCAGGTTGGAGGTGACCACCGGCCCCCAGCCGCCCCCGCCCGACGCATCGAGAAAGCCGCCGATCAGCCCCAGCGGCATCGTGATGCGCGCCTCGTCATGCAGCTTTTCCGAGGGGTAGTGGAACGCCTTGTAGAACAGGTAAAGCCCGATCAGCGCCAGATAGGCCATCACGAAGGGCCGCGCCACCGAAGCATCAATATGCGACAGCACCGTGGCCCCCGCCACACCGCCGATCACCCCCGGCACGGCAAGCCGCCCGAAAAGTTTCCAGTCCACATTGCGATGCAGGATATGGCTGAGCCCCGAGGCGCCCGTGGTGAAGAATTCGACCAGATGCACCCCCGCGCTGGCCCGCGCGGGCGGCACGCCCATCGCGCTGACCAGCAGTGTGGAGGAGATCACGCCAAAGGCCATGCCCAGCGCGCCATCCACCAATTGCGCGGCAAAACCGATGCCGATGTAGGGCAGAAGCGCTTCAAGGCTGAAAGAGGCGAGGCTGAGGGACACGAAAGGCTCTCTTCTGTCTGAAAGGCGCCCGGTTTGGCGCTGCGCCGCATGGAAAACAGATTAGCGCATGTCTTGCAGCAAAGAAATTCTATCAAAGTGGTGGAGATTGTGATTTTCATGCAAAACCCCTCTTCCGGCTGTGCCGAAAGAGGGGGCGCGGGGCCGGCCGTGAGGGGATGGAGCCAACCCCTGGATAAAAATCTATCAGAGATCGAAGCGGTCGGCTTCCATCACTTTGGTCCATGTTTTTGCGAAATCGGCCACGAAGCGGGGCAGGGCGTCATCGGTGGCATAATATTCGGCCAGCGCCCGCAATTGCGCGTTCGAGCCAAAGATCAGATCGACACGGCTGCCATGCAGCTTTGCCTCGCCACTGGCGCGGTCATGGCCGGTGAGGCTGCCATCCTCGTTCTGCGTCCACACCAGCGCCGTGGTGGCCCCCAGCAGGTTGCGGAAGAAGTCGTTGGAAAGCACGCCCTCGCGGTCGGTGAACACGCCCAGCTTCGAACCCGCGCTATTGGCGCCCAGCGCGCGCAGGCCACCCACCAGCACGGTCATTTCCGGCGCGGTCAGGCCGAGCAATTGCGCCCGGTCCACCAACAGTTCCTCTTCCGAGCGCGCGAGTTCGCCGGAACGGAAATTGCGGAAGCCATCGACCTTCGGCTCCAGCACGGCGAAGCTCTCGGCATCGGTCTGCTCGGCCGTGGCGTCGGTGCGGCCCGGGTGGAAGGGGATCGAGAGCGTAACGCCCGCCGCCTTGGCCGCCGCCTCGACCGCCGCATCGCCGCCCAGCACGATCAGATCGGCAAGGCTGACCTTCTTGGGCGCATGGGCCTCGTCGAACCCGGCCTTGATCGCGGCGTAAACCGTCAGCGCCTTGGCCAGTTCCTCCGGATCGTTCACCGCCCAGTCGCGCTGGGGCGCCAGAGCGATGCGTGCGCCATTGGCCCCGCCGCGCCGGTCCGACCCGCGATAGGTGCTGGCCGAGGCCCATGCCGTGGCCACCAGCCGCCCGATGGACAGGCCCGAGCCGAGGATCGCGACCTTGAGCGCCGCCACATCGCCCGCATCCACCAGCGGATGATCGACCGCCGGCACCGGGTCCATCCAGATGCGCGGCTGCGCGGGAACCTCGGCGCCCCGATAGCGGGTGATCGGCCCCATGTCGCGGTGGGTCAGCTTGAACCACGCCTCGGCAAAGGCATGGGCTAACTGGTCGGGGTTACGGTGGAAATTCTCGGATATGGCGCGATAGGCCGGATCGGTAATGAGCGCGATATCGCTGGTGAACATCATCGGGGCGTGGCGCTTTGCCGGGTCATGGGCATCAGGCACGGTGCCTGCGCCCGCATCGCCCTTGGGTTTCCATTGGTGGGCCCCGGCGGGGCTCTTGGTCAGTTCCCATTCAAAGCCGAAAAGCGTGTCGAAATAGCCATTGTCCCATTGGGTCGGGTTGGGCGTCCATGCGCCTTCCAGACCGCTGGTGATGGCGTCGGCGCCGCGTCCGGTGCCATGGCTGCTGATCCAGCCCAGACCCTGCGCGGTGATGTCGGCGGCTTCGGGATCGGGGCCGACCAGAGCGGCATCGCCCGCGCCATGCGCCTTGCCGAAAGTGTGGCCGCCCGCGATCAGCGCCACGGTTTCCACGTCATCCATCGCCATGCGGGCAAAGGTCTCGCGGATGTCGCGCGCGCTGGCCAGCGGATCGGGTGTGCCGTTGGGGCCTTCCGGGTTCACGTAGATGAGGCCCATCTGCACCGCGGCCAGCGGGCTTTCCAGTTCACGGTCGCCGCTATAGCGTTCGTCGTCCAGCCACTTGGCCTCACGGCCCCAATAGACGTCGTCTTCCGGCTCCCAGATATCCTCGCGCCCGCCGCCAAAGCCGACGGTGGGCAGACCCATCGATTCCAGCGCGCAATTGCCGGTCAGGATCATCAGATCGGCCCAGCTCAGCGCTTCGCCATATTTCTGCTTGATCGGCCAGAGCAGCAGGCGCGCCTTGTCAAGGTTCACATTGTCGGGCCATGCGTTGAGCGGGGCAAAGCGCTGGTTGCCGGTCGAGGCGCCGCCGCGCCCGTCAAAGGTGCGATAGGTGCCCGCGCTGTGCCAGGCCATGCGGATGAAGAGCGGGCCATAATGGCCGTAATCGGCAGGCCACCAGTCCTGCGACCGGGTCATCAGGGCAAAGATATCGGCTTTCACCGCCGCCAGATCGAGCGCTTCAAAGGCCTGCGCATAGGCGTTCCGGCCCTTGGGCGCGACCTTTTCGCTGTGCTGCGAGAGGACTTTCAGGTTCAGCCGGTTGGGCCACCACATGTCATTGGTGAGCGCGGCCACAACGGCGGTGCGGCTGGCTTTTGCGTGGAAAGGGCATTTCGATTCAGCGTTCATGGTGCATCCCCTTTGGTTTGCCTGATGGCCAAGAATTATTCCATGTTTACTTATCGGTGAAGCTGCATGATTGTATTACAGTGATCGAATTTGGCGATTATGGTGCGCAAGGCCGCTTGCCTGATCCGCGCGGGGGCCCTAAGGGCGCGCATCAGATTTTGCGCAGGCCGCGCCATGATGCAGGAGGAATTGCCGATGCCCACCAAGACCGAAACCCTGATGGCGCGCGGCAAGGCATTTCTGGGCAGTGAATATGCGATCCTGTGCGGCGCGATGAGCTGGGTTTCGGAACGCAATTTGGTCTCGGCGATCAGCAATGCGGGCGGGTTCGGCGTGATTGCCTGCGGGGCGATGACGCCCGAACTGCTGGATGCTGAAATCGAGGCGACCAAGGCGCTGACCTCCAAGCCCTTTGGCGTCAATCTGATCACCATGCACCCCAAGCTGTTCGAACTGATCGAGGTCTGCGCGCGCCATGGCGTGACCCATGTCGTGCTGGCCGGGGGCATTCCGCCCAAGGGCAGCGTCGAGGCGATCAAGGCTTTCGGCGCCAAGGTGCTGGTCTTTGCCCCGACGCTGGCGCTGGCCAAGAAGCTTCTTCGCTCTGGCGCGGATGCCTTGGTGATCGAAGGGTCTGAGGCAGGTGGTCATATTGGGCCCGTATCAACGTCTGTGCTGGCCCAGGAGTTCCTGCCCGCACTGGCCGAAGATTATCTTGTTTTTGTCGCGGGCGGAATTGGGCGCGGTGAGGCTATTGCCTCCTATCTGGAAATGGGCGCGGCGGGCGTGCAATTGGGCACCCGCTTTGCTGCGGCGAGCGAGTCCATCGCCCATCCCGATTTCAAAAAGGCCTTCTTCCGCGCCGCCGCGCGTGAGGCTGTTGCCAGCGTGCAGGTCGATCCGCGCCTGCCGGTAATCCCGGTGCGCGCGCTGAAGAACAAGGGCACCGAGGAATTCACCGCCAAGCAGCGCGAAGTGGCCGCCAAGCTGGATGCGGGCGAGGTGGACATGCATGACGCGCAATTGCTGATCGAGCGCTACTGGGCGGGCGCGCTGCGCCGCGCGGTGATCGAGGGCGACGTGGAAAACGGCTCGCTGATGGCGGGGCAGTCGGTCGGCATGGTCACCAAGGAAGAGCCGGTGGCCGATATCATGGCCTCGCTGATCGCGGAATGCGAAGCCGCGCTTAATAAGCGCTGATGGCACGCGCCGATCGTCTGGAGCGGCTGGAGGCCCAGCGTGAAGAGGCAGAGGCCGAGTATCGCGCGGCGCTGATCGCGGCGCTGCGGGTTACGGCGGCGGGCCAATGGGGCCTGTTCGATCATCAACAGGATCGCCATGCGCGGGCGAAAGCCGCGCCGATGCTGGCCGAGCTGAACGATCTGGCCGAAACCATTGACGGTATGCGCGAAAAACTCGGCATGGAGGCGTTTGCGCTCCATGCCGAGTTTCTGGCCGCGCGCGGGCCGGTGCGGTCCGACGCGGTCGGAGAGCCCAAAAAGGCCGCCGCATGGTTGCAGCGGCTGGGCGCCTAACCCCGGAGCGTGATTTCCCGCTCCCTGCCCAGCGACCAGCGGAACAGGTGGTCGCGGGTGGAAATCGACGGCGGCAGGCGTCGGTCATCCTGACGGCGCATGCCCTGCAGGCGCAGGGCTAGCGACAGGGCGACATAATCGCTGTGCCGGGTCAGGCCCTCCATGCGGCTGACGGCGGTGATCCGGCGCGGGTCGATGCGCCCCTGCGCCAGATCATGGCGCGAGGGGTTGGGCGAGGCAGCAGCAAAGGCGGCGCTTTCGGGAATGCGGCTGTCATAGATCAGCAGGGCAGGGGCGGAGGCGGCCAGCGCGGGCCGCGCCGCGATCAATCCGGCCGCGCCCGCGCCCTGCAACAGACGGCGGCGGGAGAGGCGCAGCATCACTTCTTCCCTCCCTTTGGCCCCGGCTTTTGCGCCAGATAGGCCGCCACCGCATTCAATTCCGCATCGGTGAGGTCCACGCGGGTCTGGGCGGGCATCGCCCCCTTGCCGCCGCGCACCACCGCCTTGACATAATCGGCGGTCAGATCCCGCCGGTTGGCCAGCAGCCCGTCGGAGGGCGGGCGTTTCATCATCATCATCTGCTTGGTCAGCAGATTGGTGCCCATGCCGCCCGCCAGATGGCAATAGCCGCAGGAATGCTCAAACACCGCCTTGGGGTCGCGCCCCGGTTGCAGGCGGTCGCCCGCAGGTTGGGCCGCGCGCATCTGATAGGGCGGCAATTCGGGGACGCCGCCCGGCGCGGCCGCCATGGCCGGGATCGGAGCGAGCAGCGCGAGGGCGATCAGGAACCGGCTCATTCCGCGCCCTCCTTCTGCAAGGCGCGATAGGCCGAGGGCCAGATGCCCTGTTTGCCCGGCGCAATGATGCCATTGGGGTCCAGCGCGTCCTTCACCTTTTCGCCAAAACGGCGCAGGGCGTGGTCGTTGAAATCGAACGTGTCCATCACCCGGTCCATCCAGCCCAGATGGGTGCGATATTCGCCGTAACCCGCCTTGGCGGTCTCGGTGATAAGCGCGTTGAACAGTTTTTTCATATTGTCGACCTGCGCCGCATTGTCGCGATCATACATCAACATATTGACATTATTGGCAAAACGCCCGCCAATGGTGAAACTGGCATAGAAGTCGACATCGTGATCGGCGATGATCTTGCGGCTGCGCTTCAACTGGCCCATCACATGTTCGGACGTGGCGGGCACCACCGGCGAGAAGCCCAGATGCGCCCCGCGGCCGCCCACCCAGTCCGACATTTGCAGCGGCACCGCCGAGGGCGTGCCCAGCGCCAGATCGAGCGGCGGCTTGGGATCGCCCTGACGCCACCAGACCTCCATCGCGGGGGCGGCGAGGTGGCGCTTGAAGGCGGCCTTGATCACCTCGGCCTTGGCCTTGTTGACGCTCTCGTCGCCATAGAGGCGGATCGAGACGCGCCAGTAGCCAAGCTGATATTGCTTGAGCAATTCCTTGACGCGCCATTCGGGCATCGCGGTGGGTTTATCCCAGAAATCCTTGCGCGTGCCCAGCACGACGATCTTGCCCAGCCAACTGGGGATGAACACGTTCTGGTCGATCACGCCCGCGATTTTCAGCGGCGTCACCGTGTCGATGACCCAGCCGATGTCCTCCTCCTCCGGGATGTCCCAGGTCAGCTCAAGGCTGGTTTCAGGCGCGGGCTGCATCCACAGGCCCGCCTTGGTGACCACGCCAAGGTTCGACTGGCTGAAGGCCAAGTCCCATGTCGGGCCGTAATTCATGGGGAAGAGGTGCCAGGCCGGATTGTCCTTCATCGCGCCCATGCCGGTGCGCAAAAGGTCGCCGTCGGGCAGCACCGCCTCGATCCCGCACAGGTTGCGCGCGTGCAACCCATAGGGCGTATAACCGATGCCGTGTTCGAGCGCATTGCCGATCACGCTGCCCCAGCCATTGCCAGGGACAGACAGCCAGAGCGGGGCCTTTTGCCGCTCCACCTCGTCATGCAGGTCGAAGAAGCCCACGCCCGGTTCGACCACCGCATAGGCCAGCTTTGGATCGAGTTCGAGGATGCGGTTCATCCGCCCCAGATCCAGCACCACAGAGCCCGCCATGCGCGGCGCGGCGGTGCCATAGCCAAGGTTCTTGCCCCGCGCGACCGGCCAGAGCGGCACCTTGTATTCATTGGCGATGCGCACGATGGCGCGCACTTCCTCGACCGATGCGGGCGCGACGGCGGCCGATGCGGGCCAGCGCTCGGGCGAGCCGGGGGCATAGGCATCGGCATAGGCATCGCGGTCGGCATCGGATGACATCACCCATCCGGCCCCCACAACCCCGGCAAAAGCCTTGAGCGCGGCGTCAAAGGATTGCGGGCCAACCCGCGGCGGCAGGGTCAGTTTCACGGACCTTTTCCTCTCCAATTTTTATAACAATTGTTATGGATGATGCGCATCGCGCGCGCGCCTGTCAACCGGGAAAGTGACGCGCAGAAAAAAGGGGCGGACCTTGCGATCCGCCCCCCAAAGTCGGGTCAAAAATGCACAGTTCAGAACGACTTGCGCACCGAAATTGCCCATTCACGCGGACGGCCCACATTGCTGTAAACCGTGCCTGCCGAGGCATAGAGCGCCTGGAAGCGCAGCGGCAGATAGTAGTATTTGTCAAACAGGTTCGACACTTCAAAGCTGATCGCCAGATCCTGCTTGGGGTTCTTCCAGGTCAGGCGCGCATTGGCGAGCGCAAAGGCAGGGTTGTAATCCAGCGGGCTGGTCACGGTCAGGCGGCCGATCTGCTGCTTGCCGGTATAGACCAGGTCGAAACGCGGGGTCAGCGTGCCGTTGCTGCCGCCCAGATCGGCGGTGTACTGAATGCCCGCGCTGCCGCGCCAGTTGGGCGAGGTGATCGGATCGGACAGTTTGATCGAGGTGACCTGCGCGCTGATCCGGTTCCATTCGCCATCGATCCAGCTCAGCGTGGCATCGATGTTCAGGCCGTCAATCGGCGTGGCCGAAAGTTCGCCTTCAAGACCCCACATCTTGCCATCGCCCGCATTCTGAATGGCGGCGCAGGGATAGGGATCGGTGCCCGGCGCGAAGCCGTCGAGCAGCGAACAATCCGAGATCGGCAGCTGGATGTTCTTGTAGTCATTGACGAAACCGGCCAGGTTCAGGCGTAGACGACGGTCGAACAGGTCGCTCTTGAGGCCCAGTTCATAAGAAGTGAGCGTTTCGGGGCGGAACGTGCCGTTGGTGGCCTGCGTCTTGGTGAACGGACGCGCCGTCACGCCGCCGCCCTTGAAGCCGGTGCTGACCGTGGCATAGGCCATCAGTTGCGGGCTGAAGCGATAGTCGGCCGAAATGCGCCAGTCGAGCTTGTTGCCGTCGTAATTGGCCACGCTGCCATTAAGCGCGCCCACGCCGAACGGATCGACCAGCGCGCCGCCCGACCAGTTCTGGCGGACAAAGGTGTAATCCTTGTGCTCGCTGGTATAGCGCAGGCCCGCCGTCACGTTGAGTTTGGAGGTGGGATGCAGGATCAGCGTGGCAAAACCGGCCTTGGAATTGGCCTTGACCGGATCGTTGCCCTGGAATTGCAGGTAGAAGCTGGGCACGTTCGGCACGATGTAGCGAATGTCCTGACGGGTGAAATAGACCGAGGTCTGGTCATTGTAAAAACCGCCGATGGTCCATTCGGCCAGGCTGCCGATCTTGCCGTTCAGGCGCAGTTCCTGGCTGAAGAAGCGGAAGGTCAGGTCATTGTAACCGGCCCCGCCGATCGGTCCATAGGGGGTGAAATCGTCGTCGGTGCCAAAGGTCTGGTGATACTTGCGATAGGCGGTGATCGACTGGAGGTTGAGATTGTCGCTGAGCGTGTACTTCAGATTGCTCGACACGCCCCAGCCGGTGAACATCGTGTTCATCGGCATCGTATAGGCCTGCCCTGCCTGCCCGCCGGCGGGCATGTAGAAATTGGCATAGGTGCAGAAATTGCCGCAGCGGAAATCGACCCCGCCGGTCTTGGCCGTATTGTCCACGGTCAGCACACTGGCGGCATTGCTGCGGTTTTCGTAGGTGTAATCCCCGGTCACCGTCCAGTCGATCGTGTCGTTGGGATTGTAACGCAGCGACCCGCGCAGGCCCGAATAGTTCTTCTCGCCAAGCTTGGCGACGACGCAGTTCGACGGCGTGGAGGCATTGCCGGCGATACCGAGAGCATTGCCCGGCTTCGCGCAGCCATAGTCAATCTGGCTGACATAGCCGTCCTGGCGCTTGAACACCCCGGAAACGCGGGCATAGAGCCCCTCGGCAAGCTTGAAATTGGCACTTCCGCGCAAATCGATGCGGTTGCGGGAACCATAGGCCGCCTCGACCGAGCCGCTGTTTTCGGCGGCGGGCTTGGCCGAGAACAACTTGATCGCGCCACCGATGGAGTTCCGCCCCGTCAGCGTTCCCTGCGGGCCACGCAGCACTTCCACGCGATCCAGATCCAGCAAGTCCATAACGCTGCCGGTCAGGGTCGCGAAATAGACGTCATCGACGTAGATACCGACGCCGGGTTCGTAGGCGGGGTTGAAGTCATACTGGCCGATGCCGCGAATGTAGGCCGCCATCGACGATCCGAAGGCCCCGCCCATCTGCGTGAGCTGGACGTTGGGCGCCTGGGCCGCGATCTGCGAAATATCGGTCTGGTTGCGAGCTTCCAGCAGCTTGGAATCAACCGCCGTGATCGACAACGGCGTGTCTTGAAGGCGTTGCGACCGGAACTGCGCCGTCACCACGATTTCACGCGAAGCGGCGGCATCGTCGGATGTCGATTGCGCCTGCGCCGCTTCCTGCGCGAAGGCCGGCATGGCGAGACCAAACGCAAGCGCCGCGGCACTTCCCGCGGAAAAAAGACGCACGATTCCTGCAGTACGGTTGGCGATTGCCATATCCCCTCTCCTGTTAGTATCCTCTACGGGACAGCCTTGCTAATTGTTAGTTAGGCATACAAACTTACCCGTGGCAAGCGCTTCCTGCACCATGTCGCCGCAAAAACGGCGCTGATGCACAAAAGTCACAAAACCACCACCAGCCTGGCTGCCGCCTCTTGCCGTCCGCGCCGGGTGCGGCGATAGGCAACGCCATGACTTCCAAGGCTTCCGCCACGCCCGATCCGCAGACCGACGGCACCGACAACGTGGCCCTGCTGATCGACCTGCTGAAGCTGGCCACCTTCATCGCCGGCCCGATGCGCGATGGCGTGGCGGAGCCGCTCGCACTCAGTTCCAACGATCTGCGCGTGATTCTCGCGCTGGGCGGCGAAGGCGAACTGGCGGGGCACGACCTGTCCGAAATCATGGGAGTCCCCCCCATGAATGTCAGCCGCGCGCTGGCCAGCCTTCTGGAACGCGGCCTTGTCGAACTCGGCAGCGATCCGGCGAACCGCCGCCGAAAGCCTTTCCGGCTGAGCGCGCAAGGACGGGCGACTTTCGCCAGCACGCTGCCCGCCATGGAGAAAGTGGGCGGCGCCCTGTTCGTCGATCTCGACAAGGCGGAGCGCATGGCGTTCGGCCGGGCCATGCAGGCCGTGCTGGCGCGTATTCCGGGCTGGATGGACCGTCACAGCCCGCCTGACGATCGAACGCAAGGTCCATCATGATGTCGCCTTGCTGGCCAGCACCGCACCGAACCGGGGATGCGCGAAGTGCATCGGCACGTCATGGCGGTGCGGCCATGTCTGGCGGATTTCCGCGCTGCGGATTTCATCGGGGCCGAACGGATTTTCGGGATAGCACTCGGTCAAGGGCTGGAGATGCGCGATGGTCTTCGACCAGCCGGCTTCGTATTCGCCCTGCCACTGCATCATGTAATCGAGCCGCTTGATCTTCCAAACGCCATCTTCGCGCACGTAATCGTTCTCGTAGATCCCCGCTTCCATGAACTGGAGCGGCAGGCCTTCCGGCTTGAAGGCGCGCGTTTCGTGGCTGCCGCCAAACAGCATGCCACGAAACCGGCCTTTCGCGGTCTGCCGATCGGGCGCGACAGTAATGATGTCCTGCATCTGGAAATGATCGAGCAGGAAGCCATAGGCCGGCGCTTCCTCGCCCGGAGCCAGGAACAGGCTACGGAACCAGTTGCCATAGAGCCGACGCGCGCCTTCCCGCCCCCGGTAGATGCCCGAAAGGAAGATCACCTCGCCGTCCTCGGCAAAAAGCTCTGCCACGTCATCGGCGCGATTGAAGTCGATGTAATAGCCATAGGCCCAGTGCAGGCGGCGGATGGCGTTCACATCCTCCAGCAGCCCCACGCGGCTTTCCAACGCCTCCAGGCGAGCGGAAACGTCCGTCATTTTCTACTCTCCCAATTCCGATCTTTGTATGTAACACTAACAATAACAGTCGAGAGAACCATTGCGAGAGGAAAACATGGCGCATGCCAAAAAAGACGGTTCGGAATGGTCCGGCCAGGTCGCGTTCGTAACGGGTGGTGTCACCGGGATCGGCCTTGGCGTGGCGCAGGCGCTCAGCGATGCCGGCTTGCGGCTGGCGCTCAGCTATCGCAACGAGGCCCATCGCGAACTGACCGCGCGCTGGTTTGCCGATAAAGGGCGGGAACCGCCGCTGTTCGTACCGCTGGATGTAACCGACCGCGCCGGCTTCGCCGAAGCGGCCGAGGCCGTGGAAAAGCACTTCGGCGCGGTACACGTGCTGGTAAATAACGCCGGCGTCAGCGTGTTCGGGCCAACCGACGAGGCGAGCTATGCCGACTACGACTGGATCATGGGCGTCAATTTCGGCGGCGTGGTCAACGGACTGGTCAGCTTCCTGCCCAGGATCAAGGCGGCCGGCGGGCCGCGCCATGTCGTCAACGTGGCGTCGATGGCGGCCTTCCTGCCGGGGCCGCAAGGCAAGTTCGCCGTGCGCGGCCTGACCGAATCGCTGCGCTACAACCTAGCGCCCCACGGCATCGGCTGTTCGCTGTGCTGCCCCGCGCTGACCCGGACCAACGCATGGGATTCGGCGCTCAAGCGCCCCGACACTTTCGCCGACAGCGGCTTTGCCCCCGTTGCCCGGGCTGAGTTGGAGCAGTTCGGGACCGCTTTCGAAGCCGGCATGGACCCGTACGAAGTCGGCCGCAAAGTGTTCGCGGGCATGGTCGAAGACAGGGGGCTGATCCTCACCCATCCGGAGTTCCGCGAGGATTTCGAGGAAATATTCCGGGACAGCGTGAACGCCCTGCCCGACGAGGAAGCGCCGCCCGCCCGGCTCGAAATCGAACGCCTGCGCCGCGAGGCAAACAAGGCGGCAAAGGCCGGCCGGATCATCGGTCTTTCCGATCTCACCTGACAGCCATCGGTTGCGCCGCACGGCGTCGCCGCTATCCTCGCGATCGGCGGGGATTCCACGGAGAAAAGACGATGTGCGATCAGGATACCGAAGCCGATAACGAAAGCTGGCTGGCGTTGAACCGCCGGCAATTCACCGCCCTGGGCGCAGGCGCGGCGGCGATGACCATCGTTCCCGGCTGCATGGCCCAGACGCACGATGGCGCGGGCGCGATGAAGGTAGCCAGCCGCGCGGTGACGATCACCACGCCTGACGGAAAGGCCGATGCCTTCTTCGTCCATCCCGAAGGCGGCAAGCATCCCGCCGTGATCCTATGGCCCGACATCGCCGGCCTGCGCGATGCCTACAAGACCATGGGCACGCGGCTGGCGGAAGGGGGCTACGCCGTGCTGGTGGTCAACCAGTACTACCGCTCCAGCCCGGCACCGATTCTCAACAGCCTGTCGGAATGGCGCTCGCCCGAAGGGCAGCAGAAGCTGGCGCCGATGATCGCGGCGATCACGCCGGCGGGCACCGTGCGCGATGCGGCGGCTTTCGTCGCCTGGTTGGACGGGCAGGCGGAAGTGGACACCGGCCGGAAGATCGGCACCTGCGGCTATTGCATGGGCGGGCCGTTCACCGTCCGCACCGCGCTGGCCAATCCCGCACGGGTCGGCGCGGCGGCTTCGTTCCATGGCGCCAGCCTGGTCAACGACACGCCCGACAGCCCGCACAAGCTGCTCGCGCAGACGCGGGCGGCCTACCTCTTCGCGATCGCGCAGAACGATGACGCCCGCGCGCCGGACGACAAGGTGCGGTTGCGCGAAGCGGCCGATGCGGCGAAGCGGCCTGCGGAAATCGAGGTCTACCCCGCCCAGCACGGCTGGTGCACCATCGACGCGCCGATCTACGACAAGGCACAGGCCGAGAAGGCCTGGGGTCGCATGCTCGCGCTGTACAAGCAGTATCTCTGAGAGAGAATATCAGTCGGAAATGCTGCGCGCGGCCTGGCGCAGCATTTCCGCATTCTCCGCGATCATCCGGCCGGTTGAGCGGGGTTTCCGCCCCGTCAGCCGTTCGACGTCATCGGACCGGATTTCCAGGAACCCTTCGCGGATCGCGCGGCCGAACGAGACCATGTCGTCGCTGTTCCACGGGATGCCGTTGACGGACTGGTCATCGACCGGACGACGCGGGATGCCCATGGCGTCGAAGATCGCGTATTGGGTCGGGTCATCCACCGGTTCATAAGTCAACGGCTGCCCGGTGGCCTCCGCCATCAGTGCCGCCACGTCGCGGAAGCTCTGCAATTCCGGCCCGGTGATGTCGTAAGTGCGTCCTTCGTGCCCCTCGCCCGCGAGAACCGCGACCGCGCAATCGATGCAATCGTCCCGCCAGACCATCGCCTCGCGCCCGTCGCCGGCATTGCTGGTCCACTTGCCCGCCTGCATCACGCCCGGCCCCGCCATCAACACCATCGCATCGGCATAGTGCGCATCGCGCAGCATGGTCCAGCCGCAGCCCGAGGCGCGGATGAGCCGCTCGGTCTCGATGTGATCGTGCCGCACTTCGGCCGGATTCGCCGGATCGTCGATGCCGATAAAGCTGGTATAGACGATCTGCCGCACGCCGGCCGACGCCGCCGCTTCGATTGCCGCCCGGTGCTGCTGCACCCGCGCGCCCACCCGCGTCCCGCTGATCAGCAGCATCCGGTCGGCCCCTACCACGGCGTCCACCAGCGTTTCCGGCTTGTCGAAATCGCCATAGCGCACCGTGCAACCTTGCGCGGCACGGTGCGCCAGTTTTTCGGGCTTGCGCGTAATCAGGATCAGGTCGGCCCCGCGCCCTTGCGCGATCAATCGGTCCGTCGTCCCCTGACCATAGTTCCCCGAGGCGCCAGTGATGACGATGCGCGTCACGCCGCCGCCGCATCCAGCTGCGCCTGCGGCACCCACCAGCCATGCACCTGCGGGCGCAGCCGCGCGGGGATCGCCACTTTCGCCACCGGCCCCGCCGCAAGGTTGCCGGCATCGACCACCCACGCCTCGTGAACGAAGCGGTTCTCGCCGACCTGCCGGTCCACGATCATGACCAGCCAGCCATCGTGCTCGGGGTCCTTCGCCGGCACATGCACCGGCTCGTTATAGCCGGCCTGCGGCGGCAGGGGCAGCGCCTGCGAGACATGCGGCGTGGCTGTGTCCATCCCGTCCAGGCGCACCAGCAGGTTGAAGGCGACACCTACCGGCCCGGCGAACAGCGGCGGCCCCTGCAGGTCCGGATTCATCGAGAGCATCCAGCCATGGCCATAGCGGCGCCCCTGCTTCGCGGCGGGGATCACCGGGAAATCGCCGGGAGGCCCGATGATCGTTTCGGTCACGTCGCCACCGTCCGCCGTCGGATCGACGGTCCAGCGGGTCAGTGCTCCCTGAACCTCTTGCGGCGCCATGAAGATACCCGATGGCTCGCGGATGAACGCGAAGGCGTTGGTGTTGTTGAGGCACGCATCGAAGTGCAGCAGGCCGCTCTCATCCTCCCACGCGTTCATCATGTGGTAGGAATGACACCCCTTCGGCCCCTTGAACCACTTGATTTCCGATACGTCGCCATAACGCGGCATCACGCCCAGCCAGGAAGCGCGTTCCGGTTCGTGGTGCCAGTGTTCACCGCCAGCCTCGATGCGCTCCCGATCGGCGGTCGTCGGATAGATCGGGAACAGCGCGTAGTTCTCGCTGATCGTGAAATCGTGCATCATCGCGCAGTACGGCGCATCGAACCACTGTTCCGACTTCAGCACGCCATCGGGACCGACGATGCAATAGGCGACTTTCTTCGATGCAAGGCCGTCCGCTTCGTAGCCATAGAAGAACAGTTCGCCGGTGCTCGCATCGATCCGGACGTGCGCGGTCATCGTTTCGGACTTCAGCGCACCATCGAAATCATAGGAGCCGATGGTTTCGAGCGTGCGAGGATCGACGCGATAAGGGCGCCCATCCTCTTTCGCCATCAGCAGGCGGCCAGCGTGCCAGACCGGCGTGGTGTTGGCGACCGTGCGGTCGATCCCGCGCACATCCTCGTCATCGGTAAAGGTGTTGCGGTATTTGCCAAAGCGCGCGCGGCCCAGCTCCTTTTCCGCCTTGTGCCGTGCTGTTTCCACGAACCGGATGGAGAAGTCGG
Organism: Novosphingobium sp. SCN 66-18; assembly: GCA_001725355.1. GTDB lineage: Bacteria > Pseudomonadota > Alphaproteobacteria > Sphingomonadales > Sphingomonadaceae > Novosphingobium. Next base: position 238,078 of record MEGD01000007.1, read on the forward strand.
CCGTGCCATCCGCATTGAACGACAGACGGCTGACCATGCCATCGCCCGACAGCGTGTGATCGCTGGCGAACTTGGGCGGATAGGCCGGGTCGGGAACCGCGCGGAAGAAGCTGCCACGCACTTCGGCCGGCAGCGTACCCTCCACCGTCAGCCCCTTCAGTTCGACCTCCTGGCCAACCGGCTCGTTCAGGCCGGTGAAATACGGAGTCTGCGGGAAAGCGCCCATCGATCCTCATCCTAACAATTGTTATTGTTTCTCCTTACAGGGTGAAACGGGCGATGCCAACCGATTCCGCAACGGCGCGCGCCACGATTGGCAATGGACGGAACTGCAGCATTCGCGCTTTTCGTCCACGCCAAAACGGAAAGGACCGCCGCCGCGAATGCGACGACGGTCCTGGAAGCTGCCTTCCCGCTGGGCGGGTAAATCGGCCTCCTCTCCAACCGGTCAGAAGTCCTTCCCTAAACGTCCCGGAATGGCGAACTGCGATCTGAAACAGGACGTGGCAAACAGGTTCCGGACTTCAAACGAAACGGGGTGCGACTCCTTGCATTGGTGTCAACCGGCAAGCGAACAATTCCGGGAAAATAGCCTTCTAAGGGATGCGACGCAATCATTGTTGCAAAGACGTCGCCACGAGGTGCCGCAATTGCACCACCGTCGAACGGCATCACGCCCACCACCAGGCCGTTGCGCGCATCTCGATGCTGACTCGGGCCGACGCATCCGACGGGCAATCGGGCAGGTCAAACGCCACGTGCGGAACGTGATGCGCGCGCGTGTCGTCCGTATCGTTGGTCTTGAACAAAATGGCCTCGTCCCCGTTCAGCGCGGGAAAATAATGCCAGCGATGCGCGGTATTGTGCGCGACCACCAGCCCCTCGAACGACCATTCCGGCTTGCCCTCTTCATCGAACACCGCGTCGGCTTCGATCAGGTCTTCCCGCGCCAGCGTGCGGGCATCGCACAGGGCCAGTGGCACGTCCTGCGGCGGCGGAGAGATCGCACGCCATACGTTGTAGTGCGCGCAGCGCCGGAACGGCCGACCCTCCGCCCCCCGTTCGCCGAACAGCGTGGCGGTCCTGTCCGAAATGTCGATATGCGCAAAGCGTGCCGGCATGGAATTGTTGAGACTGCCCGCCCGGCCCGACCGTTCACTGAAGCGCAGCAGGCCAGGGCTGCCGACGTGGACGTGATCGGCCCCGGTCACGTGGCGCACCAGGTCCACGATCTCGTGCATGTGCAGCGAAACGACCTGTTCACGGTCCGCGAAATCGGAAACGGCGCTGCGATGGGCGACCAGCTGGAATCCCTCGCGATCGATCGTTGTCCCGATGGCGCGCGCATCGTGCAGTGGCATGGGCACCGGCACGATATCCACCTCGTCCCGCTCGTGCGCGTTGGCATAATAACGCGGGCGAGCGAAGCGGCGGCCCGAATAGGCGATGAGCGCTTCCATCGATGCATCCTTCTCCTGCGCCTGCCGATACCGGCAGATCACGCGGAGAAAAGACCACAATTGTTAGCATTGCAAACAGAAAGGCCCGCTCCACCAACCGGCGAAGCGGGCCTTCGGGGAAAGGGTATGCGAATCAGCCCTGCGCGAGCTGCTGCTCCAGTTCACCCAACACGCGATAGCAATCGAACACCTGCGCCACCGAGCTGTTGGGATCGCGGCCTTCGCGAATCGCGCTGACGAATTCGCGATCCTGCAGTTCGATGCCATTCATGCTGACGGCAACCTTCGACACGTCGATCGTTTCTTCCTTGCCGTTCACCAGATCGTCGTAGCGCGCGATATAGGTCGCGGTATCGCCGATGTAGCGGAAGAAGGTGCCCAGCGGCCCGTCGTTGTTGAACGACAGCGACAGCGTGCAGATCGCGCCGCTTTCGCTCTTGAGCTGGATCGACATGTCCATGGCGATGCCCAGCTCCGGATGGATCGGGCCTTCCACCGCGTTGGCCTTCACGATCTTGCCCGCCTGATAGGCGAACAGGTCCACCGTGTGCGCGGCGTGGTGCCACAGCAGGTGATCGGTCCACGAACGCGGCTCGCCCTTGGCGTTGATGTTCTTGCGGCGGAAGAAATAGGTCTGCACGTCCATCTGCTGGACGTTGAACTCGCCCGCCTTGATCCGGTTGTGCACGAACTGGTGGCTGGGATTGAAACGGCGGGTGTGGCCGACCATGCAGACCTTGCCGGTTTCCTCCTGCACGCGCAGCACGTCCTGCGAATCCGCCCAGCTATCGGCCAGCGGAATTTCCACTTGCACGTGCTTGCCCGCCTTCATGCAAGCGATGGCCTGCGATGCGTGCATCTGGGTGGGCGTGCACAGGATCACGGCATCCACGTCGTCGCGCGCCAAGGCGTCTTCCAGTTCGGTGGACGAATGCTTCGCGCCATACTTGGCGGCGACGGCGGCGGCCTGTTCGGCGGTGCGGCTGATGATCGAGACGATTTCGACGCCATCGATGTTCTTCAGGCCATCGAGGTGCTTTTCGCCGAACGCGCCGGCGCCTGCGAGGGCGATACGCATGGGGTCAGTTCCTTCAAAAAAGACCGGGCGGCCCGGAAGCCACCCGGCAGGGTGGATCGTTTCAGTCCGCCGGTTCGAGCACGATGTGCCCGATGGCGGTGTTCGAACAGGGAATGTGGTAGTGGCGGTTCAGCCGCTTCACGCGCTTGCCCAGCGCGCCGCGCATAATCAGCCACATCACCATCTCGATGCCTTCGCTGCCGGTTTCGCGCAGGTATTCGATGTGCGGGATATGGCGCACATCGTCGTTGTCGGCTTCCAGCAGATCAAGGAACTTGTTGTCCCATTCGCGGTTCAGCAGGCCGGCGCGCGGCCCCTGAAGCTGGTGGCTCATGCCGCCCGTGCCCCAGATCTGCACGTTGAGGTCTTCCGGGAAGCTTTCGACCGCGCGGGCGATCGCCTCGCCCAGCGCCCAGCAACGGTTGCCCGACGGCACCGGATAGGTGACGACGTTCACCGCCAGCGGCACCACCTTCACCGGCCACTTTTCGGGCTGGCCGAACATCATCGACAGCGGCACGGTCAACCCGTGGTCCACGTCCATCTCGTTGATGATGGTCATGTCGAAATCTTCGAGGATCAGGCTCTGCGCGAGGTGCCATGCAAGATCGGCGTGGCCTTCCACGTCGGGCACCGGACGCGGACCCCAGCCTTCGTCGGCCGACTTGTAGTGCTCTCCACATCCGATCGCGAACGTCGGGATGATGTTCGCGTCAAAGGCGGAAGCGTGGTCGTTATAGACCAGGATCACCACGTCGGGCTTCGTTTCCTTTTCCCATTCGCGGGTCCATTCGTACCCCTTGAAGATCGGGCCGAAATAATCGTCCTGCCACTTGCCCTGGTCGACAGCGACACCCAGCAGCGGCACGTGGCTGGAGCCAACGCCAGCGGTAATACGGGCCATCTCAGTAGCCTCCCTTGATCGAACGGTTGCCTTCCGGCGAACGGCCGCCGTTGAGCATCATCTGCTGGTATTCGGGGAACGTCATGTCGGTCATCGTCGACACGGCCTGCGCGAAGCTGAACCCGTCGGTCGAGAACAACTTGGAAAGGAAATAGACGTTCCCGCCAAGGTCGAGCAGGCGGTTGTAATCCCGCGCCAGTAGCGCTTCCTTGGCCTCGTCGGAAATGTTCCATTCGTCGAGGTAGGCCTTTTCATCGGCCTTGAAGCGTTCGCGATTGTCGGCCTTCATCAGGCTCATCGCGAACTGGTTGATCCAGTAGCCCCTGCGCGCGCGCGTGGCGGTATAGACCCGCGTGCCCGGAATATCGTCGAACTCGGCGAGGTATTCGTGGATGTTCTGATGCTGCGGCTTGGTCACAGGCCCCTCTCCTTCAGCTTGGCATCGAGACGCGGGAACACCCGGCGGGCGTTGCCCTCGAAAATCGCGTGGCGTTCCCCGTCCGAGATATCGAGCGCGTCGACATACCGCTTGGTGTCGTCGAAATAGAACCCGGTGGTCGGATCGATCCCGCGCACCGCGCCGACCATTTCCGATCCAAACAGGATGTTCTTGTTCTCGATCACGTCGGCCAGCAGGTCGATGCCCGGCTGATGATAGACGCAGGTATCGAAGAACACGTTGTTCATCAGGTGGGTATCGAGGCCGGGCTTCTTCAGCATGTCCGCCAGCCCGCGATACCGGCCCCAGTGATAGGGCACCGCGCCGCCGCCGTGCGGGATGATGAAGCGCAGGGTCGGGAACCGGCCGAACAGGTCGCCTTCCAGAAGCTGCATGAAGGCGATCGTGTCGGCCGCGATGTAATAGCCGCCGGTGGCGTGCATCGCCGGATTGCACGATCCCGAAACGTGGATCATCGCCGGCACGTCCAGTTCCACCATCTTCTCGTAGAACGGGAACCAGTATTCGTCCGTCAGCGGCGGATGCTTGAAGTGCCCGCCGCCCGGATCGGGATTGAGGTTGCAGCCGATGAAGCCCAGCTCGTTGACGCAGCGCTCCAGCTCCGCGATCGAGCTGGTCATGTCCGCTTCGGGAGATTGCGGCAGCATGCACACGCCGGCGAAGGTTTCGGGGTAGAGGCGCACGACCCGCGCGATCAGGTCGTTGCAGACCTGCGCCCACTTTACCGCGACCGACTGGTCGCCCACGTGCGGCGCCATGGCCGAAGCGCGGGGGCTGAAGATCGTCATGTCCGCGCCGCGTTCCCTGAGCAGGCGCAACTGGTTGCCCTCGATAGTCTCGCGGATCTCGTCGTCGGAGATTTCGGGATAGGGCGGGCACTCGGTCCCGGCCTTGAACGCGGCCTTCTGCTTTTCGCGCCATTCGTCGTGCGCCTTGGGCAGCACGGTGTAATGGCCGTGGCAGTCGATGATCATGGTCATGCGACTTCAGTCCTCTCCGGTTTGAATGCGATCGTCTTGCCCGCCTGCTCGCGCTGGCGGCGCACGGTGCCGCTGGTCATCACCGGTTCGATCCCCAGCGATTCCAGCGTCTTGCAGCTTTCCTCCATCTCGGCGGCGCGGCGGAGGCCGTGCGTCGTCATGCGCTCGACGTTGTAGGCGGCGCGGACCGCCCAGCTTTCCCGCTTCTCGCTGGCATCGAGCGAGGACAGCACTTCGTCGACCACGCCGGCAGCGCTGGCGGCCAGCATCATCTCGGCCGTCAGCGCCTCGACGCCCTTGACCATGATCGAACGGATCATCTTGATTGCGCTCGCCCGGCCGATCTCGTCCCCCACGATGCGCACGTTGGCGAACCCGGCCTCACTCAGCAGCGCTTCCGCGTCGGCCGCCGCTTCGCCCGCCAGCAGCAGCGGCACGTTCATGCGCGCGGGATGGACCGGCGCCAGCACCGCCACGTCGACATAGCGCCCGCCCGCCGCCTCGATCGCCCTGGCCGCCGCGCGCTTGGTATCGGGCGCCACCGAATTCATGTCGCACCAGATCGCGCCGGGCTTCAGCAGCCCGGCATAGTCCCGCGCCGCCGACAGGGCGGAATCCGCCGTCACCAGCGAAAGCGCGAAGTCCGCGCTGGTCAGCGCGCATTCGGCGGTGGCGCAGGCGACGACGCCGGCCTCCTCCATCACCGCGCGCCGCGCGGGATTGATGTCATAGGCCAGCGCGCCCGCTTCCCAGCCGGCGGCCTTGGCGAACGTGGATCCGGCTTCGCCGAACCCGATCAGGGCAAGTGTGGCATCCATCGATCGCCCTCCTGCGCGGAGAGGCCCGCGCCGGGAAATGCAAAGATGGGCACGGGCATAAATTTATGCGAAACCCGCTTGCGCCACCTCGTGCAGCAGCGTGACGAACGCGGCCTGCGGCGCGGTGGGCCGCCAGCCCTGCCGGGTAGTGATCCCGATCGTGCGCGTGACCGGAACCGGCGGCGGCCGCATCGCCAGCACGCCGGCATCCAGTTCCACCGCGAGTTGCGCCGGAGACAGCAGCGTCAGCGCGTCGCTTCCACGCAGCAGCTGGCGCACCGTCAGCACCGACCCGCATTCGATCCCGACATGCGGCGGCTCCGCCCCCACCGCGCGCATCATCGCCTCCCAGTAATGGCGCAACGGCGTGTCGCGCCCCGACAATATCCAGGGGTAGGCGGTCATCGCCGCGCCATCGACAGCGGGCAGCGCCAGCAGCGGATGGCCCGCGCGCATCACCAGCGCGGGGCGATCCTCGAACACGGCCTCCTGCTCCAGATCGTCGAGCAGGGCGGCCTCGCGCAGCGCGCCCAGCATCAGGTCGATCTCGCCATCGCGCAACGGGCCGGCGAGCTCGGCATGGCTGCCTTCCATCACCGCCACGTCCACGCCGGGCCAGTCGCGCACGAAGCGCAGCACCGTTTCCGGCAGCCAGCGCGCGCGCGAAAGCGGCATCGCCCCCACCACGATGCGCCCGGCCGCCTTGCCCTGCCAGGCCGCCACTTCGGCAAGACCCGCGCGCAGTTCCGCCATGGCGAGACCGAAGCCGCGCGCGCGCCGCTCCCCGGCCGCCGTCAGCATCACCGAACGGCCGCGCCGGTCGACCAGCCGCTGCCCCAGCGCCACCGCCAGATCGGCCACGGCGCGGTGCAGTGAGGCGGTGGAAAGCCCGGTCTCCTCGGCCGCGACGGCATAGCTCCCCGCCCGCGCCAGTGCCAGGAATGCGCGCATCTGCGTGCCGGTCACGCGCGGGGAGCCGATATGCGCCAGGGCCGCGTCGGCGCGCGGCGCCAGCAACAGCGCCGGTTCCGTCGGCGTCATGCCGGCCGCGCCGCGCTCGAACAGCGCGCAGCCGAGGTCCGCCTCCAGCCGGGCGATCGCCTGCGTCAGCGCGGGCTGGGTCAGGTTGATGGCGCGGGCGGCGCGGGTCACGCTGCCATGGTGTACCGTGGCCGCCAGCGCGGCGAAGTGACGGATATTGAGAGGCCGCTCGCTCATCTTGCTCGCTTAGCATTTCCTTATGCCCCGCGCCAAACATTGCATTGGCTGGCATGGCGCGTGCGGCCCATGGACACGGCGGGATTACGCCATGCAATTGGGAGCACGGACTATGTCGGGTATCGTCGTCCAGAACATCGAGCGGGCCGATCCGGCCGTGATCGACGGCCTTGCCGCCTGTGGCGTCGCCACCGTGCACGAAGCGCAGGGCCGCACCGGCCTGCTCGCCAGCTACATGCGCCCGATCTATCGCGGCGCGCGCATCGCGGGCAGCGCGCTGACGATCAGCGCCCCTCCCGGCGACAACTGGATGGTCCACGTCGCCATCGAACAGCTCAAGGCGGGCGACATCCTCCTGCTCGCGCCGACCTCTCCGTGCGAGGATGGCTACTTCGGCGACCTTCTCGCCACCAGCGCGCAGGCGCGCGGCTGCCGGGGCCTGGTGATCGACGCCGGCGTGCGCGATGTGCGTGACCTTACCGAGATGGAGTTCCCGGTCTGGTCCAAGGCGATCTATGCGCAGGGCACGGTCAAGAACACGCTGGGCAGCGTCAACGTGCCAGTCGTCTGCGCCAATGCGCTGGTCAATCCGGGCGACGTGATCGTGGCCGATGATGACGGCGTCTGCGTGGTTCCGCGCGCCAACGCCGAAGCCGTGCTGAAAGCCGCGCAGGCACGCGAAGCCAACGAGGGCGAAAAGCGCGCCAAACTGGCCGCCGGGGTTCTGGGGCTGGACATGTACAAGATGCGCGAACGGCTCGAGAAGGAAGGGCTGAAGTATGTGTAACGGGGCGAACATGGCGCCTGTCACTCCCCTCTCGCTTGCGGGAGGGGGCCGATGACCTCCGGCCTCTCCGCCCCCTGCATGTGGATGCGCGGCGGCACGTCCAAGGGCGGATACTTCCTCAAGGAAGACCTGCCCGCCGACACCGCCGCGATGGGCAGCCCCGATCCGCGCCAGATCGATGGCATGGGCGGCGCGGACCCGCTGACCAGCAAGGTTGCCGTGGTGAGCAAGTCCACGCGCGAGGGGATCGACGTCGACTACCTGTTCCTGCAGGTCTTCGTCGACCAGGCGATCGTTACCGACGCGCAGAACTGCGGCAACATCCTGGCGGGCATCGGCCCCTTCGCGATCGAGCGCGGCCTTGTTGCCGCCACCGGCGATGAAACCCGTGTCGCCATTTTCATGGAAAACACCGGCCAGGTCGCCGTCGCCACGGTGCGGACGCCCGGCGGCAAGGTGACATACACGGGCGAGGCCGCCATCGACGGCGTGCCGGGCACCCATGCGCCGGTCCCGCTGGAATTCCGCGATACCGCCGGCTCTTCGTGCGGGGCGCTGCTGCCCACGGGCAACGCGGTCGACGTGGTCAATGGCGTGCCGGTGACGTTGATCGACAACGGCATGCCCTGCGTGGTGATGAAGGCGCAGGACGTGGGCATCACCGGCTACGAGGATCGCGACTGGCTGGACAACGCCACCGAACTGAAAGCCAGGATCGAAGCCATCCGCCTGGCCGTGGGCGAGCGCATGAACCTGGGCGATGTGAAGGAAAAGTCCGTCCCCAAGATGATGCTCGTCGCCCCGCCGAAGAATGGAGGCGCGGTTACCGTGCGCAGCTTCATTCCCCACCGCGCCCATGCCACCATCGGCGTGCTGGGGGCGGTGAGCGTGGCCACCGCTTGCCTCATCCCCGGTTCGCCGGCGGCCGAAGTGGCGGCGATCCCCGAAGGCGCGCGCAAGACGCTGTCGGTGGAACACCCTACCGGCGAGATGAGCTGCGTTCTCGAAACCGACGAAACCGGCGCGGTGCGCACCGCCGCGCTGCTGCGCACCGCGCGCAAGCTGATGGACGGCGTGGTGTTCGGATAGCGGACAGCGCGCATGCTTCGACAGGCTCAGCATGAGCGGAGCCTGGTATTTGTTCCTGTTTCAACACCCGCTCGTCCTGAGCCTGTCGAAGGACGCGCGCCGAGGGCAAGATCATGACCGACCGCATCCTGAGCTGGCACACCAACCCGTCCAAGCCGCGCTACACGCCACCCGCCGGCGCCATCGACGCGCATTGCCACGTCTTCGGCCCGATGGCGCAGTTCCCGTTCAGCGCCAAGGCCAAGTACCTGCCGCAGGATGCCGGGCCGGACATGCTGTTCGCACTGCGCGATCACCTGGGCTTCACTAAAAACGTGATCGTGCAGGCAAGCTGCCATGGCACCGACAACGCCGCCACGCTGGATGCCATCGCCAAGTCCAATGGCAAGGCGCGCGGCGTCGCGGTGGTCGATCCGGCCATTTCGGAAGCCGATCTCCACGCCCTGCACGAAGGCGGCATTCGCGGCATCCGCTTCAATTTCCTCAAGCGGCTGGTCGATGACGCACCCAAGGACAAGTTCCTGGAAGTCGCCAACCGGCTGCCCAGGGGCTGGCATGTGGTGATCTATTTCGAGGCCGATATCCTCGACGAACTGCGCCCGTTCATGGACGCCATCCCCGTGCCGCTGATAATCGACCACATGGGACGCCCCGATGTGCGGCAGGGGCCGGACGGCGCGGACATGAAGGCCTTCCGCGCCTTTCTGGACAGCCGCGACGACATCTGGTTCAAGGCCACCTGCCCCGACCGGCTCGACGCCATCAAGGAAGGCGGCGCGGGCGATCCGTGGAACGCCTTTGCCGACGCCGTGGCGCCGCTGGTGGCGGACTATCCCGATCGCTGCCTGTGGGGCACGGACTGGCCCCATCCCAACATGGACACCGAAATCCCCGACGACGGGCACCTTGTCGACATGATCCCCCGGATCGCGCCGACCGCGGAACTCCAGCGCAAGCTGCTGATCGACAACCCCACCGCGCTGTACTGGGCCGACTGACAGCCCGCACGGGCAGGCTCCGCGCCTGCCCGGCCGCTCCTCCGTCAGGCCGCCCCACCACCCGGCGCGCAGCGAAAAATTAAGCCCCTTCGGTTAGAGGCCACTCTGACGGAAGGGACGGCAAGTGATCCGCACGCAACCGCATATCGAGGGCGAGGCCGCGTCGCGGCTCGCCTCCGCGCGCGCGCACAAGGCGGTGGCGTTTGCCCCGGCCCTTGCCGATCCCGCCTTTTGCGCGGCATGGACCCGGCTTGAAGCGTCCGCCGCCCTGCCCACGCAGGGATTGGCCTTCGTCACCGCGCTGGCCTGTTCGATGCTGGCCGGCGCCGACATCAACGTTTTCGCCGTCACCCACGAGATCGGCGGGCAGGATCTGGCCGCGCGCGGCTGGGAGGGACTGGCGGCGCTGCTGCCCTTGTATCGCGATGCGTCCAGCCGGCCGCACCGCTGGCGGATGCCCGGCGCGCGCGAGGTCTATGAACCTTGCGATGCGCTCTATGATAGCCCCGAAGCCGCGCGCCGGCTTGCCCAGGCCATCGCCGGGCAACCGCAGCCCGTCTCGCTGGACCGGGTACCGGCGCAGTCGCTGCTCGTTCCCACCCTGCGCGCGGCGATGAAAGGGCGCGGACTGGTTTCGGTGCGGTCCGCCCTGCCCTGCCCCACGATCACGCTGGGACCGGCGTGGGAACGCCCTGAAGACCAGTTCAACGCCGGCCGCCGTTCCGACTTCCGCCGCGCCGCGCGCAAGGCCGCGGCCATGGGTGACGTGACCTACGAGGTCCATGCGCCCGATCCCGACACCTTCGACCGCTGGTTCGACGAAGCGCTCGATGTCGAACTGCACAGCTGGAAGAAGGAGGCCGGCACGGCCATGGCCAGCGATCGCGCCAAGGCCGATTTCTTCCGGGCCTTCTTCCGCGCCGCCAGCGCCGCCGGCACATTCCGGGTCGCCTTCGTCCGCATAGACGGAAAACCCGCCGCCATGCAGCTCGCAATCGAGCACGCCGCGCGCTTCTGGCTGTTCAAGATCGGCTACGACGAACGCTTCGGCAAGTGCTCTCCGGGAACGCTGCTGATGCTGCACACGCTGCGATACGCCGCCTCGCGCGGGCTGATCGCCTACGAACTGCTCGGCAATATCGAGCCGTGGATCTCCGAACTGTGGACGCGCGATCACCACGAGTGCGTGCGGCTGCGCACGTATCCGTTTTCGCTCGCCGGGCTGGCGGCACTGGCCGTGGATGGCGGCGATTGGCTGCGCCAGCGCCTGTTCCCCGAAACCGGTGCCTGATGCGCGGCGTGAAAGCCGCCCTGCGTGACGCGCGCTATGCGCTGCCCGGCCGCCTTGGCCGGCTGTTGCCCGCACCCGATGCACAATCGGTCGCCCGGTTGGCCCGGCGGCTGGAACGGCGCGGGATCGGGGTGACCACGGGCTATATTCCGGGGCCGGACGCCGAACCCACCGCCGTCGCAGCCGAAAACATCGCCGTGATTACGCTACTGGCAGGGCGAGACGGCACGCCGTACCTCTCGGCGAAGCTGCCCACGCTGGCGTTCGACGAGCCAGCCTTCGCCACCATCGCGCAGGCGGCGGACAGCGCCGCCATGCCTCTCCTGTTCGACGCGCACGCGTTGAAGGACGCCGGGCCGATTCACGCATATCTGGCGGCCCTGCTCCCGCAACAACCCGGCACCGGCATCGTCCTTCCCGCACGCTGGCGGCGCAGCCTGGACGATGCGGCGCGCCTGCGCGACACCACCGCCCGCCTGCGCATCGTCAAGGGCGAATGGGCCGATCCCGACTGGCCCGATTGCGACATGGACCACGCTTATCGCGCGCTGGTGGAAACGCTCGCGGGCCGGTCAGCGCCGGTGGCCGTCGCCACGCACAAGCCGGAACTGGCGGACCATGCGCTGCGCACCCTGCGCACCGCCGGCACGCCGTGCGAACTGGAACAATTGCGCGGGCTGCCGATGCGCCGCTCCACAGCCATCGCGCGCCAGCTGGGCGTGCCGGTTCGCGTCTATATCCCGTTCGGCGAAGGGTGGTGGCCCTATGCGCTCGACAAGGCGCTCGCCCGCCCCTACCTGCCGCTGTGGATGCTGCGCGACCTGATCGGCTGAAACGCCCTATTTCTGATCCGCATCCACGCGCTTGTAGTCCTCCTGGATGGCCTTGGGCACATCCTCGAAGCTGTCCCACGGCAGCGGCTTGTGCAGTTCCATCGACCAGCGTTCGAGCCACTCGATCCCGTCCTTGCCGCTATAGGGATCAGGCGTGCGGTAGGCCGGATCGCGCATCGCCTGGTCCAGCGAGACGGGACGCAGCCGCTGACGCTTCAGAATGGCAGCCAGTTCGTCCATGCTGTCGGCATTGAGCCGCGTGGCGTGAAGCAGCATGACATAGGGAATATCGCGGCCGAACAAGGCGCGCGACGCCGTGCGATACCAGCCGATCGTGCGTTCTGTATAGGCAAGGTACGTCGCGCGAATGCGCTGCCGGCGGGGTTCGTCATGCCGCGCGATGGCATCGTCGTAGGGTTCGGCGAACTCCCAGTCGTCCGCATCGATAGTGACCGGGGCGTTGCGGTAGCCATGCTCCGTCAGCCACTGCTCGATCTCGCGCTTGACCGCTTCGGGCGATCCGGTCTCCAGATAGGGATAGCGGAACCAGCGCGGCCGGCGATGGCGCTCGGCCAGCAGTTCGCGAATGACCGGCTCGCCGCGCGCGATGTCCGCAATATAGGCCCGCCCTCCGATCTGGTTGGGCGAATTGTGCGAGAAGGTGTGGTTGCCCAGGTCCATTCCGGCATCCAGCCAGCGGCGCAGGTTGGCGATCTGGCGCGGCCGGTCGAGTGCCAGCTTGCCTTCGTTGACGAAGCCCGTCGCCGGGAAATGATAATGCCGCAGGCCCCGCAGGATCATCACGTTGATGTAATCGACATAGGGCTGGCTGTTGAGCTGGGTCAGGCCCGGCAGGTCGTCGAACGTCAGCGCGATCGTCCCGCGCGGCGGGCGCGCGGGCGCTTGCGGCGCAGGCTTGGCGGCAACATTCGGCAAGACGTTAGGCAGAGCATGGGCATTGGGCGCGGCACGGACGGCCGGCGCCGCCAGCACGAGCAACGCCAGCGTAGGCAGGAGCGACAGGAACTTGCGCATTGGCTTCCTCTGACGGCGGGCGGTCCCCCGGTCGCGCTCTAGCGCGACAATCGGGGATGCGCCACTCGTGCCCGGTTTCGTATGCCCGGCGGTCCGATCCAAATAGGATCGATCACACCATGTCGGCCGGGCGCACCAGCCGGTCGAACGTGGCTTCGTCCACCAGCCCCAGTGCCAGCCCGGCCTCGCGCAAGGTCAACCCTTGCGCGTGCGCGTGCTTGGCAATCTTGGCGGCGTTGTCATAGCCGATCGCGGGCGCCAGCGCCGTAACCAGCATCAGCGAGCGGTCGACCAGTTCCGCAATGCGCCCGGCATTCGGCTCGATACCTTCAACGCAACGCTCCGCGAAGCTGTCCATGCCAACGGCGAGCAGGTGGACGGACCGCAGCACGGCAGCGCCGATCAGCGGCTTGAACACATTGAGTTCCAGATGGCCCTGCAAGCCACCGACCGTCACCGCCTGATGGTTGCCGATCACCTGCGCGGACACCATCGTCAGCATCTCGCACTGCGTGGGGTTCACCTTGCCCGGCATGATCGAACTGCCCGGTTCGTTGGCCGGCAAGTCCAGTTCCCCAAGGCCCGAACGCGGACCGGACCCGAGCAGGCGGATGTCGTTGGCGATCTTGGTCAGCGCCACCGCCAGCGTGCCCAGCGTGGCCGAGAACTGCACCAGCGCATCGTTCGATGCCAGCGCCTCGAACTTGTTGGGCGCGGTCACATAGGGACGGCCGGTCAGCGCCGCGACTTCGGCCGCGAAGTCCTCGCCGAACCCTTCGGGCGCGTTCAACCCTGTGCCCACGGCCGTGCCGCCCTGCGCCAGACGGAGCAGGAAGACCTCCGCATCGCGCAAGCGGCGATAGGCATCGCGCAACTGCTGGACATAGCCCGAAAACTCCTGCCCCAGCGTGAGCGGCGTGGCATCCTGCAGATGGGTGCGGCCGATCTTGACGATGGCCTGCCAAGCCTCCGCCTTGACCGTCAGCGCGCCGCACAGCCGGTCGAGCGCGGGGATCAGGTCGTCGTTCAGGGCCTGCACCGCCGCGATGTGCAGCGCGGTCGGGAAACTGTCGTTCGACGACTGCCCGCGATTGACGTGATCGTTGGGATGGACCGGGCTCTTGCCGCCGCGCGTTCCCGTCAGGATCTCGTTGGCGCGCCCGGCGATCACTTCATTGACGTTCATGTTCGATTGCGTGCCGCTGCCGGTCTGCCAGATGACCAGTGGAAACTGATCGTCGTGCCGGCCCGCGATCACTTCGCCAGCCGCCGTGCCGATCGCGTCCGCCAGCCCGGCATCCAGCCCGTGCCGCCGGTTCACCCGCGCCGCCGCCTGCTTCACCAGCGCCAGCGCACGCACGATGCCCAGCGGCATCCTTTCCTGCATACCGAAAGGGAAATTCTCGACGCTGCGCTGGGTCTGCGCGCCCCAGTAGGCGGATGCGGGGACGGCGATTTCGCCAATACTGTCGGATTCAAGGCGCGTGGCGGTCATGGGATCACTCCGGGAGGGGCGGCCTTATCCTACACCGGCTCGACAGCAAGGCCAGCCGGTGCGATGAAAACCGCGATGCGCCAATCCCTGACCGAACTTGCCGTTCCCACGCCGGGCCGCGGCCTTCACGAAATCACGCCCGAAGTCGCGGGCTGGGTCGCCGCGCAGGGAATCGAGACCGGGCTGCTCACCGTGTTCTGCCGGCACACCTCGGCCTCGCTGTGCATCCAGGAAAACGCCGCGCCCGAAGTGCGCGGCGATGTGGTCCGCTGGCTCGACCGGCTGGCGCCCGAGAACGCGGGCTATGCCCACGACGACGAAGGGCCGGACGACATGCCGGCGCACCTGAAAGCAATCCTGACCGGCGTTTCGCTGGCAATCCCGGTCGCCGGCGGACGCCCCGCGCTGGGCACGTGGCAGGGCATCTACCTGGTCGAACACCGCCGGGCACCGCACCGCCGCAAGGTGGTGCTCCACCTGCTGGGGGCATAGGCATACTGGCGCAATCAGCGCTTCATGGCGCCACGCGGATGCGCTAACGCCGGGCCGACCCGATCCGGAGGCCCCGATGTCCGCTTTTCTTCGTGTTGCCACGGCCGCAGCGCTGTTCCTTTTCCACGCCGCCGCCATTGCGCAGGAAAGCCCCGCCCCGGCGACCGGAACAAGCGCCGCCCTGCCCCCGATCGATCCCGCCCGGCTGCAGGCCGCCACCACCACGGTCGACCGCATCTTCCCGGCCGGCACTTACGCGAAGATCATGAACGGCACGATGGACACCATCGTCCGGCAATCGGTTGACAGCATGACCGCGCTGCCGATGCGCGATCTCGTCGGCCTGGCGGGTCTTAAGCCCGAGGAAGCGGCCAAGGTCGGCAAGGGCACCATGGCCGAGGTGATGGCGATTCTCGACCCGGCCTTCCGCCGGCGCACCGATCTTTCCATCGCGGTGATGCGCGACGAGATGACCACGATGATGGCCCAGTTCGAGCCGGACATGCGCGCGGGGCTGGCGGAAGCCTATGCCCGCCGTTTCTCCGCCGCCCAGCTCGACGAGATGAACCGCTTTTTCGCCACGCCCACGGGCAGCGAATATGCCGCCAATTCGATGACGCTGTTCATGGACCCCGCCGTGATGGGCCGGATGCAGGCGCTGCTGCCGCAGATCATGCGCCAGATGCCGGCGATGATCCAGAAGATGACCGCCGCCACCGCCAACCTGCCCAAGCCGCGCCGCTATAGTGATCTGACAGCGGCGGAACGCGCGCAGCTTGCCCGGCTGCTCGGCCTCAGCGAAGCCGATCTGGCAGGGCGCCAGCCGCGCAAGGGCCAGTAGAGCAAAGCACCGGCGCGCGTTCAGTCCGCGGGATTGTACTTCGCCAGGAACGCGTCGAGCCGGTCCAGCCATTGCTGCATGTTGGCGCTGGTGGAAAAGCCGTGGCCTTCGCCTTCCAGCGTATAGAACTCATAGGGTTTGCCGGAGAGCTTGAGCGCGTCGGCAAACAGTTTCGACTGCTTGTAGGGCACGCGCTGGTCCTCGGTTCCGTGCATCATCAGCACCGGCACCCGCAGGCGATCCAGCGTGAACAGCGGCGACACGGTCTTGAGATCGAACGTCTCCTCGCCCTGCACCGTGCGCCGCCAGTCCTTGCGGTACCGCTTGCTGACCTTGAACGCGATCTGGAACTTGAGCTGGCGCGGAAGGTCCGAGATGCCGGCGAAACTGGCCGCGCACCGATACCGTTCGGGATTGCGCGTGGCGCCCCACAACGCGGCATAGCCGCCATAGGAAGAACCGATCAGGCACACCCGCTTGGGATCGATCGTGCCGTCCTTGGCCAGCCAGTCCATCCCGTCGTCGAGGTCGTCCTGCATGGCCCGGCCCCACTGGCCTTCGCCCTTCTCGTAGAACGCCTTGCCATAGCCGCCGGACCCGCGAAATTCCGGCTGGAGCACCGCATAGCCGCGATTGGCCAGGAACTGCACTTCGGGATCGAACGTGCCATCGTCGCGGATGTCATAAGGCCCGCCGTGCGGCAGGATCACCAGCGGCAGGTTCTTCGGGTCGCGCCCTGCCGGCAGGGTGAGATAGGCGGGTACCTCAAGACCGTCGCGCGCCTTGTAGTGCACATAGCGGGTCGGCACGAGGTCGGCGGAGCGCAGCTTCTCGTTCACGCGTGCCAGAAGCATCATCTTGCCGGCGTCCTGCCCGTACAAATAGTATTGCCCGGCGTTGCTGGACGACCCGAGATGGATCATCAGCACGGAATCGTCGCGGCTGCGCGAGACGATCGAGGCCTGCATGCCGCCAACCGCCTTATCGATGGCATCCTGCACATCGTGCATTCCCTTGTCGAACCAGTGCACCCGAGGCTTGTCGTCGGTGTACCATGCGGCCAGCAGGTTCGCGCCATCGGGCGTGGTATCGAAATCGTCGATGTCGTTCGACACGTTGTCGAGGATCAGCTCGCCCCGTTCGCGCGTGGCGAAGTTGAAGCGATAGAGCGCATAACGCCCGGTCGCCTCGTTGTTCATGATGCGGTAGCCAAGATCGCTGCCCTGGTAGATGCGGAACGCGTCGAAGCCGGCGTCGTCGTCCCCCTGTTTGGCCTTCACGACCGTATGGAACGATTCCGTGGCGTTCGGGCGGTAGATCATCGTCCAGCGATCGCCGGACCAGCCGAAGCCGGCACGGACCACGCCCTGCTCGTCGGCATACCAGTCCCAGATGTCGGTGCGGGCCTGAACGACCTGCTTCTGGCGATTGGTCGCCAGATCGACGGTGAATACGGACGGGTAGTCATAGATCGTGCTCTGATAGGCCAGCAGGATCGACTGCCCTTCGGGATCGATCCAGAGAACGTCATCGCCGACCAGCCCTTCCTCCCGGCCGCCGATGAAACGGGTCTTGCCGGTCGCGATGTCGAACGCCACCAGCCGCGTCTGCCAGGCATCGTCGCCCTGCCAGGGCACGGATTTGCCCATGCTCAGCAGGATCGTGCCGTTTCCGGCCCAGCGATACCAGTTGAGATCGTAATCGTTCCCAAGGGCCATGATCCGGGGATTGTTCTCGCCGATCTTGATGACTCCGATGCAATCCTTGCCCGCGACATTCAGCCGCGCGACGATCTGCGTGCCATCGGGCGAGAGCTTGGGATTGCTGAGGAACGGCTGGTTGGCCAGCACGCTCGTCTCGATGCGTGGAGGGCGGGGCTGCGCGGCCGGCGCGGCGTCCGTTTGTGCGTGGAGCGGCGCCAAGGCCGCAAGCATGATCGTGGTTGCCGCCCCGGCAAACCAGCGCCTGTAGAACATCGAATCCCCCGGTCAGAACGCCCCGTCCGACCGCGAATGAGGCGAAGGAAAGCGCCGCCGTCAATTCTCTTTCCGCGTTACATCTCCATGAAATAGCGCAAGAATGGACGTTCCCATACGGAACCGCCCCCTCCCGCCGGGCGGGAGAGGGCGGCTGTACGCACGCGGCAATCGGCGTCCGGTTCAGGACACGCTGAAGTTCAGCGCGCCGTCGCCTTCATCGATCCGCACCGTGCTGCCGTCCGGAATTTCTCCGCCCAGCAGTTTCTCGGCCAGCGGGTCCTGCAGATAGCGCTGCACCGCGCGCTTGAGCGGCCTTGCGCCATAGACGGGATCGTAGCCCACGCGGCCCAGCCAGCGCTTGGCGGCGTCGGTCAGGTCGATCGCGATCTTGCGGTCCTTGAGCAGCCCGGCGACGCGCGCCACCTGGATATCGACGATCGGGGCCATGTGCTCCTGGCCCAGGCGGTGGAACAGGATGATCTCGTCCAGCCGATTCAGGAATTCCGGCCGGAAGTGCCCGCGCACCACTTCCATCACCTGCGGTTCGACCGAGGTTACGTCCTGCCCTTCCTCAAGGTTGGCGAGGTACTGGCTGCCGAGGTTCGAGGTCAGGATGATCAGCGTGTTGGTGAAGTCCACCACGCGCCCCTGCCCGTCGGTCAGCCGGCCATCGTCCAGCACCTGCAGCAGCACGTTGAACACGTCGTTGTGCGCTTTCTCCACCTCGTCGAACAGCACGACCTGATAGGGCCGCCTGCGAACCGCTTCGGTGAGAACGCCGCCTTCATCGTAACCAATATAGCCCGGAGGCGCACCGATCAGGCGGCTGACGGAGTGCTTCTCCATGAACTCGCTCATGTCGATGCGCACCATCGCGCTGTCATCGTCGAACAGGAAGCCGGCCAGCGCCTTGGTCAGCTCGGTCTTGCCGACGCCCGTGGGGCCAAGGAACAGGAACGAGCCCAGCGGCCGGTTCGGGTCCTGCAGCCCGGCGCGGGCGCGGCGCACCGCCTTGGACACGGCCACGACCGCGTCCTTCTGCCCGATCACGCGGCGGCCCAGCTCCTCCTCCATGTGGAGCAGCTTCTCGCGCTCGCCTTCCATCATCTTGTCGACCGGCACGCCGGTCCACTTGCTGACCACGGCGGCGATGTCCTCGGCCGTCACTTCCTCGCGCAGCAGGGCGTTCTCGGAATGGCTGTGCGCTTCGGCAAGCTGCTTCTCCAGCTCGGGAATGCGGCCATAGGCCAGCTCGCCCGCCTTGGCGAGATCGCCCTGGCGCTGCGCCTGTTCCAGTTCCATCCGCGCGGCGTCCAGCGCTTCCTTGATCTTGCCCTCGGCGGCGATCTTGTCGCGCTCGTTCTGCCAGCGCGTCGTCAGTTCGGACGACTGCTGCTCCAGGTTGGCCAGCTCCTCGCGCAGGTTTTCCAGCCGGTCCTTCGAAGCCGTGTCGCTTTCCTTGGCGAGCGCCATTTCCTCGATCTTGAGCTGGATGATGCGGCGGTCGAGCTTCTCGATCTCCTCTGGCTTCGATTCCACTTCCATGCGGATGCGGCTGGCGGCCTCGTCCATCAGGTCGATCGCCTTGTCCGGCAGGAAGCGGTCGGAGATATAGCGGTTGGACAGCGTGGCCGCGGCGACGATCGCGTTGTCGGCGATGCGCACGCCGTGGTGCAGCTCGTACTTGTCCTTGATGCCGCGCAGGATGCTGATCGTGTCCTCCACGGTCGGCTCGCCCACGAACACCGGCTGGAACCGCCGCTGCAGCGCGGGGTCCTTCTCGATGTACTTCTGGTACTCGTCCAGCGTGGTCGCGCCGATGCAGTGGAGTTCGCCGCGCGCCAGCGCCGGCTTGAGCAGGTTGGAGGCGTCCATCGCGCCATCGGTCTTGCCCGCGCCGATCAGCGTGTGCATCTCGTCGATGAACAGGATGATCTCGCCCTCGGCGCCCTTCACCTCGTCCAGCACCGCCTTGAGCCGTTCCTCGAACTCGCCGCGATACTTCGCGCCGGCGATCAGCGCGCCCATGTCGAGCGCCATCAGCCGCCGGTCGCGGAGGGATTCGGGCACGTCGCCATTGGCAATGCGCAGCGCCAGGCCTTCCGCGATCGCGGTCTTGCCCACGCCGGGTTCGCCGATCAACGCCGGGTTGTTCTTGGTGCGCCGGGCGAGAATCTGCACGGTCCGGCGGATTTCCTCGTCGCGGCCGATCACCGGATCGAGCTTGCCCTCGCGCGCCGCCTCGGTGAGATCGCGGGCGTACTTCTTCATCGCCTCATAGGCGTTTTCCGCCCCGGCGCTGTCCGCCGTGCGGCCGCCGCGCAACTGGGTGATCGCCGCTTCCAGCGCCTGCGCCGTGACGCCCGCCGTCTTCAGCGCCTGCCCGGCCGCCGTGGTGGTGGCCAGCGTCAGCGCCACCAGCATCCGTTCGACGGTGACGAAGCTGTCGCCCGACTTGGCGGCGATCTGCTCGGCCTGGTCGAGCACGCGCACGGCGTCGTTGTCGAGGCCCGGCGTCTGCTGCGCGCCGGAGCCGGACACGGCGGCGATCTTCGCCAGCGCCTTGTCGACTTCGGCCTGCGCCAGCGCGGCATTGCCGCCGGCGCGCTGGATCAGCCCGGAGGCCATGCCCTCGCCGTCTTCCAGCAGGGCTTTCAGGATATGGTCCGGCGTGATCCGCTGATGGTTCATGCGGATGGCAACGGTCTGGGCCGCCTGAAGGAAGCCCTTGGCACGATCGGTGAATTTCTCGAGGTTCATGGGGTCGAATGTCCTCCTGTTGCGCCAGAGATAGTGTTGCGTTTGGGCAACACAAGGACATGGGTCAAATTTTGGGGCGCTGACTTATTTCCCGTACCCACGCGAAAAGGAGGGAGGCGCTAAATGAACGCTCTAGCTGCAATAGGCTCTTGCAAGCGCCCGGACGGCAGTCTCGGTGGATTTAGCCATTTCGGTCAAAGCGAACACGAGCGGGTAGCTTTCCAGTGCTTCTCCATGCCCGAAGCCTATGGTGAAGGTCGGTTGAATATCCGCTTTCTTATCGAATGGCTCAACCACAGCACCAGGCGGCAAATTGTTGACCACGAAATCACCGACGACCGCTATTATCAAGTTTTGAGGAAGCTCCGTTTTGTGCGGATGGATCAAGGCTTCAAGTTGAGGGATCGTGACCTCGACGCCGGTGCCAACGACGAGAACGTTGCGGTGTTTGTCTGTCTCATCGAGCGATTTAACCGCGTGGAGGTACTTGTTCCCGCTCGGATACGGCTCAAGCGCGTGAATCTCCTTGATGACCTTTTCAGGGGCGATGTTCATCTGTCGAGTCGCGATGGCGCTACCAAGAGCATCCTTCCTTTCAACGAAAGGGAAGCCAACGGACTTGGGAGTCTGTGCCTGACTGCCAACCATCCCCCAGCAAAGCTGATCAAGAGCGCTGCGCAAGTTATGGACTGTGTCGCCGAGAATCAGGGTGATCACGCTTGGAATGGGCTGATTTGCCTTGACGTACACGATACGCCGTTGCGGGTCGCGGTGCTCGCTGACTCGCAGCTCGAATGGCTTCTTGCGGAGAAACTCGGTAACTTGCCTGTTCGCGTCGTTGATATGCTGTTTGGCCCGCTCAATTTTCATGAGCGGGCCGGAGAGTAGCTCATGCTTGCGCTTAGCGTTACCCGTCATGTTCTGTACGAGAATTGGTCACGAGGCACTCAACCTCGGCGCGAAACCTCGCGCTCTGCTCCTCTTGGGTCTCGTTCTGCTTTTCCCTTGGCATCACCGCGAACCAATCGTTCCATAAGTGAGTCGCTTGCCTACGATGCCCGAAACGAGCGCTTCGGCACGGCCGGCATCGTTGTAGCCGAGCGCCACGCGATTGCTGAAACAGAAATCGAAACCGCAAGACAGCGCTACAAATGTAACCCCCTCGCCCCTCCCGAGAAATACTCCACCCCCCCAACGCGTTAGCCCGCCCTAACGCACTCCAAAATGCTGCACCGCAACAAACCGGTCACGCCACCGTCACCGGACCTGCGCCGAACTGCAACCTGCGCTCCCTAGGTGCCGCCCGGCAGCCCGATCGGGTCGGGCGGTTAAACCCAGGGGGACAAACATGATCGCATTCCAACCGCGCTTGGCGCTGCGCGCCTCGTGCCTTGTGCTGGCCACCATGCTGACCACGCCCGCGCTGGCCGCGTCCGACGACCAGGCCGCACCGGCGGCCGATGCGCAAAGCCCGGACGCCGAAGCGCCGGGTGGCGGCGGGCAGCTTTCCGAAATCGTGGTGACCGCGCAGAAGCGCCGGGAAAACCTGCAGGAAACGCCGATCGCGATTTCCGTCCTCACCAGCCAGGGCCTTGCCGATCGCCACGTCACCTCGCTGCTCGATCTGGGTGACGGCGCCATTCCCTCGCTGAAGGTCGCCCCGTTCTTCTCGCGCCCCGGTGCGCTGATCGTCAACATCCGCGGCGTGGGCGTGCTGTCCGATTCGAACCAGCCCGCGCGCGATCAGGGCGTGGGCGTCTATGTCGATGGCGTGTACATGGGCCGCGCGCAGGGCCTTGGCACCGCGCTGTTCGATGTGGAGAACATCGAAGTCCTGAAAGGTCCGCAAGGCACGCTGTTCGGCCGCAACACCATGGGCGGCGCGGTCAACATCGTGACCAAGAAGCCCAGCGGCCAGTTCAAGCTGAACGCCACGGCCGGCGCCGGCAACTATGGATCGTACAAGGGCGAAGTGCACGTCGATCTGCCGGAGTTCGCGAACATCAGCCTGAAGGTCGATGGCGTGATTGCCCGCCGCAATCCCTTCGTGAAGAACCCGATGCCGGGCCAGCTGGGCTTCAATTCCTATGACAAGCACGGCGTGCACGTGGAAGCGCTGTGGAAGCCGGTCAGCAATTTCAGCGCCGATCTGTCGTACGACAACAGCTACGACGCGACCAGCACGCTGTACATGCAGCAGATTTCGGCGCCGCTCGGCCTGCCCGTTTCCGCATCGGGATCGGCGGCGGTTCCGGCCAACGTCCTGTCCCCGCTGCTGACCCTGCAGCCCGACCGCGCGTCCACCGCCGTGGTCGGCGCGCCGCAGCAGGCGAGCGTGGGCAAGGCCGAAGGCGGGCGGCTCGGCCTGGAATACATCGCCACGCCCAACCTGACCTTCCGGTCGATCACCAGCTATCGCGAAATGACGCAAAGCCAGTTCGACAACGGGTCCGTCGCCACCAGCATGCAGCGCCCGACCTCGGTCACCAGCTTCCAGAACTTCGCCTTCGGCCGCTACAGCCTGGCGCCGTTCCGGCAGAACCAGTTCAGCCAGGAACTGCAGGTGATCGGCGAAGTGCCGCGGCTGAAGTACCAGGCCGGCGGCCTCTATTACCAGGAACGCGTGGAAGACAGCGCGCAGGCGCCCAACACGCTGATGTTCACCAACGCGGCCGGCACCGCCTATACCGTCTGCGACCAGACGCTGGTTTCAAGCTGCCGCTATGTGACGCAGCGCGCCAGCCACGTCAAAACCACCAGCATCGGCGTTTATGGCCAGGCGACGTACACCCCGCCCGTGCCGGAAGACATGGTCCACCTGACCGTCGGCGCCCGCTGGACGCGCGACAAGAAGGAAGGATCGCTGTTCACCATCAACGGCGCGGCGCCGTCGATCCCGGTCAACGGCGTCAACGTGGTCGGCCCGATCGCGCTCGATCGCAGCTGGTCGCGCGTCGATCCGCTGGTGAACCTGGCGTTCGACGCATCGCGTGACCTGCACTTCTACGGCAAGTGGAGCACCGGCTATCGCTCCGGCGGCGCCAGCTCGCGTTCGCTGACGTACCGCGCGTTCGATCCGGAAAAGGTGTCGATGTTCGAAATCGGCGCGAAGACCGAATTCTTCGACCGCCATGCCCGGTTCAATATCGCCGCCTACACCGGCACGTACAAGAGCATCCAGCTCGACTTCAGCGGCCTCTATGTCGATACTGTCAACGGCGTGCCGCAGCTGACCACCCGCACCACGACGGATGTGGTCAACGCCCCGGGCACCGGCCGGCTGAAGGGGGTGGAGGCCGAGCTGCTGCTGATGCCGCTGGATGGCCTGACCCTGTCGGCCAGCTACGCCTACAACAGCGTGCACATCCCGCCGACGGTCAATCCGTTCCCGCAGACCGGCGGCGTGCTGATCGCAACGCCGGTGCCGATCTACCAGGTCTACACGCCGAAGCATTCGGCCAGCGGATCGATCGACTACGAACACGAAGTGACGGCGGGCGGCGCGATGCTGAAGCTGCACCTCGACGGCAACTACGATTCCGGCTTCTATGCCAACTATACCGACGCTAACTATGACAACGTCACCCGCGCGGTGCGTTACGCGCAGGTCAAGGGGGACTCGGCGCTGGTGTTCAACGGGCGCATCGCGCTGGCCGACATTCCCATGGAAGCGAACGGCGCGAAGGTGACGGTGGCGTTGTGGGCGCGCAATCTCTTCAACGAACAGCATCTGTTCTACAAGACCGGCAGCGCCGCCGCCGGCATCAGCGGCTTCTTCAACGATCCGCGCACCTGGGGTGCGGAAATCAACGTGAAGTTCTGATCCGCGCGCCAAGGCGCAAGGCATCCCGAAGGCCGGTCCGCGCGCACCCCGCGCGGGCCGGCCTTTCGCTTGTGCAAGTTTGCAAGCGGCGTTCGACGAACGGACACGTCGTCCGTCGAACGCCGTTCAGCTTCGGTATGGCATCGGTTTCTGAAACGGTTACAAAGGATACAGAGTCTCTCACAGGATAACCCATGGCCCGCATGCATTCCGCTTCGCAGTTCGTCTCCGCTGTCGCCATCGCCACCGCTCTCGCTTTCACCGGAACGCAGCCCGCCGCCGCCGCGCAGCCGGCACCGGCAGAGGCCATCAAGCCCGCCCCCGTCGCCGATCTCGTCAACCGGGTGAACATTCCCTACGAAAGCTTCACCCTGCCAAACGGCCTGCGCGTGCTGGTCAATACCGACCGCAAGGCGCCGGTGGTCGCGGTTTCGGTGTGGTACGCGGTCGGCTCCAAGAACGAACCGAAGGGCAAGACCGGCTTCGCGCATCTGTTCGAACACCTGATGTTCAACGGGTCCGAACATGCGCCCGGCGATTTCTTCGAACCGCTGCAGCAGGTCGGCGCGACCGACATGAACGGCACGACGTGGTTCGACCGCACCAACTACTTCGAAACCGTGCCGACCGCCGCGCTCGACCGCACGCTGATGCTGGAAAGCGACCGCATGGGCTATCTGCTGGGCGCGGTCACCCAGGAAAAGCTCGATAACCAGCGCAGCGTCGTCCAGAACGAAAAGCGGCAGGGCGACAACCAGCCGTTCGGCATGGTCGAGTACGAGGAGCTGGAGACGCTCTATCCCTCCGGCCATCCCTACCACCATTCTACCATCGGCTCGATGGACGACCTGAACTCCGCCTCGCTCGAAGACGTCAAAGGCTGGTTCCGCGACCACTACGGGCCGAACAACGCCATCCTCGTGCTGGCGGGCGACATCGATCTCGCCACGGCCAAGGCCAAGGTCGCCAGATGGTTCGGCGCCATTCCCGCCGGCCCGGCGGTGCAGCCGGTGTCCGTGCCGGTGCCCACGCTGCCCGCGCCGGTCAGCAAGACGATCAAGGATCAGATCGCCACCACCCGCATCTACCGCGTCTGGACGATCCCCGGCCTAGACAATCCGGAATACCTGCCGCTGCAGATGGCGGGCGTGGTTCTTGGTGGGCTTGCCAGCTCGCGGCTCGATGACGCGCTCGTCCGGCAGCAGCAGCTGGCCGTCGCGGTCTCGGCGAGTACCTCGATCTTCGCGCAGGGCGGGCAGTTCGAAGTCTTTGCCGACGTGAAGCCCGGCACCGATCCGGCGAAGGTCAGCGCCGCGCTGGATGCAGAAGTCGCGCGGTTCCTTGCCCAAGGGCCGACGCAGGACGAACTGGAACGCGCCGCGACGACTTTCGCCGCCGGGCAGATCCGCGCGCTGGAATCGGTGGGCGGCGGCAGCGGCAAGGCGCCCACGCTGGCCGAAGGCCTGCTCTACCAGCACGATGCCGGCGCGTATCGCAAGGAACTGAACGCCGCGGCCGCACTGACGCCCGCGCAGGTTCGCGACGTGACCCGGAAATGGCTCTCGCGTCCCACGTTCGCGCTGACCGTGGAACCGGGCACGCGCACCGAAGGGGGCGAACACCGTGGCGGTTTCCTGACCGATCCCAAGAGCCCGTCCGCCCGCCCCGCCTTCTGGCGCGATCCGCGCTTTGCGGACGGTTCGGCAGCGGGCGCGGGGGCGAGCGCGCCCGACCGGTCGGAGCTTCCGCCCGTGGGGCAGCTCAGCCCGCTGGTGTTCCCGAAGATCGAACGCGCCACCTTGCCCAACGGGATGAAGGTCTATTTCGCCCGTCGCGCCGACGTGCCGGCGGTATCGGTGCGCGTCAGCTTCGACGCCGGCTATGCCGCCGATCCCAAGAACGCGCTCGGTACCGAAGCACTGCTGCTCAAGCTGATGAACGAAGGCACGACCACGCTCGATTCCTCGGCGTTCGCGCGGGCACGCGAACGGCTGGGTGCGAGCATCTCGGGAAGCGCGAATCCCGATACCACGTCGTTCCAGCTCGACGCGGTTACGCCCAATCTCGCTGCCTCGCTGGGGTTGCTGGCGGACTATATCCAGCATCCGGCGCTGGATGCCGGCGAACTCGAGCGCGTGCGCGCGCAGCAACTCACGGCGATCAGCGGCGAGATGAAGGACCCCACGTCGCTGGCGTTCCGGGTGCTTTACCCCACGCTCTACGGGCCGCAGCACCCCTATGGCATTCCCGCCACCGGAACCGGCGATCCGGCCGTCGTCGCGCGCCTCTCGCGCGATGATCTGGCCACGTTCCACAAGCGGTGGTTCCGCCCGGATACCGCCAGCATCTTCGTGGTCGGCGATACCACGCTGGCCGAAGTCACCAAATTGCTGGAAAAGAGCTTCGGCGCCTGGAAAGCGCCGGCCGAACCCGCCCCGGTCAAGAACTTCGCGGTGCCGGTTCCCGTCCAGAAGCCGCGCATCATTCTGATCGACCGGCCCGCTTCCCCTCAATCTGTCATCATGACGGGCGAAGTGCTGAACGCGAAGGGCACCGACGATCTGCTGGCGCTGCGCACCGCCAACGACATCTTCGGGGGCAACTTCCTCTCACGCATCAACACCAACCTGCGCGAAACCAAGGGCTGGTCCTATGGCGTGTCGAGCGGCGTGGTCGAACGGGAGGACCGCGTGCCCTTCCGCATCATCGCGCCGGTGCAGACCGACCAGACCGGCCCCGCCATTGCCGAACTGCGCAAGGAACTCACCAGCTTCCTCGGCGCGAAGGGCGTGACCGCCGACGAGATAACGTGGTCCACCAGCGGCAGCGCGCGCGAACTGCCCGGCATGTTCGAAACCTCGCGCTCGGTGCTCGATGGAGTGAGTGCGATCATCGAGAACAAGCGGCCCGACAACTACTACGAAACACTCGCCGGCCGCTATGGCAGCATGACCGCGCAGCAGGCGGACGCCGCCGCCCGCGCCGCACTGTCGGCCGACAAGCTGGTCTATGTGGTCGTGGGCGATGCCGCCAAGGTGCGGCCGCAACTGGAAGCGCTGGGCCTGCCAGTCGAATCGCTTGCTATTGACAGCAATGTAGGTAGCAAATGAAAGGGCGTCGCCGGCGCTTGCCGGCGAGCCGTTAACGGGAGAGAACCATGTCTGTTGCCGGTACCTATGATTGCGTGACCAAGACGCCGATGGGCGATCAGTCGAGCAAGTTCACCGTCGAAGTCAGCGGCGATACCTTCACCGGCAGCAACGCCGGCCCCACCGGCACGATGGCGGTGGAAAACGGCAAGGTCGATGGCAACACGCTGACCTGGCAGATGAAGATGACCGTGCCGATGCCGATGACGCTGGATTGCAAGGCCACCGTCGATGGCGACGCGCTGACCGGTTCGGTCACCGCCGGCATGTTCGGCACCTTCCCGATGAACGGGACGCGCGCCTGAACGAAGCCTCCACGATTCCTTACGCGGATGGGCGCAACTTGCGTCCATCCGCGTCGTCGTGAAGAGGGCGCCAATCAGCGCGCTGCGCGGCAGACGCGCTAGGGTAAAATCGGCATTGTTGGCTTTCCCCCACAGGTATACTGCGCGTTGCAGGGGGATAGACGATGCGGTGGATTTTAGGGGCCTTGGCTGCCATTATGGCGCCGCTGCATGCGGCGTACGCGGTGGAAAGCACCGCCGACACCGCCGCCGCCCCCTGCGAATTGCATGTATGGCCATCCGGCCCGTTGCGCTCTACCTACTACGGCTGGGTGCATGGCGGCATCGTCGATGGCTCCGTGCAGGGCCGCCCCGGCTATCCGAAACTGCCCGATCAGCCTTTGACCACCGCGCGACAGGTGGAAATCCTGCACAGCCAGGATCTGCCAGCCCTCCTCGGCCTGCCCGGCTTCCGGACGGTTCTGCACGATCAGCCGCTGGAAAGCCGCGTGTTGCGTGGCACCGTTGGCCGCATTCTCGCGAACAGTCCGCCCTGCTACGCGGAACTCGCCATCGATGACGTCTTCTTTCAGGCGGACGTCTTCAGCGGCGCCTATCTCAAGACGCTCGTGCGCTTCCGCAGATTTGACGCCGGCGATACGCCGACCCGCACGTTCGGCACGATTGCGACCGAGAAACTCACCCAGTTCCCGCCGGCAAAAAGCAACGCGGACCCTGCGGATGCTGTCGCCGAACTGTCGGCGGCCTTTGGCAAAAGCCTGACTGATTTCGGCAGGATGCTGGCCGCTCCGCCGAAGCGCAAACATTGACCGAACCAGGATAAGAGGGGGTACGAATGAAATATCCAGGCCTTGTGCTCGGAACGATGCTGCTTGCCGGAAGCGTGCAACACGCCTGCGCGCAGGAACAGGGGTCGGCGGCTACCCCGGCGGCGGGCGCGCCGGACCAGCCCGCCACGGCTCAACAGGTTCAGGCCCCGGTCGAGGTCATTGCGCATCCTCCTGCCGATGTCGCGGCGGATGGGTGCGAACTGCATATCTGGCCCGCGCAACGGATGACCTCGATGACGACCGGCCTGCTGGGCGGAGGCTTGCTGGATGCGGCGATCCACGGCAACCGGGATGCCACCAACCGCACGCTGCTGGCCAGCGCCCTCGACAGTCCGAGCCAGCTGGATGCGTTGCAGGCGCTGGATCTGCGGACGGAACTGAAGCTGACGCCCGGCACCACGATCATCACGCATTCGCAACCCGTCGACCGCCACACCATGAACTCGGTCAAGACACGGCGCGGGGAATCCCCGAGCAAGTGCTATTCCGAGCTGATCGTGGCTGACGTCTTCTACCAGAAAGCCGCCATTTACGGTCGCTCGCTGCGCACCCTGTTCATGGTTCGCGATTTCGGAGCCGGTGAAAAGATCGCCTTCGAATACAAGGCCTGGGGCGGCAACGGCCTGAAACTGTTCCCGCCCAAGGAAGGCGAAGACGCCGTGGCCGCGCTCGACGAACTCGTCTCCGTGTTCAAGAAGAACTTCCAGGAATACGCCAACAACGAACGCAAGGCGCCACGCGCGCCGGTCAAATCCTGATCGGCAAATTCCGGCCCGCACAGCGCGGGCCGGAGCGTTACCCCAGCTTCTTCTTCAGCAGTTCGTTGACCAGCTGCGGGTTGGCCTTGCCCTGCATGGCCTTCATCGTCTGGCCCACGAAGAAGCCGAACAGCGCTTCCTTGCCGCCCCGGTATTGTTCGACCTTGTCGGCATTGTCAGCCAGCACCTTGTCCACCACCGCTTCGATCGCGCCGGTGTCGCTGGTCTGCTTCAGGCCCTCGCGCTCGACGATCGCCGCCGCGCCGTCGCCGGTTTCCAGCATCTTCTCGAGCACCTGCTTGGCGATCGAGCCGGAAATCGTGCCATCGCCCACCAGCGCCAGCAGCTCGGCCGCGCCTTCGGGGCTGACCGGCGAATCCTCAAGGCCGCGGCCCAGCTTGTTGAGCGCGCCGAACAGTTCGGAGGTCAGCCAGTTGGCCGCCTGCTTCGCCACGTCGGCTTCGCCCTTGCCCTGCTTGCCCGCGCTTTCGGCCAGCAGCTTCTCGAACCAGCGCGCGGTTTCCACGTCGGCGGTCAGCACACCGGCGTTGTAGGGCGAGAGGCCCAGCACGGTTTCGTAGCGGTGGCGCTTGGCGTCCGGCAGTTCGGGCAGGCTGGCGCGGCATTCCTCCAGAAACGCGTCTTCCAGTTCCAGCGGCAGCAGGTCCGGATCGGGGAAGTAGCGGTAATCGTGCGCGTCTTCCTTCGACCGCATCGAGCGGGTGGAGCCGCTGTCCGGATCGAACAGCCGGGTTTCCTGCACGATCTTGCCCCCGCTCTCCAGCACATCGACCTGGCGGTTCGCCTCGTGCTCGATCGCCTGCATTACGAAGCGGACCGAATTGACGTTCTTGGTCTCGGTGCGCGTGCCGAACGGCTCGCCCGGCCGGCGGACCGAGACGTTGACGTCGGCGCGCATCGAGCCCTGGTCCATGTTGCCGTCGCACGATCCGACATAGCGCAGGATCGTGCGCAGCTTGGTGAGATAGGCCCCCGCCTCGGCCGGCGAGCGCATGTCGGGCCGGCTGACGATCTCCATCAGCGCCACGCCCGATCGGTTCAGGTCCACGTAGGACATCGTCGGGTGCTGATCGTGCATCAGCTTGCCCGCGTCCTGCTCCACGTGGATGCGTTCGATGCCGATGGTCTTGGTGCTTTCGGGGTCCTTCTCGTCGAGCTGGATCTCGATCGTGCCCTCGCCCACCAGCGGGTGATAGAGCTGGCTGATCTGGTAGCCCTGCGGCAGATCGGCATAGAAGTAGTTCTTGCGGTCGAAGCGCGACCATGTGTTGATCTGCGCGTTGATCGCCATGCCCGTGCGCACCGCCTGGCGGATGCATTCGCGGTTGGGCACCGGCAGCATCCCCGGCATCGCCGCGTCGACAAGGCTGACCTGGCTGTTCGGCTCGGCCCCGAAGGCGGTGGCCGATCCCGAGAACAGCTTGGCGTTGGACGTGACCTGCGCATGGACTTCGAGGCCGATCACGACCTCCCATTCCCCCGTTGCGCCCTGAATGCGATAGCTGCTCATCTCGTTCTTCCGTCATCCCCGCGAAAGCGGGGATCTCGTTGATCTGGGTCGGACCTTCCGGCCCGAGACCCCGGCTTGCGCCGGGGTGACGCGATTACCACCACTTCGCCGGCTTGGCCGCGAACCCCGCGCGTTGCTCGATCGCCAGCCCGGCGTTCAGCACGCCCTGTTCGTCGAAGGCCTTGCCGATGATCTGCAGGCCCAGCGGCAGCCCGTTGCGGTCCACCCCGGCGGGCACCGACATCGCCGGAAGGCCGGCAAGGCTGGCGGGCACCGAGAACACGTCGTTCAGGTACATCGCCAGCGGATCGTCGCTCTTTTCGCCCAGCGCGAAGGCGGCCGTCGGCGCGGTCGGCGCCAGGATCACGTCGACCTCGGTGAAGGCGTTCCTAAAGTCGAGGCTGATCAGCGTGCGGACCTTCTGCGCCTGCGTGTAATAGGCGTCGTAGAACCCGGCCGAGAGCACATAGGTGCCGATCAGGATGCGGCGCTTGACCTCCGCGCCGAAGCCGGCCGCGCGCGTGGCGGCGTACATGTCCTGCAGGTTCGCGCCATCGGGCAGTTCGCGCAGGCCATAGCGCACGCCATCATAGCGCGCGAGGTTGGACGAGGCTTCGGCCGGCGCGATGATGTAATAGGTCGGCAGCGCGTACTTGGTATGCGGCAGCGAGATATCCACGATCTCCGCGCCCGCGTCCTTCAGCCAGGCGATGCCGTCGTCCCACGATTTCGCGACATCCGGGTCCATGCCATCCATGCGGTATTCGCGCGGGATGCCGACCTTCTTGCCCCGCAGGTCGCCCGAGAGCCCCGCTTCCCACGCGGGCACCGGCAGATCGAGGCTGGTCGCGTCCTTGGAATCGAACCCCGCCATCGCTTCCAGCATGATCGCGCAATCGCGCACGTCGCGCGCCATCGGCCCGGCCTGATCGAGCGAGCTGGCAAAGGCCACGATGCCCCAGCGCGAACAGCGGCCATACGTCGGCTTGATGCCCGAGATGCCGGTGAAGGCCGCCGGCTGGCGGATCGAACCGCCGGTGTCGGTCCCGGTCGCGGCCGGTGCCAGGCGCGCGGCGACGGCGGCCGAGGAACCGCCCGACGAACCGCCGGGCGCCAGCGGCGCGGTATCGCCCAGGCGACGCCAGGGCGAGATCACGTTGCCGAAAGCACTGGTCTCGTTCGACGAACCCATCGCGAACTGATCGAGGTTCAGCTTGCCCAGCATCCCCGCGCCGGCATCCCACAGCTTGCTGCTGACCGTGCTTTCATACTCGGGCGTGAAGCCTTCGAGGATGTGGCTGGCGGCGGTGGTCTGCACGCCCTTGGTGGCGAACAGGTCCTTCATGCCGATCGGCACGCCCGCCATCTTGCCCAGCGCCTTGCCGGCAGCACGGTCCGCATCGACCTTCGCGGCCGCTTCCAGCGCCTTTTCGGGCGTGGTGACGATGAAGGCGTTGAGCGCGGGCTGCGCTGCCGCCACCGCCGCGTTGAACGCGGTGGCGACTTCGGTGGCGGTAAATGCGCCCTTCGCCACACCTTCGCGGATGGCGGCGATGCCCAGTTCGGTCAGTTCGTTTGCGGTATTTGGCATTACTCGATCACCTTGGGCACGCCGAAGAAGCCGTGTTCGGCCGCCGGCGCATTGGCCAGCACCGCATCGCGAATGCCGCCGCCGGTCAGCGGATCGGCGTTCACCACATCATCGCGCAGGCGCAGGGTATTGGGGATCACGGCGGTCATCGGCTCGATGCCGGCG
Source organism: Novosphingobium sp. SCN 66-18 (assembly GCA_001725355.1). Taxonomy (GTDB): domain Bacteria; phylum Pseudomonadota; class Alphaproteobacteria; order Sphingomonadales; family Sphingomonadaceae; genus Novosphingobium. Next base: position 270,748 of record MEGD01000007.1, read on the forward strand.
ACGTCCACTTCCCCCAGTTGCTCGACCCAGGCCAGAATGCCGTTGAGTTCGGGGACCATCGCCTCAAGCTCCGGTTTGGTAACCTTGAGGCGGGCCAGCGAGGCGATCTTCGCCACCGTGGCGGTATCTACGGACATGGGATTTCCCTGCCTTGGACAAACGGAAAAACAAAGGACGCCGCGCGCTAGCATCGCGCGCGGCGTCCTTCAAGCGAACGGACGGAAACGCGCGATCAGCGCTGCGGGGCTTCCCCGGCGGGCGGCGCGCCATGCGGGCCACCGTGCGGACCGCCGGGCATGCCCTGCATCCCTTGCATCTGTTGCAGGACGCGGCGCTGCTGCTCCAGTTCGGCGGCGCTCTTGAAATCGATCAGTTCGACTTCGAACACCAGATCGCTGTTCGCCGGGATCACCACTTCGCCGGTGCCCTGGTTGGTCTGCGGACGATCGCCATAGGCATCGGCGGCCGGAATCTCGAGCCGGTACTTGCCGCCGCGCTTCATCATCTGAAGCCCCTTGGAGAAGCCGGGGATCACGCCATCGACCGGCATGGCGACGCGTTCGCCGCGATCGAATTCCTTGCCGGTGGACGCGAGCCGCCCGACATAGTTCACCAGCGCGACATCGCCCGTCTTCGGCGATTCGCCTTCACCCTGCTTGATTGCCTCGACATAGACCGCCGCAAAGTGCTGCGGCCGCGCAGCATAGGCCCCGCCGATCCCGATCAAGGCGGCCACGGCAACGCCAAGCCAGATCTTGGTGACCGATCCCTGCGCAACAGGCTGCAGCGGAACGCGCGTGATTTCGGACATTGCTTCCCCTTTTGAGCGCCCCGGTCTGAGGCTCCCCCTGCGGTAAGGCGCGAATCGCCATCGGCCGCAAAGGCCAGATGTGCGAAAGGGCGCCGCGATGACGGCGCCCCTCTTGGCCCAGCCGGGCCGTCGCGGCAAGAGGCTAGATGGCGGATGAGACCAACGTCTCTTCCGCCGCCCGAACCTTACTTGGCGCCGTCGCGCTCCAGCCGCTTGCGCTCCAGCTTGCGGGCGCGGCGAACGGCCGCGGCCTTTTCGCGGGCGCGCTTTTCGGAGGGCTTTTCGTAGTGGCGACGCAGCTTCATTTCGCGATACACGCCTTCACGCTGCAGCTTCTTCTTGAGCGCGCGAAGAGCCTGGTCGACATTGTTGTCGCGAACGAGAATCTGCATAAACCGACACACCTCAAACAGCTTCAGGCGAGAGCCCGCCAATCATGCGGGGGTCACCGTGATTCGGGAACACGAACGGGGCCGAATCCATGCTGGACCGGCTCCAACCGGCGGCCCGTTAGCAGTGCGCCGAACGAAAGGCAAGCAAACTCGCGCCCTGATCGTTCCCCCGCCCTTCCCCCGGAGCCGCTGAACGTCTAAGGCCGCAACCATGAATCCTCCCTCAACCTTGCAGGCCACGCTGCTGGTCGCCGCTGGCGGCGCCGGCGGATCGGTGCTGCGCTATCATGCCGGACGGCTCGTCATGGGCATCGCCGGCCCCAACGCGGCCTTTCCCTGGCCCACCTTCTCGATCAACGTCGCGGGCAGCCTGCTGATGGGGCTGCTGGCGGGCTGGCTCGCCCGGCATGGAGCAAGTGGCGAAGCCTGGCGGCTGCTGCTAGCGGTGGGCGTGCTGGGCGGCTTCACCACGTTCTCCTCGTTCAGCCTCGAAACCGCGATGCTGATCGAGCGCGGGCTGATCGGCACGGCCACGGCTTATGCCGCGGGTTCGCTGGCGGCGGGCCTCGCCGGGTTGTTCCTGGGCCTTTTCGTGATGCGGGCAGCGGCATGAGCGAGGAAGTCCGCCAGTTCACCATCGCGCACGACGATGACGACATCCGGCTCGACCGCTGGTTCAAGCGCCATCTGCCGCAAGTGGGCTTCGCCACGGTCTCGCGCTGGGCGCGCACCGGCCAGATCCGTGTCGATGGCAAGCGCGCCGACGTCGATACCCGGCTGACAAAGGGGCAAGTGCTGCGCGTGCCGCCGGGCGGGACCATCCCACTGGCGGGTGGCAAGGGCGCCCGCCCGCGCAAGCCGCTGACCGAGGAGCAGATCGCGCTGGCCGAATCCATGGTGCTGGAGAAAGACCGCGCCGCGATCGTGCTCAACAAGCCCCCCGGCCTTGCCACGCAGGGCGGCAGCGGCACCCACGAGCATGTCGACGGGCTGCTCGATGCCTATGCCGAGGACAAGGGGCCGCGCCCGCGCCTGGTTCACCGGCTCGACAAGGACACTTCTGGCGTCCTCCTGATCGCCCGCACGCCCGGCAGCGCAGCGTTCTTCTCCAAGCGCTTCTCCGGCCGGTCGGCCAGGAAGATCTACTGGGCGCTGGTCACCGGCATTCCCGACATCTCGGACGGGTTGATCGAACTCCCGCTGGCCAAGCAGCCGGGCACCGGCGGCGAGAAGATGATGGTCGATGAAAGCGGCCAGGGCCAGGCGGCGCGCACCCGCTATCGCGTGGTTGATCGCGCCGGCAACCGGGCGGCCTGGGTGGAGCTCCAGCCGCTGACCGGCCGCACCCACCAGCTTCGCGTCCACATGGCGGCGATCGGCCATCCGATCGTCGGCGATGGCAAATATGGCGGACAGGCGGCGTTCCTGACCGGCAGCATCAGCCGCAAGATGCACCTCCACGCTCGCCGGCTGCGCATCGAGCATCCCGAAGGCGATCTGATCGACGTGACCGCGCCGCTGCCCGAGCATTTCGCCGCCAGCATGGCGCAACTGGGCTTCGACGAGGCGGACGGCGACCTCCCGCTCGAACCGGTCAAGCTGGTCGACGAGAAGGACGAACAGAAGCGCGCGGCCAAGGCCCATGCCAAGCAGTACCGCAAGGAACGGCGCGGCGAACGGCGCAAGCGGGCCGATGGCCCCACCGGCCGCAAGCCCACCGGCAAGCGCGCCGCCGCGAAGCCCGCCGCCAAGAAGCCGGCCGCGCGCAAGACGCCGTCGCCCCGCCCGCCCAAGCGCTGATGCATCCCAACCCCGCCTTCCGCAGCGACGATCGCGATCTGCACGAAGCGCTGATCGCGGAAATCGGTTTCGGCATGGTGTTCCTGACCACGCCGGACGGGCCGCGCGTGGCGCACACGCCGCTGCTTTCGACCGGCGATGGCGCGGTGCAGTTCCATCTCGCGCGCGGCAATGCGCTGACCCGCCACCTTGACGGCGCCATGGCGCTGGCGGTGGTCAACGGGCCGGACTGCTATGTCAGCCCGCGCTGGTATGCCGATGCCGCGCAGGTGCCGACGTGGAACTACGTGGCACTGGAACTGGAAGGGCGCGTGCGGCGCATGGATCAGGATGGCCTGCGCGCGCTGCTGGATGGGCTTTCCGCGCGGCATGAGGAGCGCATCGCCGATGGCGCGCCATGGACCATGGACAAGATGCCGGAATCGCAACTGCGGCAGATGATGGGCGCGATCGTGGGCTTCGAGATGGAAGTGTTGGCCTGGCGGCCCACGTTCAAGCTTTCGCAGAACAAGCCGGCCGACGAACGCACCCGCGTGGCGGCGGGTCTGGAGGCCGAGGGATCGCCCGCCATCGCCGAACTGATGAGGAAGCTGGTGCCATGACGTCTGACGCGCTTCCGCGCCTTGCCATCTTCGATTGCGACGGCACGCTGGTCGATAGCCAGGCCGACATCTGCGCGGCCATGGACGCCGCCTTCGCCACCGCCGGCCTGATCCCCCCCGATCGCACCGCCACGCGCAGGATCGTCGGCCTTTCGCTGCACGAGGCGATGCGCCGCCTGCACCCTGCCGGCGGGGACCGCGATCATGCCGCGCTGGCCGGCTACTACAAGGACGCCTTCCGCGCCCGGCGCGAGGCCGGCGTCGTGGCCGAGCCGCTCTACGAAGGCATCGCCGCGCTGGTGGAGGAACTGGCGGATGACGGCTGGCTGCTGGGCGTCGCCACCGGCAAGAGCGACCGGGGCCTTGCCCATTGCCTGGCCACCCACGGCCTTGCCGGGCATTTCGTCACGCTGCAGACGGCCGACCGGCATCCGTCCAAGCCTCACCCTTCCATGGTGGAAGCCTGCCTCGAAGCCACTGGCGCGCATCCCGCGCATACCGCCATGATCGGCGATACCGCCTATGACATGGAAATGGCGCGCAACGCGGGCATCCGGGCGTTCGGGGTGGACTGGGGCTATCACGATCCGGCGGAACTTTTCGACGCGGGCGCCGAAGCGGTCGCGACCACAATGAGCGAACTGCGCGCCTTGCTGAAAGGCATGGAATGAGCGCGGAGCGCGACCCGGCCATCGCCCGTTTCGCCGTGCTGCAACTGGTCCGCCTTTCCGGCACGCTGCTGGTGCTGGCCGGGGCGCTCGTCGCATCGCGCAAGGTCGGCTGGCTGTCCGGCCTTCCCGAAGCGGCGGGCTATGTCCTGATGGCTGCCGGTCTCGCCGATTTCTTCGCGCTGCCGCCCCTGCTGGCGAAGCGCTGGCGGAGTTCCGAATGAAGCGTTTCTACAAGGACGTAACCGTAGTCGCCGAAGAGGGTGGCTTTCGCGTGGCGCTGGACGGACGGGGTATCCGTACCGTTGGCGGCCGTTCCCAGATCGTCCCCAGCCGCGCACTGGCCGAGGCCATGGCCGCCGAATGGGCCGACCAGGACGAAGAGATCGACAGCACGCGCTTCGTCCTGCGCGACATGGCTGATTTCGCGCTGGATGTGGTCGCCCCCGAACGCGCGCGCACCATTGGCGAACTGCTGCCTTATGCCGAAACCGATACGCTGTGCTATCGCGCCGAGCCGGACGAGCCCTTGGCGGCGCGCCAGCGCGCGGTGTGGGAACCGCTGCTGTCCGCCATGGAAACGCGCATCGGCGTCAGCTTCCACCGCGTTTCGGGCGTGATGCACCGGCCGCAGCCCCCCGAGGCGATCGAGCGCATCGCCGGCGAGCTGGAGGGGCTGGACGCCTTCGCACTGGCCGCGCTGCGCAACACCGCCAGCCTTGCCGCGTCGCTCACGCTGGGCCTTGCCGCCATCGCCCCCGGCGCGGACGTGGAAGCGCTGTGGAACGCGGCCAATCTCGAGGAAGACTGGCAGGCGGAACTGTGGGGCAAGGATGCCGAGGCGCAGGACCGGCGCGACAAGCGCTTCGCCGCATTCAGCGCGGCGGCCCGCTTCGCGGAACTGGCGCGCGGCTAGAACGTTCTCCGCCCGGTCAGCCGAACCAGTCGACCACGTCCTTCGCCACCGCGTTGGCCGCCTTGTTCAGCGCCGGCCCCACCTCGCTCGCTTCCGGCGCGACGCCCGGCACGTCCTGTTCAAAACGCTTCGTCTCGATCTTGCCGCCGGGCAGTTCCTTCACCGCATCGAAACGGACGATGACGCGCCGGCTGCGCGCGTCATAGCCCAGGTCGAGAATGCGGCCCGAAAGGCGCGGCCCGCTGACGCCAAGATCGTTCTCCACCACCAGCCTGCCGCCCTTGGCGCGCAGCGTTTCGGCCAGCAGGCGCTGGAACAGCCGCGTCGGCCGTTCGACCCATTGCGTGCCCTTGAGATAGGCGACGTTGGAATCGTCGATCTGCACAGGAATGCGCAGCACCGCCAGCCGCGCCTCCGCCGCCGGCTCCAGCACGGCGGTGGCGCCGGCCAGATTGCCGGACGCGCCCGCGCCGGCGGCTGGCGCGCTTTCGGGCGTCAGGCTCATCAGCGTGCCCGGCACCTTGGTGCCGATATTGACGCAGGCCGAAAGGGAGAGAGCGAGAGCGGGCGCCAGCAGCGGCGCGGCCAGCATCGGGTTGCGGATCATCGCGATGGTCCCTTTCATGGCTTGTAATCCGGCAGCTTCGGGCTGCCGACGATGGCGCTGACGCCACGGTCGTTGATCTTGTCGGTCACTTCGCGCAACGACCGCGTGGTCGCCTGCAGATCGCGGATGGCGGCTTCCGCGGCGGGCAGCGTGCGCTCGTTGAGCTGGCGCGCGGCCGGACGCGTATCATCCAGCGTCGCCTGGAGCGCGTCCGCCGCAGACTGCGCCGATTTCAGCGTCTGGCGCAACTGCTTGGCCAGGCCGCTGCCTTCGTCGTTGATCATCGCGTCGGTCGATCCGGCCAGCTTCTCGAAGCTGGAAAGCGTGTAGTTCGCCTGCCGCAAGGTTGCCTGCAATTCGGACAGCACCCGCTTCACATCGGGCGAGGCAGCGGCAAGGTTGCCGGTCATCTTGTCGGTATTGCGCATGATGTTTTCGAACGACTTCAGGTTCTGGTCGGACAGCACCATCGTGAGCCGCTCGGTCAGCGTCGCCAGCCGTTCCAGCAGCAGCGGCGTGTTGGCCAGGATTTCGCCAAGACCGCCGCGCTTGGTCGGAATCACGGGCACGCCTTCCGGTCCCTTTTCCTCGATCGGCGGCGCGCCCTTGACCGCGCCCTGCAACTGGATCGTGGTCACGCCGGTAAAGCTGCCCTGCAGGCTGGCGGTCGTGCCCTGCAGGATCGGCACCTTCCTGTTGATCTTGATCCGCACCCTGACGAATTCGGGGTCCTTCTCCCACAGATCGATGTCTTCCACCTGCCCCGAAGGCACGCCCGAGAACGAGACTTCCGAACCCTTGGCCAGACCATCCACGGACTGCTTGAAGAAGATGTCGTAGTGATCCTGTTCACCCTGGTTCAGGCGCGCGATCCACACCGTCAGCGCGGCGATGCCGGCCAGCAGCAGGAGGGTAACGGCCCCGACCCAGATATGGTTTGCGCGCGTTTCCATCGGCTGTGTTCCCGTATCCTATGCCTCGTCCTGCGCCGTATCGTCCACCGGAGCGGCAATCCCCGACGGTGCAATTCGATCCTGCGCGGCCTTGGCAGCCCGGCCGCGCGGGCCATTGAAGTATTCCTGAATCCACGGGTGATCGAGCGCCAGCAGTTCCGGGATCGTCCCCACCGCGATCACCTTTTTGTCTGCCAGCACGGCCACACGATCGCAGATTTCGTACAGGGTATCGAGATCGTGGGTGATCAGGAACACCGTAAGCCCCAGCGTCTGCTGCAGGCTGGCGATCAACTGATCGAACGCCGCCGCGCCGATCGGGTCCAGCCCCGCCGTCGGCTCGTCCAGAAACAGCAGTTCGGGATCGAGCGCCAGCGCCCGCGCCAGCCCGGCGCGCTTCTTCATGCCGCCGGAAAGTTCGGCCGGATACTTGGCGGTCGCTTCCGCCGGCAGGCCGGAAAGGATCACCTTGTAGCGCGCAATCTCATGCCGCAGTTCGTCGCTGATCTCGGGATAGAATTCGCGCAGCGGCACTTCGACGTTTTCGGCCACCGTCAGCGTGGAGAACAGCGCGCCGCCCTGGAACAGCACGCCCCACTGGCAGCGGATGTCGATATCATCATCGTCGCGCGCGTCGGTGATCGAGCTGCCCAGCACCTCGATCTCGCCCGCTTCGGGGATCTGGAGGCCGATGATCGCGCGCATCAGCACCGACTTGCCCGTGCCCGAGCCGCCGACGACGCCCAGAATCTCGCCCCGCCGGACATCGAGATCGAGGTCTTCGTGGACGACATGCGGGCCGAACACGTTCTTGAGGCCACGCACGCGGATGAGGATGTCAGGATCGCTCATCCCCAGCCGACCTTGGTGAAGAACACCGCGAAGAAGGCATCGAGCACGATCACCATGAAGATCGCCATGACCACCGCCGCCGTGGTGCGCGTGCCCACTTCCTCGGCATTGGCCTTGACCTGCATCCCCTGATAGCAGCCCGCCACCGCCACGATCAGGCCGAATACCGGCGCCTTGACCAGCCCGACCCACACATCGTGCAGCGGCACCACTTCCTGGATGCGCGAAAGGAAAGTGAGGAAGGGAATGCCCAGCGTCGTCGCCGAAAGGAACGCGCCGCCGATGATGCCCACTACCGCCGAATAAGTGCCCAGCAACGGCAGCATCAGCATCGTCGCCAGAATGCGCGGCAGCACCAGCGCTTCCATCGGCGAAACGCCGATCGTGCGCATCGCGTCCACTTCCTCGGTCAGCTTCATCGTGCCGAGCTGCGCGGCGAAGGCGGAGCCTGACCGGCCGGCCACCATGATCGCCGTCATCAGGATGCCGAGTTCGCGCAGGGTCAGCCGGCCGACCAGGTTGACCGTGTAGATCTCCGCGCCGAACTGGCGAAGCTGCACCGCGCCCTGCTGGGCGATGACGATGCCGACCAGGAAGCTCATCAGCCCCACGATCGCCAGCGCGTTCACGCCCACCAGCTCCATCTGGTGAATCATCGCCTTGCCACGAAAACGCCCGGGATGCCGCAACAGCGTTCCCAGGACCTGCACCACCTGCCCCAGGAAGCCCAGCACCTGCAGCGAGCCCCAGGCGAGCCCGACCACGGCATCGCCCACTTTGCCGGGCACGCGTTCGAACAGCGGCAGGCGCGGGGCGCTGACGCCCGAATCGTTCTCTCCGGCCTGGCCGACCGCGGCGATCAGGCGCTCCGCTTCGCTGCTGGCGCCGACGATTTCCGCGCCCTGCTCCTGCGCCAGGCGCCACACCATCCACGCACCCACGGTATCCATGCGTTCGACAGCGGACAGGTCGATGCGGGCGATCGGTTCGTCCAGCGCGCGCACCCGGGCATCGAGCGCGCCGAGCGTGGACACCAGCATCTCGCCGCTGAACGCCAGCGTGGCGCCCCCGGCTTCTTCGGTTCCGGCATCGCCGGGCTGGATCGTGAAGTCGGCTAACGCCCGCATATGATCCGCTTCATGCGGGAAAATGGCTGGGGCGACAAGTGCATGACGTGCGACACAACGTTTCAGAGGCCATTTGGGTTTCACGGCGGCGTGCCGGTTTGGCGCCCCGGCGCTTGCAGGCGGGCGGAACGGCTGGCAAAGCGCGCGCCATGACCGAACAGACTCTCGACAAGACCTTCGAGCCCGCCGCGATCGAGGCGCGCTGGTACAGCCATTGGGAAACGAACGGACTGTTCCGCCCGGAGCGCCCCGACGCGGTGCCGTTCACGATCGTAAACCCGCCGCCGAACGTCACGGGATCGCTCCACATCGGCCACGCGCTGGACAACACGCTGCAGGACGTGGTGATCCGCTACGAACGGCTGCGCGGCAAGGACGCGCTGTGGGTCGTCGGCACCGACCACGCCGGCATCGCCACGCAAATGGTGGTCGAGCGCCAGATGGAAGCGCGGCAGGACAAGCGCACCAACTACACGCGCGAACAGTTCGTCGAGAAGGTGTGGGAATGGAAGGCCGAATCCGGCGGCACGATCACGCGCCAGCTGCGGCGGCTGGGCTGCTCGATGGACTGGTCCAGGGAACAGTTCACCATGGACCCGCACTTCACCAAGGCCGTGGTGAAGGTCTTCGTCGACCTTTATAACGAAGGCCTGATCTACCGCGACAAGCGGCTGGTGAACTGGGACCCCAAGCTCAAGACCGCGATCAGCGACCTCGAAGTGGAAACGCGCGAGGTGCAAGGCGGGTTCTGGCACTTCAAGTATCCGCTGGCCGACGGCGTGACCCGCGAGGACGGACTGGATTACATCGAGGTCGCCACCACGCGGCCCGAAACGATGCTGGCCGACATGGCCGTGGCGGTCCACCCGGACGATCCGCGCTACAAGAGCGTGATCGGCAAGGACATCCTCCAGCCGCTGACCGGCCGCCGGTTCAAGGTGGTGGCCGATGAGCACGCCGACCCGGAGCTGGGCAGCGGCGCGGTGAAGATCACGCCGGGGCATGACTTCAACGACTTCGAGGTCGGCCGCCGCGCCGGCATCAAGGCGGGCGACATGCTCAACATGTTCGATGCTGAAGCGAAGGTGGTGCAGACGGCGGACGGACTGGTGCCCGCCGAATTTGTGGGGCTGGACCGGTTCGACGCGCGCAAGCGGGTGGTCGAGCGGATGAAGGAAGGCGGCTTCCTGATCCCGCATGTGACCAAGGACAAGGACGGCAACGAAGTCCTCCACGATGCCGAACCGCGCACGATCCAGACGCCGTTCGGCGATCGCGGCGGGGTGGTGATCGAACCGTGGCTGACCGACCAGTGGTACGTCGATGCCGAAACGCTCGCCAAGGCGCCCATGGAAGCGGTGCGCTCCGGCGCGATCGAGATCGTGCCCAAGACCTGGGAAAAGACCTTCTTCAACTGGATGGAGAACATCCAGCCGTGGTGCGTTTCGCGGCAACTTTGGTGGGGGCACCGGATTCCGGCTTGGTATGGCAGCGACGGAAACTGCTACGTCGCCGAAACCGAGGAGCAAGCGCAGGCGCGGGCCGGTGCGGGCGTGCAACTGGAACGCGACCCCGACGTCCTCGACACCTGGTTCTCCTCCGCGCTGTGGCCCTTCGCCACGCTCGGCTGGCCGGATGAAGACGCGCCGCTGCTGAAGAAGCACTACCCCAACGACCTGCTCGTTTCCGGCTTCGACATCCTGTTCTTCTGGGATGCGCGCATGGCGATGCAGGGCATCCATTTCATGAAAGAAGTGCCGTGGAAGCGGCTCTACCTGCATGGCCTGGTCCGCGCGGCGGACGGGCAGAAGATGTCCAAGTCCAAGGGCAACGTGGTCGATCCGCTGGGCCTGATCGACCAGTACGGCGCGGACGCGCTGCGCTTCTTCATGTGCGCCATGGAAAGCCAGGGCCGCGACGTGAAGATGGATGAAAAGCGCGTGGAGGGGTATCGCAACTTCGCCACGAAGCTGTGGAACGCCGCGCGTTTCTGCCAGAGCAACGGCATCACCGGCGGTATCGGCGATCACACCGGCCCCGGCATCGCGCCGCAGCTTGCCGTCAACCAGTGGATCATCGGCGAAGTCGTCGACACCGTGGCCGAACTCGACAAGGCGATGGCCGACCTGCGCTTCGACGCCGCCGCCAACGCGATCTACCACTTCGTGTGGGACACGTTCTGCGACTGGTACATCGAACTGATCAAGGGATCGTTCGACGACGAGACGAAGGCCGTCGCCGGCTGGGTGCTCGACCAGATCCTCGTCATGCTCCACCCGTTCATGCCCTTCGTGACCGAGGAGCTGTGGAACAAGACCGGCACGCGCGGCGGCGAGCTGATCGTGGCGGCATGGCCCCAGCCGACGGCGGCGGTGGAGGTGGCGGCCAAGCGCGAGGTCGAATGGCTGATCGCGCTGGTTTCCGCCTTGCGCACCGCCAAGAACGAACTTGGCATCGCGCCCGGCGCCAAGCTGGACGCCTATCTGCCCGCACCCAGCGCGGCCACGCGCGCGATCATCGATGCAAATGGCCCGGCGATCGACCGGCTGGCCCGGCTTTCGTCGATCCGCTTCGCACCGGCCCCTGCCGGCGCGGCAATGCAGATCGGCGCGGGCGATGCCAACATCGTTGTCCCGCTGGAAGGCGTGATCGATATCGCCGCCGAAAAGGCCCGCCTCGAAAAGGCGCTTGCCGCGGCGCAGAAGGAAGCCAAGTCGCTCGAAGGGCGGCTGAACAACCCGGCGTTCGTCGAGAAGGCCAAGCGCGAGGCGGTCGAGAAAGCCCGCGCCGATCACGCGCACCACAGCGCCGAGGCCGAGCGGCTGGCGGCGGCGCTGGCGCGGCTGGGGTGATGGCATCGCGCGGCCTTCGACAGGCTCAGGCCGAACGGGTGTGGGAAATGGTTTCCAGTATAAACTCCGTTCGTGCTGAGCCTGTCGAAGCACGCGCGCGATCTCTCGCCCCATGCTAGTCCTCGCCACCACCACGCCCGGCGAACCGGAAATCTTCGCCTCGCTGCAGGGCGAAGGGCCGTCCATCGGCCGCCCTTCGGTGTTCCTGCGCCTGTCGCGCTGCAATCTCGCCTGCCGCTGGTGCGATACCGCCTACACCTGGCGCTTCACCGGCGACAACCGGCCGCACCGTGATGATCTCGCGTTTGAGCGCGGCGCGAACCAGATCACGCTGGACGAGCGCGACGTGGCGCTGCGCCTGCTGGCCCATCCGCAGGACCGGTTGGTGGTGACCGGCGGCGAACCGCTGTTGCAGGCCCCTCCCCTCGTCCGCCTGCTGGCGATCCTGAAGGAAGCGCGGCCCCGCCTGCATGTGGAGATCGAGACCAACGGCAGCGTGCCCCCGACGCAGGCGCTCGACGCGCTGGTGGACCAGTACAACGTCAGCCCCAAGCTGGCCCATTCGGGCAATCCGGCCGATCTGGCGCTGGTGCCCGAACGGCTGGCGCACTGGGCCATCGAACCGCGCGCCTTCTTCAAGTTCGTGGTCGCCACGCCCGACGATCTGGACGAAATAGCGGCGCTGCAGGCGCATTACGCCATTCCGTCGGAACGCCTGTTCGTGATGCCCGAAGGCACCGCCAGCGTCCCGTTGCGCGAACGGTCGGCCTGGCTGGCCGAAGCCGCGCTGAAGGCCGGCTGGCGCTTTACCGACCGGCTGCACATACACCTCTACGGCGATACGCGCGGCACATAGCGAAACCTCCCCGGAAGCGGGGAGGTTCGCGAAGGTCAGAACGGAATATCGTCGTCCAGATCGTCGGAGAAGCCGCCGCCGGACGATCCGCCCCCACCTTGGCCGCCCCCGCCCTGATTCCAGCCACCGCCCGAAGACGCGCCGCCCCCGCGTGAGGAGCCGCCGCTGCCGCCTTCGTTCCAGCCGCCTCCGCCGCCGCCCGAACGCTGGCCGCCACCGAAGCCACCGCCCCCGCCGCCACCTGCACCGGGCGCGCCGTCGAGCATGGTCAGCACCGCGCCGGGGCCTTGCAGCACCACTTCGGTGCTGTAGCGGTCGTTACCCGACTGGTCCTGCCACTTGCGGGTGCGGAGCTGGCCTTCGATATAGACCTTGCTGCCCTTGCGCAGGAACCGTTCGGCGACGCCGGCCAGACCTTCGGAGAAGATTGCCACGCTGTGCCATTCGGTGCGTTCCTGCCGCTCGCCCGAATTGCGGTCCTTCCACGTTTCCGACGTGGCGATGCGCAGGTTGCAGACCTTGCCGCCGTTCTGGAACGAGCGCACTTCCGGGTCAGCCCCCAGATTGCCGACCAGAATGACCTTGTTGACGCTGCCTGCCATCGAATCGTGTCCCGTGTGAATGTGGAGGCTGGCCTAGCCAATGCGCGGCGACAGGGCGAGTCTCGCCCCCGTGCTTTCCACAACGCGGGGCCAAACTACCCCAGCCCGAAGGCCCGCGCCGTCCAGAAGGTCACGCCCGCCGCCAGATAGGCGAGGCCGAACAGGTAGGCGAGCATGAACGCCGGCCATTTCCAACCGTTCGTTTCCCGCCGGGTGACCGCGATCGTCGACATGCACTGCGGCGCGAACACGAACCAGGCCAGGAACGCCAGCGCGGTCGGCAGGGTCCAGTGCGCCTTGAGCTGATCCTCCAGCGCATTCGCTTGCGCGTCCTCGTCGTTCGCGTTGTCCACGGCATAGGTCGTGGCGAGCGAGCTGACCGCCACTTCGCGCGCGGCCATGGCGGGGATGATCGCCAGCGCGATATCGCGGTTGAAGCCCACCGGTTCCACCACCACGGCCAGCCCGTTGGCGATGTGCCCGGCGATCGAGGCGTCCACCTGGCTCTGCCCCTCGCCCGCGCGGGGGAAATTCAGCAGGAACCACAGCACCACCGTGACCGTGAAGATCATTGTGCCGGCGCGGCGCAGGAAAATCCACGCGCGCTGGAACAGGCCGAGCGCCAGATCCTTCACCGTGGGCAACTGGTACTTGGGCAGCTCCATGATGAAGCCGCTGGCCGCGCCTTTCGTCACCGACCGGCGCAGTACCAGCGCCACCACCATCGCCCCCACCACGCCGAACACGTAGAGCCCGAACAGCACCAGCCCCTGCAGGCCGAAGCCGGGGCCGACCGTGCGGTGGGGAATGAACGCGGCGATGATCACGGCATAGACCGGCAGGCGTGCCGAACAGGTCATCAGCGGGGCGATCAGGATCGTGGTCAGCCGGTCCTTGGGATCGGTGATGCTGCGCGTGGCCATGATGCCGGGAATGGCGCAGGCGAAGCTGGACAGCAGCGGGATGAAGCTGCGTCCCGAAAGGCCTACCGTCGCCATCAGCCGGTCCATCAGGAAGGCGGCGCGCGCCATGTAGCCGGTCGCCTCCATCGTCAGGATGAAGAAGAACAGGATCAGGATCTGCGGCAGGAACACGATCACCGCCCCCACGCCCGCGATCACGCCATCGGTCAGCAGATCGCGCGCAAGCGAGGGCGGAAGCGCGGTCTTGACCAGATCGCCAATGCCCGAAACGCCGGCGTCGAGCACATCGGCAAAGGGCGTAGCCCAGCTGAACACCGCCTGGAACACCACGAACAGCAGCGCCAGCAGGATTGGCGGGCCGAGCCAGGGGTGCAGCAGCACGCGATCCATACGTGCGTGGATGCGGTGCTTGGCGGTTTCCGAAAGGATCGCGCCATGCGCCATCTCGTGCGCCAGCATCCGGCGTTCGGGCAGCGTGACATGCGCGCGCGGCGCGGTTTCGCCCGACACGCGATCGCGCGCCTCGGCGATGGCGGCGGACAGTTCGGCCAGTCCCCGCCGCCGCACCGCCACGGTCGGGATCACCGGCACGCCCAGCGCCGTCTCCAGCGCGGCCGGATCGAGCGTCAGCCCGTCGCGTTCGGCAAGGTCCACCATGTTGAGCGCGACCACCGTCGGGCGGCCAAGCTCCAGCACTTCCTGCGCGAACACGAGATGCTGTTCGAGGTTCGAGGCATCGAGCACGATCACCAGCACGTCCGGCTGGGCCTGCCCAACCTGTTCGCCCATGATGACCTTGCGCGTCACCTCTTCGTCGGGGCTGGTGGCGTTGAGGCCGTAGCTGCCCGGCAGGTCGACCAGTTCCATCGGTTCGCCGCTGGGCAGGATCAGGCGCCCCGCCTTTCGCTCGACGGTGACGCCCGGATAGTTGGCGATCTTCTGGCGCGCGCCCGTCAGCGCGTTGAACAGCGCGCTCTTGCCCGCGTTGGGATTGCCGACCAGCGCGGCGACGCAGGCGTTGCGGCTCATGCCGTTGCTCCGATCAGTTCGACATGCATCGCCCGGGCATGCACGCGCCGCAGCGCCACCGTCATCCGGCCGATCTCCACCGCCAGCGGATCGCGCGAGACGAATACGCCGCGATAGGCAAGGCGCACATGCGCCCCGGCATCCAGCCCCAGCGCGCGCAACCGCTCCGCCTCTTCGGGCACGAGCGAGTCCCAATCGACGGAATCGATTCGCGCGGGCGTGCCAAGAGGGATCTGGTCGAGTGTCACGCCCACGGCGCTGCCATAGCCCGAAAGCATTTGCAAGGCATTCGCAATAAGGAGCCTGAAATTAGCATGGCTCCACTGGCGCGACCTTGCCACCGCGCGCATTGACGCCGGTCAAGTGGCTCTTATCGCGCGGGATACCGCAGGCGGCCGAACAGGCGCATCACGCTGAAGGTTTCCTCACGCGGGCGGGTCAGCCGGGCCTTGGCCTTCTCGAAACGCATCACGCCTTCGATCCGCCGATCGAGGAACGCGCGCGTATCGGCATGGCCTTCGCTCTTGTCCTCGGCATGGACGGCCAGCGTGGCGGCATAGATCGCCGCCAGCGTGGCGCGCTTGGTATAGTGGTTGTAGTCCGTCGCGGTATCGCCGGCGAGCCGCCACATCGCGTCCGCGCTGTGCCAGCCGAGCTTCATGGCCGTGGGCACGTTCTGCGGCATGGCCATGATCGCCAGCGCGCGGCGCAACGCCTCCTCGCGCCCCGCCAGCGCATCGAGCCGGAACTGCACCAGCGCGCGGATGCGCTCGCGGATCGGCAGGTTGCCGATGCGGGCCGTGGGCAGGGCCTCGGCCATGTCGGCATCGATGCGCGCGATCCACGCCGCGATCATCGCCATGGGCTTGCCCCCGAACGCGAACGCGGCAACCGCCGGGTCCACCCCGGCCGCATCGGCCGCGCTGGCCACGGCGGCCTCGCCCCATCCATCGAAGACGGCGGCTTCGGCCACGTGGGGCGCCAGTTGCCGGCGGATATCGTCGAGCGTCGGTTCGGAAACGGATGTCATCGCCACGGCCCGATCAGAACGAAGGCCCATAGGTCGGCTTCTGCGGGGCGGCCTTGGCGGCCTTCACCGCGTTGTCGATCTCTTCCAGCACCGCACTGTTCTTGCCGTCGAGCGCGGCATAATCCCGCGCGGAACGGCCCGAATTGTCCGGCCGCTCCGGGCTGGCCCCGGCCTTCAGCAACATGCGGATGATCGCCATGTCGCGGCGGTGCACCGCGTTGATCAGCGGGGTTTCGCCGGTGTTGTTCGGTTCATCCACGCGCGCGCCGCTCTTGATGAGGAAATCCACGCCTTCGGCAAAGCCCAGATCGACCGCCATCACCAGCGGCGTGGTGCCCTTCACGTCGCGGACGTTCACATTGGCGCCCTTGGCGACCAGGAACTGCATCCATGTCAGATCGCGGCGGGCGGTCACGATGTGCAGCGCGGATTCGCCGGAGGTGACGTCGCGCGTGTTGACGATCTGGGTGCCGGGCTCGTTCAGCGCGTTCTGGACCTTTTCGCCGTCCTTCTTCTTCACGGCTTCCAGGAACTTGTAGCTTTCCGAAAACTGCGCTTGTGCGGGCGCGGCGAGACCCAACCCCAGCCCGAGCCCGGCGATCATCGCCAGTCCCGCGAAAGCCGATCGAAGCCCGTTGTGCCGCCGCGTGTTCACGTCCCTGTTCCTTCTGCTGCGAGCCTGCCGGACTCGCCCCTTGCGGAACCCGTGTTAGCAGAGCATGAACCGTCCCGCCATGGCCCGACCGATCTTCCTTGCAGCGCTAACCGCCCTGGCCGCCACGCTTTCCGCGTGCGGCGGCTCCGCCCCCACCGAAACCCCGCCGCTGGAGGGCGCCGCGATCGGCGGCGATTTCACGCTTGTCGACAAGGACGGCAAGACCGTTCACTTCAACGATTTCGCGGGCAAGTACCGCATCGTGTACTTCGGCTACAGCTTCTGCCCGGACGTCTGCCCGCTCGATCTCCAGCACGTGATGCAGGGCTACCACCTGTTCGCGAAGGACCACGCGGACCTGGCGAAGAAGGTGCAACCGATCTTCGTGACGATCGACCCCGCGCGCGATACGCCGCAGGTCGTCGGCCAGTTCGCCGCCAATTTCGGCCCGGAACTGCTGGGCCTGACCGGCAGCGAGGCGCAAGTCGCGCAAGCGGCCAAGGCCTTCGCGGTCTATTACCAGAAGCGCCCCGGCACCGCGCCCGATGCCTATCTGATGGACCACAGCCGCGGAGTCTATCTGATGGGGCCAGATGGCAAGCCGATCGCGCTGCTGCCCGGCGAGAAGGACGGCAAGGCCGTCGCCGCCGACCTCGCGAAATGGGTGCGCTGACATGGCCGCGCTGGCTGACCGTTTCTGGGAAAAACCCGTCGAAACACTGACCCGCGACGAATGGGAAGCGCTGTGCGACGGCTGCGGCAAGTGCTGCCTGCACAAGCTGGAGGACGAGGACACCGGCACGGTCTATCACACCAACGTCGCCTGCCGCCTGCTCGACCTTTCGACCGCGCGCTGCGCCGACTATCGCCACCGCAAGGCGATGGTGCCCGATTGTCTGCGGCTGACCCCGCGCATCGTGGCGGAAGTGCCATGGCTGCCGGCGACCTGCGCCTATCGCCTGCGCGCCGATGGCCGTCCCCTGCCAGCGTGGCATTACCTGATTTCGGGCGATCGCGACGCGGTTCACCGGGCGGGCGTCTCCGTCGTGGGCAAGGCCGTCAGCGAGGTGCTCGCGGGGCCGCTGGAAGAGCATATCGTGCCGGAAGAGGTATGGCAGGCATCGGGGGGATGATCGACTGGTTGCGCCGCCCCGCCGCGCCGCGCGTGGTGAAGCCGCGCACCCTGCGGATCGGCGGGCAGGATCTGCCGCTCGTGATCCGGCGGCTGCGGCAGGCAAAACGGATGACGCTGCGCCTTTCGCCCGACGGCAGCGAAGTCCGCGTCTCGATTCCCGCCTGGGGCCGCGTCGGCGATGCGGAGGCTTTCGCCCGGGATCGCGCCGACTGGCTGGCGCAGCAACTGGCGCGGCTGCCCGCGCAGCAGGCGCTCGAACCCGGCGCGCCGGTGCCGTTCCGGGGCGTGGCGCGTCGGCTCGACTGGCATGCGAAGGCCCCGCGCAAGCCATCCATCGGGGAAGACGCGATCATCCTCGGCGGCCCGCGTGAAGGGCTGGAAAGCCGGCTGCGCCGCTGGCTGGAGCGCGAGGCGCTAGCCCTGCTGGCCGACGATCTGGCGCATTACTGCGCGCGCGGGGGCCACACCGTGCCGCGCCTCGCCCTGTCGCGCGCGCAGCGGCGCTGGGGCAGTTGCGCCGCCGACGGGTCGATCCGGATAAACTGGCGCCTGGTCATGGCTCCCGATTTCGTCCGGCGGTCGGTCGTGGCGCACGAGGTCGCGCATCTGCGCCACTTCGACCACAGCCCGGCCTTCCATGCCGAACTCGATCGCCTGTTCGAAGGGAGCATCGCCGAGGCGAACCATTGGCTGAAGCGCGAAGGACGCGGGCTCTACCGCCCGTTCGGCTGATCCTGGCGCAGGGCACTGGCGGAATCGGCGGCCACCGCCTATCTAGGCGGCGATGAAGGACTTCTTCCGAAACGTCTCGCCCCGGCGCGCGATCATGGATCTGTGGCAGATCATGGGCGCGCCCAGCGAATACCGCACGCGCGGCCTGTTGCTGGCCGCCTGCGTGACGGGCGGAATATTCTACCTGATGGTCCAGCAGGAAGGGCGCGGCCTGCCCCGTCCGCCGAAGGTGCTCTACTTCGAAAGCTGGCGCGCGGACCGTTCCGACAAGGAGATCATCGCGGGCAACATCGCCGCGACGAAGAAGGCCCGCGCCGAAGAGGCGGAAGAGGAGCGCCACGCCGAAAACATCCGCCAGATGTACAAGGCCGTCGGCGCGGCCACGGGCATCGATACGGAAAAGATGTATCAGGAAGGCAAGGCAGAGCGCGAAGCCGAAAAGAAGGCCGAGCAGGAACGTGCCGAGAAGATCATCCAGCAGCATCGTGCCCAGCCCAGTCCCCAGCCCTGACGCTGAGCGGCCGGATCGGGACTGGCTGGACGCGGCAGCGGCGATGGCCGCGCGCGGCCGTCCGCTAAGCCGCCCCAACCCCGCCGTCGGCGCGGTGATCGTGCGCGATGGACGCGTGGTCGGGCGCGGCTGGACACAACCCGGAGGCCGCCCCCATGCCGAGGCGATGGCGCTGGCTCAGGCCGGCGGCGCCGCACGCGGCGGTACGCTCTACGTCACGCTGGAACCCTGCGCCCACGCCAGCGCGCGCGGCCCGTCCTGCACCTCGCTGGTGCTGGCATCGGGTCTGGCCCGCGTGGTCGTCGGTTGCGAAGACCCCGATCCGCGCACGGCCGGCAACGGCATGGCCACGCTGCGGCAGGCGGGCATCGCGGTGGACCTGCTCTCGTCCCCGGCCGCGCACGCCTCGCTGGACGGCTATCTCGTCCGCAGCCGGCTGGGCCGGCCGCACGTCACGCTCAAGCTCGCCACGTCGCTCGACGGTCGGATCGCGCTGTCGGACGGGACTAGCCAGTGGATCACCGGCCCGCAGGCCCGCGCGCATGTCCATGCCGAGCGCGCCCGCGCCGACGCCATCCTCGTCGGCGGCGGCACGCTGCGCACCGATGCGCCACGGCTGGACGTGCGCCTGCCCGGCCTGGAAGATCGCAGCCCGGAACGCTGGGTGCTAACGCGCGGCGCTGCGCCGGACGGGTGGCGCGCCGTGGCCGACATTGCCGCGCCCGATGCCTTCGCCGATGCGCAGTACCTGTTCGTCGAAGGCGGGGCCGATGCCGCCGCCGCGTTCCTGGCCGCCGACATGGTCGACCGGATCCTGCTCTATCGCGCGCCCGTGGTGATCGGCGCGGGGCTGGCCGCGATCGGCGATATCGGCCTTGCCGCGCTGCCCGATGCGCACGGGCGCTGGCGGCTGGCCGAACGGCGCCTGCTTGGCAGCGACACGCTCGACGTTTACCACCGCATCCGTTCCACCCTTCCAGCCTGCCCCTCTCCTCCAGCCTGAAAGCCGCACGCATGTTCACGGGTATCGTCACCGAAATCGGCAACATCATCGCCATCGAGGATCGCGGCGACCGTCGCGTGACGGTGTCGTGCGCGATGGACCCGGCGAAGATCGCGATGGGCGCCTCGATCGCCTGTTCGGGCGTGTGCCTGACCGTGGTGGACAAGGGCGGCGTAGGCGGCGAAGCGTGGTTCGCGGTGGACGTCTCGGGCGAGACCGTTTCCCGCACCGCGCCCGCGCAATGGCAGGCTGGCCGACCGATCAACCTCGAACCCGCGCTGAAACTGGGCGACGAGCTTGGCGGGCATATCGTGACCGGGCATGTCGACGCCGTGGGCGAAGTCGTGGGCATCTGTCCCGAAGGCGCCTCGCGCCGGATCGGCATCTCCGCACCAAAGGAACTCGCACCGTTCATCGCGCCCAAGGGCTCGATCACGGTCGACGGCGTATCGCTGACCGTAAACGAAGTGACCGACCAGCCCGACGGCACCGCGCATTTCGCGCTGAACATCATCCCCCACACCGCCGAGGTCACCACGCTTGGTCGCCTTGCCCCCGGCGACAAGGTCAACCTCGAGATCGACGTGCTGGCGCGCTATCTCAAGCGCATGCAGAGCCTTGCCGCGCCAGTCTAGGTCGGCACCCGACGAGTCAGCGCTAAAGCCTGCCTGTCCGGCGCAAAAGCAAAGCTTGCGCTTGACGCTTATGACTCAACCAAATAAGTAGAGATTCATCCCTCACGGGTTCCGGTGACCAGGCCGGCCGTGTATTCAGAGGGTCCTGGTCCGCGGCATTTGATCGGGAAGCAGCTTGCTCCGCGTTACCAACCGCTAAAGCGCGCGATGCTGGGGCGACAGCGCCAGGCATCGTGTTCCCTCACACCAGGTGATGAGGTGATACGATGCGTGCCATGAGCTGTATCTGACGTAACCCGCCGTGTCCGGCCGCGCCCCTGCGCGCGGAAGGAGCCGGATTGCCCGGCCGGTTACGACCCGCACAGACCATAAAATACTCGCTTTGCAACTGACGCGGCCACCATGCCCCGCGCTCCGGTCCACCGGACGCATGCGTGCGGCACGCCCTTTCCATCTTCAGGTTTCAGGGATCATCCATGTCCGATTTCATGTCGTCCGCGTTTTGCGGAAGCCTTTCGCGCGCCCTTGCCACGGCTTCGGTCAGCTTCGTTGCGCTCGCCGCCGCGCCTGCCGCCTGGGCGGCCGAGGCCGATGCGCCAACGGACAGCGCCGCCGCGCCCAACGCCGAAGCCGCCGCCGAAGCCGCCGATGCCGGCAACGAGATCATCGTCACCGCGCGCCACCGCGAGGAGCGGTTGCAGGACGTACCGCTCGCCATCTCCTCGATCGCCGGCGGCGAACTCAACGCCCAGCATCTTGATCGCGTGTCGGACTATACGGTGAAGGTCCCGAACTTCGGCGCGATCCAGCAGAACACGCGCGTTTCGGGCCTCTATATCCGTGGCGTGGGCGGCAATGCCAGCAACGACGGCGCGGAAGGCGGCGTTGGCCTGATCGTGGACAACGTGTTTTTCACCCACGTCGGCTTCAGCTGGCTCGATTTCGTGGACCTTGAAGGCGTGGAGGTCGTGCGCGGGCCGCAGGGCACGCTGCTCGGCAAGAACACCACCATCGGCGCGGTGATCGTGCGCACCGCCAAGCCGAAGTTCGATCCCGAACTGAACATCAACGCCACTTATGGCGGCCGCAACCGCTTCCAGGTGCGCGCCAACGCCACCGGCCCGATCATCGCGGACAAGCTGGCTTACCGCGTCACCTTCGCCGCCGATCAGGGCGGCGGCTGGATCCGCAACGCCTATGACGGCGCCAAGTACCTAGACAACAGCCGCTGGTCCGTGCGCGGCCAGTTGCTGTTCACGCCGGCCAGCAACATCAGCAGCCGCCTGATCGTCGAGCACTACGAAACGCGCGAATACAACAACTTCTACCCGGCTTCCGCCGACGTGAACGCCAACCTGAACCTCGATGGTTCGGTGCGATCCGTCCGCGCCGGAAGCTGGACCAACAAGCTGATCTCGCTGTTCGGCTACACGCCCAGCTTCGACATCACCAAGAACGCCAACCTCAATTCGCAGCAGCGGCTGGTCTCGCGCACCAACGGCATTTCGAACGAGCTGAACTGGGACTTCGGCGGCGCGACGCTGACATCGGTCAGCGCCTGGCGGCAGCTCTATTTCCGCCCCTACAACGACAGCGACCTGACGCCGCTGCCGATCTTCCGCGCCGGCTATGACGTCGATGTGGACCAGTATTCGCAGGAGCTGCGCCTCGCCTCGAACAAGGGCGGCCTGCTCGACTGGCAGGTGGGCGCCTATTACCTGCACGAAGATCTCGTCAGTGATTACCGCACGATCTTCTATTCGGGCGCGGCCGCCTTCCTGACCGGCAGCAACGCCACGCCCGCCGCGATCCTCAACGGCATCGATTACAGCAAGCGTGGCAAGCTCAAGATCGACAGCGGCGCGGTGTTCGGCCAGGCCACGCTGCACCTGACCGACGCCTTCTCGCTCACCGGCGGCGTGCGCTTCACCCGCGAACGCAAGCAGGTGAACGTCACCGGTTCCTATACCGGCGGCGCCACCCTGCCCCTGCCGGCCTTGAACACCGCGCGCTCGACCATTCTCGCCAGCCTTGGCGGCACCACGGCGGCGGAAGGCGGTCTCTTCACCGTGGGCTCGGCCAATACGCGCAATTCCGTCGCCTGGCTGGTGAACCCGTCGTTCAAGGTCAACGACAACATCCTGCTTTATGGCTCGGCCAGCTATGGCGAAAAATCGGGCGCGGCGAACACCACCGCATCCACGCTCACGCAGTCGGTCATCATCACCCAGCCGGAAAAGTCGCTGGACTTCGAAGCCGGCTTCAAGACCACCTGGCTGGACCGCAAGCTGACGCTGAACGTCAATTTCTACAACAACACGATCAAGGGCTACCAGGCCGCGCAAGTCGATACGCAGCGCCCCACGCTCGGCTCCTACCTTGCCAACGTGGGCAAGGTGCGGCTGCGCGGGGTGGAGTTCGAAACCACCATCGCGCCGGTTCCCGGCCTCACCCTGAACTTCAACGGCGCCTACAACGACGCGAAGTACCTCAACTACGCAAACGCGCCCGCGCCGCTGGAATTCCAGGCCGCGCTGGGCGGCGCGACCTCGACGCTCAGCCTCACCGGCTACCAGATTACCGGCGCGCCCAAGTGGGTGCTGCAGGGGGGCTACAACGTCGAGCAGCCGATCGGCGGCAACCTCAAGCTGACGAGCTACGCCACGGTCAGCCACCGCAGCCGCACCGCGCTGCTCAATCCGCGTTCCGTCTATGGCTGGCAGAACGCCTATGCGCTGGTCAACGCCGGCATCGGACTGCGGACCGAGGACGATCGCTATTCGATCCTGCTGTGGTCCAAAAACCTGTTCGACAAGCGTTACGCCGCCGCATTCGGTGCGGCCAGCGCCAACACCCCGATCATCACCATCCTGGGCGAACCCCGCACCTGGGGCGTGACCCTTTCCGGGAAATTCTGACCATGACGGAACCACGGCAATTGCGCCTTGGCGCTTTCCTCTACAGCATCGGACACCATGTCGCCGCCTGGCGCCATCCCGATGTCGATCCGCACGACGCCTTCCGCTTCGAGTTCTACCGCGAACTCGCGCAGAAGGCGGAAGCCGCCAAGTTCGACGCGGTGTTCTTCGCCGACAACGTGGGCCTGCTGGGCGGGTCCACGGAAGCGATCAGCTACAGCCCGCCGGTCTATTTCTGGGAACCGCTGACCCTGCTGTCCGCGCTGGCCACGCATACCAGCCGCATCGGCCTGATCGCCACGGTTTCCAGCACCTACATGCCGCCCTACCATGTGGCGCGGAAGTTCGCCGCGCTCGACCAGTTGAGCGGCGGGCGCGCGGGCTGGAATCTGGTAACGTCGGGCACCGACGCCGAAGCGGCCAATTTCGGCCTGTCGCACCAGCTTGCCCATGCCGAACGCTATGACCGCGCGGCAGAGCATATCGA
The DNA here is from genome assembly GCA_001725355.1 of Novosphingobium sp. SCN 66-18. GTDB lineage: Bacteria > Pseudomonadota > Alphaproteobacteria > Sphingomonadales > Sphingomonadaceae > Novosphingobium. The sequence continues at coordinate 294,844 of MEGD01000007.1, forward strand.
CGTGGTCAAGGGCCTGTGGGACACTTGGGACGACGATTCGCTGGTGCTGAACAAGGAAGGCGGGCGCTTCTTCGATCCCGCCAAGGTCCGCTTCCTGAACCACGAAGGCCCCTACTACAGCGTGCGCGGGCCGCTGCAATCAGGCCGGCCGGTGCAGGGCCATCCCGTGATCGTGCAGGCGGGATCGTCCGCCGACGGGCAGAAGCTGGCCGCCGCCACCGCCGAAGTGGTGTTCACCGCGCAGCAGTCGCTCGAAGAGGCCGTGGCCTTCGCGCAGGGTGTCAAGGACCAGGCCGAGGCCGCCGGGCGCAGCCGCGACAGCCTGCTGGTCATGCCCGGCGCCAGCATCTACGTCGCCCCCACGCGCGAGGAAGCGCAGGCCAAGTTCGACGCGCTCCAGCGCTTCGTCAACGTCAAGGCCGCCGCGCAGGGGTTCAAGACGTTCCTCGACTGGGACCTCAGCGAAGCCGATCTCGATGCGCCGCCGCCCCCGCCGCCGTTCACCGAAGGCTGGCAAAGCCGGCAGCGGCTGCTCTACGATCTGGCGGTGCGCGAAGGCCTGTCGGTGCGGCAGCTGGTCGGCCGGATCAGCGCGGCGCGCGGCCATCTCGTGCTGGTCGGCACGCCCGCCGACATCGCCGACACGCTGCAGGAATGGTTCGAAGCGGGCGCCGCCGATGGTTTCAACATCCTCGCCCCTACGCTGCGCGACGGGCTGACCGACTTCATCGACCTGGTCCTGCCCGAACTGCGCCGGCGCGGGCTGTTCCGCACCGAGTACGAGGGCACGACTTTGCGCGACCATCTGGGGCTGACGCGGCCCGCCGTCGCCGCGCGCCCCACCGCCGCCGTCACCGAAGCGGCGGCCTGAACCAGGGACGGCCCGGCATGACACGCTCCCCGCAATCCGCTCCATCGGCGTCGCAACTGATCCGCTTCGCCGCGATCGCGGTGCCGATCTACGCCGCCGCACAGCCCGTCGCGGCTTACCTGCCAGCCATCATGGCCAAGGATTTCGGCCTGTCGCTGGGCACGCTCGGCCTGCTGATGCTGATCGGTCAGATCATCAATTCGGTGCTCGATCCGGTGATCGGGACATTGAGCGACCACACCCGTGCGCGGTTCGGCCGGCGGCGGACATGGATCGCGACGGGCGGGCTGACCTTCACCGCGGGCGCCGTCCTGCTGTTCTTTCCGCCGCCCGGCGGCAGCATCGTCTGGCTCGCGACCGGCCTGATCCTGTTCTACGCCGGCTCGTCCGCCGTGCAGACGCCATTGCTCGCCTGGTCGGGCGAACTCAGCAGCGACTACCATCAGCGCACGCGGATCACCGCCTACATCACCGTGCTGGTCGCGGTGGCGCTGGTGGTGACGCTGGCCGTCGCCGCCGTGGGCGACCGCCTGTTCCAGGGCGACGGACGGATGCGGCTGGCGCTGTTCGGCGCGCTCGTTCTCGTCACCGCCCTGCCGGGTCTGTGGCTGACGCTCACCGCGGCCCCGGACCGTCCAGCAGAGTGGGTCGCGCGGGAACCGTTCTCGCTGCGCACCACGCTGGGCGCGGTGTTCGGCAACAGCCTGCTGGTCCGCGTGATCCTGTCCGACGCCTCCGTCCGCACCGGACAGGGCATCCGCGGTGTGCTGCTGGTGTTCTATGTGACCTACTATCTGCGGCGGCCGGAATGGGCAGCGGGGCTATTCCTGTTCCAGTATATCTTCGGCATGGCGGCCGGCCCGATCTGGCTGCGCATCTCGCTCCGGCTCGGCAAGAATCGCACCGCCGTGCTGGCGGAACTGGTCCAGACCGCCATCAACGCCGGCCTGTTGCTGACCACGCCGGACCGCTTCGGCCTCGTCCTGTTCCTCGCCTTCGCGCAGGGGCTGGCGCAGGGATCGGGCAACATCATGCTCCGCTCGATGGTGGCGGACATTGCCGACAAGCACCGCGCCGAAACCGGCGAGGACCGCGTCGGGCTCTACTATTCCGTGTTCAGCGTATCGGAAAAGCTGGGTGGCGCACTGGCCGTGGGCCTTGCCCTGCCGCTGGTCGCCGCGTTCGGCTTCGATCCGAAAAGTGCCGCCAACACGCCGCAGGCGCTGAACGGCCTGCTCCTCGTCTTCGCGCTCGGTCCGTCGATTGCTCATGCCGTGTCGGCCGCGCTCGTCGCCGGCTTCCCGCTGGACGGGAAGCGTCACTCCGAAATTCGCCGACAACTCGAGGCGCGGGACCGCACCAGCGCCGCCTCCCTCGTGCCCGCCGAATGATCCCTCCTGCCCCCTGTTTCAAGGAGACTGCATCATGAACGCCATTACCACCTACACCAACGCCCGCGATCCCAAATCCCTGCTCGACATCGTGCCCGTCACCGGCACGATCGGCGCGGAAATCCAGGGTGTGACCCTGTCCGGCGATCTCGATCCCGCCACCGTGCAGGCGATCAAGGATGCCGTAGTGCGCCACAAGGTCGTGTTCTTCCGCAACCAGCACGAACTGGACGATGCCCGGCACGAGGCCTTCGCCGCGCTGTTCGGCGATCCGGTGGCGCACCCCACCGTGCCCGTGGCCGAAGGATCGCGCTACCTGCTCGAACTCGACAGCAAGGAAGGCTACGCCGCATCGAGCTGGCATACGGACGTGACCTTCGTCGATGCCTATCCCAAGGGATCGATCCTGCGCGCGATCACCATTCCCGAAGCCGGCGGCGATACCGTGTGGGCCAATGGCGAAACCGCCTATGACGGCCTGCCCGAACCTTTGCGCCAACTGGTCAACACGCTCTGGGCCACGCACACCAATCTCTATGACTATGCGGCGGCACTGGGCAATCCCGCGCGCGGCAGCGAAGACAGCGTGCAGCGAGAGCGCATCGCGCAGCACCGCAACGTCTTTGCCTCCACCGTCTATGAAACCGAACATCCGGTAGTGCGCGTCCATCCGGTATCAGGGCAGCGCAGCCTGCTGCTCGGCCATTTCGTGAAAGGCTTTGTCGGGCTGAACCAGGCGGATTCGCAGCGCCTGTTCCAGATCCTGCAGGATCACATCACCAAGCCGGAGAACGTCGTGCGCTGGCGCTGGCAGCCGGGCGACGTGGCGTTCTGGGACAACCAGTCGACCCAGCACCGCGCCGTCGCCGATTTCGGCCTCCAGCGCCGCACGCTGCGCCGCGCGACGATCGCCGGCGAAGTCCCGGTGGCTATCGACGGACGCAACAGCCGCACCGTCCGCAAGGAAAAGGCCACGCAGTACGAAGCCGTCTGACCATAACCCGCCTTCCCGTGCCGCGAATCCCTTCGACGGCACGGGATTGCGCTTCAGGCGATCGTCGGAATGATCCCGCCTTCCATGCGGACGGCAGCGCCATTGGTGATCGCGCCCAGCGGGCTGGCGAGCACCGCGACCTGCGCCGCGATCTCATCGGGTTCGATCAGCCGCCGGATCAGTGAAAGCGGGCGGAACTTGGCGAAGAACTCCGCTTCGCGCTCGGCTTCGGGCGCATCCTTGTTGTCCACGACCGAGCGAATGAATCCGGCTATCCCTTCGGAGCGTGTCGGCCCGGGCAGGATTGAGTTCACCGTCACGCCGGTGCCGCGCGTCTGCTCCGCCAGCCCACGCGCGATCGCCAGCTGGGCCGTCTTGGTCATGCCGTAGTGAATCATTTCCTGCGGCGTCGCCAGCGCGCTTTCGCTGGACACGAAGATCACGCGCCCGGTGCCGCGCGCCAGCATCCGCGGAAAATAATGCCGCGCCAGCCGCGCGCCGCTCACCACGTTGACCTCGAAGATGTGATGCCAGTCGGCATCGCTGATCTCGGCAAAGGGTTTGGCCTCGTAGATGCCCAGGTTGTTGACCAGGATATCGACGTCGGGAACCGCCGCGATCAGCGCGGCCGCGCCGTCGGCCGTCGCGGGATCGGCCAGCACGCCGCGCGCGCTTCCCTTCGCGCCGATCGCCTGTACCGCGCGCTCCAGCTTTGCGGCATCGCGGCCGCTGATGGCAACCACAACGCCTTCGGCGGCAAGCCTTTCGGCAATGGCAAGGCCGATGCCCGCCGTGGCACCGGTGACGAGAGCCGTCTTTCCGGCAAGGTTAAGATCCATGATGCGTCTCCATGAAACGGGGTTGTTGCATGGTACATAGGCGCTTGGACAACTTGTGATTAGGTATCACTTATGTATTTTAGAATTGATTTCAATTCACGAGTATCGCCTCATGGACAACCGCCTCGGCGAAATGGAAACGTTCCTCGCGGTAGCGCGTCAGGGCAGCCTGGCCGGTGCCGCTCGGGAACTGCGCCTCACCCCCTCGGCCGTCAGCCGGGCGCTGGGGCGGCTTGAAGCGCGACTGGGCGTACAGCTGATCGCGCGCACTACCCGCGCGCTCGCCCTGACGCCCGAAGGCGAAGCCTACCGTTTGCGCGTGGCTGGCCTGCTGGAAGAAATAGACGAACTGGAACGCGATTTCCCGGCCAGCGGGCAAAACCCCTCGGGCCGCCTAAGGGTCAACGCCTCCGTCCCGTTCGGCATGCATTGCCTGATCCCGGTCCTGCCCGAATTCCAGCAAGCCTTCCCGGCGATAACGCTCGATCTGGCGTTGACCGACGCGATGGTCGATCTGGTCGACGAACGCGCGGACATCGCGATCCGGGTTGGCCCCTTGCGCGATTCCGGGCTTCGCGCGCGAAAGCTGGGACACAGCACGATGGCCGTGGTGGCAAGCCCCGCCTATCTGGAGCGCCACGGCACTCCAGGTGTTCCCGCGGACCTCGAACGCCACACATGCCTGCGTTTCAGCTTCCGCCGCTCGGTCGATTCCTGGCCATTCCGGACCGAGGGCGTAACCACGCATCAGGTCATGGATGGCCGGTTTCTGGGCAACTCGGGCGAAGTGGTGCGCATGATGGCCTTGGCCGGCGGCGGCATCGCGCGGCTCGCCCGCTTCCATGTCGCGGCCGATCTGGCGGCCGGCCGGCTGGTCGAACTGCTCACCCCCTTCAACCCCGGCGATGGCGAGGACATCCACGCGCTGCATGTCGGCCACGATCGCCTGGCAGCACGCATCCGCGCATTCCTCGATTTTCTCGAAACGCGTATCCGCCTTTAGGGTCAAACCGCCAAACCGGGCGCTCCAACCGGGATTGACTACCCCGGGCAAACCGCGCATGAGCGCGGCTCCCGCGAGGGGCGGTTAGCTCAGTTGGTAGAGCATCTCGTTTACACCGAGAGGGTCGGCGGTTCGAGCCCGTCACCGCCCACCACGTTTCTGTCCGGCTTCGACGGAACCGGAATCCCTACCAGGCCACCGACACGCCGAACCGCACGGTCAGCGGCTCCACGGGCACCGACTGATCGCGCCTGTACAGCAGCAGGGGGTTGCCCAGCGCGAAGCGGCTGGCGCGGGTGTTGAAGAGGTTGGTCGCCGCCACAGAGAAATCGACCGGCCCCCGGCGCAGCCCGGCATGGAGGTCAGCCACGGCGTAATTGCCCTGCGAGACATCGAACAAGGCCCCCGGCCCGAGCACCGATCGCCCGACGTAGCGCATGTCCAATCCGGCCCGATAGGTGGTGCTGCCACGTCCCCAGCCGTAACGCAGGCTGGCGGCGGCCGAAAACGGTGGCGTATCCGGCAGCCGTCGGTCGCGGCCGACGGACTGGGCGGGCAGCGCGCCAGTCGTGCGGTTCGAGGTGAAGAACACCGAGCTTTCCGCTTCCAGCCCCGGCACGATCACCCAGTTTCCGGTCGCTTCCAGCGCGAAGATCTTCGCGTCGCCAACGTTGGTGGTATAGGGTAGCCCCTTCGCACTCACCAGTTCGGCCAGTACGTTCTGCCACCGGGCATAGGATGCCGCAGCCGAGAACGAGAGCCCGGTCGGCCCCGAGCGCGAACGGCGAAGCCCCACCTCCCCCATCACGATCGAATCCGCCTGGAACTCCGACACCTTGCCGACCCCGCGCGCCACGGAAACACCGCCGTTGCGGTAGCTGGTCTGGAACCGGGCAAAGAGCGAAAGGTCGTGCCGGACCGGCCAGAGCAGCGCCACCGTGGGGTCGATACGCGAGGCGCCTTTGCCCTTGATCGGCGAGGAAACGCCGCCGCGCGATGGTTCGCTGTCGGTGCGCGCGGTGGTGGCACGCGCGCCCAGCGTCGCCTTGATCGCGCCCAGCAAGGGGAAGGTGACCTGTCCGAACAGCGATCCGCTGCGGGTAACATTGGTCAGCTCGTCCAGTTCGGGCGGCGCCTCGGGCATGCCCAGCGAGCGCGACTGGCCATCGCGCACCCGTTCATAGGCAAGACCCAGCACCCAGGTGACCGGCCGATCGAGCGGCCCGGACAAGCGCGTTTCCGAAGAAAACGTGCGGGTCGACCGCTGTGTCTGATACGCACGCCGGGGGGAGCCCGGGGTGGTGGCGTCAAACGTATCGAGCGCCGACCGCGCCCCGAGGCTGGCGGTGGATGTCAGCCGCATCCCGTTCGATGCGCTGTATTCCACATAGAGGCGGCCAAGCCCCAATTCGCTGGAATAGGGCTGCGCGATCGCCGCGCGATGCGAAAGCGCGCCGGATGCATCGGCATAAGGGGCATCCCGCGCATCGGTGCGCTGATACAGCCCGCTGGCCTCCACGCGAAAGCCATCGCCCAGCCGGGCCGCCAGCGCGCCGCGCCCTCCCGCGACATCGACCACGTTGCGGTCGTGCCCCAGCCCCGGCACATCGATGTAGCCGCCATCCCGTTCGCGATAGGCCACCAGCCGCACGCCCGCTTCCGAACGCAGCAGGGGCAGGTTGAGCATGGCCGAGCCATCCCAGCCCGTGGTGGCATCTGGGGAAACACTGACGCCTCCGGTGACCGATCCCGCGTAGCGATCGAGATCGACCGCGTTCGGCATGATGCGGATGACGCCGCCAATCGAACCAGAGCCGTAGAGCGTGCCTTGCGGCCCCTCCAGCACTTCCACCGATGCGATGTCATGCAGCTTGAGGTTGGGCGTGGGGCTGCCAAAGCCCAACAGCGCGTCGCCGAAATAGATGCTCGTCGTGGGCTGCGTCCAACTGTTGAAGCTGCTGTCGGCAATACCACGGATGAAAATCTTGTTGCGCCCTTCCCCGAAAGCCGTGGTCTGCAGGATGGGTTGCGCGCGCGCCATGCTGTCCAGCGAGGACGGGTCCCCCAGCCGGGAGCTTTCTTCGCCGGGCATCCGCCCGACGCTTCCCGGATAGAGCATGATCGGTGTGGGAAACTTGCCCCCCACCACCACGATCGGTGGTTGCGATACCGTGGCCGGGGGAGGGAAACTGGCAGGCGCCGCGCGCGGACGCACGCGTGCAAGCGGCGCCCGTTCGATCCGGAAACCACGCGCGCCGATCCGGACCGCGCGATAGCCTGTTCCCTTGAGCAGTTGCGCCAATGCGCGCGCGGGATCGGACCCTACCCTGCGCGCCGGCACGCGCACCGCCGCCACCGCGGGATCGACCGAAACAATCTCGCTGCCGGTGCTTTCGGCCAGGTGACGCAAGGCGACGGAAAGTGATCCGGCCGGCAAGGAAACGGCGGCACGATCGGGGGCACGATCGGGGGCACGATCGGCGGCAAAAACCGGCGTGAGCGGCAAGCAGCAGCCCAGCGCCAGCAGGGCGCTAGCTACGAACCTTGGACGGCGAAAGCACCCAGATTTCGCCTTCACGACGGCAATCAACTCCGACCAGACGCGCGAGATGTTCAACGTCGCGCGCTGTCTCACCCGAAAGCCTGACATTGCCAGTAAACGGCAAGACGGACAAGCCGCCCTCCAGCCGGATTTCCGCACCATTGCGCCGGTGGAAAGCTGCCACGACATCCGCCAGCGTCGCCCGATCGAAATCCAGTTCACCGGCCTGCCAGCCACCGACCGACGCCGCCTTCCACCGCGTGGCCAGGCCGCTTGCTTCGTCGATCGTCAAACCCTCGCCAGCGTGGAGGGCAAGGCGGGCGGAATCGGGATCGACCATGACGCTGCCTTCGCTGACCGAAACCATCAACCGCCCGGCATCGCGCCGGACGTTGAACACGGTTCCGACATCGACGATGCGATAGCGGCCCGCCTCCACCGTGAACGGCGCATCGGCGCGATGGCGGACCGCGAACAACGCTTCGCCACCATCCAGCCGGACAGACCGCTCACCGTCCCCCCGGGTCAACCGCGTATCGCCATTGAGCACGATCGCGGTGCCTTCGGCGAGGCGCACGGTCTGCATCTTGCCGGCGGCGGTGGCGAAGGTCGTCGGGAGGCGATCACGCGGCGCGACCGTCCATAGCGCTACCCCCGCCAGCGAGGCCGCGAGCGCGATGCCGGCGCCCGCACGCCACCACCTCCGTCGCGCCGGCATCGCCGATGGCGGTTCGCCAGACCGTTGCCGCAGGCCCGGCACCGCGGCCAGCAACCGATCCGCCGCCGCGACGCGGTCGAACGCGGCCTGATGCTCCGGCGCGGCTTCCAGCCAGGCGACCAGATCCGCCCAGCGCGCGGCGTCCATGGCGGGCATCTGCACATGCCACGCAATCGCCGCCTCCATTGCCCCGCCCGGGGCCTCGTGCGTTTCAGCGCTCATGGCAATCAACCTCATGCTGGCCGCGCTCCCCTTGCGCGGCAGGTTCCATCACGGGATCGGCAAGATCGGCCACCAATTGGCGGTAAGCCCTTCCCAGCAGTTTCTCGACGCCCGACAGGCTCATCCCCAACTCTTGCGCGATCGCCTTCTGCGGCCTTTGTTCCAGCCGGAACATCACCAGCGCGTCGCGCATCCGTTCGGGCATCGCATCCAGCAGGCTTCCGACCCGTTGCAACTCGCCGCGCGCGATCAGGCCGCGTTCGGCATCCGGATACTCCCCGCTTTCGGGCTGCACCGCCTGCCACGCCTTTTCGCGTGCGCCGCGCCGACCCGCGGCGATGCGGCGGTCGGTGGCCAGGTTGCAGGCCATACGGAACAAGTAGGCCGCCGGATCGGCAATCGGGCCGGGGCGCGCATCCTGAAGCCGCAGCCAAAGCTCCTGCGCGGTTTCCTCCGCCTCGTCCCGGTTACCGAGACGGGCGGACAGCAATCGCAGGATCATCGGACGCTGTTCCATGAATACCCGCTCCAGCCCGGCTTCACTCACAGAGGCACCACCCGCTCTATCCGGGCCAGCCGTTCGGGCAGCGCCGCCGCGGCCAGCACGCTGGCTTCGCGAATGCGCGCGTCGGCGATCGTATCGCCATCGAGATGGCCGGCACCGGGATGACACATGACCACATGCATATCCGAAGGCGCGGCAAAGAAGCGCGGCAAAATCGCGGCATAGTCGGTGGTGAAATCGTAATGCCCGCCAAAGCTGCGGTTGCTGGCAACCCCGCGACGGGAGAGCAGCCGCCGGAAACCGGCCGCGTGGAGGCTCGATCCGATCGCCTTGTCGATGAACGGCCGCCGGCTCATCGCCCCCAGCCGGTCTCCGGGGTTGCGCACCCAGGCGTGCGGGGCGTGTTCCAGCACGGCATCGACCACCACTTCGCGCAGGCCCGGATAGACATGGACATGCTGGTGCGCGTCCACGAAATCCGGTGCCGCGCCACGCACCGCCACAAAGGCCGCGATCTGCGCGTCTATTTCCGCGCGGAACTCCTTGAGGTCCAGCTTCCGCCGGTGCGCCATCACCATCAGCGCGTCCGCACCCGGCAGGCGGCCATCGGTATCCGTGCAGGACATGCGCGTGATCGGGCGCTCGCTGGACAGCGTGAGGTGCAGCCCCACATGCAGCGGCCCGTGGCGCGGATCGCGCATCCGCGCGGCCTCGACCAGCAGGGGCGCATCCTTCTCCCAGTTCGCGAAAGGCACCATGCAACTGACGGCGTTGATGCTGCCCGATGCCGCCAGCGACGCGATCGTTTCGCTGATCCCGCGCGAAAGCGCGAAATCGTCGGCGCACAGGATGAACCGCTCAGGCATGGGACAGCTGGCTTTCATGGCGTCTCAACCTTTCACTGCTGAGGGCGCGCGCGCGCAGCTTGTCCGCGAGGTATCCGTGGAAGAACGCCTTGCGATTCGCCGCGCGCGAGCAATGGTACAGGATGCGTTCGTGAAAGCGCCAGCCCGGCGCGGGGCCGGAGCCGGACCGTTCGAGTGGCGCGCATTCGAAGTGCCGGTGATAGGCGATGCGGCCTTGCTGCTCGATCCGTGCCATGATCTCGTGATCTTCCAGCACCCAGTTCCAGATCTGCGGATCGAAACCGCCGGCCGCTCGCAGCGCCGAGGTGCGGAACACCTGCCCCGCCCCGCCGTTCAGACACTGCTGCGGCAGCAGCTTCGACGTCAGTTCCAGTTTCCATCCCGCGAACCGCCGTTGCCAGCGCGAAGCGCCGGGCGGTTGCGTGGCGGCGACAGCGGCCACCGCGCCCCGGTCCAGCAAGCTGCCGGCGCGCGAAAGATAGTCGGGCGGGTACAGCGTGTCGGCATCGCACGTGGCGACGAATTCGGTGCCCGTCGCCGCCAGCCCGGTCCGCAGCGCGGCGACCTTGCCCGGCTCCTGTTCAACCAGCAATTCCGCCGAGACCCCCGCCGCCGCGCACGCCGCCAGCGCCACCGCCCCGCTGCCGTCGGTCGAGGCGTTGTCCACCAGCACCAGACGGAACGGAACGTCCTGCCGCGCCAGGCTGGCGATGCAGGACGGCAGATGCGCGCGTTCGTTGAAGAACGGCACGATCACGGTCCAGCGCTCGGCGTGCCAGGCATGGATGCCGCCCAGGCCTTGCGAAATGCCGCCCATCGCCTCGGGATCGCCCGATGCGGTCATGCCTGCCGTGATGCTCGTCGCGTCTCTCATGCACAGAACTCCCCGTCCGTGCATGAGACGACAGCGGGAGGCCATTCCCGCCTCCCGCGCTTTCAAATTCGGTCAGACTGGCGTCAGAGGCGCGCCCCGCCTAGGTGCGCGGCCGATCCGAGCAGCGGCGTTGCCGGGATCAAAGCCCCAGCAGCCTCCGGGCGACGGCGCGCACCTCGTCCGCCATGTCGGGCCGTTCCAGCGACAGCGCCAGCGTAGCCTCGACGAAGCCGGTCTTGCTGCCGCAGTCGAAACGGCGGCCGGCGAAGGTCACGGCATGGAACGGCTGCTGTCCGATCATGGTCGCCATGGCGTCGGTCAACTGAATCTCGCCGCCCGCGCCCTTTTCCTGCCCTTCCAGCGTGCGCATCACTTCCGGCTGGAGGATGTAGCGCCCGGAGATGATCAGGTTGGACGGCGCTTCTTCACGCTTGGGCTTTTCGACCAGCCCCTTCACTTCGGTCAGCGAGCCCTGGCGCGCGCCCGGCGCGATCACGCCATAGCTCGAAACTTCCTCTTCCGGCACTTCCAGCACGCTGATGAGGTTGCCGCCCACTTCGTGATAGGCATCGACCATCTGCTTCATGCAGCCCGGCGCACCGATCATCAGTTCATCGGGCAGGAAGATCGCGAACGGTTCGTCCCCCACGATCGCGCGCGCGCACCACACCGCGTGGCCCAGCCCCATCGGCACCTGCTGGCGCACCGTGACCAGATTGCCCGGCAGAATGCGCGTGGGCTCCAGCACGTCGAGGTTCTTGCCGCGATCGATCATGGTGCGTTCCAGTTCGAACGCGGTATCGAAGTGCTCGACGATCGAGGTCTTGCCGCGCCCGGTCACGAAAATCATCTGCTCGATGCCGGCCTCGCGCGCCTCGTCGACCGCATACTGGATCAGGGGCCGGTCGATGATCGGCAGCATTTCCTTCGGAATCGCTTTGGTCGCTGGCAAGAACCGCGTGCCCAGCCCCGCGACGGGAAACACCGCCTTGCGGATCGGCTTGCGTTCGGTCGAACCCTTCATGTTCACTCCTCAATAGCGTTACGGCCAGAGCTTCACCCGGCGTTGCTCCGACATTGCCATGCGACCCGCATTCTTTTGTACGCCCGGCACTTGCTGCGCCAAGGCTTTGCGCCCGCCTGTTCCACCAGGGGCACCAGGCGCGGAATTGCTCTGCTAAACCCTGTTCATGCGACACCGCGGTGACATAAGACACAACGAATGTTGCATTGCAACAAAATGAGACACCTTTGTTAGCCGCCTGAAAGCACTGCGATATTCCGTTCGCTGCCTATCGCGGTGGAAGCCTTGACATCGCGTTACCGCGCACCGGAACGAAAAAGGGAGCCACAAGGCTCCCTTTCCCGTTTCCGTACCGGTCCCGGCCAGTCCGGCTTGCGCCAGACCCGAGAATCGGGCGTCTTACTTGAGCGCTTCGGCCAGCGTTTCACCCAGCAGGCTGGGCGAGGGGGAAACGCGGATACCCGCCGCTTCCATCGCCGCGATCTTGCTTTCCGCATCGCCCTTGCCGCCCGAAACGATTGCGCCGGCGTGACCCATGCGGCGTCCCGGAGGCGCCGAGCGGCCCGCGATGAAACCGGCCATCGGCTTCTTGCGGCCGCGCTTGGCCTCGTCGATCAGGAACTGCGCGGCCTGCTCCTCGGCGTCGCCGCCGATTTCGCCGATCATGATGATCGACTTGGTGTCCTCGTCGGCCAGGAACAGCTCCAGCACGTCGATGAAGTTGGTGCCGTTGACCGGGTCACCGCCGATGCCGACCGCGGTGGTCTGGCCCAGGCCGATGTTCGAGGTCTGGAACACGGCCTCATAGGTCAGCGTGCCCGAGCGCGAGACGACGCCGACCGAGCCCTTCTTGAAGATGGAGCCGGGCATGATGCCGATCTTGCATTCATCCGGCGTCAGCACGCCGGGGCAGTTCGGGCCGATCAGGCGCGACTTGCTGCCCGAAAGCGCGCGCTTCACGCGCACCATGTCGAGCACCGGGATGCCTTCGGTGATGCAGACGATCAGTTCCATCTGCGCGTCGATCGCCTCGAGGATGGCGTCGGCCGCGCCCGGAGGCGGCACGTAGATGCACGAGGCGGTGGCGCCGGTGGCGGCCTTCGCCTCGGCCACGGTATCATACTGCGGCAGGCCGATGTGGGTGGTGCCGCCCTTGCCCGGGGTCACGCCCGCAACCATCTGCGTGCCGTAGTCCAGCGCCGCCTGCGTGTGGAACGCACCGGTCTTGCCGGTCATCCCCTGGGTGATGACCTTGGTGTTCTTGTTGACGAGAATGCTCATGGTTCAGGAAACCTTCCGGACTTCTGCCACGATCTTCTGCGCGGCATCGCCAAGGTCGTTGGCGGGAACGATGGGGAGACCCGAGTTGGCGAGGATGTCCTTGCCCTGCTGCACGTTGGTGCCTTCGAGGCGGACGACGAGCGGAACCTGCAGGTTCACTTCCTTCGCCGCGGCGACGATGCCGTCGGCGATGATGTCGCACTTCATGATGCCGCCGAAGATATTCACCAGGATGCCCTTCACCGCGGGATCGCGGAGAATGATCTTGAACGCCGCCGTCACCTTCTCCGTGGTGGCGCCGCCGCCCACGTCGAGGAAGTTGGCCGGGAATTCGCCGTTCAGCTTGATGATGTCCATCGTCGCCATGGCAAGGCCCGCGCCGTTCACCATGCAGCCGATGTTGCCATCGAGCTTGATGTAGGCGAGGTCGTACTTGCTCGCCTCGATTTCCGCCGGATCTTCCTCGGTCTCGTCGCGCAGCGCGACGACGTCGGGATGACGGTAGAGCGCGTTCGAATCGAAGCTCATCTTGGTGTCGAGGACGAGCAGATTGCCGTCCTTGGTTTCGACGAGCGGGTTGATTTCGAGCATGTCGCAGTCCAGCGCCATGAAGGCGTTGTAAAGCTGTTGCGCGATCTTCGCGGCCTGCTTGTTGAGGTCGCCCGTCAGCTTCAGCGCATAGCCCACGGCGCGGCCGTGGTGCGGCATGAAGCCCTGCGCCGGATCGATGGTGATCGTGGCGATCTTCTCGGGCGTCGAATGGGCGACTTCCTCGATGTCCATGCCGCCTTCGGTCGAGACGATCATGGCGACGCGGCCGGTGGCACGATCGACGACCATCGACAGGTAGTATTCCTTGGCGATGTCCACGCCATCGGTCACGTAGAGGCGGTTCACCTGCTTGCCGGCCTCACCGGTCTGCACGGTAACCAGCGTGTTGCCGAGCATTTCCTTGGCGAAAGCCTCGACTTCCTCGACGCTCTTGGCAAGGCGCACGCCGCCCTTGGCGTCGGCCGGCAGTTCCTTGAACTTGCCCTTGCCGCGACCGCCGGCGTGGATCTGCGCCTTGACCACGTACAGCGGTCCGGGAAGCTGCTTGGCGGCAGCGACGGCCTCTTCGACCGTGAGCGCGGCGATGCCGGCGGGAATGCCGACTCCGAACTTCGCCAACAGCTCCTTGGCCTGGTATTCGTGGACGTTCATGATCCCTCCTGGGGTGGAATGGAAACTGCGAATCGGAAGCCCTCTCGGGCCTTAGAGCTTGCTCGTCAACTCCGGGACGATGGAAAAGAGGTCGCCCACGAGGCCGATGTCTGCGACCTGGAAGATGGGGGCGTCCTCGTCCTTGTTGATGGCGATGATGGTCTTGGAATCCTTCATGCCGGCCAGG
>MEGD01000008.1 GCA_001725355.1 Novosphingobium sp. SCN 66-18
CATCGTCACAGCGCAGCGTCAGTCGGAACGCCTGCAGGACGTTCCGATCGCGGTGAGCGCGTTTACGCCAGAGGCGCTGGACAAGCAGCAGATCAAGAACACCAGCGATCTGCAATTGTCGCTGCCCAACATCACCTTCACCAAGACGAACTTCACGTCGTCCAGCTTCACGATCCGCGGCATCGGCGACCTTTGCGTGGGCGTGACGTGCGACCAGGCCACCGCCATCCACCTCAATGACTCGCCGCTTTTCCAGACCCGTCTCTTCGAAGGCGAATTCTACGATCTTGCGCAGATCCAGGTTCTGCGCGGCCCGCAAGGCACGCTGTTCGGTCGCAACGCCACCTCGGGCGTGGTCGATCTGATCACGGCCAAGCCCGATCTCAGCAAGTTCGGCGCTTCGGGCGAAGCGGAATACGGCAACTACAACTCGATCAAGGTGAAGGGGATGCTGAATGCGCCCCTGACCGATACGCTTGGCGTCCGCCTTGCCGGGTTCTACCTCAACCGCGACGGCTACACGCTGAATCTCGCCAACGGCAAGCATTACGACGATCGCAACATGTATGGCTTGCGCGCCTCGGTGCGCTGGGAGCCGACGTCCGGCACGACGATCGACCTGATGGCGCAGTATTTCCGCGAAAAAGACCATCGCATGCGCATCCAGAAGCAGCTGTGCCAGCGCGATCCGACCGGAATCATCGGCTGCCTCAACGCCACGCAGGGCTATGGTGTCACCAACGGCAACAGCACGCTGGCTTCGGTCCTGACGTCCAAGCAGTTCTTCGCGATCCGCGGCCTGCCAACCGCCTTCGCGCTGGGCGATCTCTATGGCCCCGATAGCTATTCGGGCGTGGTCAATCCCGCCGATCCGCGCGTGATCAACACGGATACCGATCCGAACTACTTCACCGACGAATGGATCGTCGTGGGCTCCCTGGATCAGGATCTCGGCAAGGGCCTCAGCCTGAAGCTGACCGGCAATTTTGAAAGCGTCCGGGTCGATTCGAGCCAGGACTACACCAACTCGATCCAGAGCCGCGCCTTGATCCAGCCGACGCTGAACACGTTGGCGGCGGCCGCCTCCGGCGCGTTGGGCGCGGGCCTTGCCACCTATCTCAAGCCGGTGGCCGACGCGCTGATGCCGAACGGCCCGACCGGCGTGATCTGCACCTCGCTGCCGGAAGAGACGGGGACGGGCGTTTACGGCGGGCACAAGTCCTGCGCCATGTCGCCGCAGGACTTCGACCGTTCGGTCCAGTACAACAAGAGCTGGTCGGCGGAAGCGATCCTCAGCTCGAAGTGGGACGGCAAGTTCAACTTCCTGCTGGGCGGCATCTACAGCAAGCTGACGATGTCCGAAAACAGCTATTACGTGAACTCGTTCGGGCTTGACTATTTCGCCGGCGTGGGCGGTGCGTTCACGGCGCTGGGTTCGGCCCTGCCACCCGCCTATCTGGCGACGCCGTTCTACCGGAACAATTCGGACTACCTGAAGGTTTCCAGCTACGGCATTTTCGGCGAAGCGTACTACAAGTTCGACGACCGCATCAAACTGACGCTCGGTCTGCGCTACAACCACGATCAGAAGGACATCATCGCTCGCACGACGGTGTTCAACTGGCTCGTGCCGAACGGTTCGACCAACGCTTACACGTCGCCCTATTTCGGGTCGTATGACGCGGACGCCAACCTTGCGGGCAACCAGCCCTTCCAGGTTCGCAATGCCAAGTTCAACGAACTGACCGGGCGCGCGGTTCTGGACTTCCAGATCACGCCGGACAATCGGATCTATCTGTCCTATTCGCGCGGCTACAAGTCGGGCGGCATCAATCCGCCGCTGTCGCCGATCTTCGCGGTGCCGGAAACGTTTTCTCCGGAATTCGTCAACGCCTTCGAAATCGGATCGAAGAACCAGTTCGGCAAGCTGACGCTGAACCTCACCGGCTTCTACTACAAGTACAAGGATCTCCAGCTTTCGCGCATCGTCGCCCGCACGTCGGTCAACGACAACGTGAGCGCGAATATCTGGGGCCTGGAAGCCGAGGCGATCCTGCGGCCGACGCCGGGGCTGTCGGTGAACATCTCCGCCAGCTATCTCAATACGAAGGTTTCGGACGACAAGTATCTTGCCAACCCGCGTGACTTTGGCGGCGGCCGTTCCGATGCGGTCATCATCAAGGACATCACCAACGCGGCGAACTGCGCCGTCGGGGCCAACACCGCCGGAAATACCGCCGGGGTCAATGCCTTCGTCAACACGGTCAACACCCTTATCAACGCGGGCAGCATCCCCGGCGTTGCAGCGGGTGCCGGCTTGCGGCCCACGACCTCGTTCGGCGCGGGCAGCGGCATTGCCTCGACCGGTGCCTACAGCATCTGCGCGGCGTTGCAGGCGGTTGCTGCAACCAACGGTGCCGCGTTCGATCCGAAGGGCATCACCGTCTATACTTCGGGTATTCCGGTCAACATCAAGGGCAACAAGCTGCCCGGCGCGCCGGACTACAAGGTTGCGGCGGGCGTCCAGTACGAGATTCCGGCCGGCCGTCTTTCGATTACGCCGCGCTTCGACATCGTGCTGACGGGCACTTCGACCGGCAATATCTTAAACGGTGCCGTCAACCGGATCCCGAGCTACACCCAGATCAACGCGCAGGTGCAGATCGATGGTCCGGATCGCCGCTGGTTCATTCGCGGTTTCGTCCAGAATCTGGGCAACTCGAACCCGATCACGGGTCTGTACGTGACGGACCAGTCTTCGGGCAACTTCACCAACATCTTCACGCTTGAACCGCGCCGTTATGGCGTGGCGGCCGGTTTCCGCTTCTGATCGGGGAGGAAAGCGGAAAGCTGGAAGGCGCCGGGGGCATGCTCCCGGCGCCTTTTCCTTGGGTTGGACAATTTGTCCCGCCTCGCGTCCAGGCGTCCATCGGCTTGGCGCGTGACAGGAGGCAGCGGCCGCGGTAAGCGAACCGGCGATGGGGGAACTGCGCGCCTTCTTGATCGGACATCGTCGGCTGGCGGCGATCGTCGTCGCGTTCGCGCTGCTGATGAAGGCGCTGTTGCCCGCCGGCTATATGGTGGGGCAGGGGCAGGGGCAGAAAGTCCTGACTCTCCTCGTCTGTGCCGATGCTTCGGGCGATCCTCTCGCTCGTCAGGTTTCCCTGCCGGCGTCCGGCCAGAAGGATGGCAATCCGTCCTCGCACGATGTCTGCCCGTTCGCCGGGCATGCCTTCGCGGCGCTGGGTGGGGCGGACCCGATCCAGATCGCGCTGGCGATGCTGTTCGTGCTGGCGCTGGGATTCGCGCCGGTTCCCGTGCCGCGCCTTGCGCGTGCGCGCCATGTTTTGCCGCTGCCCTGCGGCCCTCCGGCCTGCGCCTGACAGACTGAACCATCCTGTCGGATCGGCCGGGCGGCGCGAATGATGCGCCCCCGGTATGCCGGAGTACCCTTCGATGTATGAAATACTCGACCGTCCGCGGGGACGGTCCGACGCGCGCGACAAAGGCGCGATCATCGTCCGCATGCGCGAGAATCGTTCAGCCCTCTCCAATGAGGCGCGCTCCGCCTTCGCCGCACTGGCGTTCCTGTTGCTGGTGCTGTCGATCGTGCCCTTCATCCATGGCTACTGGCTGGTCCCGGCCTTCTCGCTGGCCGCCGTCGCCGCACTGACTTTCGCGCTGGAGCGGCACCAGAAGCGGGCCGCACCGGCGGAAACGCTGGAAGTCGGCCCCGGACGCCTGCGTCATGCCGACAGCCGTGGCCGGGTTACGGAATGCGAAGGCCCCTGGCTGTCGTTCATGGTCGAAGCGCCGACACCTTCCGCCCTGCGCCTGCTGGTGCGCACCGCGGCCGATGTGGTCGAGATCGGCCGCTGCCTCAGCCTCGACGAACGGCGCGCGGTGGCGCCCGTCATCGCGGCGGCGCTGGACGCGGCAACGGAGGGCAGGCGATGAGCGGCCTCTTCACGCTTTCGCCCGCGCGCGCCGCGCACCTGCGCCGGATTCGCCGCCGGACATGGGTCGCCGTGGCCCTGTGCTTCGCCGCGCGCGCGCTGGCCGCCGTGCCGGGGCTGCTGCTGCCGGGCGCGGCATCCGCGCTGGGAGAAACGGACATTGTGTGCGTTTCGCCTGATTGCGGCGTTGCGCTGTCGCGGGGCGGACAGTGATGGCCCTTACCGGATCATCAACCACCACCACGGATTGCCTCTCATGATCCAAAGGTCCGCCCTCTACCGCACGATCTGGCGCTGGCATTTCTACGCCGGCCTGTTCGTGGTGCCGATGGTCCTCGTGCTTGCGCTGTCGGGATCGCTCTATCTGTTCAAGCCGCAGATCGAGCGGTGGGAAGAACGGGCTTTCCGCTCCCTGCCTGTTGCGGAAACCGTTTCGCCCGACGCGCAGGGTGAAGCCGCGCTGTCCGCCTTCCCGGGCGCGCGGCTTCATTCCTATCGCCTGCCCGAACGCGAAGGCGATGCCGCGCTGGTCCATATCGCCTTGCCGGGAGGGAAAGGGATGCGCGACGTGTTCGTTTCCCCGCAGGGCAAGGTGCTGGGCAGCCTTGATCCGGACAAGCGGATCATCGCGATCGATCGCGCGGTGCACGGGCAGTTGCTGCTGGGCAAGCGCGGAAGCTGGATCGTCGAACTGGTAGCAAGCTGGGGCATCGTGATGATCCTGACCGGGCTTTACCTGTGGTGGCCGCGTGGACGGGGTGCGGCGGGCGTGATCTACCCGCGCCTGACCCGCGGGCCGCAGGCCTTCTGGCGTGATCTTCATGCTGTGACGGGGTTCTGGGTCTCGGGACTGGCGCTGGTGCTGCTGGTGACCGGGCTGCCGTGGGCCTCGGTCTGGGGCAGCGCGTTCAAGGCCGTGCGCGCCGAGATGGGCTGGGTCAAGGGCAAGCAGGACTGGACGATCGGCGGGCGCGCCGCCGATGCCGATGATCACGCCGGGCACGATCATGCCGCGATGATGGCGGGGGCCGGGTCCATGCACGCCATGCCGGGCATGGCGCACGATCATGCCGGCGGGCCGACGCCGGTTTCGCTGACCGAGATCGTGGCGGAAGCCCGGTCGCGTCACATGGCCTGGCCCGTGATCGTTTCCCCGCCCGGTGCGCCGGGGGCGTTCGGCGCCAAGCCGTCATCGGCATGGACCGTGAAGGCGGACACGCAGAACCGCCTGCTGGGCGAAACCTACACCTTCGATGCGCGCACCGGCGCGCCGCTTTCGCACGAGACTTTTGCCGACAAGCACCCGATCGACCGCGTCGTGGGCTACGGCATCTCATGGCACGAAGGCGCGCTGTTCGGCTGGGTGAACCAGGTGATCGGGGTGATGACCGCGCTGATGCTGGTCATGCTTGCGGTCAGCGGCTTCGTGCTGTGGTGGCGGCGCAAGCCCGGTGGCGTGCTGGGCGCGCCGCCGCTGCCGGCGGTGCCCGCGCGCAAGCGGGGCATGGCCGCGATCGCGCTGGTGCTGGCCGCGTTCCTGCCGCTGCTGGCGCTGTCTATGGCGGCCATGCTGGTGATCGAGCGGCTGGTGCTGGTGCGGATCGCGCCCGCCGCGCGCTGGCTGGGTCTGGTGCGCGCGGTTTAGCGCCGCACCAGTTCCTCCTTGGCGGTGACGTGGCCGGCCAGGTCTTCCGGGTAGAAGTACACCGGCCGCAGGTTGCCCGAAACGTAGCGGCTCACCTGATCGGCGAAATGGGGCGAGGCGGGGTGGCCGCTTTCGCCCCCGGTGCTGACGGCCCTGGCCCTCACGCGCGGCCCGAATTCCACCACGGCGACGAAGCTGTTGCCGCGCGTGCCGTAGTAGCGCTTCGTGCCCGGATAGCGCTGCGCGCCGAACGCGGCGAGCGAGCCCCACTGCGCCGACGTGAAGGGCACCGGCGTGCTGGGCTTCGCATCGTCGAACGTCTGGCGGATCGCGCCGTCGTTGCGCTGGTAGCGGTTGATTTGGCCCCAGGGCACGCGCCAATCGCCGAAATCGGCCTTGAGCCGGGCGGTGGCTTCGTCCAGCGCGGCAAGGCGCTGCGCATCGGTGGCATGGTCTGCCATCCAGTCCCACACCGTGATGCCCGATCGCCTGGCCTCGTCCGCGCCCTTGGCCCAGAGCGCTTCGCCCCAGAATACCGCAAGGCTGGTCGCGGTGGAATCGAGCGCCCAGCGCTGGTCCCAGCCGCGCAGCAGCGCCACCGGTTCCGCGCGCGCCGGATCGGGGGCCTTGTCGTGCGCGGCGATCAGGCCGGGCAGCAGGCGCGTGAACGCGGGCAGCCACGGATCGTAGGCGGCGGCGATCAGGCGATCGGGCGTGAAATCGGAGCGGGCGGACAGGACCTTTTCGGCGTGGGCGCCGCGCGGGTTCTCGCCCACCTGATCCATGTAGCGGGGAAAGGCCTTCGCCTTCGGGCTGTCCGCCCCGGCAGCGGTCCACGGCCAGTTGTTGACGTTGAAAGCCCAGCCGTTCTTTGGGTTCACCGCTTGCGGCAGGTCGGCCAGCGCGTGCAGCCCCTTCCAGTCGGTCGCCGGATCGCTGCCGTCGACCGGCTTGCGGTAATCGAAGCGGTCATCGCGCACGGGCACGAACTGCGGATGGAGATAGGCGATCTCGCCCTTATCGTCGGCGAACAGCGTGTTGTTGGAGGAATTGGCCTTGCGCTCGGCCACTTGCAGGAAGCTCGCCAGATCGCGCGCCTTGGTGCGCAGGAAACTCTGTTCCAGCGCGGGCACGGGCTTGTTCATCAGCGCGAAGGCGATCCACTTGCCGTCCGCTTCGCGCACGATGGGGCCGTGGTGCGTGGCATAAGTGGTGAACGTGCGCGTGGCCATGGTGCCATCGGGTTTGCGGTAGGCGAGCGTGACCGGCTTCACCGTCACTTTGCGCAAGGCGCCGCCATAGCGGTAGTAAAGGTCGCCATCGGGCGAGGGCGCGATCGTTTCGGCGAACTCGTCGACATTGTCGATGCCGCTGGAGGTGTGCATCCAGCCGGCGTGCGGGTTGAAGCCCTGGTAGATGAAGAACTGGCCCCAGGTGGCCGCGCCATAGACGTTCAGGCCTTCGCCGCTCGTCACCTGCTGTTCGGAGCGGAAGAAGAAGCTGGTGTGCGGATTGATCAGCAGCAGCGCGTGCCCGTCCTGCGTGTGGGATGGCGCGATCACCATGCCGTTGGAACCCTGCGGTTCGCGGAACTGCGTGCCGCGTTCCAGCGCGGTCATCGCGATGGCGCGCTTTTCATAGAACGCCTGCAACTGCGTCAGCGGCACGCTTTCGATGTCGCCGCCGATGCTGCCTTCGGTGAAACTGAGCGCCATCCACGGTTCGAACCGGGTCAGCACGCGCGGCTCCACCTCCGGATGGTCGGCCAGGAAGGCGTTGAGGCCGGCGGCCCAGGCGTCCATCAGCGCTTTCAGCCACGGCGGGCTGGCGGCGTAATCGGCCTTCAGCACCTCGGGATCGATGAACAGGCGCTGGCGCAGGTCCGACCACAGCGCGCTTTCGCCCTCGGCCTCGGCCAGCCGGCCCAGGTTGGTGAGGTAGTTGACCTCGATCCGGTTGAAGTCGTCCTCGGCCTGCGCATAGATCATGCCATAGACCGCGTCAGCATCGGTCTGGCCGGTGATGTGGGCAATGCCCCAGTCATCGCGCTGGATCACCACGTTGCGCGGTGCGTCGGCGGCGCTGGCCTGCGGCATTCCCGTGCAGAACAGGGCCAGTGCTGCCGCGGAACCCAAATACGCCCGGCCGATGGAACGCCGCATCTTGTCTTGTCCCTCTGGTGTCTTGAAGCCTGTTGGCTTCGTTGCACGCGCGGGGCCATACGCCAAGTGTGTAGTCCCGATCAGGCCAACGTCATCAGACTGGCGTTTCCTCCGGCCGCCGTGGTGTTGATCGAAATGGACTGTTCGCCCACCAGCATCGCCCGCGCATAGCCGCCGGCGGCGCAAGGCGCTTCGGCGGTGACGATCGGGCCGGGCAGCGCGGCGAGCGCCGGCTGCACCGCCAACACGAAGGCGCTGTCCCCGTGAACCAGCGCGCGGGCGAACGGCCCGGCCTGGCGCCAGTCGGCCGGCGCCAGCACCCGCTCGGCCAGCGCGGAGGGCAGGGACGGCAACAGGACGGGGTCGGCGATGACCGCCGTGTTGCCGTTTGCCGTCGCGGCCTCGATCTGTTCGGCGAGGGCGGCGCTGTCCTGCGCGAACAGGATCACGCGCCCGGCGGGGCCGATCCGGTAGAGGTTGTGTTCGCCCACCGGGCCGGGCAGCACGTTCTCCTCGTCCACCGGGAACGGCAGGGCAGGGCGCGGCTGGACGAGGCGCTGGAGATAGAGCGGCCCGCCCGCCTTCGGTCCGGTGCCCGAAAGCCCGTGCCCGCCGAAGGGCTGCACCCCCACCACCGCGCCGATCACGTTGCGGTTGACGTAGATGTTGCCGACTTGGATACGGCTGGTGACGTGGGCGATGGTGTCGTCCAGCCGGGTATGGAGGCCGAAAGTCAGGCCGAAGCCCCAGGCGTTGATCGCGTCGATCAGTGCGTCGATGTCCTGTCGGCGATAGCGGATCACGTGCAGGACCGGACCGAAAACTTCCTGTTTCAGATCGGACAGGGCTTCGAGTTTGATGATCGTGGGCGCAACGAACGTGCCGGCCCGCGTTTCGGGGGGCAGGGGCAGGCGTTCCACCTTGCGATCGCGCGCGCGCATCGCGTCGACATGCGCCTCGATCCGGGCCTGCGCCTCGGCGGTGATGACCGGGCCGATGTCTACCGCCAGCCGGTCGGTGCGGCCGATGCGCAGTTCGGCCAGCGCGCCCTTCAGCATGGCGAGCACCCGGTCGGCCGCGTCTTCCTGCAGGCACAGCACGCGCAGCGCGGAGCAGCGCTGCCCGGCGCTGTCGAAGGCCGAGGCGATGACATCGGCCACGACCTGCTCCGCCAGCGCGGAGGAATCGACGATCATCGCGTTCTGCCCGCCGGTTTCGGCGATCAGCGGGATCGGGCGGCCGGCGGCGGAAAGGCGGGTGGAAAGCTGCTTCTGAAGCAGGCGGCCGACGTCGGTGGAGCCGGTGAACATCACCCCCGCCGTTTCGGGCGCGCCGACCAATGCCGCGCCGATCGCGCCATCGCCCGGCACGAACTGGAGCACGTCCGCCGGCACGCCTGCCGCGTGCAGCAGGCGCACGGCTTCGGCCGCGATCAGCGGGGTTTCCTCGGCGGGCTTCGCCAGCACCGGGTTGCCGGCGACGAGCGCGGCGGCGACCTGCCCGGTGAAGATCGCCAGCGGGAAGTTCCACGGGCTGATGCAGACGACCGGCCCCAGCGGCGTGCTGCCGGCAAGGTCGCCGCGGGCGCGGACGGCGTAGTAGCGCAGGAAATCCACCGCCTCGCGCACTTCGGCCACGGCGTTGGGCACGGATTTGCCCGCTTCGCGCACGATCAGCGCGAGCAGATCGGGCATGGCCGCTTCCAGCGCATCGGCCGCGCGTTCGAGGCAGGTCGCGCGCGCGTTGATCGGCGTGGAAGCCCAGGTGGCGGCGGCGCCGGCGGCGATGCGGACCGCCTCGCGCGCGGCTTCGGCGGTCACGTCGGCAACGGTTCCCACGGTGTCGCCGTGGTCGGCCGGATTGCGCACCGGCCGCGCCGGAAGCGTGGCGAGGCGCGGGGAGGGCATGGCGTGGACCGGCTCGCGGCTGGCGGCGGCGAACCGCTCGGACAGATCGGCCAGCACGGTCTCGCTGGAAAGGTCCACGCCCTTGCTGTTGCGCCGGCCGGGATAGAGCGTGCCGGGTAGCGCGATGCCGGGGTGCGGCGCGCCGGGGATGGGCATGGCGCGGACCTGCTCCACCGGATCGGCGATAATCTCCTCCACCGGCACGGCCTCGTTGGCGATGCGGTTGACGAACGAGGAGTTCGCGCCGTTTTCCAGCAGGCGGCGGACAAGGTAGGCGAGCAGCGTCTCGTGCGTGCCGACGGGGGCGTAGATACGGCAGGGGCGGTCCAGCTTGTCCGCGCCGACGACTTCCTCGTAGAGCGGTTCGCCCATGCCGTGCAGGCACTGGAACTCGTAAGTGCCGGTGGCGAAATCCGGCCCGGCCATGGCATGAATCGTCGCCAGCGTATGCGCGTTGTGCGTGGCGAATTGCGGAAATACCGCGTCCGGCGCGTCCAGCAGGCGGCGCGCGCAGGCGATATAGGCGACATCGGTGTGGACCTTGCGGGTATAGACCGGGAAATCGGCCAACCCGTCCACTTGCGCCCGTTTGATCTCGGCGTCCCAGTAGGCGCCCTTGACCAGCCGCACCATGATTCGCCGGCCGGACCGGCGCGCCAGCGCGACGATCCAGTCGATCACATGCGGGCAGCGCTTGCCATAGCCCTGAACCACGAAGCCCAGGCCGTTCCAGCCGGCAAGACCGGGATCGAGCGCGAGGCTTTCCAGCAGGTAGAGCGAGAGTTCTAGCCGGTCGGCTTCCTCGGCGTCGATGTTGAGGCCGATGTCGAACCGCTTGGCGAGTTCGCACAGGCCCTTCACGCGCGGCAGGAGTTCGGCCATCACGCGATCCGCCTGAGCGCGGGCGTAGCGCGGATGGAGCGCGGAGAGCTTGATCGAGATGCCGGGGCCTTCGACGATGCCGCGCCCCGCCGATGCCCGGCCGATGGCGCGGATCGCGTTCTCGTAATCGGCAAGGTAGCGCGCCGCGTCGTCGGCGGTCATCGCGGCCTCGCCCAGCATGTCGTAGCTGTAGCGAAAGCCCTTCGCCTCCAGTTCGCGCGCGCGCTCCAGCGCTTCCTCGATGGTGCGGCCAGTGACGAACTGTTCGCCCATCATCCGCATGGCCAGATCGACGCCGCGCCGGATGATCGGTTCGCCGGCGCGGGCGATCAGGCGGGTCAGCGCGTTGCCCAGGTTCCGGTCATCGACGCTGGCGGTGAGCTTGCCCGTCACCACCAGCCCCCAGGTGGCGGCGTTGACGAACAGCGAGCGGTTGCCGCCGATATGGGCGCGCCAGTCGCCGCCGGCGATCTTGTCGCGGATCAGCGCGTCGCGCGTGGCATCGTCGGGAATGCGCAGCAGCGCTTCGGCAAGGCACATCAGCGCCACGCCTTCCTGCGTGGAGAGCGCGAATTCCTGCACCAGCTGGTCCACCCCGCTGCCCTTGGGCCGGGCGCGCAGGGCTTCGACCAGACGGCGGGCAAGCGCGGCCGCTTCGGCGCGGGCCTCATCGGGCAGCGTGGCTTGCGGTAGCAGCGCGGCAATGCAGTCCTGCTCAGGGCGCCGATAGGCGGCGGTGATCGCCCGGCGCAGCGCATCCTGTTCGCGGACGGGCGGGGCGAAATCGGCGAAGGGCGGACGCGTAGTCATGGGGGCGGACCTCTGGAAAGGGACGCGATGATCCTATCAGAAGTGCGGAAGGCAATCTGGCTTATTTGGCGCGATTCAAATAGGGAGAAAGAGGAAATTGGCGGAAAGAAAGGGCGATATGCCTGAAGAAATCGATATGGAAAGGCAACTTGACCAGTTCGATAAACGCATCCTCGACGTGCTGGGGCGCGAGGGGCGTTTGCCCGTGACCGAGCTGGCCGAGCGCGTCGGGCTTTCGAAGACGCCGTGCCAGGTCCGGCTGAAGCGGCTGGTGGACGATGGCGTCATCACCGGCTTCCGCGCCGTGATCGATCCCGCGCGGCTGGGGCTGGATCACATCGCCTTTACCGAAGTGAAGCTGTCCGACACGCGCGAACAGGCGCTGGCCGAGTTCAACCGGGGGGTGAAGGCGATCGCGGAAGTGGAGGAATGCCACATGATCGCGGGCAATTTCGATTACCTGCTGAAGGTCCGCACTGCCAACATCGCCCGGTTCCGCGCGGTGCTGGGCGAGAAGATTTCCCGCCTGCCGCACGTTTCGCACACGTCCACGTTCGTGGTGATGGAAGCGGTCAAGGACCTGTCGGGCCGCGCGCCCTGAGCTGAACGATAAGGCCGTGTGCGGGCGATGGCCGGTTTTCCAGCGTCAGCGCCAGGCCATAGGCGGTCGCGATGTCGTGCGCGATGGCAAGGCCCAGCCCCGATCCGGGCTTGCCGGGATCGAAGCGGCTGCCAATTTCGAAGGCGCGGGCGATGTCGCCGACGGCAAGGCCGGGGCCATCGTCGACCACGCGGACGCTGCCGTCCTCGCCAATCACCAGTTGCACCCGGCTTTCGGACCACTTGCCCGCGTTGTCGATGAGGTTGGAAAGCAGTTCGGACAGGTCCACCGGATCGACCGGCCACGCCGCCTCCGGCCCTGCGTGGTTGACGAGATCGAAGCGCTTGTCCGGGTGCAGCCGGCGCATGGCGGAGAGGATCGGTGCCAGAACGTCGGACAGGCGGCTGATCGCGCCGGGTGCGCCCGATCCGGCGGCGGAGCGGGCGCGGGCGAGCTGGTATTCGATCTGCTGCGCCATCAGCCGCGTCTGTTCCAGCAATACCGCGGCGGGGGCGGAGGTGCCGCCATCCTGCGCCAGCCGTTCGGCCTCGTCGGTGATAACCGCCAGCGGCGTGCGCAGCGCGTGGGCCAGGTTGCCGGCCTGTACCCGCGCGCGGTCGACGATCGCGGTGTTGTGGGCGATATAGGCGTTGAGGTCGTCCACCAGCGGCGCGATCTCCACCGGGTAATTGCCGTCCAGCCGCGCGGTGGTGCCGGCGCGCAGGCGCGAGGTGGCCTGCGCCAGCCGGTCGAGCGGGCGGAAGCCGAACACCACGATGAACACGCCCGTCGCCACCAGCGCCACGGCCAGCGCCAGCAGCCACAGCGTCAGTTCGCGCGTGAACCGGGCGATGGTTTCGTCGAGCAGGCGCTGGTCGGTGGCGATCACGAAATGGATGTCGCGCCCGCTGGGGCTCTTGCGGATCAGGCCATAGGTGATGGCGGGGCCGGTCGGCCCGTTGTCGAGCCGGTGGACGATGACCGGGCCGTGGGCCACGTCCTCGTCCAGCGCGCCGCGCGTCATCGAGGCGGAGCGCAGGATCATCCCCCGGTCCACGCTGACCTGCCAGTAGAAGCCCGAAAGCGGCACCAGATAGCGCGGATCGGACAGGGGGCGGGTGAGTTCGATATGTTCGCCGGGGCCGATCTTCACCAGCCCCGACAGTTCGCGGACGTGGACGTCCAGTTCCTCGTGGTACTGTTCCTCGATGTGCTTGGTGAAGACGCGCGTGGCGGAGAACCAGATGCCGCCGATGCCGAGGCCGACCCACACGAGGATCGCCAGTAGCACGCGGGCGCGCAGGCTGTTGAGTAACCCGCGCGGGCCGGGGAGGGGGGCGTGATGCGTCATCGTTCGAACCTGTAGCCCAGCCCGCGCAGCGTGGTGATGCGGTCGCGCCCGATCTTGCGGCGCAGGCGCGAGACCAGCACTTCCACCGCGTTCAGTTCCCGCTGGCTGTCGAGATCGTAGAGATGCTCGATGATGTCGCCCTGCGACAGCACCTGCCCGGACCGGCGCAGGAACAGTTGCAGCAGGCGGAATTCCTGCTTGCTGAGCACCAGCGGCTCGCCATCGCGCAGCACCGTGCGGCTGACCGGATCGAGCCGGATGCCGGCTTCCTCCAGCCAGGGATCGTGCTTGCCCGCGTGGCGGCGGAACAGCGCGTTCAGTCGGGCCAGCAGTTCCTCGAAACGGACGGGCTTGACCACGAAATCGTCAGCGCCGGCGTTCAGCCCTTCCACTTTGTCCTGCCAGCTTCCGCGCGCGGTCAGGATCAGGATCGGGCATTCGACGCGGCGCGCACGCCAGAAGCGCAGCAGGTCCATGCCGGTGCCGTCGGGCAGGCCCAGATCGAGGATCACCGCCGCCATCTTGTCCATGTCGGGCCAGTCTTCGCCTTCCGCGCGGTTGCGGGCGAGATCGACGGCAAAGCCCGCGCCGCGCAGGCGGTCGGACAGGCGGCGCGCCAGTTGTTCGTCATCCTCGACCAGCAGCAGCCGCATCGTCCTCGCCTTCCCCCTCCGCCGGTTGGTGCGCATCGGCGAAAAAGCTGTCAGTATTCCTCCAAACTGACAAGCTCCTGTCAGGTTCGTGGCTATTGCCCCTGATATGGACAAGCGGATTCTTGCAGGCGGCGTGGCTGCCGTCGTTCTCGCCGGCGGTGCTTTCTGGTGGAGCACCAGTCGTGCGCCGGCTCCCGGAGCAACCGAAAGCGCGATGGAAAAAGCCGGGGCGCACGCGCTGACGGCGGTGCAGATCGAACGCCTTGGCATCCAGGTGAAGCCGGCGGAAGACGCCGGCGCGCTGCCGATCGGTTCGGTGCCCGCGCAAGTCAATCTGCCGCCCGAAGCACGCGTGGCGGTGACCACGCCTTTCGCCGGAACTGCGGTACAGGTTCTGGTGATCCAGGGACAGGCGGTTGCGAAGGGGCAGGCGCTGGCGGTGGTGCGCGCGGCGGAGCCGGTGCAGTTCGGCGCTGAACTCGCGCGATCCGAAGCCGATCTGGCGCTGACACGCGCCAATGCCAGCCGGCTTTCGCAACTCGCGCGCGAGGGCGTCGTTGCCGGCGTCCGCGCCGACGAGGCCAGCGCCGCGTTTCAGCGCAGCGAGGCGAGCGTGCGCGAGAACCGCCGCCTGCTGGCGCTCGCCGGCGCGGGGCGTGATGGCACGGTCACGCTGCGCGCGCCCATTGCGGGACGCGTGGCGACGGCGACGATCGAAACCGGTGCGGCCGTCGGTGGCGGTGCGGCGCCGTTCGTGATCGAGAACACCTCGGCGCTGCGGCTGGACCTGCAATTGCCCGAACGGATGGCGGGGCAGGTGCAGCCGGGCATGGCAGTGCAGGTGCCGCTGGAGGGCGGCGCCACGGCGACAGGCCGAATCCTGTCGGTCGGCGCCTCGCTTGATCCGGTGACGCGCTCGATTGCCGCGAAGGCCAGCCTTTCGGCTTTGGACGGGCTGGTGCCCGGCAAGGGCGTGACCGCGGTGATTGGCGGCGCTTCGGGGGCCAGCGGCGTGGCGGTGCCGGTCAGCGCGGTCACCCGGATCGACGGGCAGGATTACGTCTTCGTGCGCAAGGGCAATGCCTTCGAGCGGCGCAAGGTGGCCGTCGCCATCGAAACCGGCGGGCGCGCGGTACTGTCCGGCGGAATCCGGGTCGGGGAACAGGTGGCGATCACCGGCGTGACCGAACTCAAGTCGCTGGCGGGGCAGTAAGGCGATGTTGCGGAGGCTGGTCGAAAAAGCGCTGTCGCTGCGCCTCGTGATGATCGGGCTGGCGCTGGTGCTGGCGGGGGCGGGGGCGTGGTCTTTCGTCAACCTGCCGATCGACGCCTTTCCGGACATCAGTTCCACACAGGTCAAGATCATCCTCAAGGCGCCGGGCATGACGCCCGAGGAAGTCGAAAGCCGGGTGATCGCGCCGATCGAGATGGAGATGCTGGGTATCCCCGATCAGAACGTGCTGCGCTCGGTCGCCAAGTACGCGATCGCGGACATCACGATCGACTTCAAGGACGGCACCGATATCTACTGGGCGCGCAACCAGGTGGCGGAGCGCCTGAACGGGGCAATGGGCGATCTGCCCAATACGGTGACTGGCGGGCTCGCGCCGATCTCCACCCCGTTGTCCGACATGTACATGTTCACGCTGGAAGGGCCGCAAAGCCTTGCCGAAAAGCGTCGCGCGCTGGACTGGATCATCCGCCCCGCGCTGCGCACGGTGCCCGGCGTGGCCGATGTCAATGCGCTGGGCGGGCATGCCGAAACGTTCGAGGTATCGCCCGATCCGGCGGCGATGGCGGCGGCGGGGCTGACCGTTTCCGACCTGACGGCCGCGATCGAGGGCGGCAACCGCAACGACGGCGCGGGGCGTCTCGTCACCGGAGAGGAAGCCCTGATCGTGCGCTCCACCGGTGCGATCCGCACGCTGGAGGACCTTTCCGCCGTTGTCGTGCGTTCCTCACCCTCCGGCATCGTACGCGTGAGCGATCTTGCCAGGGTGCGGATCGGCAGCCTGACCCGTTACGGCGCGGTGACGCGCGACGGCAAGGGCGAAGCGGTGGAAGGCCTTGTCATCGGCCTGAAGGGCGCGGATGCTTCGAAAGTGGTGCAGGGGGTCAAGGCACGTCTGACCGAGATTGCGCCCAGCCTGCCCAAGGGCATGTCCGTCTCGGTATTCTATGACCGGTCCGAACTGATCGGGCACGCCGTTGGCACGGTCGAGCACGCGCTGCTCGAAGCGACCGTGCTGGTGATCGTGCTGTTGCTGTTGTTCCTGGGGGATGCGCGCGCCTCGGTCATCGTCGCGCTGGCGCTGCCGATGGCGGCGCTGCTGACGTTCATTTGCATGCGGGCGATCGGCCTCACAGCCAACCTGATGAGCCTGGGCGGCCTCGCCATTGCCGTGGGGATGCTGATCGACGGCGCGGTGGTGGTGGTGGAGAATGTGGTCGAGCGCCTTTCGGACGAAAGCCATGCGAAATCGGGCAAGCTCTACAACGTGCTGGTGGCCTCGGCCGAAGTGGCGACGCCGGTCGCTTCGGGCATGGCGATCATCGCGTTGGTGTTCCTGCCGCTGCTGACGCTGGAAGGGCTGGAAGGCAAGCTGTTTGCCCCCGTGGCGCTGACCATCGTGCTGGCGCTGCTGTCGGCGCTGGTGCTGTCGCTGACGCTCGTGCCGGTGCTGGCCTATTACGTGTTGAAAGTGCGGCTGGGCCATCACGAGCCGTGGCTGATGCGCCAGTTGGGGCCGCGCTATGCCGCGCTGCTCAAGGGCGCGTTTGCGCGCAAGCGGTTGGTGTTCTCGATCGCGGGCGTCTCGCTGCTGCTGACGGGCGTGGCCTATTCGATGACCGGCAAGACCTTCCTGCCGACCATGGATGAAGGCTCGGTCATCGTGCAGCTTACCAAGGTGCCGAGCATCTCGCTGCCGCACAGCCTTGACGACGACATGAAGGTGCAGCGGGCCATCCGGGCGAAAGTGCCGGAAGTGACCGAAGTGATCGCCCGCACCGGTTCCGACGAACTGGGCCTCGATCCGATGGGCCTCAACGAGACCGACAGCTTTCTCAAGCTCAAGCCGCGCAGCGAATGGCGCGTCAACGACAAGGACTGGCTGGTCGAGGAAATTCGCAAGGTCATGGAAGACCTGCCGGGTATCCAGCCGACGTTCACCCAGCCAATCGAGATGCGCATCTCCGAAATGCTGACCGGTGCGCGCGGGGATCTGGCGATCAAGCTGTTCGGGCCGGACATCGGCGAGCTTTCGCGCCTTGCGGGGCAGATTCAGCAACGCCTCCAGACGATCCCCGGCACCAGCGAGGCGGTGACCGTGGCGAACGACAAGGTGGATTACCTCCAGTTCGACATCGACCGCGCCGCCGCCGGGCGCGTCGGCATGCCGGTCAACGACCTGCAGGATGCGATGCGCGCGCAGGTGGAAGGCGTGCGCGCGGGCGTGGTGGCCGAAGGCGTGCGGCGCGTGCCGATCGTGGTGCGCGGCGACAGCGGCGCGCAGGACGCGGGCGTGCAGTCCTTCGCCGACCAGCTCTACCGTTCGCCGTCGGGCCAGTTGGTGCGCGCCAGCGATGTGGCGAGAGTCTCGCGCGTGGAAGGGCCGGTCAAGCTGGAGCACGAGAACGGCTCGCGCTTCGCCATGATCCAGGCGTTTGTTTCCGGCCGCGACCTCGTGGGCTACGTGGACGAGGCCAAGGCCGACATCGCGCGCAACGTGAAGCTGCCGGCGGGATACCGGATCGTCTGGGGCGGGCAGTTCGAGAACCAGCAACGCGCCTCGGCCCGGCTGGCGCTGGTGCTGCCGATCTCGCTCGCGATGATCTTCGTGGTGCTTTACGCCACGCTGCGCTCAGTGCGGGCCTCCCTGCTGATCCTCGTCAACATCCCCTTCGCGATGGTCGGCGGGATGATCTCGCTGGCGATGTCGGGGCAGTATCTCTCCGTGCCGGCCTCGGTTGGTTTCATTGCGCTGCTGGGCATCGCGGTACTCAACGGGCTCGTCATGGTGAGCTATTTCCGCCAGTTGCGCGAAGGCGGGATGCCCCTGGCCGAAGCGGTGCGGCGCGGGGCGGAGCGGCGGCTGCGGCCGGTGCTGATGACCGCCACGATCGCCGCCTTCGGCCTGGTCCCGCTGCTGTTCGCGACGGGGCCGGGATCGGAAATCCAGAAGCCGCTGGCGATCGTGGTGATCGGCGGACTGATCTCGTCCACGCTGCTCACGCTGGTCCTGCTGCCGATCCTGTACGAACGTTTCGGGGAATCGCGGGCCGAACGGGAGGCGGGAGACCGCGTTGCCATTGCTGGGAACGAAGGGGAGGAATCCCATGCGTAAGCGCGCGTTGCTGGCGCTTCCCGCGCTTCTGGCGGCCCTGCCCGCGCTGGCCGCGGACCCGGGCCTGCCCGAGACCGAGGCCGTGCGGGCCGCGCTCGACGCGCATCCCAGCGTGCAGGCGGCGGACGCGCGGGTCGATGCCGCCCGCGCCGAAGCCGGAGCATTGCGGCGGGGCACGCAGGAGTTCAATCTCTATACCAGCTACATGAGCCGCACGGTCGACCGGGAAGGGCGCTACAACGAGTTCGACGCGCAATTGACCCGCCCGGTGCGCCTGCCCGGCAAGGGGCGGCTCGACCGGCAGATCGGCGATCTGGGGATCGAGGCCGCGCACAACATGGCCGAGGACGCGCGGCATCAGGCAGCGCTGGTGCTGGCACAGGAATGGTGGGACTGGCTGGGCGCGGCGGAGGAAGCCAAAGTCGACCGGCAGGCGGTCAGCAATCTGGAAGCCACGCTCAAGGCCGTGCAGCGGCGCGTGGCGTTGCGCGATGCCGCGCAGCTGGAAGCCGATCAGGCCGCCGCCGCGCTGGGCACGGCGAAAGTCGCCGCCGCGCAGTCGGCGGGGCGGGCGCAACTCGCCCGCGTGCGGCTGGCAACCCATTTCGCCTCGTTGCCCTTGCCGGTGGAGGCGCCCGAAGTGCCACGCCCGGTCATGCCGGGCGAGAGCCTGGAAAGCTACGGCGCGCGGATGTTCGTGCGCAGCCACGAGATCGCGGCGGCGGAGGCGGAGCTGCACAAACGCGAAGCCATGGCCGAGCGCGTCCGGCAGGACCGGTTGGCCGATCCCAGCGTGGGCGTGCGCCTGTTCTCCGAACGTGGCGGCATGGAAAAGGGCGCCGGCGTGATCTTCTCCATGCCGATCGGCGGCGGGCACCGCACCGCGCTGGCCGAGCAGGCTGATGCGCAGGCGAACGCGGCGCGCGCCGATGCGCTGGCCGCGCGCATGTCGGTGCAGGAAACGGCCAGCGGCGACATTGCCGAAGTGCGATTCCGGTATGAAAGCTGGCAGCGCGCGCGCGAAGCGCTGGATGCGCAGGTGGCGGCGCTGGTGAAGCTGCGGCGGGGGCAGGCAGCGGGCGAGATCGATCTGTCCGACGTGCTGTTCGGCGAGCGGCAGGTGCAGGACGCGTTCCGCGCCGAGGCCGCGGCACGCACCGAGGCGATGCGGATGCTGACGCGCATCCGCATCGACAGCCACGAATTGTGGATCGGCGATGCAGAGGATGCGGCGAAGCAATAGCGCCGGGGGACATTCGGCGTCGCTGGAAAGCCCACCCCCAGCCGGCGGGAGGGGAGCGAGACTTGCGCCGCCAGAGGCGGCGTTAGTCGCAGCGGGGTGGGCTCTGCCTTTGCAAGCGAAGCGACAATCGCTAAAAAAAGGGCGGGAAATGACCCGCCCTTTTTCGTATCACATGTAGGATTCTTCCGCCGAGGGCGGCGGCGCTTGCCACGCCTGCTTCGCCTGTTCGAGCGAGAACGGCGCGCCCAGCGCGATCCAGCCGGCGAACGCGGCAGCGAGTATCACGCTGAGGATCAAACGCCACGCCGGGGCGAACGTGGGCTGTTCGACGGCTTGCGTGAAAGCCTTGTGCCCGGACAGCATCGGGTGGATCAGATTGTCGCGCTTCACGAACAGGTAGAACAGGACCGCGGCGACGTGGAGGGCCACGAACAGCAGCAGGATATTGAACACGACCTCGTGCGCTTCGCCTGCCGCATCGCCCGTATCGTAGGAAACGAAATGGTTGAGCGGGCCGGAAGCGACCGCATCGGTGTCCTGCGCGATCAGTCCCAGGCCCACTTGCAGCGCCAGCAAGCCCAGCAGGACCAGCACGCTCCAGCCGCCCAGCGGGTTGTGTCCGACGATGGTCGGCGCCTTGCCTTCGCGCGATGCCCTGAGATAGGCGAGGACGGTGCCCGGCCCCTTCACGAAGCTGCCGAAGCGTGCGGTCGATCCGCCCAGGAAGCCCCACAACACGCGAAACACCACCAGCCCCAGCATGACGAGGCCGATGGTCTTGTGCAGATCGATCCTGCCGTTTTCACCGGACCACCAGAGCGCGCCGAACAGTGCGACGACACTCCAGTGGAACAGGCGGACCGGCGCGTCCCAGAGCCGGACCTTGCCCATCAGTGGCGCTCGCGGAAGTTGTCGTGGCAGCCCTTGCACGCGCCGCCCACCGCCGGGAAGGCGGTACGGATGCGGTTAAGATCGCCGCTGCCGGCCGCTGTCTGGAGATCGCGCGCCTTCACGACGAGATTGCGCGCGGCGCCCTGGAAATCGGCCGGGCGCTGCCAGATGGCGGCGAGCGCTTCGGTCTTCACGCCCGATTCCGGGCCGGAGCCGCGCGGGAACCCGTGGCCCACGTGGCCGGCCGCCTGGTTCAGCAATTGGGCGCTGGTGCGGATCACGCCAAGGTCGGGCGCGGGCTTCTTCAGCTCCTCGCCGATAGCCTTCATCGCGCGGCCCAGCTGCTTGAAGTTCGCCTGGCGCGCGGCGACCGTTTCGGCCGGCGTGGCGGCGATCGCGGAAACCACGGTTCCCGAAGCGGCCAGCGCGGCGAGGGCGAGAACGATGTGCTTTTTCATCCGTGAAGGCTCCTTGGAAAATCCATCCGGGCATAGCGCAAAAACCGGGACTTGCGACAGGGGATTTGTCGCAAACCGTATCCGTTCTCCCGCCCTTTTTAGAGGGCTTTCCTTCGTGTCAGGCGTTGCTTGATCCGCTGGCGATCCGCGCGGCGCGCACGGTGTTGGCCAGCAGGCAGGCAATGGTCATCGGTCCGACGCCGCCGGGCACCGGCGTTACCGCGCGCGCATGTTCCAGTTCGTGCGTGGCGCAATCGCCGACGATCTTCGAGGAGCCATCGTGATCGGTGACCCGGGTGATGCCCACGTCGATCACCACCGCACCGGGCTTGACCCAGTAGCCGCGCACCAGTTGCGGCGCGCCGGCGGCGGCGACGATGATATCGGCCTTGCGCGCCACATCGGGCAGGTCGCGCGTTTCGATGTGGGTGACGGTAACGGTCGCCTCGCGTTCGAGCAGCAGCATCGATACCGGCTTGCCGACGATGTTCGACTTGCCGATCACCACCGCGTTGAGGCCACGGTAATCGTCGATCACGCTGTCGAGCAGCATCATGATGCCCAGCGGCGTGCAGGGCACCAGCCCGCCGGTGCCGGTCGAAAGGCGGCCGACGTTGACGGGGTGGAACCCGTCGACATCCTTGAGCGGGCTGATCCGGTCGAGCACGCGCGCGGCATCGATGCCGGCGGGCAGCGGCAGCTGGACGAGAATGCCATGTACCGCCGGATCCGCGTTGAGCTGGTCGATCAGCGCGTGGAGTTCGCCTTCCGCCGTCGTTGCCGGCATGCGGTGCTCGAACGAGACGATCCCGGCCTTGCGGCACTGGGCGATCTTGCGGCCGACATAGACTTCGCTGGCGGGATCGTTGCCGACCAGCACCACGGCAAGGCCGGGCGGCGTACCGGTTTCCGTCACGATCTGCCGGACTTCGTCCGCTGTGCGCTCGGTCAGCGCGCGCGCCATGGCTTTGCCATCGATGATCTGGGCCATCTGTCATCTCCCCCTGCGTACCGGAACTGCGTGCCGGAATTTCGTCCGGATCGGAGCCGGCGGCTAGCATAAATTGTATGTGTTGCATACAAAATTTGCGCCAGGGCCGAGCAGGCGCAACAAGGACAAAAAAAGGGGCCGACCAGTTGCCCGGTCGGCCCTTGAAAGTTTGGGAGAGGATGCCTGAAAGGCCTGCTCCATATGGGTTGGTTACGAATTGTGTGCAAGTGCGAAATAAAAATACCTTAATGCACTTTTTGCAACTGCAAGACGTTTCGTCGTGTATAATATATGAAAATCAATACATTGTGCTGTCGAAACGAGCCGGCAGGCCCCGCCGAGCCTGATCCTGAACCGCAAAATCCTTCCTGAAGTGTCTCGCTGGCGAGACGGATGTTGCGAAAGCGAATGGTGCGTCAGGCCTCCGCGCTTTGCCCGGTCATGTCCAGCGCCAGCGCTTCGGCCACGCGGATGCCGTCCACCGCCGCCGAGAGAATGCCGCCCGCATAGCCCGCGCCCTCGCCTGCGGGATAAAGACCGCGCGTGTTCACGCTCTGGAAGTCGGCCCCGCGCCGGATGCGGATGGGGGACGATGTGCGCGTCTCCACCCCGGTCAGCACCACGTCGGGGTGATCGTATCCGGGAACCTGCCGGCCGAACGCGGGCAGCGCCTCGCGGATCGATTCGATCACGAAGTCCGGCAGGCATTGCGAAAGATCAGTCAGGTGAACGCCGGGCTGGTAGGACGGTGTGACGTCCCCGAACGTGGTGGAGGGGCGGCCGGCCAGGAAATCGCCCAGCTTCTGCCCCGGCGCCTTGTAGTTCGATCCGCCGGCGACATAGGCCAGCGATTCCCAGTGGCGTTGATAGGCGATGCCCGCCAGCGGGCCGCCGGGATAATCGCGATCCGGGCTGATATCGACGACGATGCCGGAATTGGCGTTGAATTCGGCGCGCGAATACTGGCTCATGCCGTTGGTGACGACCCGCCCTTCCTCGCTCGTCGCGGCGACCACGCGGCCGCCGGGACACATGCAGAAGCTATAGACCGTGCGGCCGTTGGAACACTGGTGCGAGATCGAATAGGCGGCGGCGCCCAGGATCGGGCTGCCGGCGCCAGGACCATAGCGGGCCTTGTCGATCCAGCTTTGCGGGTGTTCGATCCGCACGCCGATGGCGAAGGGCTTGGCTTCCACGTACACGCCGCGATCGTGCAGGACATGGAACGTATCGCGCGCGCTGTGGCCCACCGCGAGCACGACATGGCTGGCCGGCAGGAACTCGCCAGTGCTGAGGTGCAGGCCCCGGATCTTGCGCGTGCCGTCGGCGGCGGTTTCGATTTCGAAATCCTCGACGCGGGTCTGGAAGCGGTATTCGCCGCCCAGTGCCTCGATCGTTTCGCGGATGCTCATGACCATGGTGACGAGCCGGAAGGTGCCGATATGCGGATGCGCTTCGGTCAGGATGTCGTCCGGCGCGCCCGCTTTGACGAATTCGACCAGCACCTTGCGGCCCAGATGGCGCGGGTCCTTGATCCGGCTGTAGAGCTTGCCGTCGGAGAACGTGCCCGCGCCGCCTTCGCCGAACTGGACGTTCGATTCCGGCGTCAGCACGCTGCGGCGCCACAGGCCCCAGGTATCCTTGGTCCGTTCGCGCACCGCCTTGCCGCGCTCGATGATGATCGGGCGGAACCCCATCTGCGCCAGGATCAGGGCCGCCAGCAGCCCGCAGGGGCCGGCGCCGATGACCACGGGGCGGGGGGCGTCGGCCGGCGCGGGTGCCGTAGTAACGAAGCGATAGGCGGTATCGGGCGTGGGGCGGACGTGCGGATCGCCAGCGAGGCGGGCGAGGACGGCCGCTTCGTCGGTCAGCGTCACGTCGATCGCATAGACCAGCTTGATCGCGCTCTTGCGCCGCGCGTCGTTGCCGCGCCGGGCGATGGCGTAGCGCACGAGTTCGGCGGGCGTGATGCCCAGCCGTTCGACGATCGCGTCTTCCAGCGCCTGGGGCGTATGGTCCAGCGGCAGCTTGAGTTCGGTAATGCGCAGCATGGCCCCGTCCCTAGTCCGCCACGCGCCGCAGGGAAAGCCGGCAAACTTTTTGCGTGACGGGGTGATGCGTGTGGCTATATCCGGAAAAATATAGAAACGAGTACCTGATGCTGAAGCTGCTTTCCGCCCTTGTTGCCCTGATGCTGGCGCTGACCGGCTGTTCGGCATTTGCAGCGCCGCCCGTGGTTCTGGCGGCGGCGAGCCTGCAGGAGTCGTTGAATGCCGCGGCCGATGCCTGGGCGCGCAAGGGGCATGAGCGCCCGGTCATCTCCTTCGCCGGATCGTCCGCGCTCGCCCGCCAGATCGAGGCGGGCGCGCCGGCCGACCTGTTCATTTCCGCCGACGAGGAATGGATGGACCATGTCGCGGCGCGCGGTCTGGTACGGAAGGGGACGCGGGCGGCGTTTCTCAGCAATCGGCTGGTGCTGGTTTCGCCGGCGGCGAACCGGCTTTCGTTCGTGATCGGACCACGCTTTCCGCTGGCGCGCGCGCTTGGCGGCACCGGGCGGCTGGCCATGGCGGATCCCGATGCCGTCCCGGCCGGGCGCTATGGCCGGGAAGCGCTGACCCGGCTGGGCGTGTGGCCAAGCGTGCAGGCGCGCGTGGCCAGGGCCGAAAACGTGCGCGCCGCCATGGCGCTGGTCGAACGCGGTGCGGCGCCGCTCGGCGTGGTCTATGCCACCGACGCGCGCGCCAGCGCAGGGGTGCGCATCGCTGGCTGGTTCCCCGCGAACAGCCACACGCCGATCACCTATCCGATCGCGCAACTGAGCGGCTCGCGCGCGCCCGATGCCGCCGGGTTCGAACGCTTCCTGCTCTCGCGCGAAGGCAAGGCGATCTTCGCGCGGTTCGGCTTCGGCACGCGGTAAGGCGCTTGATGCTGTCGTCCGAAGAATGGCAGATCGTGCTGCTGTCGCTGAAAGTCAGCGTGGCGGGCGTCGGTCTCATGCTGCCGCTGGCGTTCGCGCTCGCCTGGTTGCTGGCCCGGGTACGGTTTCCGGGCAAGGTGCTGGTTGACGCGCTGGTTCACCTGCCGCTGGTGGTGCCACCGGTGGTTACGGGCTGGCTGCTGCTGATCGCCTTCGGCGGGAACGGTCCGGTCGGAGGCTGGCTGGACCGGATGTTCGGCATCACGCTGATGTTCCGCTGGACCGGCGCGGCGCTGGCGGCCGCGATCATGGCGCTGCCGCTGATGGTGCGGGCGATGCGGCTCTCGCTGGAAGCGGTCGACACGCGGCTGGAAAACGCGGCGCGCACGCTGGGCGCGGGGCCGTGGCGCGCGTTCCTGACGATCACTTTTCCGCTATCGCTGCCGGGTATTCTGGCCGGCGCCGTGCTTGGCTTCGCGCGGTCGATCGGCGAGTTCGGCGCGACGATCACGTTCGTGTCCAACATCCCCGGCGAAACGCGCACGCTGCCGCTGGCGATCTATTCCGCGCTGCAGATGCCCGATGGCGACGCGATGGTGGCGCGGCTGGCGGGCATATCCGTGGCGCTCTCGCTGGTGGCGTTGGTCGCGTCCGAACTGCTGGCGCGGCGTTTCGGTACGCGCGGAGGCGGGCATGTCCTTTAACGTGCCTCCCGGCGATGCCCCCGCGTTCGATGTGGACGTGGCGATCCGGCGCGGGAACCGGCTGATCGAGGCGCGCTTCACCAGCACGGCCGGATTGACGGCCCTGTTCGGGCCATCCGGCGCCGGCAAGACCACCGTGCTGGACGCCATCGCCGGATTGCTGCGGCCCGAACGCGGGCATATCACGATCGCGGGCAAGACGCTGTTCGATGCGGGCCAGCGCATTGACCTTGCGCCCGAACGGCGCGCCTGCGGGTACGTGTTCCAGCAAGCCCGCCTATTTCCGCATCGGCGCGTGCGCGATAATCTGCTTTACGGCGAACGGCTGGCGCCGGCCGACCGGCGGTTCATGACGCTGCAGGAGGCCAGCGCCTTCCTGGGTATTGGCCATCTGCTCGATCGCTGGCCGCGCACGCTGTCCGGGGGCGAGGCGCAGCGCGTGGCCATCGGGCGGGCGCTGTTGGCCGGTCCGCGCTTCCTGCTGCTGGATGAGCCGCTGGCTTCGCTCGATGCCGAGCGCCGGGACGAGATCATGCAGGTGATCGAACGGCTGCGCGACGAATTGCGGCTGCCGATCCTCTATGTCAGCCACGACCGTGCCGAAATAGACCGGCTGGCCGGCGACGTGGTTCCGTTCTAGGCGATGCTGCTTTCAACCAGAGCTTTCAGCACAGCCGGATGAAGCGGGGCGGCAAGCCTGCATCCCGCCAGCGAATCGTTGACCCAAACGACCCGGGCCATGCACGGCGCCAGACCGGGCAAGGTCAGCCACAGCTTGTCGCCCGGGCGCAGCCGTTCCACCGACGAAAGGCGCGCGCCGTCGCAGGACAGGTCAAGGACGATGCCAGGCAAACGCTGCGTGAATCGGCGATATTGCACCGAAAGCCGCGTTTCGAGACGGTTCGCCAGGCGCATCTCGCGACGCCGATGGAGCGATAGAGGGTTACTCATGGGCACATCCCAAAGCCGGCAAAGCATATTGTCGGCTTACCCATTTGATCCAAAAAGGTTTTGTTCATGCGAACGCGAAAGGTGAACGAGTCCTTATCGGCGTTCTATTCATCGCGATCGGGCGGAGCGTATCAACGCACGTCCTGTTTGAGGCCAAGATGCGCAGCCAGCGCCTTGAGATCGCGCGACACGCCTTCGTTGACGAGTTCAGCAAGGCCCGGGGCGACGGAGAGTACCAGGGTATCGCCCTCCACGGTCAGCGTGCTGGCGCTGAGCCCCTGCGGCATGGCGTACGTGAAGCGGCGACACAGGCGCGTGGCAAGGCCCCAGGCCTGCGCCTCGCGCAGCGCTGCCGGCGACAGCAGCGCGGTAAGCGTGGGGGGCAGTTCCATCTTGCCGGCATTGGCGATGATCGCCGCCGCCAGCATCGCGCGTTCCTGCGCGGTGATACCGATCCAGCGCTTGCGCAACGCCCAGTCGCGCGCATGGTCCGCGCGCAGGTTGGGTTCGATCCGGGCCGAGGCGAGACACAGCATGGTGGCGGCAAGGCGGAGCTGTTCGTGCCGCCCGCCGCTGCCGGCGGGGCGAGCGCTGGCCGTCCATCCGGCGACCATCGTGCCCGTGCTGGGCGATATGCCCTGATCGTTGATGAAGGCCGAGACGCCGGCCACGAGCGGGTCCTGGGTCCGTACCGCTGCCGGCATGGCTTCCCACAGCACGCCTTCGCGCAGGCCCCACGATGAAAACACCAGGCGCGCGGGCTCCAGCTTTCGCACCAGCACGGCCAGCAGCGCCGCGGTATCGGGCAGGCCGGTAAGCCGTGACCCGGAAACCCCCGCGATGGGAACCGGGCTCAAACCTTTGCGCCGGGCGAGGGTGCGCGCGAATTTCAGCGCGGCTGCGGCGGGAAGCTCGAAGCCGTGGGGATCGTCGATCGGCCATTCGCTGCGGACCATGGCATAGCGCGCGAACGCGCGGAGCGATCCCCCGACGAGGTAAAGCGTGGTGCCGGGCGTGGCGCGCCATTCCGCCCTGTCGAGCGCGTTGCCGATGCGTTTGGCGAACGCCCGGTCACCGTCGGCGCGCAAGGCGGGCAGCCGCAGCGTGCCGAGCGGCATGCTGACGCCGTGCGTGCAACTACCGCCATCGACATCGACCAGTTCAAGGCTGCCGCCGCCGAGATCGCCGACCACGCCGTGCGCGTCGGGGAACGCGCCGGTAACGCCATGCGCGCTGGTCACCGCTTCTTCTTCGCCCGAAAGCAGGCGGGGGGCAAAGCCGATCGCGCGGACTTCATCCAGAAATGCCGCGCCGTTGCGGGCGTCCCGCACCGCGGCCGTGGCGACCACGTCGACCGTGCGGACGCCGATCAGGTCCAGCAGCGCGCGATAGCGCCGCAGCGAGACGAGCGCGGCGGTGGAGGCCTTTTCGGAGAGCAGCCCGTTTTCAGCCACGCCCTTGCCCAGCCGCGCGGCCACCTTTTCGTTATGCAGGATTTCCGGCGCGCGTTGCGGGCCGCCGTAGATCACCAGCCGGACGGTGTTCGATCCGATGTCGATGATCGCGCGCGACGGGCTGCGCGGTCCTGCCCGCTGGCTCTGTCCGGACCGGTCCCTGCTGGCCATTGCGAAATGCGTCAGCCCCGGCTGGCGCCGCCGCGCCGCAACGCGAGCTTGGGCACCTTGCGGCCCTTGGTCAGCGCCGCGCCGCGACCGGAGAGGGAAGGGTTGGTCATGAAATAGCGATGCAGGTTAAAGGGAGAGGGGCCACGATCCATCCGGTGGTAGCTTCCATCCGGTTCCAGTTTCCAGCTCTGCTCCGTATCCAGCAGGTTGGCAAGCATGACCTGATCGAGCACCTGATCGTGCACCGTGCTGTTGCGGATCGGCACCAGCACTTCCACGCGCCGATCGAGGTTGCGGCTCATCCCGTCGGCCGAGGAGATGAACACGCGTGCGCGCTTGTTGGGCAGGCGCGCGGCGTTGCCGAACGCCCAGATCCGGCTGTGTTCCAGGAAGCGGCCGATGATGGACTTCACGTAGATCCGTTCCGAAAGGCCGGGCACGCCGGGGCGCAGGCAGCAGATGCCGCGCACGACCAGGCTGATCTCCACGCCGGCCTGGCTGGCGGCGTAGAGGCGGTCGATCAGCTTTTCGTCCGTAAGGGAATTGAGCTTGGCCCAGATCGTCGCGTGCTTGCCGGCGCGCGCGAAGGCGATTTCGCGATCGATGTGATCGTACAGCGTGTTGCGCAGTCCGATCGGGGCTATCGCCAGCATTTCGGTGCCCTTCGGCTCGACATAGCCGGTGATGAAGTTGAACAGCCGGCCCGCGTCGCGCCCGAACTTGGGGTCGGCGGTGAAGAACGACAGATCGGTGTAGATGCGCGCGGTGACAGGGTGATAATTGCCCGTCCCGAAGTGGCAGTACGTGCGGTAGCCATCCCCTTCGCGGCGCACGACCAGCGAGACCTTGGCGTGGGTCTTCCAGTCGACGAAGCCGTAGATCACCTGCACGCCCGCGCGTTCGAGCTGCGAGGCCCACATCAGGTTCTGTTCCTCGTCGAACCGCGCCTTCAGTTCGACGACGGCGGTGACCGACTTGCCCGCTTCCGCCGCCGCGATCAGCGCGGCGATCACCGCCGATTGCTTGCCCGCGCGATAGAGCGTCTGCTTGATCGCCACCACATCCGGATCGGACGCCGCCTGGTGGAGGAAATCGATCACCACCTCGAAGCTTTCGTAAGGGTGGTGGATCACGATGTCCTTCTCGCGGATCGCCGCGAAGCAATCGCCATCGTGTTCGAGAATGCGTTCGGGATAGCGCGGGCTGTAGGGTTCGAATTTCAGGTCCGGCCGGGCTTCGTCGACCACGGCGGACAGGCCGTTGATGCCGATCACCCCGCGCGACTTGAGAACGAGCGCATGGTCCAGCCGCAATTGCTGGCGCAGCAACTGCTCCGCCGCCGGATCGAAATCGTCCTGCAGGTGCAGCATGATAACCTTGCCGCGCCGGCGCCGCTGGATCGCGGTGCGGAAGTAGCGAACGAGATCCTCGGCGTCCTCCTCCACTTCGATGTCGCTGTCGCGCAGCACGCGGAACACGCCATGGCCCTGGATGCGGAAGCCCGGGAACAG
Source organism: Novosphingobium sp. SCN 66-18 (assembly GCA_001725355.1). Classification (GTDB taxonomy): domain Bacteria; phylum Pseudomonadota; class Alphaproteobacteria; order Sphingomonadales; family Sphingomonadaceae; genus Novosphingobium. The sequence goes on from MEGD01000008.1 coordinate 29,608, forward strand.
GTGCATGGCGTGGCGGCGCACCAGTTCCTCGATCGCGATCCACGCGGCTTCTTCGCCGGGCAGGCGCACGAAGCGGGGCAGGGCGGGTGGAATCAGGATCATCTCGTTGACGTCGGCGCCGTCGGCGATGCGCGTCATCGTGAAGAGAATGCCGGTCCCCTGGTTGGCGATAAACGGAAAGGGGTGTGCCGGATCGATCGCCTGCGGCGTCAGCACCGGGACGACGTGTTCGCGGAAATAGTGCGACAGCCATTCGGCCTCGGCGCGATCCACCGGACCTTCGCCGACAAGACGGATGCCGGCCTCTCCCAGCTTGCCGGTGAGTTCGGTCAGCACGTCCTGCTGGCTCGAAACGAGTTCGGTGACGGCGGCATAGGCTGCCTGCAACTGCTGCGCCGGCGTCTGACCGTCGATCGAGACTTCGCCGATCTGGCGGCGCACCTGCCCGGCCAGGCCGGCCACGCGCACCATCATGAACTCATCGAGGTTGCTGCCCGAAATCGACAGGAAGCGCAGCCGTTCCAGCAGCGGGTAGTCCATGTTCCGGGCTTCGGCCAGGACGCGCCGGTTGAAGGCGAGCCAGCTCAGTTCGCGATTGAAATAGCGATCGCCGACATGGGCTTCCGTGCCGCTTACGACACGTTTTTCGTCGCTCACCCTGTGCTCCGTGTTGCTGCCCGGATGGACCCCAGCCTGCGCCATGGTGGTGCCGTGTTACGCCTCCATGACGAAATTCTTTCTTAATCCGGCGATTTTCGCAACCGTTGGTGGCCAGGACGGTTTCGTTTTTCCGGACATCGTCCAATCCGCCGGCGCGCGCTCGGTTTGTCGCCAAATACGCGCGTCCTGTCGCCAGTCTATTCTCTACTCATAAAGTTGAGTTAAGTGTCCGATGTCGGTCCGCAGCGATAATTCCGCCGCAGACCGCCACGGTGGGGAGGAGGCGGTCTTTGCGCATGGGCCGCCTCTTTCCAAGGGAGCCGACGGGGGCGTCGATAGTTTGACTTTAGGAGCACACAGAGAGTCTTTAATGTCTATTGAATTGGTTGAGTATATGCAGCGCACATCAACAGGGAGACAACCATGATCAATCGCCGCCTGTTCCTGTCCGCCGCCGCGGCAATGGCCATGACCCTGTCTGCCTGTTCGGGCGGAGCCGGCGGGAATGGCAATGGCATCGTACTGACCAACGTATCCTACGATCCCACGCGCGAACTCTATCAGGCGATCAATCCGGCCTTTGCCACCTACTGGAAGCAGAAGACCGGGAAGGACGTGACCTTCCGGATGAGCCATGGCGGTTCGGGCAAGCAGGGCCGCGCGATCATCGACGGTCTGGAAGCCGATGTGGCCACCTTGGCGCTCGCCTATGACATCGATCAGATCGCGGCGCGTGCCAAGCTGCTGCCGGCGGACTGGCAGAAGGCGCTGCCCGACAATTCGTCACCCTATACATCGACGATCGTTTTCCTTGTCCGCAAGGGCAACCCCAAGGGCATCAAGGACTGGAACGATCTTGTCCGCCCCGGCGTGCAGGTCATCACGCCCAACCCCAAGACCGGCGGCGGCGCGCGCTGGAACTTCCTGGCCGCCTGGGCCTATGGCCGCAAAGCCGGTGGCTCCGACGCGGCGGCCGAGGACTATGTCCGCAAGCTGTTCGCCAACGTGCCGGTGCTGGATAGCGGCGCGCGCGGCGCGACGACGACCTTCGTCGAACGCGGCATCGGCGATGTGCTGCTGACGTGGGAAAACGAGGCGCTGCTGGCCGAAAAGGAAATGGGCAAGGGCAAGTTCCAGATCGTCACGCCGTCGCTGTCGATCCTTGCCGAGCCGGCTGTCGCGGTGGTGACGGAGAACGCGAAGAAGCACGGTACGCAGGAAGCGGCCGACGCCTATCTGCGCTATCTCTATACACCCGAAGCGCAGACCGCGATCGCGCATGCCTTCTACCGTCCGCGCGACGCGAAGGTGGCCGAACAGTTCCGGTCGCAGTTCCCCGCGATCCCGATGGTCACCATCGACAAGGACTTCGGTGGATGGGGCGCCGCGCAGAAGCGGTTCTTCGACGATGGCGGCGTTTTCGACCGCATCACGGCCAAGAAGTAAGCCTCCCTTTCCCTTCCGCAATCGAGCAGGCCACTGCAGATGTCCCGAACTCTTTCCCGCGCGAAAAGCTGGCGCCAGCCATCCGTCCTGCCAGGCTTCGGCCTGACGTTCGGGGTGACGCTTGCCTGGCTTACGCTGATCGTGCTGGTGCCGCTGGCATCGATCTTCATCCGCTCGGCCGGCATGGGCTGGAGCGAGTTCGTGGCTGTGGGTTTTTCGGACCGGGCGCTGGCGGCCTATCGCGTCAGCTTCGGCACGGCCGCCGCCGCCGGGCTGGTCAATGCGGTGTCGGGTCTGCTCGTCGCCTGGGTGCTGGTGCGCTATGCCTTTCCGGGCAAGCGGGTGATCAGCGCGCTGGTAGACTTGCCGTTCGCGCTGCCGACGGCCGTGGCGGGCATCGCGCTGACGGCGCTTTATGCTCCGACCGGCTGGCTCGGGCAGTTCCTTGAGCCGCTGGGCCTCAAGGTGGCCTTTACGCCTGTGGGCATCGTGGTGGCGCTGGTGTTCATCGGCCTGCCGTTCGTGGTGCGTTCGGTCGAGCCGGTGCTCGCCGACCTGGGCCGCGATGTGGAGGAAGCCGCCGCCACGCTGGGGGCGACACGGTTGCAGACCTTCCGCCGCGTGATCGTGCCGGCGATCGCCCCGGCGCTGCTTACCGGCTTCGCCCTGGCCTTCGCGCGGGGCGTGGGGGAGTACGGCTCGGTGATCTTCATTGCCGGCAACATGCCCGGCAAGACCGAGATTGCGCCGCTGCTGATCGTGACCCAGCTGGAACAGTACGCTTATGCCGGCGCCACCGCGATCGCCACGGTCATGATGCTGGCCTCGTTCCTGATCCTGCTGGTGATCAACCTCATCCAGGCGGCGAGCCGCCGGAGGATGGGCGCATGAGCCGGCCGCGTTCCACTACCGAAGGCCGCCTGACGCAGATCGTGCTGATCGTGCTGGCGCTGGCGTTCCTGGGCGTGTTCCTGCTGCTGCCGCTGATCGTGGTGTTCAGCGAGGCGCTGAAGCAGGGGCTGGGGCCGTTCCTCGATGCCGTCCACACCCCGGATGCCCTGGCGGCCATCAAGCTCACGCTGCTGATCGCGGCCATCAGCGTGCCGCTGAACATGGTGTTCGGCGTGGCGGCAAGCTGGGCGATCACCAAGTTCCATTTTCCGGGCAAGAGCCTGCTCATCACGCTGATCGACCTGCCGTTCTCGGTTTCTCCGGTCGTGTCCGGCCTGATTTTCGTGCTGCTGTTCGGCGCGCAGGGCTGGTTCGGCCCGTGGCTGGCTGCGCACGACGTCAAGATCATCTTCGCGGTGCCCGGCATCGTGCTGGCGACGGTGTTCATCACGTTTCCGTTCGTGGCGCGCGAACTGATCCCGCTGATGATGGAGCAGGGCAAGGATGACGAGGAAGCCGCCGTCTCGCTCGGCGCGAACGGCTGGCAGGTGTTCCGCCATGTCACGCTGCCGAACATCCGCTGGGGCCTGCTTTATGGCGTGCTGCTGTGCAACGCCCGGGCGATGGGTGAATTCGGCGCGGTCTCGGTGGTTTCGGGCCATATCCGCGGCCTGACCAACACGATGCCGCTGCATGTCGAGATTCTCTACAACGAGTACGATTTCGTCGGCGCCTTCGCGGTCGCCTCGCTGCTGGCGCTGCTGGCGCTGGTCACGCTTGTCGCCAAGACCATTCTCGAATGGCGCTTCGATCTCCACCATACGGGAGCAGGACATTGATCAAGGTCCAGAATGTCACCAAGCGCTTCGGCGATTTCGCCGCGCTGCGCGATATCGATCTCGAAGTGCGTCCGGGCGAGTTCATCGCGCTGCTCGGGCCTTCGGGATCGGGCAAGACCACGCTGCTGCGGATCATCGCCGGGCTGGAGTTTCAGGACTGCGGGCAGGTGCTGTTCAGCGGAGAGGACGTTTCCGACCGCAAGGTGGCTGATCGCCACGTCGGCTTCGTGTTCCAGCACTATGCGCTGTTCCGCCACATGACCGTGGCCGACAACGTCGCCTTCGGCCTGACCGTGCGCAAGCGGCGTGACCGTCCTTCGCGCGCGGCCATCGCGGCGCGGGCCGAGGAACTGCTGCGGCTGGTCCAGCTCGAAGGGCTGGGCGATCGCTATCCGGCGCAGCTTTCCGGCGGCCAGCGGCAGCGCGTGGCGCTGGCGCGGGCGCTGGCGATCGAGCCGAAGCTGCTGCTGCTGGACGAGCCCTTCGGCGCGCTGGACGCCAAGGTCCGCAAGGACCTGCGCCGCTGGCTGCGCGAACTGCACAAGCAGATGGGCCTGACATCGATCTTCGTCACGCACGACCAGGAAGAGGCGCTGGAACTGGCCGACCGCGTGGTGGTGATGAACAACGGCGTGATTGAGCAGGTCGGCACGCCAGAGGAAATCTACATGCATCCGGCGACGCCGTTCGTCTCGCACTTCGTGGGCGAGACGAACCGCATCCCGGCCGGCCCCGCATCGGGCGGCGCGGGCGATGAAGTCCACTTCCGCCCGCATGATGTCGAAGTGGTGCGCGAAGGCGGCGAGGCGCTGCTGGTGGACAACGTGTTCCGCAAGGGCGGCGCCTGGCGCGTCGAAGGTGCGCTGGCGGAAGGCGGCCTGATCGTCGAAATCGACATCGATGTCGCGCAACCGCGCCCGAACCCCGGCGAAACCGTTCTGATCCGTCCCGTTCGATCCCGTGTTTTCAATGCCAACCCCGAAGGAGCACAGCCATGAATACCTCTCCCGCTGCGCCCCGCACCGAGGCCGAGCGCCTGCTGGAAGAAAGCATCGCCAGCGTGCGCGAAGCCCTTGCCGGGCTGAAGTACGGTAACGTTTCGTTGACCGTGCATGAGGGTCGCGTCGTGCAGATCGACGTGACCGAGAAGAAGCGCCTCAAGCCCAACTGAGGCGCGTTCCCACCTTTCTGCCGTTCCATCCGAATACCATTCGTTTCGTCACGCCAATAATCCGATCACACCGCCAACCGGACGACTGGAGGCATCGTGATCCTGCAACAAGGATCCTAAGATGTCCCGTGCTCTCCTGCTGGCGGGAGCCGCGCCCGTTGCGCTGCTCGCCGCTCCCGTTGCGCTGCTCGCCGCTCCCGTACTCGCGCAAGAAGCGCCAGCCCCTGCGACGGCTGAGGCCGAAAGCGTTTCCGCCTCCGACAGCGAAAGCGCGGGCGGCAACGCCATCATCGTCACGGCCCGCCGCCGTCAGGAAAACGTCCAGACCGTGCCGCTGGCGATCTCGGTGGTCGAAGCCGCCAAGCTCGACGCGCAGGGAACCTACAACATTGCGCGTCTGACCCAGATACAGCCCACGCTGCAGTTCTATTCGCAGAACCCGCGCAACACTTTCATCAACATTCGCGGCATCGGCGCCCCGTTCGGCCTGACGAACGACGGCTTCGAACAGGGCGTGGGCATCTACATCGACGATGTCTATTACAACCGTATCGCCTCGGCGACGCTCGACTTCGTCGACGTGGAACAGATCGAAACCCTGCGCGGGCCGCAGGGCACGCTCTATGGCAAGAACACCACCGCCGGCGCGATCAACATCACCACGCGGCCGCCCAGCTTCGACTTTGAAGGCAAGGCCGAAATCTCACTCGGCAACCTGAACTTCAAGCAGGGCAAGGCCTCGATCTCCGGCCCGCTGTCCGACAAGCTGGCTGCGCGCATCAGTGTTACCACGACCAGCCGGCGCGGCACGCTGTTCGATACCTACAGCAACACCTGGATCCAGTCGCAGGACAATATCGGCCTGCGCGGATCGCTGCTGTGGAAGCCGACGTCGAGCCTCAACGTCACCCTGTCGGGCGACTGGAACCTGCAGGACCCTATCTGTTGCGCGTTCGCCTATGGCGGCTATGGCCCCACGCAGCGGGCGACGAACCGCCAGTATCCCGCGCTGATTTCGTATTTTCCGGGATACCGGGTGCCCAGCACCAATCCCTATGACCGCCTGACCGACGCCGATGCCGCGCTGTCCGCGCGCAACGAGCATGGCGGCGTTTCGGCCAAGGCGGTGTGGGACATCGATCCCGACAACACGCTGACCTCGATCACGGCGTGGCGCTATTGGGACTGGAGTCCGGCCAATGACCGCGATTACACCGGCCTTGCCGTCTATACCAAGGTCAACAACCCCACGAAGCAGAACCAGTACACGCAGGAGTTCCGCTTCAACCACAAGGGCAAGGGCTACGATTTCGTGGTCGGCCTGTTCGGATTCCATCAGGATATCCACACCAGCGGCATCCAGCAGACCGGACCGGCCGCGAGCAAGTGGCTGCTCAACCCGACCAGCGCGCTGTCGAACAACCCGGCGGTGCTGAACAACCTTGTCGCCATCAACGACATCCGGCTGAACAACACCAGCCTTGCCGCCTATGCCAAGCTGAACTGGGACATTACCGACGCCTTCACCGTCTCGCCGGGCTTCCGCGTCAACTACGACAAGAAGGACGGCCTTTATAACTCGGTCGTCACGGGCACGGCATCGGACGGAACGCGGCAGGTGGTCTCGGCGGTCCCCGGATCGCCGTACTACAACGATCCGTGGACGGCGGCGCAGCGCGGCATTCAGGCGTCGCAGTTCTTCGAACCGAAGTTCAGCGCCTGGAACGTCTCGTATGACGTCAACCTGCGCTACAAGGTGGCCCGGGACATCAACGTCTATGCCACCTACGCGCGTTCGTTCAAGACCGGCGGCATCAACCTGAACGGCGTGCCGGCCGATGCCAACGGCGCACCGATCCAGGCGGCGGCCACGATCAAGCCGGAAAAGGTCGATCACTTCGAAATCGGCTTCAAGAGCCAGTTCTGGGATCGCCGCGCGACGTTCAACGTCACCGGCTTCTGGACCAACATCAAGAACTTCCAGGCCAACGTCAGCAACGGGCAGTTCGGCACGGTGCGCGGCTATCTGGCGAACGCGGACAAGGTGCGCACGCGCGGCGTGGAGGCCGATTTCTCGATCCGCCCGAGCGATCGCTTCTCGGCCTATGTCAACGGCGCCTTTACCGACGCCAAATACGTGAAGTTCTGTGACGCGCCGCCTCCGCCGGAGCTTTCCGGGGGCTCCAGCACCGGGATCGTCGCGACAGGCAAGTGCAGCTATACCGGCACGATCGCCGCACCGGGTCAGGTGGGCAACAGCCCGCCGTTCGTGGATGCCTCCGGTCAGGTCTTGCCCGGCGTATCGAAGTGGGCCTTCGCCTGGGGCGCCGAAGTGAACCAGCCGGCCAAGGTGTTCGGCGAGGAAGGGCAGTTCTATATCGGATACGATGCCAGCTATCGTTCGCGCTGGTCGTCCAATCCCACGCCCTCGATCTACACCTGGGTCAACGGCTATTCGATCCAGAACTTCCGCGGCGGTTTCCGTACCGAAACGCTCGATGCCTTCCTGTGGGTGCGCAACGCGTTCGACCGGAACTACATCGACCTGCTGCTGGCCGGAACGGGCGGCAACACGGGGCTGATCGCCGCGCAGGTCGGCGATCCGCGCACGTTTGGCGGAACCATCCGTCTGAAGTTCTGACCTTTTGCGCGGGGGCAAGCCGGCGGTTCCTTCCAGGTCCGCCGGCTTGCCCTGCGCGTCTCAGTTATTCCCGTCGATGAAATCGCCCAGCGCGCCAAGGACCGAGCCTTCGCCCCGGTTCTGGCCGCCCCGGCTGCCCGATGCCGCCAGCATCCGCCCCGCCAGACGGGCGAAGGGCAGGGATTGTATCCAGACCTTGCCCGGCCCGGTCAGCCGCGCGAAGAACAGGCCTTCGCCGCCGAACAGCACGCTGCGCACGCCGCCCGCCGTCACCAGATCGAAATCGATTCCCTGCGTGTAGGCGGCAAGGCAGCCGGTATCGACGTGCAACTGCTCGCCCGGGCCAAGTTCGCGCTCGACCAGCGTGCCGCCCATCTGCACGAAGACCCAGCCATCGCCATCCAGCTTCTGCATGATGAAGCCTTCGCCGCCGAACAGGCCGGTCATCACCCGGCGCTGAAAGGCCACGCCGATCGACACGCCGCGCGCGGCGGCGAGGAAGCTGTCCTTCTGGCAGATCAGCGTGCCGCCTACGTCGGACAGCTTGATCGGCAGGATCGAACCCGGCGTGGGAGAGGCGAAGGCGACGCGCGCCTTGCCCTGGCCGTTGTGCGTGAAGACGGTGGTGAACAGGCTCTCGCCGGTGACAAGCCGCTTGCCCGCGCCCAGCAGCTTGCCCATGAAGCCGCCGTCACCGCCGCCGCTGCCATCGCCGAACACCGTGGACATGCCGATCGAGGCGTCCTTCCACACGAAGGCGCCCGCTTCGGCCACGGCGCTTTCGCCGGGGTCCAGCTCGATTTCCAGGAACTGCAGTTCCTGTCCCTTGATCTCGAAATCGATGTCGTCGGCCACGCTGGAGTTGCGGGCGTGGTGCCACGGGCTGTTTGCCATGGAGGCCTCCTTGCAATGAAGGCGCGAAGATAGCCCCTGAACCGCGATGGTACAGTGACGAATTGCTCTGTCGGCGATCAGGCGGGTGGCGTTGGCGCTTCGGCCGCGGCCAGCGCAAAGGCCGCCGTTTCCTCCAGCGGCGGCGCAAGGTGGAAGCCCTGGCCGAACGTACAGCCCATGCTTTGCAGCATCCGGTCCTGCTCCGATGATTCGATGCCTTCGGCCACCACGGTCAGGCCCAGCTTGCCGGCCAGATCGAGAATGGTCTGGATGATGTCGCGGCTCTTGGGATCGTCGATCGACGCGGTGAAGGAGCGGTCGATCTTGAGCGAATCGAACGGCAGATTCTTCAGGTAGCTGAGCGAGGAATAGCCGGTGCCGAAATCGTCGAGGCTGGTCTGCACCCCCCAGGCGCGGATTTCCTCCAGCACGGCCCGCGTGCGCGCGGCATCGATGATGGCCACGCCTTCGGTCACTTCCAGCTTGAGGCAGCGCGGCGGCAATCCGCTGTCCGCGATCGCGCGGCGCACGCTTTGCGTGAAATCGGGCTGGAGAAATTGCTGCGGGGCGATGTTGACGCTGACGAACGGACGATTGTGCGCCGGCAACTGCTGATGGAGCCGCGCGAGCGCGGTGCAGGCCTGCCGCATGACCCAATCGCCGATGAACACGATCAGGCCGCTCGCCTCCGCCGCCGGGATGAAGGCATCCGGCGATAATGTGCCCCGGGTCGGATGCGCCCAGCGGATCAGTGCCTCGAAACCCAGCAGATACGGGGTTTCGCCAAGGCAGAAAATCGGCTGGTAGAACAGCAGGAACTGGTTCTCGCGGATCGCTTCGCGCAGTTCGCGCTCCAGCGCCATGCGCCGGCGCACGTCGCTGCCCAGGGCATCGGTGAAGGTGACGATCCGGTCCCGCCCGGCGCCCTTGGCTTCGTACATGGCAAGGTCCGCGTCGCGGCGGATCTGCTCGATCGAGGTATAGTCGCCGCCGCCGTGGGCAATGCCGATCGATGCCCCCACCGATACCATCTCGCCATCGATCGGCATCGGTTCGCGCAGGGTGGCCAGCAGGCGGTTGGCGAGGAATTCGGGGAGGCGTTTGTCCGCGAGCATGTCCATCAGGATGACGAACTCGTCACCGCCCACCCGCGCCAGGGTGATGCGCGGGGAGGGGCCGGGCCAGCCGTGCTTGCCGCGTGTTCCAGCGACAACCCGGTTGAAGCGCCGGGCCACCTCGATCAGCAGCGCATCGCCGGCGTGGTGCCCGTGCTTGTCGTTCACCGCCTTGAAGCCATCCAGATCGATGACCATCATCGCCAGATCCTTGCCCGACCGCTGGAGCCGGGCGAAGGCGGCGCGGGCGCGCTCGTCCAGCAGCACGCGGTTGGGAAGGCCGGTCATTGCATCGTGCCGGGCCTCGTGCAGCAATGTCGTCCGGGCGCGCTCACGTTCCACCACGCGCGCCAGCTGCGTGCTGGCCTGGGTCACGGTCAGCAGGATGTTGTCCTTGTCCACCAGCGGGCGGCGCGAAAAGAACTCCATCACCGCCACCAGTTCGTCGCCCACCAGCACTGGGAAGGCGCAGGCCGATTGCAGGCCGGATTCAAGCGCCAGATCGCGGCGCGGAAACCACTTGTCTTCCGCCATCTGGTCGATCCAGTGCGGATGCCGGTCGCGCAGCACCCTTCCGGGCAGGTCACCACCGTCTTGCAGGATTTGGCGCCGCGAAGCGTCCATGATCGGGCGGAATCGGTCGGGTTCGGCGGCATAGGTGATGCGGGCCTGCGGGCGTGCCTTGCCTTCAAGATCGATGCGATAGGCGTGGCCCACGTCCCAGTTCATGTGCGCGCAGATTTCGGCCAGCGCGATGCCCAGCGCGGCCTTGAAGTCGCTCGACTGGTTGGAGGCGTCGGTAATCCGCTGAAGCAGGGCGAGGCGGACCTGGTTCTCGTACAGATCGCGCCAGCTCCGCTCGGCGACCGCTTCGGCCTCGATCCGCGCCTTGCGCTCGCGTTCGAGCAGGTGGCGCAGATGATCGATCCGTTCGTTTGCCCGTTCGTCCGCGGTGCCCGTTTCCGGTGTGGGAAAGACCATGTGTTTCATGATGCCCGGCATATCCGGACAGGCTCGACCACGATCGCCAGGTGCGGCAAGGGGGCGGGAATGAGAACGGTCATGAAGGCCTCATCGGCTTAACGGGTGCCTCCGCTGTCTGGCAGGCAAAGCCATCGATCCGGTGAAATGGAAGGGACGGGCGGTCCCCTAGAGGCCGTTAACCCTGCGGCAGCGTTGTTCTTCGCTGGCGCGGATCGAAAGGCTGCTGTTATGGCGCGCGCATGGCGACAACCGCTTCCTCCTCGCTATCGACGCCCGAACGCCTGCTGGCCGCCGCGGAACGGATCGTCGTGCAGGAGGGTATCCATGCCCTGACGGTGCGGGGCATTGCCGATGCGGCGGGGGTCAACTCCGCGCTGGTGCGCTATCATTTCGGCGATGTGGACGGGCTGTTGCGCGATCTGGCGCTGCGCAACGCGGCGCGGATTGCCGATGCCCGAACCGGCATGCTGGATGCTCTGGAGCGAAAGGGCGGGGCCGACTTTCCCGCCGTTGTCGATGCGCTTGTCGTGCCGCTGTTCGCCTCTGCCGCCATGACTCCCGGTTTCCGCGCGATCGTGGTGCTGGACGAGATGTTCTCGCGCGCGGCGGGCAGCATTCACGAGCAGATATGGAGCCTGTTCGCCGAGGGCGTCGATCGCGTCACGCGGATGCTGTCCGCCTGCCAGCCCGATGGCGATGCGGTGACTCTTGCCTGGCGTATCCGCTTCGTCACCGCCGCCGCGCTGGATATTCCGCCGCGCGATGGCGATCGCTTCCCGCAAGGGGAAAGACGCTCTGCCTATGGCGATGACGGGGATGGCGAGCGGCTGGAACGGTTCCGCTGCTTTGCCCGCGATGCGCTGAACCTAGCCCGCTGAACGCTAACCTAGGCGTTGGAGGCGCTGGTGTTCGGGGCGACGGTTGCGATCCCGGAAAAGAAGAAATGGACATATTTGCGCGACCATCGTTCATGCGCGGCCCTATCCCCGTTCTCCTCGGCGCGCGTGACGCGCGCATGTCCGACAAGTCCTTCCAGCCAGAATTCGGCTGCCGCTGCCGGATCGGGAATATGGATCAGGCCGGTGGCATTCGCTTGGTGGATCAACGCTTCGATGGCGACCAGCGAATGGCGGTAGATTGCGTTGCGGATTTCACCGCATTCGCCGTCACCTTCCTGATCCATCCAGTCGATCAGGCGTTCTTGCAGAATGCCATCGGGGGAAAGCAGCAGCGATAATACTTCGGTGCTGCGTGCGATGAACGCTTCCATCGGCGGAAGACCCGCGCCCATAGCCGTGATATGGGCGTGCTGTGCTTCGATGCGATGGCGCAGGAGCGCGCCCATAAGTTCCCGCTTGTTGGCAAAGCGGGAGTAGATCGTGGCCTTGCCGATATGCGCATGGCGGGCAACGCGATCAAAGGTGAAGCCTTCAAAGCCCTCGGCCAGAAGGACTTCCCAGCTTGCCTCCAGAATCCGGCCGACGATCTGCTCCGCTTCCGCCGCGGACGGACGTCCACGGCGCACGGCGCGGCTTTCACTGCCTTCATCCGCGCAAGAGACGATCAGGTCGGTCGGCCTATCTGACTGTTCAGTGGCGGACGGCTTGCTGCCTTGCGAGCGCTTCGGCGACGTCATACTGTTGCATACCGATGTCGCACGGGGTTTTTTCCGCCGCTCGGTCTGCCGCTGCGCGGTGAATGGGGCAGGACATTACCAGCCCCTCTTGATAGGCCTGCCAGAATCGGCGGCCAAAATCCGAAATCCAGTCCATCCGTCCCAAATCCTCGCCTTGATGGCGTTATGGGTACAGAGAGTGCCTTAGATTTGCGGTGAGTCAAGACGGTATAAACGGAACGAAAACGGCTCATTTTGGCGCTTCCTCCGTCGTCTGCGCAGTCCAGCCAAGGCCCAGTGCCTTTTCCACGGCAACAAAATCGGTGGTCAGCTCGGCGCGTGCCGAGATCGCCGCCATTTCAGCCTGGACGGCTTGACGCTCGGCGGTCAGCGCATCGCTGCGTGGGGCGGTGCCTCCCTGCACGCGCTGCACCTGGAGCGCGTGCGCTCGTGCGGCCTGCGCCTGGCTGTCGAGCGCCTTGCCATAGGCGATGCGCTGACCGCCGAAGCGCGTCAGCGAATTTTCCGCGTCCTGCAGGGCTTTCAGGACCGTACTGCGGAACTGCGCCTCCGCTTCGGCATAGGCCCCCTTGGCCGAACGGATCTGCGCGTTCACGCGGCCGCCGTCGAACAGCGACCATTTGATCTGCGGCAGCGCGAGGCCGATGAGGCTCGATGTTTTGAACACGTCGGCAAAGTTCTGCCCGCCAGTGCCGAGCAGGCCCGTGAAGCTGATCTTCGGGTAGTTGTCCGCCACCCTGGCGCCGATGTCGGCATTGGCGGCGGCAAGCTGGCGTTCGGCCATGCGGATGTCCGGGCGGTTGCGCAGCAAGAGCGCCGGATCGCCGACCGCGACGTCGGCCGGCGGCAGCGGCACCGCGTTTGGAGCGGACAGCAGCGTGTCCAGGGCTCCCGGCTCGCGCCCGGCAAGGACCGCGATCTGATCGATCAGCACGACGATGTCGGCCCGCGTCTTCGCGCGATCCGCCTCGGTTTGCGCGAGTTGGGCGCGGGCCTGCGCCAGCGGCTGTTCCGGTGCGGTGCCGCCTGCCAGCCGTTGCCGGGCTAGGGAGACGAGGTCGCTGTCGATCGCCGCCTGCCGATCGGTCAGCGCCAGCACGGCCTGCTTGGCGCGCAGCGAAACATAGGCGCGCGCGATTTCCGCCGAAAGAGTCACGCGGGCGTCGGCAAGGCCCGCTTCGGCGGCCTCGGCGCGGGCGGAAGCCGCCTCGATCTTGCGTCGCGTGCCGCCGAACAGGTCGATTTCCCACGAGGTGTCGAAGCCCGGTGCATAGGCGTGGAACTCCTCGCGTCCCGAATTGCCCAGAATGCTGCCGGGAAGGTTCACGTAGGGCACGGCGAACGAAACGCTGGCGGTGGGCAGCAGCGCCGTCTTGTTGACCTCAAGCCCCGCGCGTGCCTGCGCGATGCGGGCGTTCGCGGCTTGCACGTCGGGCGCGTTCGTCAGCGCGGTTTCGATAACCTGGTCGAGCACGGGATCGCCCAGAGCCTGCCACCAGCGGGCGGTGGGCTCGGCGGTGCTGGTTCCGGCGTCCGCGCGCAGGAAACTGCCGCGCGTGGCAGCGGTATCCGCCACTTTCGGCGCGCCATGGTAGTCTGGCCCGACCGTGGCGCAGCCGCTGACGAGCAGCACCCCGGAAGCGAGCAGGGGAGCGAGGAGAGTTCGGGGGATCGGTCGCATCAGTGCATGGCCGCCATGTTGCGTCCTTTGGGAAGAGGGCGCAGGAAAAGGACGAGCGGGGTCACCACGAGAATGCCCGCCACGAGGAACATGAAATCGTCGTTGAACGCCATCACCATCGCCTCGCGCAGCACCGTGTTGTCGATCTGGCGTATCGCGGCGGCAAGGCCGTCCGGACCGCCGCCGAACGTGGCGGAGGTGCTGGAAACCCAGTCCTGCACGGCAAGATCGTTGTTGCCCAGCGTGGAATTGAGCGTCCAGTGATGATAGTCGAGCCGGCGCTCCTGGACGGTCGCCAGCAAGGCAAGCCCGATCGAACCGCCCAGATTGCGCGCGGCGTTGAACAGGCCCGAGGCATCGCCGGCTTCGTCGGGGCGCACCGCCGCGATCGCCGCCTGGTTCAGGAACATCATGCTGAGGACCTGACCCAGCCCGCGCAGAAGCTGGGAATCGACGAAGTCCGAACCCGTGGAGTCCGCGGTCAGCGACGTGTCGATGTAGCACGAAGCCATCATCAGCAGCAGGCCGGTGGCGACGATAAGCCGCAGGTCGAACCGGCTGAGGAGGATCGGGAACAGCGGCATCATCATCATCGCCGGAATGCCCGAGATGAAGACGACCTGTCCGGCCTGCATCGCGTTGTAGCCGGCGATGGCCGCCAGGAACTGCGGGATCACATAAGCCGTGCCGTACAGCACCACGCCCAGGATCAGCGCGAGGACGAAGACCGCCGCGAACGTGCGGTTGCGCAGCAGGGCCAGCTTGATCACGGGACGGCGCGCGTACAGCTGCCCCAGTCCGATCAGCACGAAACCCAGCACGGTGACGGCGGTCAGCTGCCAGATCAGCGTGGATTCGAACCACTGTTCGCGGTTGCCTTCCTCCAGCACAACCGTCAGTCCGCCCAGCCCCAGGGCCAGGCCCGCGATCCCCAGCCAGTCCGCCTCGATCAATTCGTCCAGCTTGGGCTTCTGGTCGGCAAGGCCGACGAGCAGCAGCACCATCAGCGCCAGGCAGACCGGAACGTTGATGAAAAAGGCGTAGTGCCAGCTGAAATTCTCGGTCAGCCAGCCACCGGCCAGTGGCCCGAGCACGGGGCCGAGGATGACCGTGGAACCGAATAGCGAGGTGCCGATGGGCTGCTGCGACGGGGGCAGACGTGTGGCGATGATGGTCATGGCCGTGGGAATCATCGCGCCGCCGGTAAAGCCTTGCCCGATGCGGCCGATGATCATGCCGGTCAGCGTGGTCGAGGTGCCGCACATGATAGAGAAGCCGGTGAACAGGATCGAGGCGATCAGCAGGAACCGGCGCAGGCCGAACACGCGCTCCAGCCAGGCGGTCAGCGGAATGATGACGATTTCGGCGACGAGATACGCCGTCGAAATCCATGTGCCTTCGCTGGCGGACGCCCCGATCTCGCCCTGGATGGTGGGAAGCGAGGCGTTGACGATCGAGATGTCGAGCGTGGCCATCAGCGAGCCGAGCGCGCCGGCGGCCACGCCCAGCCAGGCGGTAAGGTCCGCGCGTTCGCGGGCCGGCGGCGGCGCAGGTGGCTGGGCGGGCGGCTGGCCCGCCTGTTCCGCGGGAAGGGTGGCCGCGCTCATGGCCGCTTCGGAGCCTGTTCCTGCTCGCGGCGGATGGATTCGATGGCTCCCTTCGCGGCGGTCGTATCGACCTGGACCGTCAGCGACAGCCCGGGAACCAGGACCCGTTTCGATTCCGGCCCGGAATTGATGCGGATGCGTACCGGCACGCGCTGCACGATCTTGGTGAAGTTGCCGGTCGCGTTCTGCGGCGGGATCAGCGAGAAGTTGGCGCCGGTGCCCGGCGTGATGCTGTCCACCACGCCATGGAACGCGACATCGGGCAGGGCATCGACCTTCACGGTCACCGGCTGGCCGGGCCGCATCAACCCGATCTGGGTTTCCTTGAAGTTCGCTTCCACATAGATTGCGTCGACCGGCACCACCGTCAGCAGGCGCTGACCGGGCTGGACGTACTGGCCGAGCCGGACCGATGAATTGCCGATGCGGCCGGCAATAGGGGCGATGATGCGCGTCGTGGCCATGTCGTTGTTGGCGGCCTGGCGCTGGGCGAGGGCGGCTTCGATCTGGGCGGCGGACTGGTTCGCCTGCGCCTCGATGGTGCGGACCTTGTCACGCGCCGCGGCAAGCGCGGCCTGCTTGGAAGCAAGATCGGACGCCGCCTGATCGCGGTTCGAGACGAACTGGTCCAGCGTCTGCTTCGGTTCCGCGCCGCTGGCGACAAGCGGACGGAAACGGGCAACTTCGCCGTTGAGATAGGCAAGCTGGCGCCGGGCGGCGTCGACTGCCGCTGAGGCTTGCCCCACGGCCGAACGCGCTTCCGCGATGCTGGCGACGGATGCCGCCTGCGTGGCGCGCGCCACCTGCACTTGCGCATCGGACTGGGCAAGGCGCGTCTGGTAGTCGGTCGGATCGATCTGCACGAGCAGCGTTCCCGCCGCGACCGACTGGTTGTCCTTGAAGTTCACCGTCCGGACATAGCCGGACAGCTTGGAACTCACCGTCACCCCGTCCGCTTTCACGTAGGCATCATCGGTTTCCTGGATGAAGCGGCCATAGAGGCGATAGTCCGTGTAGGCATAGATGCCATAAGCCGCGCCCACGATCAGCGCGATCAGGCCGATGCGGCGAATGCGCTTGCTGCGTTGACCGTTGCCGTTTGGCGCAGTGCCGCTCGGATCGACGCCATTCTCGCCGGGCGTCTCGGGAGCAACCGGGCTGGAATCGCTTTCGCTGGGAGCGGTCATCGTGAGTCCTGACAACAAGGTGTAATGGAACGAAACGGTTTTGTTTCTTGAGCGCAATTGGATCGGAACGCGTCGATTTTCAAGTGCAAGTTCTGCAAGTCGATTGCAAAAAATCGTACGTTCAAACGTTAAAGCGCATTTATTTCATATTTTTATGCGGTTGCAGCATGCGTGCGCGAGGCAGCGCGCTCTTTCGTGACTTATTTTGCCCGGGTAATATTGACGAGTATAATTTACCCGGATAAAAATGCTTCGACAGAGAAGGAATCCACCATGTCCGACCTCACGATTTGCACCGCATTTTGCGGCGCGCGGAAACTGTTCGCCGGCCCGCTGGGCGAAGTCGCCTTGCACGTGAAGCGGGCTCTGGAAGGGGGCGCTGTCGATGCCATTCAGGTTTTCGACGACAGCAGCGGACGGATTGTCGATCTGGACCTGCGCGGCAGCGACGAGGAGATCGTGGAACGCCTTTCTCAACCTGCACCGGTCTATAGCGGGCGTTACCGTGCCCCAACGGCTTTGTCCGACGCGCTTCCGGCAGGGGAAGGGCAGGCGGGGGAACCGCGTGGACGGGGCCGTCCGCGGCTGGGCGTTGTGGCGCGCGAGGTAACCCTGCTGCCCAGGCAATGGGAATGGCTGGCCGCCCAGCCCGGAGGCGCCTCGCCCACGCTGCGCCGTTTGATCGACAGCGAGCGGAAGAAACCCGATATCCGCCAGCAACGGCGCCGCGCGCAGGAGGCGGCCTATCACTTCATGCTGGCGATGGCCGGCGACCTGCCCGGTTACGAGGACGCGACGCGGGCGCTGTTCGCGGGAGACCTGGGGGCGTTGGAGCGGCATATCTCGGAATGGCCGGAGGACGTCAGGATGCACGTTCTGCTGCTGGTGCGCGCTGATGGCGGTGCGGAAGGATGACGGATACGTCCGCCACTCATCTCGATGTATCGCCGGCGGCGGGCATGCTGTTCGTCCGACGCGGGATCGCGGGCAGCGTCGTCATGCTGAACCTGCTGCGGTTTCGCGCCGTGGCGGACTACGCGGCGCATCCGGAACTCGCGCCGGCGTCGCCGATCGGTGGAAGCGAGGCATTCGGGCGGTACATTAAGCATACCCTTCCTCACCTGCGCGCGAGCGGCGGCGATATCCTGTTCCTGGGGCAGGGCGGGCCGTTCCTGATCGGGCCGGAGTCCGAACGATGGGACATGGCGATGCTGGTGCGCCAGAGCAGCGTTTCCGCATTCCTCGCCTTTGCCGAAAACGAGGCTTACCTCGCCGGCATGGGGCATCGCGTGGCGGCGCTCGAGGATGCCAGGCTGTTGCCGCTGGAGGAAATGTCGCTTCCGGGGCACGCCGGGGCCGTGGCGCTATCGCAAGGGCGACAGCGACGGAACATCTGTCTCGGTCCTGCCGCAGGAATGTGATCGATGGGTTCCGATCAGGCGAGCCATTGATCGACGCAATCGATCAAAGTGGCCGGAATTGATCATTGGAAATTGCGAAGGTGAGTCGCTAGCTCACCCTCGTATCCAGTTTACCAACGACGAATCAGAAGGAAATCGTCTGTCATGTCTCTGATCGGAACCACGCTTAAGCCGTTCAAAGCCGAGGCCTATCGCCAGGGCAAGTTCGAAACCGTTACCGACGCCGACGTGAAGGGCAAGTGGGGCGTGTTCTTCTTCTATCCGGCCGACTTCACGTTCGTCTGCCCCACCGAGCTGGAAGACCTTGCCGACAAGTATGCCGAGCTTCAGGGTCTGGGCGTCGAAGTGTACTCGGTTTCGACCGACACGCACTTTTCGCACAAGGCCTGGGCCGACACCTCGCCGGCGATCGGCAAGATCCAGTACTACATGCTGGGCGACCAGAACCATGACCTGTCGAACAACTTCGACATCCTGCGCGTGGGCGTGGGCCTTGCCGATCGCGGCACCTTCGTCGTCGATCCCGATGGCGTGATCCAGCTCGTCGAAATCACGCCCGAGGGCGTGGGCCGCAACGCTTCCGAACTGGTGCGCAAGATCAAGGCCGCCAAGTACTGGCGCGAAAACCCCGGCCAGGTCTGCCCGGCCAAGTGGGAAGAAGGCGCCGAAACGCTGGCTCCGTCGATCGACCTCGTCGGCAAGATCTGATGGGTTGGGCCGGGCGGATTCCTCCGTCCGGCCACCCTCTTCACCGAGACTTTCGACCGGAGATTGGCTTGCCCCGTTTGATCTGCCAGTCCTGAGCTTACCCAAGGATTGCCGTCCCAAGGCAGTTCTTCGGCAAGCTCAGGGCAACGGGAACCCAGCGTTTCCCCCGAGCGCCTCCCGCCGTTCATTTCCGCCTCCCGGCATCCCCGCGGTCCCGGCGATGCACCCATCTGTCTGAAGAGAACCGCCATGCCTATTCTCGATGCCGCCACCACCGGCCAGTTGAAAGCCTATCTCGGCAACCTGCGCCGCCCGATCGAGCTTGTCGCCAGCCTGGACGACAGCGCCAAATCGGCCGAGACGCGCAGCCTCGTCGAGGAGATCGCGGCGCAGTCCGACAAGGTGTCCGCCCGCTTTGACGGCACGGACGCGCGCAAGCCCTCGTTCGCGATCCGCGCCGACGAAGGCAGGGCGGAAGCCGTTTTCGCCGGCCTGCCGATGGGGCACGAGTTCACCTCGCTGATCCTGGCGCTGCTGCACGTGGGCGGGCATCCGCCCAAGGAAGATGCCGATCTGCTCGATCAAGTGCGCGCGCTGGAAGGGCCGCTGCATTTCGAGACGTTCTTTTCGCTGACCTGCCAGAACTGCCCCGACGTGGTGCAGGCGCTGAACATCATGGCCGCGCTCAACCCGAACGTGACGCATGTCGCGATCGACGGCGCCGTGTTCCAGGACGAGGTGGAACGCCGCAAGATCATGGCCGTGCCGACGGTGTTCCTCAACGGCGAACCGTTCGGATCGGGGCGCATGGATCTGGCGCAGATCGTGGCCAAGCTCGATACCGGTTCGGCCGCGCGGGCGGCGGAGAAGATTGCCGCCAAGGAACCGTTTGACGTGCTGGTCGTCGGCGGCGGCCCCGCCGGCGCGGCGGCGGCGATCTATGCGGCGCGCAAGGGCATCCGCACCGGTGTCGTCGCCGAACGCTTCGGCGGACAGGTGCTCGATACCATGGCGATCGAGAACTTCATCTCGGTGCCGCACACCGAAGGGCCGAAGCTGGCCGCGCATCTCGAACAGCACGTCAAGGAATACGACGTGGACGTGATGAACGTGCAGAAGGCGGTAAAGCTCGTGCCCCCGCTCGATGGCGGGCTGGCCGAGGTGCAGCTTGAAAGCGGCGCCAGCCTGAAGGCGAAGACGGTGATCCTGTCGACCGGCGCGCGCTGGCGCCAGATGGGCGTGCCCGGCGAACACGAATACCGCAACAAGGGTGTCGCCTATTGCCCGCACTGCGATGGCCCGCTGTTCAAGGGCAAGCGCACGGCGGTGATCGGCGGCGGCAACTCCGGCGTCGAAGCGGCGATCGACCTGGCGGGGATCGTCGCCCATGTGACGCTGATCGAGTTCGACAGCCAGCTGCGCGCCGACGCGGTGCTGCAGGCCAAGCTGAACAGCCTGCCCAACGTCACCGTCATCACCTCGGCCCTGACTACCGAAGTGCTGGGCAATGGCGACAAGGTGACCGGCCTCAAGTATCGCGATCGCAAGACCGAAGAGGTTCACGAAATCGTGCTGGAAGGCATCTTTGTGCAGATCGGCCTTGTCCCCAACACCGAATGGCTCGATCATTCGGTGGCGCTGAGCAACCGCGGCGAGATCGAGATCGACGCGCGTGGCGAGACCAGCGCGGCGGGCGTGTTCGCGGCGGGGGACGCGACGACCGTGCCTTACAAGCAGATCGTGATCGCCATGGGCGAAGGTTCGAAGGCGGCGCTTTCCGCGTTCGATTACCTGATCCGGCATTAAGCGAAGCCGGCATTCGAAAATACCGTCATCCCAGCGAAAGCTGGGATCTCGGGCGGCTGGGTTCCACCTAACGACGGTCTTCCTGCAAAGGCCTGAGGTCCCAGCGTTCGCCGGGACGACGTGTGAGGGAAGGGGCCGGGCAAGCAAGGCACCCACCTTTCTACAGCAAATCGCCCCGCCGGCCTTGCCGACTCAGGTCCGCCCGGCCACAGCCACGCCCGTGAGCGCATCCATCATCATCGGCGCCGACCGGTCCGGCGCCCCTGTCCGGATCGATGTCGAGGAACTGCTGGCGACCCGCCTGCTCGTGCAAGGCAATTCCGGGTCCGGCAAGTCGCACCTGCTGCGCCGGATGCTGGAGGAAAGCGCCGCGCTGGTCCAGCAGGTGGTGATCGATCCGGAAGGCGATTTCGTCACGCTGGCCGAGCCGTTCGGGCATGTCGTGGTCGATGGGTCGGCCTACGACCAGGCTGAGATCGCCAAGCTCGCCGCGCGCATCCGCAAGCATCGTGCCTCGGTGATCCTGGCGCTCGACGGGCTGGAACTCGAAGCGCAGATGCGATGCGCGGCGGTGTTCCTCAACACGCTGTTCGATGCCCCGCGCGACGAATGGTATCCGGCGCTGGTGGTGGTGGACGAGGCGCAGATGTTCGCCCCCGCCGCCGCCGGTGATGTGACCGATGAAGTGCGCCGCCTGTCGCTGGCGGCGATGACCAACCTGATGTGTCGGGGGCGCAAGCGCGGCCTGGCCGGGGTGATCGCCACGCAGCGGCTGGCCAAGCTCGCCAAGAACGTCGCCGCCGAGGCTTCCAACTTCCTGATGGGGCGCACGTTCCTCGATATCGATATGGCGCGCGCGGCCGACCTGCTGGGCATGGAGCGGCGCCAGGCCGAACAGATCCGCGATCTGGAGCGCGGGCATTTCCTGGGGCTTGGCCCTGCCATCTGCCGCCGGCCGGTGGGCGTGCGCATCAGCGAGGTGCAGACCCGCGCGCGCAACGTGGTGCAGGGGCTGATGCCGCTGCCTTCGGCTTCGGGGCAGGACATGGAATCGCTGCTGCTGGCCGAACCGCTGGCGATGGAAGCATTGCCGCGCGCGCCCGAGCCGGAAGCCGATCCGGTCGAAAGCGGCGAACTGCTTGAACGGATCGAGGGCTATGTGCCGGCCGCCGAACAGGTCGATCCGCCCGCCGAACCCAGCCTGTTCGCGCAAGAGGAAACTGCCGCCGATGTCGCCGCGATCCTGGCCGAGATGGCGCTGGAGCCGGACTGCACGTTTCAGCCCGCGGCGCAGCTTTTCCAGGATTTCACCGTGCGTTGCCGGATGCAGCGGCTGGGCGATACGGGCATCGATCTGGCGGCGTTCCGGCGGCGTTTCGCGATGGCGGTGGCCGGCATTGCCGACGATAGCGAGCCGCGCTGGCAGGACGTGTTGCGCATCGGGCGCGACGTGCCGGACGACCTGCTCGCCCCGTTCCTGGTGCTGGCCCGCGCGGCGGCGGAGGGCACGCCATGCCCCGACGACGACAAGCTGGCCGAAGTCTATGGCACCCGTTCGCCGGGGCGCATCCGCCGTCTGCTGGAACATCTCGAACGCAGCGGCCTGATCGTGGTTCGCACCGATTACGGCGGGCGTCGTTCCATCGGCATTCCGGAACTGGGCTTGACTACCGCGCCGATGGAAGCCTGACCCTTCGCTATCGCACGGTAGTTGTGACAACGGCGTTTCGGGCATTCGCAAATGCATCCGGATCGTGCTGAAATGACGCGGGTTTCGTCCTGTGGACCTGTGTGCGGTGCAAAAGGCTTTGCGTAAAACACTTCGTGACCCTAATGAAACGGCGGTTTTGTTCCGTATCGTTCGTTAAGGATGGCGCGGCTGGAAAGGTATCGGATCGTTGGCTTCGGAAGTGACCATGGCGTCGGGAACAGCGGCGGGGCTGCTGGTTGACGGGATGGACGCCATTCTGGGCGTCCATATCGGAACCGCCAATTCCCTGTTCGTTTCGCGGCTCGAACGGCAGCTGGATGCCCTGAAGGTTACGCCCAAGCAGGTTGCCATCCTGTGGCTGACGAACGCGAATCCAGGCGTGAAGCAGTCGGACCTTTCGCGCTTCTTCCAGATCGAACGGCCCACGGTTCACCAGTTCGTGCGGCAATTGACCAAGAACGGCTACGTGGTGAACGAGCCGTCGAAGCTGGATCGTCGTGCCGGCGGGCTGTGGATCACCGAGGATGGCGAGCGGGTGCTGGAACAAGCGCGCGAGATCATCGCCGCGCACGAACGGGAACTGACCGCCTGCCTTTCGGAAGACGAACGCGCGGAACTGTTCCGTCTGATCATCAAGGTCTGCACGTCCGCGCCCGCCAAGGACTGAGGGCGGACTGCCCGCTTGCGAAAATCGCTGAATAGGGTTTAGGCAACGCCGCCAAGCCGTTGTATCCGTTCATGTGTGGGTCAGCCCCGCCGGGGCAGTTTGTCCGCGAAGCATTTTAGCCATAAGGCATTTTTGGGGAGTGCGTTGATGAAGTTTGTTGCCGTGATGGCCGGTCTGGCCGCCGTTGGTATCGCCGCGTCGGCTGCATCGGCTGCTGCTTCCGGGCCTGCTGGTGATGCGGCGCGTGGTCGTACCGTGTTCGCCCGTTGCGCCGCCTGCCACGATCTCAATACCGGCGCCACGCGCCTGGGGCCGTCGCTGAAGGGCATCGTTGGCCGCAAGTCCGCCGCGATGGCGAACTTCAACTATTCGGCGCAGATGAAGGCCAAGAACGTGACGTGGAACAAGACCACGCTCGATGCCTTCCTCACCTCGCCCACCCGGTACGTGCCGGGCACGCGCATGGCCTTTGCCGGCCTTCCCAATCCGCAGGATCGCGCGGACCTGATTGCCTATCTGCAACAGGCTGCGCGCTGATCCATCGAGGAATGCCTGAGCGGCCCGGTGCGTGAGCGCCGGGCCGCTTGCTTTTGCACCCGGTTCGGCCGGTTTCGGCGCGTGCCCAAACAGCGAACGATCGGACGGGGATAGTGCCAGCCGGACTTCAAGCGGCTAAGGCGGGCGCGTGACTGAAGACACCTGGCGATTCTGGGTCGATCGCGGCGGCACCTTCACCGATGTCGTGGCGATTGCGCCCGATGGCGCGCTGCATCGCGCGAAACTCCTGTCCGAAGACCCCGGCCGCTATGACGATGCGGCCGTGGAGGCGATGCGCCGGCTCACCGGAGCGCGCCCAGGGTTTGCCTTGCCCCGCGCCGAACTGCGCCTGGGCACGACCGTCGCCACCAACGCCCTGCTCGAACGCAAGGGGGAACCGACGCTGCTGGCGATCACGCGCGGGTTCGGCGATGCCCTGCGCATCGGCACGCAGGAACGGCCCGACATCTTCGCGCGCCGGATCGACCTGCCGGCACCCCTGTTCGCGCAGGTCGCGGAAATCGACGAGCGGGTCATGGCCGATGGCACGGTGCTGGCTGCGCTGGACGAAGATCAGGCCCGCGCCGTGTTGCAGTCCGCGTTCGACAGCGGGCTGCGCGCCATTGCGATCGTGCTGATGCACGGCTGGAAGTTTCCGGCGCACGAGGCCGCGCTCGCCCGTGTCGCGGGGGAGGTGGGGTTCGGGCAGATTTCGGTCAGCCACCGCGTTGCCCCGCTGATCAAGCTGATCGCGCGGGGGGATACGACCGTGGTCGATGCCTACCTCTCGCCGGTCCTGCGCCGCTATGTTGCTGGGCTGGAAGCGGGGCTGGGGCCGGCGGTCGCGGCGCTCTACATGCAATCGAGCGGCGGGCTTGCCGCCGGCGAGGCGTTCCATGGGAAAGACGCCGTGCTCTCCGGCCCGGCCGGGGGCATCGTCGGCATGGCGGCCACGGCGAAAGCGGCGGGTTTCGCGCAAGTCGTGGGATTCGACATGGGCGGCACCTCGACCGACGTGTCCTACTATGCCGGCAGCTACGAACGCGAGGCCGAGGCGCGGGTGGCGGGATCGCGCATCCGCGCGCCGATGATGCGCATCCACACCGTGGCGGCGGGCGGCGGTTCGATCTGCCGTTTCGATGGCACGCGATTCCTGGTCGGGCCGGAATCGGCGGGCGCGGTGCCGGGGCCTGCGTGCTACCGGCGCGGTGGGCCGCTGGCGGTCACTGACTGCAACCTGCTGCTCGGCAAGTTGCAACCCGATCATTTCCCGCACGTGTTCGGCCCGCACGGCGACCAGCCGCTCGATCGCGGCGCGGTGGAGCGCCGTTTCGCCGAACTGACCGCGCAGGTCCGCGCGGCGATCGGGCGCGCGGTTTCGCCCGAGCAGGCCGCCGAAGGCTTCCTGCGCATTGCCGTCGCCAACATGGCCAATGCGATCAAGGCGATTTCCGTGCGGCGAGGCCATGACGTCACGCGGGCGACGCTCGCCTGTTTCGGCGGCGCGGGCGGGCTGCACGCCTGTCTGGTCGCGGATGCGCTGGGGATCGACACCGTGCAGTGCCATCCGCTGGCGAGCGTGCTTTCCGCCTATGGCATGGGCCTGGCCGACCGGCGCGCGGTGCGCGAGGCCACGCTGGGATGCCTGCTGGACGGGGAAGGCGCCGCCGCGATCGCCCGAACAGTTGGCCTGCTGGGCGATGATGCCGAGGCCGAGCTGGTGGCCGGGAATGCCGGGCGGGCCACGTTGCGCCGCGAGGTGACGCTGCATCTGCGGCCGCAGGGGACCGAGAACACGATCGAGGTGGCTTTTGCACCGCTCGAAGCGATGCGGGCTGCCTTTGCGGCGGACTGGCAGCGCCGGTTCGGCTTCGCGCCCGAAGGCGGGATCGTGGCGGAAGCCGTGCGGGTCGAGTCGGTAGCCGCCTCGGACGCCAGCCGGCAGCGTCTCGATGTTCACCGCCGGCGAACGGCATGCGACACCGCTCTACCGGCGCGAGGATCTGGCTTGCGGTTTCACCGCAGCAGGGCCGGCGCTGATCGTCGATCCGGTGTCGACCACGGTGGTCGAACCGGGCTGGCGCGTCGAAGTCGATGCGATCGGCAACCTCATCCTGCGCCGGGCACAGCCGCGCACGGTGGATCGCGTGGCGGATACCGCGCTCGATCCGGTGCGGCTGGAGATCATGAGCGGGCTGTTCATGGCCGTATCCGAGGAGATGGGCGCGGCGCTCCAGCACAGCGCCTCGTCGGTCAACATCCGCGAGCGGCTCGATTTTTCCTGCGCGCTGTTCGACGGCGAAGGCAGCCTGATCGCCAACGCGCCGCACATGCCCGTCCATCTGGGATCGATGGGCGAAAGCGTGCGCACCGTTCTGGCCCGGCGCGGGCAGGGGCGGGACGGACGCGGATTGCGCCCCGGCGATGCCTATGTCCTCAATGCTCCGTACGATGGCGGCACCCATTTGCCCGATGTGACGGTAGTCATGCCGGTGTTCGCCGAAGAGAGCGATGCGGAGCCGGCCTGGTTCGTTGCCGCGCGCGGCCACCATGCGGACATCGGCGGGATCGCACCCGGATCGATGCCGCCCGGCAGCCGCACGCTGGACGAGGAGGGCGTGCTACTCGACAACGTGCTGCTGGTGGACGAAGGGCACTTGCGCGAGGCGGACTTGCGCGCGCGCCTGTCGTCCGGGCGTTGGCCCTCGCGCAACGTGGACCAGAACATCGCGGACCTGAAGGCGCAGATCGCGTCCTGCGCGCGGGGGGCTTCCGAGCTGCGCCGCATCGCCGCAGAGCAGGGCAGGGCGGTGGTCGATGCCTATATGGGCCATGTGCAGGACCATGCCGAGGCGGCCGTGCGCGCGCTGCTCGACCGGCTGGCCGACGGGCGCTTCGCCTATGCGATGGACAACGGCGCGCAAGTCTCTGTCAGCGTGGCGATCGATCGCGCGGCCCGCCATGCCACGATCGACTTCACCGGTTCCAGCCCGCAGCTTGGCGACAATTTCAACGCGCCGCTGCCGGTCGTGCGCGCCGCCGTGCTCTATGTCGTGCGCACGCTGATCGACGATGCGGTGCCGATGAACGAGGGATGCCTGCGCCCGCTGACCGTGGTGGTGCCCGAAGGGTCCATGCTGCGCCCGCAAGCGCCCGCCGCCGTGGTGGCGGGGAACGTCGAGACCAGCCAGGTGGTGACCGACGCGCTGTTCGGCGCGCTGGGCGCGATGGCGGGGGCGCAGGGGACGATGAACAACTTCACCTTCGGCAACGCGCGCCTCCAGTACTACGAGACGATCGCCGGCGGATCGGGCGCCGGGCCGGATTTCGACGGAACGGCGGTGGTGCAGACGCACATGACCAACAGCCGCCTGACCGATCCCGAAGTGCTGGAAACGCGGTTCCCGGTGCTGCTGGAGGAATTTTCCGTCCGGCGCGGTTCGGGCGGGGCGGGCCATCATCGCGGTGGCGATGGCGCAGTGCGGAGAGTGCGCTTTCTCGAGGCGATGGAGGCGGGCATTCTTTCCAACCGCCGGATCGTGCCGCCGTTCGGCCTCCATGGCGGCGCGGACGGCCAACGTGGACGCAATTGGATCGAGCGCGCGGATGGTCGTGTCGAGGCTTTGCCGGCGACCGCTTCGGCCATGATGGAGCCGGGCGATGTGTTCGTGATCGAAACGCCGGGCGGCGGCGGGTATGGCGCGCCCGATCGGGAACGCGGCACGCCGTGAATCGTCGATTAGACAAGGTTTTCTACCGCCGCGATTGACTTTCGGGTGCGAGGCGCTTTTGTGTCTCCATGCTCTCGCAGAAGACGCGCTACACGATCAGGGCCTTGCAGCATCTTGCCGATACCTTCGGGCGGGGGCCGGTGCGGCTGGATGCGATTGCCGATGCACAGAACATTCCACGCAAGTTCCTGACGGTGATTCTCTCGGAAATGGCGCGCGAGGGAATCGTCGTTTCGCAGCGCGGGCGCGAAGGGGGATACGAACTGGCCCTGCCGCCGGTGGACATCCGCTATGGCGACATCATCCGCCTGACGCGCGGCAGCCTTGCGCTGGTTCCATGCGCCAGCCGCAACGCGCACGAAACCTGCACGAACTGCCTGCCGGAAGCCGAATGCCGCCTGCGTGGCCTGATGCTTCAGTTGCGCGATGAAATGGCGGCGATGCTGGACCGGATCACGCTGGCCGATCCGATTGCGGTGATCCCTCCGTTCGAGGACGCGTGATCTTCGCGTGCGCCGTCGCATCCTGAAATCGAGGCATGCAGAACTTCACTTGGCGTTCATGGGGGCGCTGGTTATAGGGCTGCCATGACGTTCATCGCCCATGGCCGCACCCCGCTGCGGATTGCCGTTCTCGCCGCTGCCACCGCTGCCCTGGGGCTGACCGCCGGTTGCGCCGGCGGCGCGCGTTCCAAGAAGGACGTGGCCTACGTCGCGCGGGACGTCGATACGCTCTACATGGCGGCCAAGGAACGGCTGGACCAGGGCAATGCCAAGCAGGCGGCGGCGCTGTTCGACGAGGTGGAGCGCCAGCACCCCTATTCGCCGTGGGCGCGCCGCGCGCAGTTGATGAGCGCGTTCAGCTACTATGCCGCGCGCGATTACGCCAAGGCGACGCAATCGGCGCAGCGCTTCCTGTCGATTCACCCCGGCAACAAGGACGCGCCCTACGCCTACTACCTGATCGCGCTGTGCTATTACGAGCAAATCAGCGACGTCACGCGCGACCAGAAGATCACCCTGCAGGCGCAGACCGCGCTCAACGAAGTGATGCGCCGTTTCCCGAATACCGACTACGCCACCGATGCGCGGCTGAAGATGGATCTGGTGAACGATCACCTGGCCGGCAAGGAAATGGAGATCGGCCGCTTCTACCAGCGCAGCGGCAAGTGGCTGGCCGGCACCCTGCGGTTCCGCGTGGTGGTCGACAAGTACCAGCAGACCAGCCACACGCCCGAAGCGCTCTATCGCCTGGTCGAAAGCTACCTGGCCCTCGGCGTGCCCGAAGAAGCGCAGAAGGCAGCGGCCGTGCTGGGCAACAACTATCCCGGTAGCGAATGGTATCAGAAGGCCTTTCGCCTGATGAACAGCAAGGCCCCCGGCACCAACGCGGCCTGATCGCGATCCGGAGCGGGGGAACCCGCCCCGGGGCTGGCCTAATCCGGCCTTGCTCAATCCGGAACGTAGACCGGTTTGCGCTTTTCGATGAAGGCGCGCATCCCTTCGGCGAAGTTCGGGCTGCTCGAAGTCATGAGCTGGTTGCGATTCTCGATGGCCATCGCCGCTTCGAGGCTTGGGGCATCGACCGCGAGGTTGAGCCCTTCCTTGGTCATGCGCAGGCCCTTCGGCGAAGCCATCAGCATCTCGTCGATATAGGGCTGCGCCGCATCGGCCAGGCTTTCGTCCGGCACCACTTCCGAAACCAGCCCGGTCGCCAGCGCGCGCGGCGCGTGGATGAAGCGGCCAGTCAGCATGAGTTCGGAAGCCACCGAAACGCCGACGAGGCGCGGCAGGAAATAGCTGACGCCCATGTCGCACGACGACAGGCCCAGCCGGATGAAAGCCGCGTTCATCCGGGCGCTTTCGCCGGCGATGCGGATATCCGAAGCCAGCGCAAAGGCGAAACCGCCGCCGCAGGCGGGGCCGTGGACCAGCGTGATGATCGGCTGCGGGCAGCGCCGCATCTTCACATAGACGTCGGCCAGATAACCCTGGAAGCCGAAGCCGCCGCCAAAGGGCATGGCGGCGCGTTCTTCCTCGCTACGTTCCTTGATGTCCAGCCCGGCGCAGAAGGCACGCCCAGCCCCGCGCATCACCACGATGCGCACCGATCCATTGTGGTAGAGCCCGCCGAAATAGGCGTTGAGTTCGCGCACCATCTCCAGCGAGATCGCGTTCATGGCCTCGGGCCGGTTCAGGGTGAGCCAGTCGACCGGTCCGCGGCTTTCGACAGTGATCGTGTTGTAGCGTTCCGCCATGAATACGAATCCTCTCTGCCGCGAAGCGTAGAGGAAAGGTCGGGCAGGATGGAAGGGGGGAGCGCGCCTGTGAACGGCTTCCCCAGGGCGTGCGTCAGGCGAAGGCGGGGACCGGTTGCCGGTGCGCTTCGGTCAGTGCCGTCAGGAACTGGTCGGTTGCCCGATCCCAGCTATAGCTCGCGCCATGGACGGCGGCGCCCAGCCGATCGCAGCGCAGGGCATCGACAATCGCATGATCCAGATTGTCGCGCAGCGCACCGATGCGCATGGGAAGGTCGCCGCCGGGGCCGTGGCCGTCCATTCCCACGATGTCGAGCGGGCCTGGCACGGGGAAGGCCGCCACCGGCAAGCCGCAGGCCAGCGCTTCGATCATGACGAGGCCGAACGTGTCGGTCCGGCTGGGAAACACGAAGACCTGCGCCGAGCAATAGGCCCGGGCCAACTGCTCGCCCGCCAGCGCGCCCAGGAAGGTCGCTTCGGGAAAGGCTTCGCGCAGGCGGACGAGATCGGGGCCGTCGCCGACCACAACCTTGCTGCCCGGCACCGTGCTGGCAAGGAAGGCTTCAAGGTTCTTCTCCACCGCCGCGCGCCCCACGTAGAGCATCACCGGGCCGCGAAGCGCGGCCATTTCCGGCAGCGGATCGTGGCGGGGATGGAACAGCGAACGATCGATCCCGCGCGACCACAGGCGGGCGCGGCCGATCCCCTGCGCCGCCAGTTCGCCGGCCAGCGTAGGCGTGGATACGAGCACCGCGCGCGATTGGTTGTGGAACCGGCGCATCAGGGGCCAGAAGTGCGAGGCGTCCAGCCCGGTGCGCACCGCCGCATAGTCCGGAAAGCGGGTGTGGAATGCGCTGGTGAAGGGCGTGCCGGTGCTCTTGCACCAGCCGCGCGCGCTCCAGCCGATCGGCCCTTCCGTCGCGATATGAACCACATCGGGCGCAAAGTCCTTCAGCGTGCGCCGCGTGCCGAAGCGCGGGGCCATCGCCAGCCGGATTTCGCTGTAGCCGGGCAGGGGCAACGTGCGGAACTGGCTG
This sequence comes from Novosphingobium sp. SCN 66-18, assembly GCA_001725355.1. Taxonomy (GTDB): domain Bacteria; phylum Pseudomonadota; class Alphaproteobacteria; order Sphingomonadales; family Sphingomonadaceae; genus Novosphingobium. The sequence continues at coordinate 60,235 of MEGD01000008.1, forward strand.
GGCGTAATCAGCTCGACCTCGTGCCCGCGCGCGTTCAGGCGATCCACCGTGGTGGACAGGGTGCGGACGACGCCGTTGACCTGCGGGTGCCAGGCGTCGGTGCAGATCGCGATCCTCATGCCGGTTCCTCCTCGCGCGCGGTGGACGGGGTGGGGGTCTTGCCGTGCTTCATCTCCGCCTCGCGCGTTTCCGCCGCCCAGTCGACGATGGCGATCGCGCCTTGGTGATCCTCGACCAGCGCGGTGCAGCTTTCGACCCAATCGCCGTCGTTGTAGTAGGTCACATCGCCGATCTGGCGGATCTCGGCGCAGTGGATGTGGCCGCAGACCACGCCGTCCACGCCCTGTTCGCGGGCCGCGTGCGCCACCGCTTCCTCGAAGTCGCAGACGAACTGCACCGCGTTCTTTACGCGCTTCTTGAGGTAGGCCGAAAGCGACCAGTAAGGCAGCTTGAACTGGCGGCGCAGCAGGTTGAACCAGCGGTTCGCGCGCAGCAGGAACTCGTAGGCCTTGTCGCCCAGGAACGCGAGCCAGCGAGCATAGAGCACCACGCCGTCAAAGCCGTCGCCATGGGTAACGAGCAGGCGACGTCCGTCGGCGGTAGTGTGGATCGCTTCCAGCGCCAGTTCCACGCCGCCGAAGCTCATCCCCGCGTAAGGGCGCAGCATCTCGTCATGGTTGCCCGCGATCAGCACCACGCGCGTCCCCCGGTGCGCCATCTTGAGCACGCGCCGGATCACCTCGTTGTGGGCGTCGGGCCAGTACCAGCCCTTTTTCAGCCGCCAGCCATCGACGATGTCGCCCACGAGATAGAGCGTTTCGCATTCGATGGAGGCGAGGAAATCGAGCAGCATCGCCGCGTTGCAGCCGCGCGTGCCGAGGTGGATGTCGGAAATCCACACTGTCCGGACCTTGCGCTTGGGGCGGAAACCGCGCGGTTCGGGCAGGTCGAGCCACGCCGGCACGGAAGTGGCAAGTTCGGTGACCGTCTGGAACGTGGGCCGGAACGCTGGCTTGGCGTGGCGTTGCTTGGGCATGGCCTTGCCTCCTTTGCGGTTGCTTTCAGCGAATCCCTTGCCCCAATCAGGTTGCGGGTGTGTGGCGCGGTGTCACAGGGCTGAAACAAGCCGTGAACGGATGGTGACGGCGCGTTTCCGAACGGCTAAGAACTCTCGCCCATGCTGACCGGACTATCCATCCGCAACATCGTGCTGATCGAGGCACTGGACCTTGCGTTTCCAGGCGGACTCGGTGTGCTCACCGGCGAGACCGGTGCGGGCAAGTCGATCCTGCTCGATGCGCTGGGACTCGTGCTGGGCGACCGGGCCGATGCCGGCCTCGTGCGCGCGGGCGAGGATCAGGCAAGCGTGACCGCCACGTTCGAGTTCGATCGCCTGCCCGATCCGGTCCGCCATGCGCTGGCCGAGGCCGAAGTGGAGATCGAACCGGGCGAGCCGCTGATCGTGCGCCGGCGGTTGCGCGCCGCGAATGGTGATGCGGGCGGGGGCAGCAAGGCTTTCATCAACGACCAGCCGGTGGGCGTGGCTCTGCTGCGCGAAATAGCGCCGGCGCTGGTCGAACTGCACGGGCAGCATGACGACCGGGGGCTGGTCAACGCGCGCGGGCACCGCCTGTTGCTCGATCGCTATGCACGCGCCGATACGGGCGCCGTGGCCGCCGCCTGGGACAAGTGGCGCGGTGCCGAAGCCGCGCTCGCCGCGGCCAGGGCGCGGGTGGAAGCGGCGACGGCGGAGCAGGACCTGTTGCTCGCCCATCTCGCGGAACTGACCGCGCTGGCTCCGGTGATCGGCGAGGAGGAAGACCTCGCGTTGCAGCGCGCGGCGATGCAGAAGGGAGAGCGGCTGTCCGGCGACCTTGCCGAATTGCAGCACTTGTGGGCGGGGTCCGATTCCGCGCTGGCCTCGCTGCGCGCGGCGGCACGGCGGCTCGATCGCATCGCCGGGGAGCATCCGCTGCTGGCCGAAGCGCTTGAGGCGTTGGACCGCGCGGTGATCGAGGCGAGCGAGGCGGAGGACAAGCTTTCGGCCGCGGCAGAAGCGCTGGCCCATGATCCGCAGGCGCTCGACCGGATCGAGACGCGGCTGTTCGATTTGCGCGGCGTGGCGCGCAAGCATGGCTGCACGCCGGACGAACTTCCCCATCGGATGCACGAGATGCGCCTGACGCTCGATGCGATCGAAGGAGGCGAAGCGCAGATCGGCGCGTTGCAGCGCGCGGCGCAGGAAGCGGGGCTGGACTATCGCGCCAAGGCCGAAGCGCTGTCCGTCACGCGCGCCGATGCCGCGCGCCGGCTGGACAAGGCGGTGGCGGCGGAACTCGTGCCGCTCAAGCTCGACGCCGCCCGGTTCCATACCGCCGTTCTCCGCCTGCCCGAGGGCCGCTGGGGGCCGGGCGGTATCGATGCCGTGGAATTCCTGATCGCGACCAACCCCGGCGCGGATTTCGCGCCGCTGGGCAAGATCGCCAGCGGTGGCGAGCTTTCGCGCTTTATCCTGGCGCTCAAGGTGGCGCTGGCGGAGGAGGGCGGCGCCGCAACGGTGATCTTCGACGAAATCGACCGGGGCGTGGGCGGCGCGGTGGCCAGCGCCATCGGCGAACGGCTGGCGCGGCTGGCGCACAACAACGGCAGGGGCGGCGGGCAGCTTCTGGCCGTGACGCACAGCCCGCAGGTCGCCGCGCGGGGCAACGCGCATTACCTGATCGCCAAGTCCAGCCAGGGCATCGTGACGCGGACGTCCGTGGTGCTGCTCGATGCCGCCGGCCGGCAGGAGGAAATCGCGCGGATGCTGTCCGGCGCGGAGATCACCGCCGAAGCGCGGGCGCAGGCCGACCGGCTGCTGGAGCAGGCGTGATGTTCGTCAACCGGCGCGCGATGATCGGCGGGGCCGCCGCTGCCATGCTGCTGGCTGGCCGGGCGGGGGGAGTGGAAGCGCATACCATGGAAGAAATCGACGAATCGCAGGTCTATGGCCTGATCGGGCAGATGAAGGCCGCGCCCGGCCGCCGCGACGAACTGATCGGTTATCTGATCGACGGAAGCGCGCAGATGCCGGGCAATCTCGGCTATCGCGTGTGGAAGGACCGCGCGGATGCGGACGCGATCTGGATAACCGAAGTGTGGAAGGACGAGGCTTCGCACAGGGCGAGCCTTCATCTGCCGCAGGTGCAGGAAGCGATCCGCAAGGCGCGGCCGATCATCGCCGGTTTCGGCGCGCGCGCCGAAGTGTCGCCCGTTGGTGGAGCCGCACCGGAATGACGGCGCATCCGCTTGACCGGCCGGTGTGGAACTCGCTGCGCGGCCGGCTCGCCCCGCTCGCTTCCGGCGACGACGGGGTGGTCCGGATCGATCCGCGCTACGGGCCGTTCGCGGCTTGCGCTCCAGGGCGGATCGAGGCGCTTGCCGGGGTGCTGGGGGACGCGGGAGAGGAAATCTGGCTGGTGGAGCCCGAACCGGTCGAACCGCCGGCGGGAACCGTCGTGCTGCGCACCGCGCCCCTGCTGCAGATGGTGGCCGATGGCCCCTTGCCCGAGGTCGGGAACGATGATGGGATCGCGGTACTGGGGGAGGATGACGCTTCCGAAATGGCGGCCATCGCCACCGCTACCGCGCCGGGGCCATGGAGCACGCTGACGCACCGCTATGGCACCTATTACGGGGTACGACAGGAAGGGCGGCTGATCGCCATGGCCGGCGAACGCTTCAAGCCGGCCGATGGTTTCGCCGAACTGAGCGGGGTCTGCACCTATCCCGAATTTCGCGGGCAGGGCCTGGCACGCCGGCTGATCCTGCGCGTTATGGCGGGCTTTGCGGCGCGGGGCGAAACGCCGTTCCTGCACAGCTATGCCGGCAACGCGGGCGCGATCGCGCTCTATGAATCGCTCGGCTACAGGGCGCGGCGCGAACTGGTAGTGACGGTTCTGGGGAAGGCGGCATGAGCGTGGAGGGCATGAGCGAGGCCGATGTCGCCAACGAACTGATGCGGCTGGCGCGCGCCATCAACCGTGCCAACAAGCTCTATCACGTGGAGGACGCGCCCGAGATTCCCGACGCGGAATACGATGCGCTGGTTCGCCGCAACGCCGAACTGGAAGCGGCGTTCCCGCACTTGGTCCGCGCCGACAGCCCGACCAACGCGGTCGGGCACGAGGTCAGCGCCTCGCCGCTGTCCAAGGTGACGCACGAGGTTCGCATGATGAGCCTCGACAATGCCTTCTCGGACGAGGAGGTCGCGGAATTCGTCGCGCGCGTGCGGCGTTTCCTGGCGCTGCCCGACGACGCCGAAGTCGTCATGACCGCCGAGGACAAGATCGACGGTCTCTCCTGCTCGCTGCGCTACGAGAACGGGCATCTCGTCCGCGCCGCCACGCGCGGCGACGGGCAGGTGGGCGAGGACGTGACCGCCAATGTCGCGCATATCGCCGACATCCCGCAGGACCTGAAGGGCGATGGCCTGTTCGACATCCCCGCCGTGTTCGAGATCCGGGGCGAGGTCTATATGGCCAAGGCCGATTTCCTCGCGCTCAACGCCGCGCAGGCGGAGAAGGACGAGAAGATCTTCGCCAATCCGCGCAACGCCGCCGCCGGCTCGCTGCGCCAGAAGGATGCAAGCGTCACCGCCAGCCGCCCCCTGCGCTTCCTGGCCCACGGCTGGGGCGCGGCGAGCGAGGTGCCCGAACCGACGCAGTTCGCGATGATGAAGCGCATCGAACGCTGGGGCGTGCCGGTTTCACCGCTGCTGGTCCGCTGCGGCGGCACGACGGAAATGCTGGCGCACTACCGTGCGATCCAGCAGGTCCGCGCGGACCTGCCTTATGACATCGACGGCGTGGTCTACAAGGTCGACCGGCTGGACTGGCAGCAGCGGCTGGGCTTCGTCGCCAAGGCGCCGCGCTGGGGCATGGCGCACAAGTTCCCGGCCGAACGCGCCGAGACGACGCTGGAGGCGATCGACATCCAGGTAGGCCGCACCGGCAAGCTGACGCCGGTGGGGCGGCTGAAGCCGGTGCTGGTCGGCGGCGTCACCGTCACCAACGTCACCTTGCACAACCGTGACGAGATCGGCCGGCTGGGCGTGCGCGTGGGCGATCGCGTGGTGCTGCAGCGCGCGGGCGACGTGATCCCGCAAGTGGTCGAAAATCTGACCCGCGACGAGCCGCGTGAAGCCTATCATTTTCCCGATCACTGCCCCGAATGCGGTTCGGAGGCCGTGGCCGAGGAAGGCGAAGTCGATGTCCGCTGCACCGGCGGCCTGATCTGCCCCGCCCAGCGTACCGAACGGCTCCGCCACTTCGTCAGCCGCGCCGCGCTCGATATCGAGGGGCTGGGCGAGAAAACGATCGCAGAGTTCTTCGCGCTCGGCTGGCTGGAAAGCCCGGCCGACATCTATCGCCTGCGCCAGCGCCGCGACGACATCGTGGGGCGCGAGGGCTGGAAGGACAAGTCTGTCGATAACCTGTTGATAGCGATCGAGGCCAAGCGCCGGCCCGACGCCGCGCGCCTGCTGTTCGGCCTGGGCATCCGCCACGTGGGCGCGGTGACCGCGCGCGATCTGATGAAGCGGTTCGTGACGCTGCCGAAGCTGCGCGAGGTGGTGGAGCGGGCGCATGCTCCCTTCGCGCCGGCGCAGCCGGCGGCGGAGGCGCCCGATGCCCTGTCGCCCGAAGTGCTCGAGGCGAGGGCCGAATTGCTGTCCATCGATGGCGTGGGGCCGGTGGTGGTCGAGGCGCTGGGCGATTTCTTCCACGAACCGCACAACGTGGCGGTGTGGGACGATCTCCTGTCCGAAGTCTCGCCGCCGGACTATGTCGTCGAAACGAAGGACAGCGCGGTCGCCGGCAAGACCGTGGTCTTCACCGGCAAGTTCGAAACGATGAGCCGCGACGAGGCCAAGGCGCAGGCCGAGGCGCTGGGCGCGCGCGCGGCGGGTTCGGTCTCCGCCAAGACCGACCTGATCGTGGCGGGGCCGGGCGCGGGCAGCAAGCTGAAGAAAGCCGCCGAACTCGGCATTGAGGTAATCGACGAGGCGGCCTGGGCCGACATCGTCCGCAACGCGGGATAGGAATGATGGCCTGGCATACCTGGTGGCTCTATGCGGTCACCGTTTTCTTCGTCTCGGCCACGCCGGGGCCGAACATGCTGCACGTCATGGCGCGCAGCGTCGAACTGGGGCTGGCCCGGTCGTTCGCGGCCATGGCGGGATGCTTCGTCGCGGTGTTCGGCCTGCTGACGGCTTCGGCGCTGGGGCTGAGCGCGCTGCTGCTGGCGATCCCGGGCGTGTTCACCGTGCTGCGCTATGCCGGCGCGGCCTATCTCGTCTATCTCGGCTACCGGTCGTGGACCGCCGACGATGCGGCCATCGACATCGGCGAGGGCGAGGTCGAGCGGGGCCTTTCGACCTGGCGCGTGTTCCGCACCGCCTTCGTGATCGGGATCAGCAATCCCAAGGCGCTGCTGTTCGCGGCCGCCTTCCTGCCGCAGTTCATCGATGCCGCGCAGCCCAAGCTGCCGCAGTTCGGCGTGATGGTGCTGACATTCTCGGTCATCGAGATCTCGTGGTACTTCGTCTATGCGCTGGGCGGCCGGGGCATCGCCGGGTTCCTGACCCGGCCGGGCCTGAAGAAGGCGTTCAACCGCGTGACGGGCAGCATCTTCGTGGCGTTCGGGCTGGCGCTGGTGGGATCGCGCGCGTGACGATCGAGGAACTCGCGTCGATCGGCGCGGAAGCGGGTGCGCTGCTGAAGGCGCGGGGCGAGACGCTGGCCGTGGTCGATGGCGCAACCGGCGGGCTGATGTCGGCCGGGCTGCTGGCGATGCCGGGCGCCTCGGCGTTCTTCCTGGGCAGCGGCGTGATCTATACCCTGAAGGGCCGGCGGATCGTGCTGGGGCACGAGCCGGGCTCGCTGCGCGGGCTGACCTCGGCGACCGAAAGCTACGCGCTGGCGCAGGCCGACCTGATCCGCAAGCGCTACGGCGCGGACTGGGGGCTGGCCGAAACCGGCGCGGCGGGGCCGGGCAAGCATCCGCTGGGCGTGCCTTCCGGCACCAGCGCGGTGGCCGTGGTCGGGCCGGGCGTTTCGGCTTCTGCCATGGTTTCGACCGGCAGCGAGGAGCGGCTGGCCAACATGGCCGCCTTCGCCCGCGCCGGACTCGCGCTGCTGCGCGATACGCTGGCGGCGCGCTGAGCTACCAGCGCTTGGACCATTCGGGTAGCGCGCCCACGCTGCTTCTGCGCACCGCGCCACCCGGCCGCCGGCGCAGCCACAGGATCGACCAGTCGCCCCGCACCATGCGTGCGGCAAGGCGCAGGCCCGCGCGGCGATAGGCGGCGCGCACGGCCGGCTCCTGCGTTTCGAGCAGGCCGGCCAGCAGTACCGAACCGCCGGGCGCGACCGCGCCGGCGAAGGCGGGGGCGAGTTCGGTCAGCGGCCCGGCCAGGATATTGGCGATGAGCAGGTCATAGGGCGCGCTGGCGGCGAGCAGTGGATGGTCCATGCCGGCGGCGACGACCATGGTGAGCGCGCCGGAACCGTCGCCGATCGCCACGCCGTTGCTGTGTGCGTTTTCCAGCACCACCGGGGCGCAGACCGTATCGATGTCGCTGGCGATGGCGCGTGCGGAGGGCCACAGGTGCATCGCGGCGAAAGCGAGCAGGCCGGTGCCGGTACCGATGTCGGCCAGATTGCGCACGATGGACCCTTGCGCCTTCATGTGCGCCAGCATGGCGAGGCAGCCGGCGGTGGTGGCGTGCTGGCCGGTGCCGAAGGCCTGGCTGGCGGGGATCACGAAGTTGCGGATGCCCGGCTCCGCGCGCGGCGGATAGTCCGGCGTGTGGACGTGGAACGGGCCTTCGTCGATCGGCTCGACCCCGGCCTGGCTCAGCGTGACCCAGTCTGCGTCCGGCAGCTTTTCGATCAACAGTTCGGGCTGTCCATCCGCGAACAGCGCGGTGATCGCCGCCTTGTCCGCGCGCGCGGGCTTGCGCGGAAGCCACGCTTCGAGCTGCCAGTCCTCCGGCTTGTCCTCGGCGATCTCGCTGCCGGCGATGACGATGTCGGCATCCCAGTCGAACACGTCCTCGTGCGCGGTGAGCGCGGCCTGGATGACGGGGCGCGGCGCGTAAACGGTGATTTTCCAGCTCATGGTCGGGGCGTCGTGTCCTTCAGGGCCTTGTTGAGCCGGTCCTGCGCCTCGTTGACCAGCGTGCGGCAGGCGCCGGGATCGCGCAGCGGCGCCTGCCCGGCCATCCGTTCGATCAAATCGCTGGCCGACGGGTGTGGAGTGAGCAGGATGCCGCAATCCCACGCACGCACGCGGGCGAAAGTGCGGCGGAACATGGCCACGCGATCAGGGTGATCCGCGAAGCGGTAGCTGCCCAGCGGCAGAGCGGTCAGGCTGTCGACATAGGTGAAGCGCTGGCAGCCGGCGTTGCCGCCGCAACTGGTCCAGCGCCAGCTGGTCGACCCTTCGGTGTGGCCGGGCGTTGCCAGCGCGGTCAGCGCCAACGGCCCCACGCGCAGCACCTCGCCATCGCGCAGCACGCGGTCGACGCGGACCGGCGCGAAGGGATCGATGTGGCCGGCCTGCGGATCGGCGGGGCTGGTCCTGCCGCTGGTCAGCGCCGGCAGCCCCGCGCGCAACGCCGCGATCTTCGCCCCGGTGGCGCGTTGCAGCGTGGCGAGCCCGCCGACGTGGTCGAAGTGTTCGTGGCTGGTCACGATCCAGCGGATCGTGCGCGGATCGACGCCGGCGGCGCGGATGTTGGCGAGGATCGACGGGGCGGCCTGCTCGGTCACCGCGTCGATCAACACGTTGCCCTGCGGCGATGTGAGCAGGATCGCGCTGACCGTGCAGGTGCCGACGTACCAGACGTTGCCATAGACATGCGCGGCGGGAGCAGGGTCGGAGAAGCTGTCCTTCCCCGCGCAGGCGGACAGGATCGCGCGGGCCGCCACCGGATCGGCGGGGGCTGGCGCGCTGGCGGCATGGGCGGCGGGCGCACCGGCCAGCAGCAGGGCGGCGAGGGCGAGCGTTTTAGCGGACATAGCTGGCTCCGTTGGCGTCGATCACCGCGCCGGTCATGCTGGGGGGCGCGTCGAGCGCGCAGAATACCGCGATGGCAGCGATCTCGTCTGGCGTGGCCACGCGGCCGAGTGGAATGTCGGCCAGCAGGCCGGGGCCGCCCCGGCTTGCGAGATAATCGCCCGCCATCGCCGTATCGGTGAAGCCGGGCGTGATCGCGTAGCTGAGGATGCCCTTCGCCGCATAGCCGCGCGCGATCGTCTTGTGCAGCGCCAGCATCCCGCCCTTGGCGGCGGCATAGTGCCAGTGATCCGGCGAGTCTCCGCGATAGCCGGCGCGGCTGGCGATATGAACGATGCGCCCTGCCACGCCGCGCTCCAGCCAGTGCCGCACGGCGAAGCGCGATAGCTGCGCGGCGGAGGTCAGGTTGATCCGCAGCGTGTCCTCCCACCCGTCCAGCCAAGCGATGTCGGACCGGTCGAGCGGGTTCGCCTCGAACAGGCCGGCATTGTTGACCAGCACATCGATCGTGCCGCCCGCCTGGGCCAGGGCGGCCTGCCACAGCTGTTGCGGCGCGGAAGGGTCGGACAGATCGGCGGCCAGCGTTCCGGCGCGGGGTGTGTTGCCATGGCGGATGGCGTGGGCTCCGCGCGCATCCAGGCTCTTGGCAATGGCTGCGCCGATGCCGCGCGACGATCCGGTGACGAGGACGTGGGGGAAGGTCATGAAGTTCCTCTTGCAGTCGGTTTCGTTGCGGTGCAACCGCGTCGGCGTCGAGCGGGGCGAATTGTACTTTGGTCCGCTTGCACAGGTCGGCATTTCGACTAATACCGAATCGCTTCCCGATCGCGGCCCAAACGCGATCGCCAACCATTTTAGGGGGTTCACATGGCGCAGGCGCGCAGCAACCGGCCGATTTCGCCGCATCTCCAGATCTGGCGTTGGGGTCCGGCCATGCTGGTTTCGATCCTTCACCGCGTTACCGGCAATGGCCTGGCTTTTGCCGGTCTTGGCCTGCTCCTGTGGTGGGTGGGCGCGATCGCCAGCGGCCCCGAAGCCTACGACAGCTTCCTCGGCTGGGTCTGGACCGGCACCGGCGGCGCGCTCCAGTTCGTCACCGCCATTCTGGGCAAGATCGTGTTGGTGGGCCTGACCTGGGCGTTCTTCCAGCACCTTGCCAGCGGCGTTCGTCACCTGATCCTGGATATCGGCGCCGGTTACGAACTGCACGCCAACGCGCGCTGGTCGGTTGTCACGCTGGTCTTTTCGATCGCTTCCACCATCCTTTTCTGGGCTTTCCTGCTGCTGCGCTAAGCGCCGGCAGGGTCCATTCAAACGTCGGGGATACCATGGGTAACGGCACCTCAATCGGACGCGTTCGCGGGCTGGGTTCCAGCCATCAGGGCGCGCATCACTGGCTGCTTTCGCGTCTGACCGCGGTTGGCAACATCGTCCTCATTCCGTTCCTGCTGGCCAGCCTGGTGCTGCTGCCGGCCTACGATTATGCGACGGTCCATGCCTGGGCGGCGCGTCCGCTTTCGTCCACGGCGCTGATCCTGATCATGATCAACACGTTCTATCACGCGCGCCTTGGCGTGCAGGTGATGCTTGAGGACTATCTGCACGAGGATGCCGGCAAGTTCACCGCCTGGCTGCTCGTCAACCTCGTGCCTTTCGCCGGTGCCGCTTTCGGTATCCTTTCGGTTCTCCGCATCGCTCTCGGGGGCGCCTGATCCATGGCTTCTACTGCTTCCACCCAGCCCGCCTACAAGATCATCGACCATACCTATGACACGGTCGTGGTCGGCGCGGGCGGTTCCGGCCTGCGCGCCACGATGGGCAGCGCCCAGGCGGGCCTGCGCACGGCCTGCATCACCAAGGTCTTCCCCACGCGCTCGCACACCGTGGCGGCGCAGGGCGGCATCGCCGCCTCGCTCCAGAACAACACGCCGGACCACTGGACTTGGCACATGTACGATACCGTCAAGGGATCGGACTGGCTGGGCGATCAGGACGCCATCGAATACATGGTGCGCGAAGCGCCGGCGGCGGTTTACGAGCTGGAGCACGCGGGCGTGCCGTTCAGCCGCAACAAGGACGGCACGATCTACCAGCGTCCGTTCGGCGGCCACATGCAGAACATGGGCGAAGGCCCGCCGGTGCAGCGCACCTGCGCGGCGGCGGACCGCACCGGCCACGCCATGCTCCACGCGCTGTACCAGCAATCGCTGAAGTACGACGCGGATTTCTTCATCGAATACTTCGCGATCGACCTGATCATGGAAAACGGCGAATGCCGGGGCGTGATCGCGATGTGCCTCGATGACGGCTCGATCCACCGCTTCCGCAGCCACGCGGTCGTGCTGGCGACGGGCGGTTACGGCCGTTGCTACTTCACCGCCACCTCGGCCCATACCTGCACCGGTGACGGTGGCGGCATGGTGCTGCGCGCCGGCCTGCCGCTGCAGGACATGGAATTCGTGCAGTTCCACCCCACCGGCATCTACGGCGCGGGCGTGCTCATCACCGAAGGCGCGCGCGGCGAGGGCGGCTACCTCACCAACTCCGAAGGCGAGCGCTTCATGGAACGCTATGCCCCTTCGGCGAAGGACCTGGCCAGCCGCGACGTCGTCTCGCGCTCGATGGCCATGGAAATCCGCGAAGGGCGCGGCGTCGGCCCCCACAAGGACCACATCTACCTGCACCTCGATCACATCGATCAGAAGGTGCTGGCGGAGCGCCTGCCGGGCATCACGGAAAGCGGCAAGATCTTCGCCGGCGTGGACCTGACGCGCCAGCCGCTGCCGGTCGTTCCCACGGTCCACTACAACATGGGCGGCATCCCCACGAACTATCACGGCGAAGTCGTGACGCTGGGCGCCGACGGCAACCCCGAAACGGTCGTGCCCGGCCTGTTCGCGGTGGGCGAGGCGGCCTGCGTGTCGGTCCATGGCGCTAACCGCCTCGGCTCGAACTCGCTGATCGACCTCGTGGTGTTCGGCCGTGCGACCGGCCTGCGTCTCAAGGAACTGGTCAAGCCCGGCACCGCGCACAACTCGCTGCCCAAGGACAGCGCGGACCTTGCGCTCGGCCGTCTCGATCACTTCCGCAACGCCAAGGGCGGATCGCCGACCGCGGAAATCCGTGTCGAGATGCAGCGCACGATGTCGGGCCATGCGGCGGTGTTCCGCACCGACGAACTGATGGCCGAAGGCAAGGTGAAGCTGGGCGAAACCTACCAGCGGATGCAGGACGTCCACGTGTCCGACCGTTCGCTGATCTGGAACTCGGACCTGATCGAAACGCTGGAACTGGACAACCTGATCGCGCAGGCGTCGGTGACCATGCACGGTGCGTACAACCGCAAGGAAAGCCGCGGCGCGCACGCGCACGAGGATTTCCCCAACCGCGACGACAAGAACTGGATGAAGCACACTGTCGCGTGGTTCGACGGCTGGGGCGGCCAGGGCGGCGGCGTGAAGCTCGATTACCGTCCGGTTCACGAATACACGCTGACCGACGATGTCGAGTACATCAAGCCCAAGGCGCGCGTGTACTGATTGACCATCGCGGAAACGCGAACGACAAAAAGGCCTCCGGAGCGATCCGGGGGCCTTTTTGTATCGGCCGGAATGTTATCGCCGTCGCGGTGTGGGCTGGACTACCGCGCGCGATTCGTAGCGGGTGCCGTCCTTGCTCTCTTTCGTGTCGCGGTTTTCCGCCTTGCTGTTGCGCTCCTCCGCCTCGCGCGTGGCGGTCAGCCGGGCGACATCGGCGGCGCTGGCGGCGTGGGCCGGATAGCGGCAGCCGCGTTGCTGCCCCACGCCCTTGATGAAGGCGCGGCGGACGGAACCGGCATAGAGCGCGACCTGCCATTGGCGCTGGTTCTCGTTGGCGCCCGAAATCTCGCGGATGATGCCGCCGAACGGGATCAGCGATCCGACCACCGACTTGGCGAGCGAACCCACGGTGTTGCCGCGCTTTTCGCCCGCGGTCTTTTCCTCCACCACGTCGATGTCGTCGCCCAGCACGGCATCGAGCCGGCGCACTTCGCCCTGCAGGTCGCTGCACCGGCGCAGGCCGGCGAGGTCATAGGGCTTCTCGCGCGCGCTCAGAAGGATCGGCGGAATGTCCTCCTTCTTGAGATTCATGTCGGACAGTGGCTTGGTCACGACGTCGCCAGCGGTCACGTCCTTGGGGGCGACCGCAGTCTGAGCCGAACCGCCGGCCGGAATCAGGCCGACAGCGAGCGTGGCACAAAGGGCCGCGCGGGAAACAAGGTGTCGTTTCGTCATGGGCATACTCCCCGTTTGGAGAGAATACGCCCATTGCCGCTTCGGGTTCCTTAGGGCCTCATTGCCGAAGGTCGGAGAAGGTGTCGCACTGGTCCTCGTCGGCGGTTTCGATGCCCTTGCGCAGCCAGGTCATGCGCTGCGCCGAACTGCCGTGGGTGAACGCCGCTTCCACCGGGCGACGCCCGGCGGCCTTCATCAGCGTATCGTCGCCGATCTGGTGCGCGGCCTTCAGCCCTTCCTCGATGTCGCCCGGCTCGATCCGGTCCTTGTTGAGCCCGGCCCAGACGCCGGCATAGCAATCGGCCTGCAATTCCAGCCGCACCGAGAGTTCGTTGGCGCGCGAGGGGTTGCGCTGTTGCAGGCTGTGGACCTGATCCGACAGGCCCAGCAGGTTCTGGATATGATGGCCATATTCGTGCGCCATCACGTAATCGCGTGCGAAATCGCCGCCCGCGTCCATCTGCTTGTCCATCTCGTTGTAGAAATCGGTGTCGATGTAGATGCCCTGGTCGGGCGGGCAGTAGAACGGCCCCATCGCGCTTTGCGCCGCGCCGCAGCCCGATTGGCCCTGCTGCGAATAGAATACCAGCTTCGGCGCGCGGAAGGCGATGCCGGCCTTGTCGAAGCGCGGCTTCCACGTCTTGTTGAGCGAGGACAGCGCGTTGCAGCTTTCGCGGCTGAAAGGGTTGACGGTGCAGATTTCCTGCGCGCTGGAGCCGCCGCCCGTCTGCGCGGGGCCGGCGGGAAGGCTCTGCTGTTCCTGCGTCTGTTGCTGGAGCGAGCCGAGCATCTGCGCCGGATCGGCGCCGAACACGAAGACCGCGATCAGCGCGATCACGATGGTGCCGCAGCCGAGCCGCCCACCCGTGCCGCCGATGACGGGAAAGCCGCGACCTCCGCCGCCGCGCTGGTCCTCCACGTTGATCGAATCGTCGAAGTCGTCGAGCCGCATCGTCTTGTCTGCCTGTCCTTTCCGGTCCCGGCGGCCGCTATGGCACAGAAAGGCCTGATCTGGCCAATGCCGCGAACGAACCTGCCCAGCTGTGGTTCATCTTTCGAACCCGAAGGAGGAACTTGCGCCGGGTTCGGGCATTTGCCAGCACGGGTCTGCGTTGAAGCGTTTGGGGGCGTCGATGAGTCGTGTTGGCAGGCTTCGGCTGGTTCGGGCGACGGCGGTGGCCGTGGCCGGGCTGTCGCTGCTCAACGCCGCTGCCCCTGTATCGTCCGTGGCGCGGCGCGACACGCCGCTGGAAGCCGCGCTGCGCAGCCATGTGGTCACGCTATCCAGCGAGGAATTCGGCGGCCGCGAACCGGGCACCGACGGCGAGATGAAGACGTTGCGCTATCTTGCCCGGCAATGGTTCGACATCGGGCTGGAATCGGGCACGAACAATCCCGGCAGCGCGTGGTTCGCCCCGGTGGAACTGGTGGAACGCGTGCCGGCTGCCTCGCGCGTGGCGTTCCGGCGTGGCAAGCAGCGGTTGGCGGTTTCGCAGGACGGGGCTTTCGTCGTCACGTCCGGCCTGCGCAGCCTGGTGGAGAATGCGCCGGTGCTGTTCGTGGGGCATGGCACCGGGCCGGTGCCGCCGCGCGCGGAACTGGCGGGCCGGATCGCGCTGATGCTCGACAGCCTGCCGCCAGGGACACCCTCCGCCGCGACCGAGGACCGGCCGGGGCGTCTGCTCGATGCCGGCGCATCGGCGGTGATCGTGGTGCTGGACGGCGATCGGCGCATAGACGAAGTGACGGCCCGCCGCCGCCGCGCGGGATATGCGCTGGCGGGCGGGCAACTGGGCGGGGACATCGAGGCTTTCGTGACTCCGGCCTTCGCCGGGCAGATGCTGGCGGGCGGCGCGGCGCGCGATGTGGTCGCCTTGCGGCACGAGGCGGCCGCGGCGGGTTTCGTTCCGCGCCTACTGGGCGTGGAAGGATCGCTGGAGGCGACCAGCACGGAAACGCGCGTGCGGACGCACAACCTGATCGGCAAGATCGAAGGGCGCAATCCCGCCGCCGGAGCGGTGCTGGTGATGGCGCACTGGGATCACTTCGGCCAGTGCGGCACGCCGCTCAGGTTGTGCCCCGGCGCGGTTGACAACGCATCGGGCGTTGCGGTGATCACCGAAGTCGCGCGCAGCTTGGTGCGCGGACAGGCGCGCGGGGCCAAGCCGATGGATCGTGATGTCTATTTCCTTGCCACCACGGGCGAGGAACTGGGCCTGCTGGGCGCGATGGCCTTTGCCGAGAACCCGCCCCTGCCGCTCGACAAGGTGGTGGCCGCCTTCAATGTCGACAGCACGGGCCTGGTGCCGGCCGGGCGGCCGGTGGCGATCGTGGGGCGGGGCATGACCGGCCTCGATGCCGGGATCGGCCGCGTGGTGGCGCGGATGAAGCGCAGGCTCGCGAACGACGATGCTGCCAACGCCTTCGTGCGGCGACAGGATAGCTGGGCGCTGATGCAGCACGATGTGCCGGCGGTGATGGTCAGCAGCAGCTATGGCGATCCCGAGCGGCTCGACCGGTTCATGAAGGAGCGCTATCACACGCCGGCGGACAAGGCGGACCTGATCGAGGTGGGCGGGATGGCCGACGACGTGACGCTGCACACCGAACTGGTGCGCGAGTTCGCCGATGCGAAGCGCGTTCCGGCGCCGGGATCGGGCGGGGCTACGACCAAAGCCGCTACCCCCTAGCGCAAACCGCCCGGCTTGATTACATGGGCCGCCACGATTCTCCCCGGACTGAAAGTGGCAGCACCATGGATATCCCCCTCGGCCTTACCTTCGACGACGTTCTTCTGCGTCCCGGCGAGTCCGATCTGCTGCCATCGCAGGCCGATACCCGCACCCGCCTGACCAGCGCGATCTCGCTCAACATTCCGGTGCTTTCCTCGGCGATGGACACCGTGACCGAGGCGGACATGGCGATCGTCATGGCGCAGCTTGGCGGGATCGGCGTGCTGCACCGGAACCTCACGGTGGAGGAACAGGCGGCGGCGGTCCGCGCGGTCAAGCGCTTCGAAAGCGGCATGGTGGTGAATCCGATCACCATTGCGCCTGACGCCACCTTGGGCGAGGCGCAGGCGATCATGCGCGCCAACAAGATCAGCGGCATTCCGGTGGTGGAGCCAAGCGGCAAGCTGCTTGGCATCCTTACCCATCGCGACGTGCGGTTTGCCGACAACCCGGCGCAGCCGGTGCGTGAACTGATGACGCACGAGAACCTGGCCACGGTGAAGCTCGGCACCAGCGGCGACGATGCGCGCCGCCTGCTGCACCAGCGCCGGATCGAAAAACTGCTGGTGGTGGACGATGCCTTCCACTGCATCGGCCTGATCACGGTGAAGGATATCGAGAAGGCCGTGACGTTCCCCAGCGCCACCAAGGACGCGGCGGGCCGCCTGCGCGTGGCCGCCGCCACGACCGTGGGCGAAAAGGGGCTTGAGCGCACGCAGGCGCTGGTCGAAGCCGAATGCGACGTGATCATCATCGATACCGCGCATGGCCATAACCGCGATGTCGCGCGCGCGGTGGAAGCGGTGAAGAAGCTGTCCAACACGGTGCAGGTGATCGCCGGCAACGTCGCCACGGGCGAGGCGACTCGCGCGCTGATCGATGCCGGGGCGGACGGCATCAAGGTGGGCATCGGGCCGGGATCGATCTGCACCACGCGCATCGTCGCGGGCGTGGGCGTGCCGCAGCTGACCGCCGTGATGGAATGCGCCGAGGAAGCCGACCGCAACAACGTGCCGGTGATCGCCGATGGCGGCCTGCGCACCTCGGGCGATGCGGCCAAGGCGCTGGCGGCCGGCGCCAGCTCGATCATGATCGGCTCGATGCTGGCCGGCACCGAGGAAGCGCCGGGCGAGACGTTCCTGTATCAGGGCCGCGCCTACAAGTCGTATCGTGGCATGGGTTCGGTCGGCGCGATGGCGCGCGGTTCGGCGGACCGCTATTTCCAGCAGGACATCAAGGACCAGATGAAGCTGGTGCCCGAAGGCATCGAGGGGCAGGTGCCTTACAAGGGACCGGCCAAGGACGTGGTCCACCAGCTTGTGGGCGGGATCAAGGCGGCGATGGGCTATACCGGCAGCGCCACGATCGAGAGCCTGCGCAAGAACGCCAAGTTCGTGCGCATCACCAACGCGGGCCTGCGCGAAAGCCACGTCCATGACGTGACGATCACGCGCGAGGCGCCGAACTACCCGACGCGGTGACCCCCGCCGCGCGCGTCCAGGCCGCGATCGACATCCTTGACGCGGTGATCGCAGCGGCGGCCCGGCAGGGCGCGTCGGCGGACCGGATCGCGGCGGAGTGGTTCCGGGCGCGGCGCTTCGTGGGATCGAAGGACCGCCGCGCGATCCGCGAGCTGGCGTGGAACGCCATCCGCGCCTGCGGCGAAGCGCCGATGAGCGGCCGCGCCGCGATGCTGCGGCTGGCGGTGCAAGATTCCGCGCTGGCCACCCTTTTCGATGGTTCCACCTATGGCCCCGCGCCGATCGCGCAGGGCGAACCGGTGGCGACGGCCGGCATCGCGCCGCGTTGGCTGGAGGAAGCGCTGCTGGCCTCGGGCCTGGACGCGGGCGAGCAGGACGCCCTGCTGGGCCGGGCGCCGCTGGATCTGCGGGCCAACCGGCTGAAGATCACGCGCGAGGAACTGGCCGCCCGCCTGCCGGTGGCGGCGGAGCGCACCGTTGCGCCCGACGCGCTGCGCCTGCCTGCGGGCACGGCGGCGGAAAGCTGGCCGGAATTCGCGCAGGGCCTGTTCGAGGTGCAGGACACGGGCAGCCAGCTTGCCTGCGCGGCGCTGGCGGTCCAGCCGGGCGAAAGCGTGATCGACCTGTGCGCGGGCGCGGGCGGCAAGACGCTGGCGCTGGCGGCGGCGCTGGAGAACCGGGGGTATCTGCTGGCCTGCGATATCGACCGGCCGCGCCTGTCGCGCTTGCCCGAACGGGCGGCGCGGGCAGGGGCCATCGCGGAAACGCGGCTGCTCGATCCGGACCGCGAGGCGGCGATGCTGGCGGACTGGGCGGGCAGGGCGGACGCCGTGCTGATCGATGCGCCCTGTTCGGGCACGGGCACCTGGCGGCGCAATCCCGAGGCGCGCTGGCGGCTGTCGCCGACGGCGATCGCGCGATACGCCACCACGCAGGCGCGCCTGCTGCGCGTGGCGGCCGATCTGGTGCGTCCGGGCGGGCGGCTGACCTATATCGTCTGTTCGCTGCTCGATGCCGAAGGCGCGGACGGGGTGGCCGCGTTCCTGGCCGAAAGGCCGGACTGGCGGGCCGATCTGCCGGCGATGCCGGCCGGGCGGGCGCGGGGGGCGGGATGGCGGCTCACCCCGGCGCATGATGGGACCGACGGGTTTTTCTTCTCGACGCTTCGCCGCCTATGATAGATGATATTCCCATGACCGCCGGATCACCACGCCCTGGCTCCCGGCTGAAGGAGTTCGTGATGCGCTACACACCCGTTGCCCTTGCCCTGTCGTTGCTGGCCGGCGTGACCGGAAGCATGGGGACGGCGAAGGTGACCGAAGCCATCGATCCCCGGGCGCAGGCTTTGCTGGACGCCGGGCGCAAGGCGCTCACGGCGGGCGACGTTGAAGGAGCGACCAACAGCTTCGAGGCCGCGCTGGCGGTCGATCCAGGCAACCCCGGCACGTTCGTGGCGCTGGCCGATGCCGCGCGGCGCAGCGGGATGCAGGGCAAGGCTATCCATTATTACCGGCTGGCGCTGTCGCGCGATCCCAACAACCTGGCCGCCATTTCGGGCGAAGGCGGCGCGATGGTGGAAAAGGGCGCGGTCGACAAGGCGCGGCGCAACCTGTCGCGGCTGGAAGGGCTGTGCGGCAAGACCTGCGCCGAGACCGAGGATCTGGCGGCAGTGATCGCCAAGGGGCCGGCGCCCAAGGTGGTTTCGGCCGAGGCGATCAAGCCCCAGCCGACGGTGGAATCCAACTGACGCAGCCCCCCGGTTCGTCAGATTCTGCCCGTCAGATAAGGTCGCGGAATTCTTCCAGAACCTGACGGTACACGCGCTTCTTGAACGGCACGATCACGTCCGGCAGCAGTTCAGGATCGATCCATTTCCATTCGCGGAATTCAGCGTGTTCGTGCGCATCCAGCCGCACGTCCTGATCCTGGCCGATGAAGCGCAGCAGCAGCCATTTCTGCCGCTGCCCGCGATAGCGGCCCTTCCAGATCTTGCCGAGCAGCTCATCGGGCAGGTCGTAGAAGTATTCCTCGCGGCTTTCCGCGATGACCGTCACCAGATCGGGCGTGAGGCCGGTTTCCTCCCCCAGTTCGCGCAGCGCGGCGGGATGCAGATCCTCGCCGTCGTCGATGCCGCCTTGCGGCATCTGCCAGGCTTCCCCCGCCCGTTCATCGATGCGCCGGCCCACGAAAACCTGACCGTGCGCGTTGACCAGCATCAGACCGACGCAGGGGCGGTAGGGAAGCCCCGCAAACTCTTCGTTCATTTCAACCTTTCCAGCAGCAGGCGGACCGCCTCGAAGATGGACCGCATGTCCGCCTGCGCGCTCGGCAGCGCCTTGCGGATCTGCGTGAACCCGTGGATCGTACCCTTCATTTCCAGGAAGATCACGTCCGATCCGGCGAGGATCAACTGAGCGCCATAGACCCGGCCGCTATCGCGAATCGGATCGAGACCTGCGGTTACCAGCACCGTGGGCGGCATGTTCGAGTGGTCGCCGTAGAGCGGATAGGCGCGCTTGTCACCCGGTACGGCGCGATAGCCATCGGCGAACCATTCCATCGTGTCCTTCGTCAGCAGGAAACCGTCGGCGAAGGAGAGGAAAGAGTCGTGGTCGGGCCGGTCGTCGCTGAGCGGATAGATCGGCACCTGGATGACCACTGGAACAGCGGCGGGCTTTTCCTGCAGCGCCTGGGTGGTGACGATGGTGAGATTGCCACCGGCCGAATCGCCCATGGGGATAAGGCCGGTGAACGTGCGACCGAGTTCCGCCGGGCTGCCAGCGACCCACCGCGTCGCCGCTTCGCAATCGTCGGGCGCGGCGGGGAAGGGGGCTTCGGGCGCGAGGCGGTAATCCACCGCCACGACCGGCAGGTCCAGTTCGGCGGCGATTTCGGTGCAGAGCCGGTGGTGGGTTTCCAGATCGCCGATGACGAAGCCGCCGCCGTGATAGAACACCACGACCGGGCCGGGCTCGCGGGTTTCGCGCGCGTCGTAGAACCGCAGCGGGATCGGGCCGGCCGGGCCAGGGCAGGTCAGGTCGCGGATCACCGCGAGATCGCGCGGGTCCTGCTCCGCCAGTTCCTGCATGGCCAGATAGCTGGCGCGCGCCGCTTCCAGCCCCAACTGGCTCATCGGCGGAGCGCCGGCGGCGTTCAGGTAGTCGAGGAATCCCTTCACGTCGGGCCGGACGAAATGCTGTGGGCGGTCGATCGTCTCACTGTCTGACATGGCTGCGGGTTCCTCTTCCGGTTGCCGGTGCGGCGGGTGGCGTTCCCGGTCCATTTGAGACGGGGAATCGTTTTTCGCCATCATGCCTAAGTCTGCTTTTGCAACTTGACTAGCGTCTCCGATGGGAATCAAGGACGTTCCAGCGTTTCGCGTCGAAGAGATTTTCTTCTTTGCGTGCGGATTGATGGAGACATAGGCGGATCGTGCTGCCAGAGCGCGGTTGCGCAGACGAGGAAGAGAATGGTTACAGCACTTGCAGAAGGTCCGGACGCCCTGACTGGCGGGACCACGCCCGCCGCACCCGAAGCGGTCGTCGTGCGCTTCGCGGGCGATTCCGGCGACGGGATGCAGCTTACCGGCGGCCAGTTCACGCTGTCGACCGCGCTGGCGGGCAACGATCTGGCGACGTTCCCGGACTTTCCGGCCGAAATCCGCGCGCCGCAGGGCACGCTGTTCGGTGTTTCCGCGTTCCAGATCAACTTCGGTTCGACCGAGATCGAAACCGCGGGCGATGCGCCCGACGTGCTGGTGGCGATGAACCCGGCCGCGCTGAAGACCAATGTCGGCCAGTTGAAGGCCGGCGGCCTCATCATCGCGGACACCGGCGAGTTCAACAAGCGCAACCTTGAAAAGGCGAAGTACGACCAGAACCCGCTGGAAGACGGCAGCCTCGAAAAGTGGCAGCTTCTGGCGTTCGACATCTCGGCGCTGACGCTCGAGGCGGTCAAGCCGTTCGGCCTGGGCAACAAGGAAGCCCTGCGCTGCAAGAACATGTGGACGCTGGGCCTTGCCCTGTGGATGTTCGATCGTGACCGCAAGCCGCTGGTCGACTGGTTGAACGCCAAGTTTGCCAAGGCCCCGGTGCTGGCCGAAGCCAATATCGCCGCGCTCAACGCCGGCCATGCCTATGGTGAGACAGCGGAACTGGCCGGGCCGCTGAAGCAGTATCACATCGCGCCGGTGGAAACCGCGCCGGGCCTCTACCGCACGGTGACGGGCGCGGAAGCGGTGAGCCTGGGCCTCGTGGCCGGGGCGCAGCTTGCCGAATTGCCGATGTTCTTCGGCGGCTATCCGATCACACCGGCTTCGGCGATCCTGCACAATCTGGCCAAGCTCAAGGAATTTGGCGTCACCACCTTCCAGGCGGAAGACGAAATCGCCGCGATCGCTTCGGCCATCGGCGCGTCCTATGCGGGGCAGCTTGGCGTCACCTCGTCGTCCGGCCCCGGCATCGCGCTGAAGGGCGAGGCGATGGGCCTGGCCATCATGACCGAACTGCCGCTGGTGATCGTCAACTCGCAGCGCGGCGGCCCGTCCACGGGCCTGCCGACCAAGACCGAGCAGTCGGATCTCTACCAGGCCGTCTATGGCCGCAACGGCGATGCGCCGATGCCGGTGATCGCGGCGCGTTCACCCGCCGACGCCTTTGACTGTGCGATCGAGGCCTGCCGCATCGCGGTGGAATACATGACGCCGGTGATGCTGCTGACCGACGGCTATATCGGCAACGCCGCCGAGCCCTGGAAAGTGCCCGATCCTGCCAGCTATAAGCCGTTCCCGGCGAAGTTCCTTGAAGAGAAGAACGGCCCGGATGGCGAACTGCTGCCCTTCGCGCGCGACGAAAAGGGCGCGCGCCCGTGGATCAAGCCGGGCACGCCCGGCCTGATGCACCGCATCGGCGGCATCGAGAAGAACCCCGGCACCGGCAATATCGATTATTCGCCGGCCAGCCACCAGACCATGACCGACGCGCGCAAGGCCAAGGTGGACGGCATCGCCCACGGCATTCCGCAGCAGGACGTGGCGCTCGGCACCGAAGGTGGCAAGCTGGTGGTCGTCGGCTGGGGATCGACCTTCGGACCGATCCACCAGGCCGTTCGCCGCGCGCGCGCCAAGGGGCTGGACGTCTCGCACGTCCATGTCCGCCACGTCTGGCCACTGCCGACCAATCTGGGTGACCTGCTCGGCCAGTACGAGAACATCCTCGTGCCCGAAATGAACACCGGCCAGTTCAAGACCGTGCTGCGCGACCAGTTCCTGCTGGATGCGAAGCCGCTCAACAAGACGAGCGGCCAGCCGTTCACCATCGCCGAAATCGAAGCCGCGATCGAAGGAGCGCTGGCATGAACGACATGACCCCCATCAAGACCACGCTCAAGGACTGGGAAACCGATCAGGAAGTGCGCTGGTGTCCCGGTTGCGGCGACTATGCGATCCTGAAGGCGGTGCAGCGCACGCTGCCCGAGATCGGCGCGGACCCGGCCAAGACCGTGTTCGTTTCGGGCATCGGCTGTTCCAGCCGCTTCCCGTATTATGTGGAAAGCTATGGCTTCCACACGATCCACGGCCGCGCGCCCGCGTTCGCGACGGGCATCAAGCTGGCCAATCCGGAACTCGACGTGTGGCTGGTCACCGGTGACGGCGACGGCATGTCGATCGGCGGCAACCACACGATGCACATCCTGCGGCGCAACGTGAACACGCAGATCCTGTTGTTCAACAACGAGATCTATGGCCTCACCAAGGGCCAGTATTCGCCTACCAGCCGCGAAGGCACGCATTCGCCGACGACGCCGCTCGGTTCGGTCGATCGCCCGGCGCTGCCCTGCGCGTTTGCGCTGGGTGCGGGCGCGCGGTTCATTGCGCGCGCCTATGACGTGTCGAAGGACCTGTCCTCGGTGCTCAAGGCGGCGCATGCGCACCAGGGCGCGGCGTTCGTGGAAATCTTCCAGAACTGCATCGTCTATAACAAGGACGTGTTCGCGAACTTCACCGAAAAGGCGACGGCCGATACCGGCCAGCTCTGGCTCAAGGACGGTGAGCCCATGCTGTTCGGGAAGG
The DNA here is from genome assembly GCA_001725355.1 of Novosphingobium sp. SCN 66-18. Taxonomy (GTDB): domain Bacteria; phylum Pseudomonadota; class Alphaproteobacteria; order Sphingomonadales; family Sphingomonadaceae; genus Novosphingobium. The sequence goes on from MEGD01000008.1 coordinate 83,852, forward strand.
GTGCCAAGGGCATCGCGCTCGACATGGATACGCTGAGCCTCAAGGTCGTCGACGTGGTCGATGGCGATTGGCAGGCGGCGGGCGTGATCGTGCACAACGTCAAGAACCGCGCGATCGCGCACATGCTCGTCGAGATGCCGTTCGGCCCGTTCCCGATGGCGCTGGGCGTGATCTACGACGATCCCCGCCCGACTTACGAGGCAACCGTGCTGGCGCAGGACGCGCAGGCGCGCGCGGGCAAGAGCGCCAACCTCGCCAAGCTGCTTGCCAAGGGCCAGACCTGGACGGTGGACGCCTGAACGGAGCGACCGGGCCGACAGGACGGGCCGGGCGGCGTTGGACAACCTGACCCACAGCCTTGTCGGCTGGGCGCTGGCCGAAACCGGGCTGAAGCGCCGCACGCGCAAGGGACTGGCCGCCACCGTGCTGGCGGCCAACCTGCCCGATGTCGACGTGTTCTTCGGCTGGGCGCCGTGGCCGCCGCTGGCGATGCACCGCGGCTTTACCCATGGCCTGATCGGTGGCGTGCTGGTGCTGCCGCCGGTGCTGGCGATCCTGCTGTGGCTGCTGGACCGCTGGCAGGCGCGGCGGGGGCGACTGGGGGGCGATGGCCCGCCGATGCGCTTCGGCTGGCTGCTGGCGCTGTGCTGGATCGGCGCGCTGACGCACCCGTTGCTCGATCTGCAGAACATCTATGCGATCCAGCTGCTCTCACCGGCCAGCGAGCGCTGGTTCCATGCCGATGGCCTGTTCATCGTTTCGCCCTGGCTGCTGGCGATGCTGGGGCTGGGCATCTGGCGCGCCCGACGTGGAGGAAGCGGCCGTCCGGCGATGCTGGCGCTGGCGGGGAGCGCCTTGTTCATTGCCGTCAACATCGGCATTTCGGCGCTGGCATGGGCCGCGCCATCGCGCGATGCGCCTTATGCAGCGCCGGACCGAATTTTTGCCGCGCCCGAGCCGCTGCTGTTCTGGCGGCGCGACGTGGTCTGGCGACACAACGGCTTCATCGTGCAGGGGCGCTACGATCCGTTGCGCCGCCTTGACGGGCTGGTGGACGTCGGCGTGCCGATAGCCGACCGGATGCAGGAACCGATCGTCCGCCGCGCGGCGCAGGCCACGGAGCAGGCATGCAAGTTCCTCGCCTGGTCGCAAATGCCGGTGGCGCGCGTGGAGCAAGGGCGCTGCCGTGCGGTGGTGACGTTCGGCGATGCGCGCTTCACCGGCCCCGCCATGAGCCGGAACTTCAACACCGTTGTAACGCTGCCCATGGGCGGTTCAGGGTGTGCTGGTGGGTGACGTCTGCCCTTTAGGGCTGCTTCCGGATGACCGTGCGGGTCCGCTAGGAGAGCCTTCCGCATGAAGGACCGCGCTTTTCCATGAAACCACCCGTCATCGTCTGGCTGCGTCGCGACCTGAGGCTGGCCGATCAGGCGGCGTTCCACGCGGCGGCGGCGGCGGAAGGCCCGGTGATCCCGGTCTATGTACTGGACGACGAAACGCCGCGCCACCGGCGCATGGGCGGGGCCTCGCGCTGGTGGTTGCACCACAGCCTCGCCAGCCTGGACGCGGACTTGCGCGCGCGGGGATCGCGGCTGGTGCTGCGGCGGGGGCGCTGCGAGGAGGTGCTGGCGGAACTTGCCGCGCGGACCGGCGCGGTGCGGGTTCACGCGCTTCATCATTATGAGCCGTGGTGGCGCAACGCGGAGCGCGCGGTGGCGCAGCGGCTCGATCTGGTGCTGCATGACGGGAACTATCTGGCGCCGCCGGGATCGGTACGGACCGGGGCGGGGCAACCCTATCGCATCTACACGCCGTTCTGGCGGGCGCTGACCGAACGGATGCCGCCGCCCCCGCCGTCGCCCGCGCCGGAAGCCTTGCCCGCGCCGCCGGCGTGGCCGGACAGCGAAGCCTTGGCTGACTGGGCGTTGCTGCCTGCCTCGCCGGATTGGGCCGGGGGCTTTCGCGCCGAATGGACTCCGGGCGAGGCCGGCGCGCGCGATCGGCTGGCGACTGCCCTCGGTGGAAGCGACCTCGCGGCTTTCCCCGCACCTGCATTTCGGGGAGATATCCCCCGCCGCGATCTGGCACGCGGTGCGCGACGCGGGCGGATCGGTCGATACGTTTCTGGGGGAAGTCGGCTGGCGCGACTATGCGCAGAACGTGATTCTCCAGTTTCCGGACTACGGTGGGCGCAACGCGCGCGCGCCGTTCGATCATATGGCGTGGCGCTCCGGACCGGACGCGGACCGCGATTTTCGCGCCTGGTGCCAGGGGCGCACCGGCTATCCCATCGTCGATGCCGGGATGCGCGAGCTGTGGGCTTCGGGCTGGATGCACAACCGCGTGCGGATGATCGCGGCCAGCTTCCTGATCAAGCATCTGCTGATCGACTGGCGGCGCGGCGAACAGTGGTTCTGGGATACGCTGGTCGATGCCGATTACGGCTCCAACGCGGTCAACTGGCAGTGGAGCGCGGGCACCGGCGTCGATTCCAACATGTTCGTGCGGATCATGGCCCCCCTGACGCAATCGCCCAAGTTCGACGCTGGCGATTATATCCGGCGCTGGGTGCCCGAACTGGCGGGCGTGTCCGATCCCCTGATCCACGATCCGCCGGTGCGGCCCGGCGGTTACCCGTCGCCGATCATCGCTCACGCGGCTGCGCGCCAGCGGGCGCTGGAAGCCCATGCGGGTTTGAAGGCGATCTGATCCTTTCTCGCGCCGGCCGGGATTGCGGTCCCGATATCAACCGCGCATAGTATCGCCATGAACGCGCAAACGCCGGTACGAGGTGGGCATCTGGTGGCGGGGGGGCGGTCGATGACCGCCGGCACGGGGCTGCTCGCACGGCTCGTCACCGGATCGATGAGCCGCTTGCTGGACCGGATCGATACCGGGCTGGCGGAAGGATCGCTGCTGGCCCGTCTGCCTGATGGCTCCACCCGCTTGTTCGGCGCGCGCGCGCCGGGGTACGCGGCGGAAATCACGCTGCACGACTGGCGCGGATTGCTGCGGCTGGCGACGGCGGGCTCGGTCGGCTGGTATCAGGCCTGGGAAGCCGGCGAATGGGAAAGCCCGGACCCGGTAGCCCTGTTCGCACTGTTCGTGCGCAACGCAAAGGCGATGGGGGACATGGCGCGCGCCAAGGGGCCCTGGCGCTGGGCCGGCCGCGTGCTGCACGCGCTGCGCCGCAACAGCCGCAAGGGCGCGCGGCTGAACATTTCCGCGCACTACGATCTCGGCAACGATTTCTACGCCTGCTGGCTCGATCCCTCGATGAGCTATTCCAGCGCGCTGTGGGCCGGGCTTGCGCCCGATGCCGATCTGGAAACCGCGCAGGTTCACAAGGTGGACCGGCTGGCGGAGCGCCTGCGCCTGCAACCGGGGGCGAGCGTGCTGGAGATCGGTTGCGGCTGGGGATTCCTGGCCCGCCGGTTCGCGCAGGCCCACGGAGCGCGGGTCGTCGGCATCAGCCTGTCGGACGAGCAACTGGCCTGGGCGCGCGAACGGGCCGTGCCGGGCACCGAATATCGCCATCAGGACTATCGCGACGTCGACGGGCAATTCGATGCGATCGCCAGCGTGGAGATGGTCGAGGCGGTGGGCCGGCGGTTCTGGCCATCGTGGTTCGATTGCATTGCGCGCCATCTGAAGCCCGGCGGACGCGCGGCCATCCAGTTCATCGCGATCCGCGACGATCTGTTCGATGCCTATGCCGTCAGCGCCGATTTCATTCAGGCCTACATCTTCCCCGGCGGTCTGTTGATCCGCGAAAGCGCGTTCCGCGCGCTGGCGGCGGAACGCGGACTGGCGTGGGAGGACCAGCAGGATTTCGGCGCGGACTATGCCCGCACGCTGCGCCTTTGGCGCGAGGCGTTCGACCGTGCCGTGGAGGAAGGGCGCCTGCCGTCGGCGTTCGACGCCCGTTTCGTGCGCCTGTGGCGCTACTACCTGATGTATTGCGAGGGTGGCTTCCTGGGCGGCGGCATCGATGTCAGCCAGGTCACGCTGGTGAAGCAGGGCTGAAGGATCAGGCTTCCACGCGCTCGCGATGCGGGCTTTCGTGGGTTTCCTGCACCAGCGCCAAAATCCGTCCGGCGACCACGTCCGGTGCTTTCACCGAATTGGGGTCTTCGCCCGGATAGGCGCGAGCACGCATCTTCGTGCGCGTGGCGCCTGGATCAAGCACGGTGACGCGGATGTTCGAGATTGCCCGGACTTCCTGCGCGTAGGATTCCAGCAGGTTGTCGAACGCGGCCTTGGAGGCGCCATAGGCACCCCAATAGGCGCGCGGCTTCGCGCCCACGCTGCTGGTCACGCCGATGACGCGGGCGTTGCCGCTGCGCTTCAGCATGGCATCGAAGCCGGCGATCAGCGCCTGCGTGGCCATCACGTTGAGCGTCATCGCCAGGTTGAATTCGCGCGGATCGATCTGCCACACGGGCGTCAGCGTGGGCAGCGTGGCGGCGTTGATCACCAGGATGTCGAGCGCGCTCCAGCGGCTGGAGATGGCCGTCGCCAGCCGCGCGATGCCTTCCGGCTCGGTCAGATCGACCGGCGCGATCGTGGCGCTGCCGCCGGCCTGGAAGATTTCCTCCTCGACCTGCTCAAGCTCCTTGGCCGATCGCGCGACGAGCACCACATGCGCGCCGGCGGCGGCCAGGGCGCGCGCGGTTTCCGCGCCGATGCCCCGGCTGGCGCCCGTGACCAGCGCGACCTGCCCCGCCAGGGGGCCGCTGCCCTGCGTCATTCAGGCGACCTTTCCGACCGGCAGGGGCAGCTGATCGGTGGCGTCGCGATCGCCCACGTCGGTCAGCCGCGTCGGGTAATCGCCGGTGAAGCAGGCGTCGCAATACTGCGGGCAGCCGTTGTTGCGCTGCGCTTCGCCTACCGCGCGGTAAAGCCCGTCGATCGAGACGAAGGCCAGGCTGTCAGCCTGGATGAAATCAGCCATCGCCGGTACGTTCATGCGCGCAGCGAGCAGCTTCGAACGTTCCGGGGTATCCACCCCATAGAAGCAGGAGTGTTCCGTCGGCGGGCTGGCGACGCGCATGTGCACTTCGCTGGCGCCGGCATCGCGCATCATCTGCACGATCTTCATGCTGGTGGTGCCGCGCACGATCGAATCGTCGATCAGCACGATCCGCTTGCCTTCCACCAGCGCGCGGTTGGCGTTGTGCTTGCGCTTCACGTCGGCATGGCGCGCGCCGTCCGACGGCTGGATGAAGGTGCGGCCGACATAGTGCGAGCGGATGATGCCCAGCTCGAACGGAATCCCGGACTGCTGCGCGTAGCCAAGCGCGGCCGGCACGCCGCTGTCGGGCACGGGGATCACCAGATCGGCATCGGCGGGGCTTTCGATGGCGAGCTGCGCGCCGATCGCCTTGCGCACCTGATAGACCGAACGGCCGCCCATCAGCGAATCCGGACGGCTGAAATAGACGTGCTCGAAAATGCACGGGCGCGCGCTGGTATTGCCGAACGGACGGTGGCTTTCGATCGCGCCGTCATGCGCCACGCGGATCAGTTCGCCGGGATCGACTTCGCGCACGAAGTCCGCACCCACCACGTCGAGCGCGACGGTTTCGCTGGCGAAGACCACCGCATCGCCGATCTTGCCCATCACCAGCGGGCGGATGCCCAGCGGATCGCGGCAGGCGATCATGCCGGCCGGCGTCATGCAGATCAGCGAATAGGCGCCTTCGACCAGCCGCAGCGCATCGACGAAGCGATCGAGCAGGGTGGGATAGCGGCTGGTGGCGACGAGGTGGATGATGACTTCGGTGTCGGAGGTCGACTGGAAGATCGCGCCTTTGCGCACGAGGTCGCGCTTCAGGTACATCGCGTTGGAGATGTTGCCGTTGTGCGCGATGGCGAAGCCGCCCGTGGCAAGATCGGCGAACAGGGGCTGGACGTTGCGCAAGCCGGAACCGCCCGTGGTGGAATAGCGGACGTGGCCGGCGGCCGTGGCGCCGGGCAGTTCCGCCAGCGCCTGTTCGCTGGAAAAGTTCTGCGCGACGTGTCCGATGCCGCGGCGGGAATAGAATTCCTGGCCATCGAAGCTGGTGATGCCCACCGCTTCCTGCCCGCGATGCTGAAGGGCATGCAGCCCCAGCGCAACCATCGCGGCCGCGTCGCGCGTGCCGATTACGCCGAAGATGCCGCACTCTTCGCGCAGCTTGTCGCCATCCACGTCCCAGGGTGCGTGGTCATGAGAAAGATCGGTGAAAGTCATGGGTCCTCGAGGACTCGTCACGAGGGCGCAACAGCGCCGGCCAGCGAAGGCGCCCATGTGGCCCCGATTGCCCCGGAACGCAAGGGGCGGGCATGACATTCGCGCCAGGTTGCCGTTCTGGAGCCGGTTTCCCCCCGGTGCGGCCGGCCGATAGGGTCTTCCTCTTAGACGGAATTTAACCATTGCGAGAGACAAGGGGGTGCATGATCCCCTCCCGCTTCCTTGCCGCTCGCTCCATCGCCGGGCCTGCCGGCATGGCCCTGCTGTATTTCGCCACGGCGGCAACGACCGTGCATTTCAGCCGTTTTAGCGGCGGCGTTGCGATGATCTGGGGGCCGTTGACGATCGCCCTTTGCGCGTTTGCCAGCTTCGTGGCGACGGGCTTCTTCGGGTTCGGGTGGCGCGTCGCCGCGCAGCTCGCGCTGGTCAACGTGGGGGAAGCCCTGATGGCCGCGATCATGCTCAAGCGCATCTTCGACGCCTATTGGCCCGGCGACACTCTCGAATGGCTGGCGGGATACTATCTCGGCATCGGGCTGGCCGTGCCGATGATCAGCGGCCTCGCGGCCCTGGCGGTGACCGGCATGGTGCTGGAGATCGATCCGGGCAGCAATTTCGTGCACTGGATGATCGGCCACGCGGTTGGTCTGCTCACGTTCCTGCCCTTCACGATCAGCCTTTCCTACGCGGTGCATAACGGCCAGCCTTTGCTGCCGGACAACAGGCGGCTCGTGGCCGTTCTGGCCGTGGTGGCGATGACCGTGCTGACGGCGGTGGTGTTCAGTCAGCCCAATCGGCCGCTGATGCTGTTCCCGGTGTTGATGGTGGTTGCGGCCGCGGTGTGGGCGCCATGCGTCGTCACCACGTTCCTGCCCTGCGTGCTGGCGCTGATCGGCGGCATGCTGACGATGCGCGGCGAAGGGCCGGTGGCGATGATGCATCTCGATCTCGGCGACCGGATGCAGTTCTTCGAAATCTACATCGCGGTGACGGTGCTGTTTGCGCTGCCGGTCCAGTTCGAGCAGGAACGCCGGCGCCGGCAGATGCGCGAACTGGCGGAAAGCGAGGCGCGGTATCGCCTGCTGTCCGATCACGTCAGCGACATCATCATGCATCTCGATGCCGATGGCGTCATCCGCTATGTCTCGCCCTCGATCCTCTACGTCAGCGGCTATGATCCCGCGGGCCTTGTCGGCACGAATGTCTCGGAACTGATCCATCCGGATCATCTGCAGCGGGTGCATGAGGCCGGATTGCGCGCGCGCAACGCGCCGGGCACGCCGATCAGCGTGGAACACCTTGCCCTGACCAAGCTTGGCGAGCCGCGCTGGTTCGAAACGCATTTTCGCGCGGTGCCCGAAGACGGCGCGCTGATCTGCGCGACGCGCGACATTTCGCAGCGCAAGCGGCTGGAAGCGGATCTTTCGATCGCCGCGATGACCGATCCGCTGACCGGACTGTCGAACCGCCGGGCGTTCTTCGATCTGGCCGAACGGACCGTCGCCAGCGGCGTCATCGGTTGCATCGTGGTGTTCGACATCGACTATTTCAAAGCGGTCAACGACCGGTTTGGTCACGGGGCGGGCGACATGGTGCTGGCCTCGGTCGCGCAGGCGGCGCGGCGCGCGCTGCGTCAGACGGACCACATCGCGCGGATCGGCGGCGAGGAATTCGCGGTGATCCTGCCCGAAACCCGGATCGACCATGCCGAAAAGATCTGCGTCCGCCTGTGCAAGGAAATTTCGCGTTCGGCGGTGCCGGTGGGATCGATCATCGTGCGGGTTACGGTGAGCGCGGGGATCGCGGTGCTTGACGGCGATCTTTCGGACACGCTCTCGCGGGCCGATGCCGCGCTCTATCGGGCCAAGAGCGCGGGCCGCGATCGCACTGCGGTCGCGGCCTGATCCTAGGGTCAGGCGGCAAGGCGCGGCGCGGGCGGGCTGCCGGGCAAGCCGGCGAGGCCGATATCGAACCGCCCGACCAGCTGGCGTAGCTGATCGGCCTCGTTGGCCAGCATGCGCGCAGCCGCGTTGCACTCTTCGCCCATCGCGGCGTTCTGCTGCGTCACCCGGTCCATGCCGCCGATCGCGCCGTTGATCAGTGCCAGGCGTTCGGCCTGTTCCTGCGCCGACGTGGCGATCCGGCTGATGATGTCGCTGATTGCGAGAACCTTGGTCATGACCGTATCGAACGCTTCGCCCGACCGGCCGACCAGCGTCACGCCTTCGCCCACCTGATCGGCGCACTGTTCGATCAGCGATTTGACCTGCTGCGCGGCGTCTGCGGAATTGGTGGCGAGATTGCGCACTTCGTCGCTGACCACGGCGAAGCCCTTGCCGGCCTCGCCCGCGCGCGCAGCTTCCACGCTGGCGTTGAGCGAAAGCAGGTGCGTCTGGTGGGCCAGACGATCGATGACTTCGGTGATCGGCACGATCTGCCGCGTGCTACTGGCAATCCGGTCCATCGCGCCGACCGTTTCGGAGACGATGATGGTGTTGCCCTGCGCTTCGGCCTGCGCCGACGTGACGGTGGAGGCGGCCTCCTGCGCCGCGCCGGCGGTATGCTGCACGGTATCGTTCAGGTCGCGCAGCGCGGTCGCGGTTTCCTGCAGGCTGTTGGCCTGGATCTCGGTGCGCTGGGCGAGTTCGGTGATGGCCGCGTTGATTTCCGAGGCGCTGTTCGACACGCGCCCGATCGAGGCCATGACCGTGCTGATCGCTTCGGACATGGAGGCGGCGGCCAGGTTGTAATCGTCGCGCAACTGGACGTAGGCTTCCGGAAATTCCTCGGCGATACGGTGGTTCAGTCCGCCGTCCTTGAGCCGGGCGAGCGCCGCGCCAAGGCTGCTGACCACGCGGCGCTGCACTGCCATTTCACGCTCGGAATCCGCGCGCGCCTTTTCCTCGACGTAATGCACGATACTTTGAAGCGCGCGCGCCGTTTCGCCGAGTTCGTCCTCGCGTCGTTCGTGCGGGTTCTCGATGTCCATTTCGCCCCGGCCCATGCGCTGCATCAGCGTGGTCATGCTGCCGATCGGCCGGACGATGCGGAAGATGACCATCGAGCAAAAGCCCACGACCAGCATCAGCAACAGCAGCGCCAGCACGCCCAGCAAGCGCATGGACTCGGAGAGGCTGGCGGCCGCCTTTTCGTTCAGGCGCTGGCCATAGTTGTTCGCCAGAGTCACCGTCCTGTCGACGGCGGCACGATGCGTGGCGTAAAGGGTGGAAAGGCGCTCGAAAGAGTGCTGCATCGCTGCCCCATCCCCCTGCCGCGCGGCGGGCAGGAGGCGGCCCTGCAGTTCCTGCCAGAACTGCTCTGCCGGATCATGCGTCTCCACGGTGACCGCCCGCTTCACGGTCGGATCGATGTCGGATTCCAGCCAGTGCTGGTGGCGATCGTCATAGGCGGCCTTGAGCGCGGCGATGCGCCGGCTGGTCGCTTCGGCGCGCGAAGGGTCGCGCATCAGCATCGATGCTTCGAGATAGGGTTCGATGACGTATTCGGGCGGTGGCAGGATGTCCGCGACCAGATCGGCGGCCTCGCGCGATTTGGTGTGCAGCGGTCCACCGATGCGGATGTCGTTGATCCTCAGCGCGCTGATCACGACGCTCGCCACCAGAATGAGGAGCATGGCGAGGCCGGCCGCGAAGACTGTTTTTCTGATGGTCACGGGTCTGTTCCCGAAAAGCTGAATGGGTCATGCTGTTCTGCGCCCGCTTGGCCCAAGGTGGGGTTACGCGGGCACTACGTAGCATCCCGCGTGCGCTTTTATCGCCGGGCGCGGCTTTAGCGCGGAAAACGCCCCATTGCCCAAGACGGCCGCCGCGCCTAAATCCCGTTGCCACATCGCTCGATCCAGGAAAGTTCCGGCTTGATCCTCAACACCTTCGAATGGACCATCGCCAAGCGCTACATGCTGCCGGGGCGGGGGGAAGCGTTCATTGCCCTGGTTGCCGGAATCAGCCTTGCGGCGGTGATGCTGGGCGTTGCGGCGCTGGTCATCGTCATGAGCGTGATGAACGGCTTTCGCGCGGAACTGCTCGACAAGATCGTGGGGCTGAACGGCCATGCGATCATTCAGGCCTATGGCGGGCGGCTGGACGACTGGCAGGACATCCTGAAGCAGGTGCGCGCGACGCCGGGCGTCACTCGCGCCTCGCCGCTGATCGAACAGCCCCTGCTGGCGACGTTCAATGGCCGGGTCGAGGCGATCCTGGTGCGCGGTAACACCGCCGAGGACATCAAGCGGCTGGAGGAAAAGCGCGTGGCTGGCTCGTTCGCCGCGCTCACGCCCGGTTCGTCCAACGTGGCGATCGGATCGCGGCTGGCGGAGAACCTGGGCGCGCGGGTGGGCGATACCATCACCGTGGTCAACCCGGCGGGCCGTTCCACGCCGTTCGGCACCGTGCCCCGCCAGATCGCCTACACCGTTTCCGCGATCTTCGAGATCGGCGTCTATGACTATGACCAGGCCTATGTCGTGATGCCGATCCCCGATGCGCAGACGCTGCTGCTGACGGGCGACACGATCGGGATGATCGAAGTGACGACGACCAATGCCGATACCGTCAACCAGACGCTCGCGCCGCTCAAGCAGCAGCTGGCCGGGCGGGCCGTGGTGACGGACTGGATGACCATCAACGGCAGCCTGTTCAAGGCGCTGGCGGTGGAGCGCGTGACGATGTTCGTGGTGCTCACTATCATCGTGCTGGTGGCGGTGTTCAACATCCTTTCGTCGCTGATCATGCTGGTGCGCGCCAAGACGCGCGACATCGCGATCCTGCGCACGATGGGGGCGACACGGCGCAGCCTGCTCAAGATATTCATGACCATCGGCTTCGTGATCGGGGCGCTCGGCACCATGGTCGGGCTGGGGCTGGGCTTCGTGTTCCTCTATTTCCGCCAATCGGTGGTCCACGCTGTCGAATGGATCACGGGGCAGAACCTGTGGGACCCCTCGATCCGCTTTCTGACGGAATTGCCCAGCCGCAGCGATCCGGTCGAAATCGTGGTGATCTGCGTGATGGCGCTCGTGCTAAGCTTCCTGGCGACGCTCTATCCGGCGATGAAGGCGGCCAGTACCGATCCCGTGCAGGTGCTGCGCTATGAATGATGTGTCGATGAACAAGCCTGTCGCCAGCCTGCGCAACCTGCGGCGCAGCTTTTCGCAAGGTGGCGAAACGATCGAGGTGCTGCGCGGCATCCATCTCGACATCCGCCCCGGGGAGATCGTGGCGCTGCTCGGCCCGTCCGGTTCGGGCAAGTCGACCATGCTGCAGGCGATCGGGCTGCTGGAAGGGGGCTTCGAAGGCGTGATCGAGATCGCCGGCGTCGATGCCTCGAAGCTTTCCGGCGATGCCCGCACCACGCTGCGGCGGGATTCGCTGGGGTTCGTCTATCAGTTCCACCACCTGCTGCCCGATTTCAACGCGGTGGAGAACGTGGTGCTGCCGCAGCTTGTGGCGGGAAAGACTACCGAAGAGGCGCGGGCGCGGGCGGAGGAACTGTTGACCGCGCTGGGGCTGGGGCACCGCATGGAACATCGGCCGAGTCAGCTTTCCGGAGGCGAACAGCAACGCGTGGCGGTGGCGCGGGCGCTGGCCAACCGCCCGGCGCTGGTGCTGGCGGACGAGCCGACCGGCAATCTGGACGAAGCCACGGCGGACCGGGTGCTGGAAGAGTTCCTCAAGCTGGTGCGCGGGCAGGGCAGCGCGGCGCTGGTTGCGACGCACAACGAACGCCTGGCCTTCCGCATGGACCGCGTGCTGCGGCTGCACGAAGGCATGCTCGAATAGGCGGCTGCGCCGCGTTCATGGCCAATTTGTAATGGCCGCTGGCGGGATACCCCGGCAGTTTCGCGCGTTCTCCTTGCATGAAGGAGATTGTTCAATGAACACGACTATCCGCGCGGAAACGGGATCAGATCGCCAGGGGTTCTGGACGGACCACGCCGTGGTCATGCGTCGGGAGGCGGCCGATGGCCTGTTCCACGGTTTTGCCGCGCTGCATTCGGGCAGCTTTGCCGACATGGTCCGGCTGGTTTCGCGCATGCCGGCCGATGAACGGGCGGCGCTGGTGATCGAAAAGGCCGGGGACCGGCAGTATAATCCGGCGGAAATCGCGGCTCTGGTCAGCCGGGCCGACTTCCCCGCTTGATCCATTCCGGTGGTCGTGCGACTCCTTCCGCAAACAGGAGGGAGAAATGATGGAATCGGTCGACCTGCAGGCGGAAGGCACGCTGCACGAACGCGACGATGGCGGGTCTGAGATGCAATACAATTTCAGCGTGGTCCAGAAAGGCCAGATCGCTGAATTGCTGCGCTCCGTTGTGGCGATGACCGCCGAGCAGCGCGCCCGGCTGGTGCTCGACGTACCGGGCGGGCGGTCGCTTAACGTCGGCGAAATGCTGGCGCTGGCGGAACGGGAAGGCTTGTCATGACCGCGCCCCGGACCATCGCGGACTTTACGGCAAAGTTGCCCAACGGCGAAGAGATCAACCTTGCCGACAAGCTCGGCGCCGTCTTGCTGGTGGTGAACACCGCGTCGAAATGCGGGTTCACCCCGCAATACGACGGGCTGGAGGCGCTATGGCGCAAGTATCGCGAACAGGGTTTCGAGATACTGGCCTTTCCCTGCAACCAGTTCGGCGGACAGGAACCCGGCACGGCGGAAGAGATCGAAAGCTTCTGCAAGGTCAATTTCGGGGTCAGTTTCCCGTTGATGGCCAAGATCGACGTCAACGGCGATGAGGCGACGCCGCTGTACCAGTGGCTGAAGGCGGAGGCGCCCGGCGTGCTGGGCACCAAGGGGATCAAGTGGAACTTCACCAAGTTCCTCATCAACCGTGAGGGCAAGGCGGTGCGTCGCTATGCCCCCACCGACAAACCGGAAGCGCTGGAAAAGGACATCGAAGCGCTGCTGTAGGCGATCGTATCGCTTGCAGACAAAGCCCACCCCGCTGCGACTAACGCCACCTGCGGCGGCGCAAGTCTCACTCCCCTCCCGCAAGCGGGAGAAGCTGGGGGTGGGTAGCGACAAGGAGCACGGTCGCCCTGCTTCAGGCGTTCATTGACCCGCCAGGCCCGCCAGGCCCGCCAGCTTGCCGGCATCGACCGTCGCGACGGCTGCCTTAAGCTGATCGATGCTGCCCGCATCGCCTTCGGCCTCGACCATGAAGCGGTTGGCGATGGCGCGGCCGAACGAGCCGCTATGATCGGCGTTGTTCCACTTTTCGGACTGCATCTGCCCGTTGACGACGCCCGTGCGCTCATAGCCGTCGGCATCTTCCTTGCTCTGGCTGACGCCCATCGCCGCGCCAAGCCCGGCGAGCGCGCCCACGGCGGACATGTCGGTGATGCGCAGGGTGAAGCGCTTGTCGCCGTTTTCATAGGTGCCGGTGGCATTGCTGCCGAGCCCGCCGACCGCGCCGCTCTCCACGCCGGTGCGATGGAACGGACCGATCGCGGCGGGAAGCAGGTCTTTCAACGCATCAGGCGCCACGGCCTTCGCCTCGCCCTTCGATTGCGCCTCCAACTGGTCGGCCGCCTGCTGGACCTTGTCGAGATCGACCTTGCCCACGCCTGGAATGCTGAGCGCGCCTGACACCTTGCCGCTGTCGGGTGCGGTGATCGCCGTGGTCGATCCCATCATGGTGAGGAACGCGCCGGAAACGCCTCCGATCACGAGATAGAGGACCACCGCACAGGCGATCGTGACCGCCGTATATCCGGCGGCTTTGTCCTGCGGGACTTTCATCACTGGCGTCGCGCCGAGGTAGTAGAGGTAGAGGCTGTAGAGCCCCGCAAGGCCGAGCAGCCCCAGACCGGGAAGAAGCTGGGCAATCCCCGCGAGCCAGGCGGCGGTGGAGCCATAGACCACAAGCTTGAACGCTGCGGTGCGGTTCGAGACCCCGGAGAACTTCGGCGCCAGCCAGTCCGCGATAAGTGCCAGCACGATCACGCCGACAAGGCCAAGCACGTAAGTCGCCACGGCGCTGCCGAGGCCGGCCACCAGCCCCGGCTTCCAGCTGAACCCCAGCGCGCCATAGCCGAACACCTGCCCGTGAAGGAATGCCGCCAGCGGGCCGATGGCCGCCAGCGGCACGGCATAGCGGGTAATCATCTCCCCCGGCGTTTCGGCGCTGGCCGCGATCCTGGGCCATTCGGCTACGGGCTTGAGCAAGATCGCCTTGGCGCGCTCCACGATGCTGCGGTCGTCGGCCTGAGGCAGTTCGGGCGTGTCGGTCATTGCCGCATCCTTTCCTATCGGGCGAAACTCACGCGACCTTTTGACCTTCTTTGCCGCAGGATAGGCCCGGCAGCGTTGCAAACCAAGTGATGCGCGTCACGATGGCGGTGGCAGGGCGGATTTTTCGGTGGGAAGCGCGCGCGGCGCTCTTGGTTAGGCGGCGAACGGGGGGCATATTCGGCTCCATGCCTCACGCCCCGTTCGTTCCGCTTCGCATTTTCTCGTCCTACACGATGCTCGACGGCGCGATCGATCCGAAGGTGATCGCCAAGACGGCGGCCGAGCGCGGCTTCCCGGCCATCGCCATTTCCGATCGCAACGGGCTTTACGGCAGCGTCGCCTTCGCCAAGGCGTGCAAGGATGTGGGCGTCCAGCCGGTGATCGGCACGATGCTGGCCGTGGCGCGGCCCGAACGCGAAGGGGCGGCACCGGGCTTCGGCGCGCAGGCGCCGACGATCGACTGGCTGGGTCTCTACGCGCAGGACGCGACGGGATACGACAACCTTTGCCATCTTGTCAGCCGCGCGCACCTGGAGCGGCCGCTGGAATTCGCGCCGCATGTCGTGCTGGCGGACCTTGTGGGCCACACCGATGGCCTGCTGTGCCTGACGGCGGGCGGGGAGGGCGCGCTGACGCGGCTGCTGGCCGAAGGGCAGATGCCGGCGGCCAATGCCTATTGCGATCGGCTGCGGGAACTGTTTCCCGACCGGCTCTACCTCGAACTCGTGCGGCGCGGGGACAAGGTGGAGGAAGCGGGCGAGGAAGCGCTGATCGAGATGGCCTATGCCCGCGATCTGCCGCTGATCGCGACCAATCCGGCCTGTTTCGCCGAGCGCACGTTCTACGCCGCGCACGATGCCATGCTGTGCATCGCCAGTTCGACCCATGTCGATAGCGTCGATCGCCCGCGCTCCTCGCAGGAATGGTGGATCAAGCCGGCCGAGATCATGGAGCACCTGTTCTCCGACGTGCCCGAGGCGCTGGCGAACACGCTGGTGGTGGCGCAGCGCACCGCGTTCATGCCCCCCAAGCGCAAGCCGATCCTGCCGAGCCTTGCCGGCGACAAGGAAGGCGAGGCGCGGATGTGCGCCGAAGATTCGCGCACCGGCCTGGTCGCGCGGCTGCAGCCCTATTATCCGGAAGCCTGCCATGCCGAGCTGGCGCAAGTGCTGTGTGCCGGTCCGGACGTGGATCTGGCCGCCGACGATTTTCCGCAGCTTGTGGAAGCGGGCGTGTTTCAGGAAGTGCTCGACTATCGCGCGCGGCTGGAGTTCGAGATCGGCATCATCAACCGCATGGGTTTTGGCGGTTACTTCCTGATCGTTGCCGACTTCATCAAGTGGGCAAAGGAGCATTCGATTCCGGTGGGGCCGGGGCGTGGTTCCGGCGCCGGATCGCTCGTCGCCTGGGCGCTGACCATCACTGATCTCGATCCGATCCGGCTGGGGCTGCTGTTCGAACGCTTCCTCAATCCCGAACGCGTTTCGATGCCGGACTTCGATATCGACTTCTGCGAAACGCGGCGCGGCGAAGTGATCCGCTATGTCCAGCAGAAATACGGCGACGATCACGTCGCGCAGATCATCACCTTCGGCAAGCTCAAGGCCCGCGCGGTGCTGCGCGATACCGGCCGCATCCTGCAGATGAGCTATGGCCAGGTCGACCGGTTGTGCAAGATGGTGCCCAACCATCCGACCGACCCCTGGCCCTTGCCGCGCGCGCTCAACGGCGTGGCGGAGCTGAAGCGTGAGTATGACCGCGATCCCGAGGTCAAGCGGCTGATCGACCTTGCCATGCAGCTCGAGGGGCTGCCGCGCAACAGTTCCACCCATGCCGCCGGCGTGGTAATCGGCGACCGGCCGCTGGCGCAGCTTGTCCCGCTTTACCGCGACCCGCGTTCGGACATGCCGGTCACCCAGTTCGACATGAAGCACGTCGAGGATTCGGGGCTGGTGAAGTTCGACTTCCTCGGCCTCAAGACGCTGTCGGTGTTGCGCAAGGCGGTGGACCTGCTGGGCAAGCGCGGGATCGCGATCGACCTGTCCACGTTGCCGTGGGACGATGCCGATGTGTACCGGCTGCTCCAGTCCGGCGATACGGTGGGCGTGTTCCAGCTGGAATCCGAAGGGATGCGGCGCACGCTGGCGGCGGTGAAGCCGACCAATTTCGGCGACATTATCGCGCTCGTCTCGCTTTACCGGCCCGGTCCGATGGACAACATCCCCCTGTTCGGGCGGCGCAAGAACGGCCTGGAGAGCATCGAATACCCGCACGAGAAGCTCGCCGGCATCCTCTCCGAAACCTATGGCATCTTCGTCTATCAGGAACAGGTGATGCAGGCCGCGCAGATCCTGGCCGGCTATTCGCTGGGCGATGCCGACCTGCTGCGCCGCGCCATGGGCAAGAAGGTGCAGGCGGAAATGGATGCCCAGCGCCAGCGCTTCGTTGATGGCTGCAAGGAGGTTTCGGGAATCGAGCCGGGCAAGGCCAACGAACTGTTCGACTTGATCGACAAGTTCGCGGGCTATGGCTTCAACAAGTCGCACGCCGCCGCCTATGCGCTGCTCGCCTACCAGACGGCGTGGCTGAAGACGCACTACCCGCACGAATTCTACGCCGCGTCGATGTGCTTCGACATGCACCAGTCGGAAAAGCTGGCGGTGTTTGTGGACGACATGCGGCGCAACGGCGTGGCGCTGCACGGGCCGGATATCAACCATTCCGTCGCCGAATTCACCGTCGAGCGGACCGACGACGGCTATGCCGTGCGCTATGCGCTGGCGGGGCTGCGCAACGTGGGCGAAAAGGCGATGGAAGCGATCGTCGCCGAACGCGAGGCCAAGGGCCGGTTCGAGACGCTGGACGACCTGTTCCGCCGTATTCCGGCGGGATCGATGAACCGGCGCCAGCTGGAAGCGCTGGCCGCCGGCGGCGCGCTCGATGGCCTGGAGCCGAACCGCGCACAAGTGATCGCCAACGCCGAACTGCTGATGGCCGTGGCGGACGAGGCGGCGCGCTCGCGCTCCAGCGGGCAGGGCGGCCTGTTCGGGGGCGATGACCACGCCGTGCCCGCCACGCGCCTTGCCGAGACGAAACCGTGGAGCCGGGCGGACCAGATGGCGGCCGAACGCGAGAACTTCGGGTTCTATTTCGCCGCGCATCCGGTGGAGGAGTACCGCGCGGTCGCTTCGGCCAACGGCGCGCGCACCTATGGCAGCCTGATGTCGGGCGGCGGCGAAGCGGGCGGACGCAGCGGCGCGGTGATGGCGGCGATGGTGGAGAACGTCCAGAAGCGCAAGACCAAGCGCGGCAAGGACTTCGTCATGGCCGATTTCTCCGACAGCAGTGGCCTGTTCTCCGCCTCGTGCTTCGAGGAGGCGCTGGTTGATTCCTTCGTGCAGTGGGCGCGCGACGGAACCTGCGTGCTGCTCAACGTCGAGCTGGACCGGCCCAACCCCGATGAGCCGCCACGCGTGACGGTGCGCGGCGCGCGCCCGCTGTCCTCGGTAACGAGCGCGGCGCGGATGCAGCTCAAGCTCGATGTCACGAAGCCCGAGGCGATTTCGGAACTGGCGATGCTGCTGCCACGCGGCGGCGACGCGAAAGGGGAAGTGCTGGCGCGCCTGCGGACGGGGAGCCCCAAGGAGCCCCTGATCCGGCTGGGCGGCGATTTCCGGCTCGACAGCGAATTAATCGAACGGTTGATTCCCATCGAGGGGCTTGCCAATGTGGCGCTGACCGCGCGCGCGGAACGGCACTTGCGGCTGGTGGAATAGCACAACCGGAGAGGAAAACGATGCAGCTTGGAGCCATGCAGGATTGGAAGCTGCGCGTCACCCATCTGCTCGACCATGCGGCCCGCGAACATGGTGCGCGCGAACTCATCAGCCACTGGGCCGATGGCACGGAAAGCCGCACCAGTTGGGCGGGCATCCGCCGCGACGCGCTGAAAATGACGCAGGCGCTGCAGCGCATCGGCATCCAGCCCGGCGATCGCATCGCCACGCTGGCGATGAACCATCACCGGCACCTGATCACCTGGTATGGCGCGGTGGGTGCCGGCGGCATCCTGCACACGATCAACCCGCGCCTGTTCGACGACCAGCTGGAATATATCGTGGCCCACGCGGAAGACCGCGTTTTGCTGTTCGACAAGGCGTTCGCGCCGATCGTGGAGCGGATGAGGCCGCGCTGGCCGACGATCGAACGCTACGTCTGCTTCGATTCCGACGAGCCGGCGATCCATTTCGAGGACTGGATCGGCGCCGAGAACGGCCATGCCACCTGGGCGGACGGTGACGAAAACGATCCGTGCATGCTGTGCTACACCAGCGGCACCACCGGCAATCCCAAGGGCGTGCTCTACACGCACCGTTCGACCATGCTGCACGCGATCTCCTCGCTCCAGCCGGCGGTGTTCGGCATGGATGCGCGCACTGTGATGATGCCGATCGTGCCGATGTTCCATGCGGCAAGCTGGGGCCTGCCCTGGGCGGGGGCGGCGGCCGGGGCAAAGTTCGTCTATTCGGCGGTGAACGATGCGGCCGTGCTGTGCGACCTGTTCCGGCGCGAGAAGGTGACGGCATCGGCCGGCGTGCCGACGGTGTGGCTGGCCTTCCTCCAGGAAATAGACAGGTCCGGCATGGGCATGCCGCCCAGCCTCAAGCAGGTCGTCTGCGGTGGTTCGGCCATGCCGTCCTCGATGATCGAACGCTTCATGGGGGAAGGCATCCGCGTGGCGCACGCCTGGGGGATGACCGAAACCTCGCCCATCGGCACCACCGGCACCGAAACCTGGAACTGGGACGACCTGAGCTTCGCCGAACAGATCGGCATCAAGGCGATGCAGGGCCGGGTGCCGTTCGGCGTCGAGATGCGCTGCGTCGATCTGGGCGATCCCGATATCGTCCTGCCGCGTGACGGCAAGACCGCCGGAGCCCTGCAGGTGCGCGGTCCATGGGTGGTCAAGCGCTACTTCAAGGGCGAAAAGGAAGCCGTCGACGCCGGCCAGTGGTTCGATACCGGCGATGTCGCGGTGATCCACCCCAACGGCACGCTGCAACTGACCGACCGGACCAAGGATGTCATCAAGTCGGGCGGCGAATGGATCAGTTCGGTCGAGCTGGAAAACGCCGCCGTGGGCCATCCCGCCGTGGCCGAAGCCGCCGCGATCGGCGTGTTCCATCCCAAGTGGGACGAACGGCCGCTGCTGGTCGTGGTGCGCAAGCCTGGCGTCGATGTCGGCTCCGACGAATTGCGCGCGTTCCTGGCCACCAAGGTTGCCAAGTGGTGGGTGCCCGACGACATCGTGTTCGTCGACGAAATACCGCACACCGGCACCGGCAAGATCAGCAAGAAGGACCTGCGCGACCAGTTCCGCGATTTCCAGTGGGCCGCCTGAGCCATGGACTACATCGATCCGGACCGCGCCAACTTCGATCGCTTCAAGGCGCTGCCGCGCGACACGCCGATCCGGATGCTGAACCTTGTCCGGTTCAAGGACAAGGCGAGCTATCCCGAAGGGCATCCGCTGGCGGACAAGGGCTGGACCGGTGCGCAGGCCTATGCCGAATACCACCGCACGATCGCGCCGGTGCTCGCCAAGGTGGGGGCGAGCATGGTCTGGGAAGGCGATTTCGAGTGCGTCGTCACCGGGCCCGAGGAATGGCCGTGGGATGCCACGTTCGTCATGGGCTATCCCGATGCCGCGGCGTTCCTCGCCATGGTGACGGACCCTGACTACAAGCCGGTCGTCGTCCATCGTCAGGCGGCGGTGCGGGACAGCCGCCTGGTGCGGTTTTCGCCAGCAGGATGATAGGCGCATGATCGTGACCACGACGGAGAATATAGCCGGGCGCGAAGTGCAGGAAGCGTTGGGCCAGGTGTTCGGCGTGGTCGTGCGCAGCCGGGGGCTGGGCGGCAACATCATGGCCGGGTTGCGCTCGATCGTGGGTGGCGAGATAAAGGAATATTCGGCGCTGGTGGAGGACACCCGGCGGCATGCGATCGACCGGCTGGTGATGAATGCGCGGCTGATGGGGGCCGATGCCGTGGTGATGATGCGCTTCGATTCCGGATCGATCGGCCAGACGATGAACGAAGTGGTCGCCTATGGCACGGCGGTCAGGCTCAAGCCGCAATGACCCGCAACGGCCGGATCGCCGCGTTGGTGGTGGCGGTCGCGATGGTATGCGGCGGCGTGGCCCTCGAAGGAAGCAGCGGGGGCGGGGCCGGGCTTTTCGTGTTTGCCGCGCTGATCGTAATCGGCACCGTGTTCGACGCCGGGTATCGCGGGCGCAAGGGCTCCTCGCACGGCCAGTGGCAGCGCACCGGCGAGCGCGAGATCGATCACGAGACGGGCGCGATCATCGAGGTCTGGTACGATCCGCTCACCGGCGAACGGTGCTACAAACCGGTTGAACGGGGCTCTAAAGAAGGCTGAGCTGCCCATCCGCGCTGGGCGGGCGGAACGCCGAGCAATCGAGATCGATATCCACGCGGCCTATCCCCGCGCGTTTACAGCCCACGCGGAAGCGGGTGCGGATCAGATCGGCCCATACGCCTTGCGGTTTCATCCGGGTGAAGAAGCCGGGATCGTTGTCCCGCCCGTCGCGCACGTCCTGCACGATGCCCATGACCTTGCCCGCGCGATCGGGGAAGTGAACGGACAGCCATTCGCGAAACAGCGGCGCCACTTCGTGCGGCAGGCGCAGCATGATCCAGCTGGCCGATCGCACGCCCAGAGCGCCGGCGCGTTCGAGAATGCCCTCCAGGAATTCGTCGGTGATCGAAGGGATGACCGGCGCGACCGAAACATGCGCCGGCACGCCCGCTTCCACCAGCCTGCCCAGCGCGGCCAGCCGCTTGGCCGGGGCGGAGGCACGCGGTTCCAGCAGGCGCGACAGGTGCGGATCGAGGCTTGTCACCGAAATGCTCACGGCGGTCAGCCGGTGGCGCGCCAGTTCGGCCAGAAGATCCAGATCGTCCAGCACACGGGCCGACTTGGTGGTGATCGTCACCGGATGGCGCGCTTCCAGGCAGGTTTCCAGCACCTGCCGCGTGATGCGGTAGCGCGCCTCGATCGGCTGGTAGGGATCGGTATTGGTACCCATGGCCAGCGGCCGGGGGCGGTATCCCCGCTTGGCGAATGTCCTGCGCAGAAGCTCGGCCGCCTGCGGCTTGGCGAACAGCCTGGTCTCGAAATCGAGGCCGGGGGACAGATCGTGATAGGCGTGGGTCGGCCGCGCATAGCAATAGATGCAGCCGTGTTCGCAACCCGAAAAAGGGTTAATAGACTGGGTAAACGGGATGTCTGGCGAATTGTTTCGCGTGATGATTGTGCGTGGATGGAGGACGGTTACGGTTGTCTTCAATCGCGGGATTTCACCATCCACCAACTCTCTGTCGTCGAGCCAGTCTCCATCAACTTCTTGATGGAGCATATTAAATCGGCAGCTGAGCCGATTGTTTGTTGCGCCTCTTCCTCGTTCCTTACGCATTCTGTGAATAGAACATAAAGAGAACAAAGTGGCAAGCCATTTAGCGGGACGTTGCTCGATCCAGAACAATACATACAGCCGTGGACGTCAGGGGAGAATCAGCCCAAGCCGGTTTGTGAGTGTAATGGGCTTCGCATCCCATATAGTGTGATTAATCACACTCAGGCTTCTTCACCTGCCTGCGGCTGAGCGCCGCCTGTTCCCTCTGAACTTCACACTCATGCGTCAGGTTATTTATATATATAAATCATTTAGCTGTGGAGGGTTTGGTATCGGTTCTGACGGAATTCAGATCACGGATATATTTCGCTAGGAGATCGTGTTTTATGCGGCATTCTTCGTAATTTCGAACGAATTTCTCGAACAACCGATTGTGGGCTTCGATATCAGTGTTATCGATTTTCGTCCCTTGATCCTGTTTAATGAGGTCAGGACACGGCTCTGCGACTTTAGGGATGGGAATGGTGGCAGTGATATAACGGGTCGTCACCAACTGCTCTTGTAGTTTCTGACTGAGCGGCACTGGAGCGAGTTTGTTTAGTATCTGAACTGACCACTGCCTTAGCTCTGGGCTGGTATCTTTGCTGCCCAAGCTGGTAATGGCCATTTGAACATAGTCTTTGTCCACCGCCTTTGAACCCGATTGGTAGCCAATCGCGCCCGCCGCTACGGTTCCAACCGTGCCAACGATGGCAATCGCTACAGCAAGCCAAGGACTTTGATCGCTCATTTTTCTACCTGCCCCCTTCGAGTATTATTGGATTGAAATCGAGTTTTGAAAAGGGCTGCCCCGTTACATAACTGTTAGCGGGATGGTCGCACCCGGCATAGGCATTGAGCGAGCGGTCGAAGGCGATATCGGGCGATGCGTTGAACGTGACGATCGATTTGGGATGGAGGTCGATCACCGTGGTGCGTAGCTTGCCCGGCGCGCCGTCTATGCCTTCGCGCGCGTCAAGCCAGTCCCCATCCTCCTCGCGCGTGGCTAGCCCAAAGCGCGTCGGCACGGCGCCCGATTGCGCGCCTCGGCCGTGGATGGGAACGGAACGGGCCATTCCTGCAAATTAGAACATAAAGAGAACAATTGCAACCGCTGGCGCGGGCTGTGATCCAGGCGCTCAGACTTCCAGCAGGCGCGGCATCAGTTCCACGAAGTTGCAGGGGCGGTTCCGGCTGTCGAGCTGTTCCGCCAGGATGCCGTCCCAGCCGTCCTTCACCGCGCCGTTGGAGCCGGGCAGGGCGAAGATGTACGTCCCGCGCGCCACCACTGCACAGGCGCGGGACTGGATCGTGCTGGTGCCGATGGTGTTGTAGCTGATCCAGCGGAACAGCTCGCCGAAGCCTGGAATGTCGCGCGTCTTCACGCGGTCGAGCGCTTCGGGCGTCACGTCGCGACCGGTCAGACCTGTGCCGCCGGTGATGACCACCGCGTCTATCGCGCAATCATCGATCCACAGGTTCAGCCGGTCGGCGATGCGGGCGGCGTCGTCCTTCTCGATGGCGCGGGCGGCCAGGGTGTGACCGGCGCCGGCAATGCGCCCGGCAAGGATGTCGCCGGAGGTATCGTCTTCCGGTCCGCGCGTGTCGGACACGGTGAGCAGGGCGATGTTGATCGGCTTGAACGTCCGCGAAGGATCAATGGCCATTGTAGGCGACCCGCACGTTCTCCGCGCCCGAAAGGCCGGGGAACTTGGGCCAAAGGCCTTGCACCAGCCCGATCCGGCTGTCGGAGGGACCACCCGCCTGCCGTTCGTACATCCAGTAGTTGCGCATCACGATGGCGACGTAGCCGCGCGTTTCCCAATAGGGGATCGATTCCATCCACAGCAGCGGATCGCCGCCATCGTGGATCTCGGTGTTCCAGCGCGCGATCGGCAGCGGGCCAGCGTTGTACGCGGCCATGACCTTGGGCAGGAGCCCGCCCGTCGCGCCGGAATCGCGCAGCTGGGTGAGGTAGGTCTGGCCGAAGGCAAGATTGACGTCGGGCTGGTCGAGCTGGCGGTCGCGGCCCGCCATCGCCGGATCGTTGCGCGCCATGTCGCGCGCGGTGCCGGGCATCACCTGCATCAGCCCGCGCGCGCCGGCCGGGCTGGTGACGGCGGTGCGGAAGTTCGATTCCTGCAGCGAATGGGCAAAGACCAGCGCCGGATCGACCTTCCAGCCGTTCGCCGGCGCCCACTTCGGCGCGGGGAAGCGCGCGGCTTCGTCGGCCCGGGCACCGGCCGGGGCGTTGTAGGCCATCCACAACTGGGTGGACGGCAAGCCCAGATCGCGGGCAAGGCGCGAAAGCGGGGCATAGAGGCCGGGATCGCCGATCCGCGCCTGATAGCGCAGCACTTCGTCGGCCAGGCCATCGCGGCCGATCTCGGCAAGCTGCACGGCCAGGCGCACGTTGTTGACCGCGCGCAGCTTCTGCCAGTCGTCGTTGCTGAAATCGGGCGTGGTGGCGAGCTGGCCTTCGCGCATCCCCAGCGCTTCGGCGGCCATCATGCCATAGAGCGTGTCCCGGCTGCGGGCGGCGGCGCGCAACGCCGCGGTCACCTTTTCGGGCTTGCGGCAGCGCAGCCACGCGCGGCTGGCCCAGTAGTGCGCGGCCGAGGAGAGCTCCTGGTTCTGGGCCTGCCCGGCGGCTTTTTCGAAGCTATCGGCGGCGGCAAGGCAATCGTCCATGCGCCAGCTTGCAAGGCCGGCGGTCCACAGCGCCTCGGCGATCCACGGGCCGGAGCCTTCAACCGCGCTCAGCGAAACGGCGCGGGCGTCGGCATCCTGATTTTCGATGTAGAACGCCCAGCCGACCTTCTGGCGCCATTCGGCGCGCGCGTCGGACGATAGCGAGGCGTCGATGCCGTCGAGCAGCACTTTGGCGCCCATCGGATCGTCGTTCTTGATCCGGAGCTGGATCGCGCTGGCGACCGAATCCGGCATCGTTCCATCGGCGATCGAGCGGGGGCGGATGCGCTTGGATACCGAAGGCATCGCGAAAAGCTGCTGCGTGCTGGGCAGCGGCACCGGCAGAGCGGTGGCGCCCCGCTTGATCGCCAGTCGGCCGATCTGTTCGGCCCATGGCAGTTCCGGCGCCTGCGCCAGAAGCTGGTTCAGCGAATCGAGTTCGATGCGCGGCGACGAGGCGGCGAGATAAAATTGCGCGCGGGCGACGGCATGGAGCGGACCATCGGCGCGCTTGACGAACATCGACTGGACCGACGCCCAATCCTCGCGCTCGATCGCGCCGAACAGGTCACGATAATACTGGCGGTCGTCCTGGCTCAGCAGCGAGGGAACGGCAGTACGATCCGCGCGGCTGCGGAAGTAGTCGACCGCCGCACTGTTGGCGTGCGCGGGAGCCGTGCCCGCCATCGAGCCGGCCACCGCCGCCAATCCCAGAAGGGCTGCGCGGGTGAGGCGCCTGTTGATCACCAAGGTTCAGTCCCCGTCCGTCGTCCATTCAAGCCAGCGGCTCCAAATGCCCGCCTTGAGCGCCGGCCGCGCCAGCATTGCCTCAAGGTCATGGGCCGAAGCCGCCGGAACCCTGCCTCCGTCATGGTTAAACGAGTCCAAATTCGCAGCATTATTCGGTGAATCGTTGCCCATCAGCGTTGAAATGCCGGATCGGCCGAAGACAAGCATCCGGCGCGGCGCTGCCAGGGCGACATGGTGCGCCAGAATGGCGCCCATTCCCGTTTCCGCCAGCCGCGCCCAGTCCGGCGCGGCGATTCGTGCCGGCAGCGCGGCCGCGATGTAGACCTGTGCCCGGGAAAGGCCCATCGCCGCCAGCATGGCGTCGAGCAGCTTGCCCGAGCGACCGGACAGCAGAGCCTCGCTATCGTCCTCTTCGGGCATCGCCACCAGCACCATCAGATCAGCCTGCGCGGGGCCGGCGGGGGGCACGCGCGGCAGGCCGCCGGGAGCCAGCGACGGTTCCGAAAGCCACCACGACGGGAACTCCGCCAGCGTGGCCGGCCACTGATCGCGCGGGCCGCCCACGCGCGGAATTTCGACCACAGCCGGCGTTTCGGGCGCTCTCCGGGCCGGTGCCGGTCGAGCGTCTCCCTTTTCCGTTTGAGCGCGGGCGTGGGCTTCGGCGAGCCAGTCCTGCGGGTCATCGACAAAGGCGCAATCCACACCAGCGTCGCGCCACCATTCGAAGGCGGCGGCAACGAGCGCTGGCGCCCGAGCACGAATATCCGCGATGCTTTCCGCCATCAGGTCTCTGCATTATTCCATGGGACAGTGCTTGCGGTCTTGACCTTGCACAAGGCAGCTTTCAAGGCACTAGGCCGTAAACTCATACACGGCAGGACCGAGGTTTGAAGCAAAATGGCCTGTTGCAAGGAGAGAGGGCGCAGGAATATGTCGATATTTCAAGCCGTCTCGACGCCGCAGCGGGCCATTTTGGTCAAATCCCGCAGGGACGTTCAAATGGCTTCCATCTCGAACCGAAAGGCGCTGGCAAAGGCAGCCAGCCTTCGCGGCGCGCCTTTCGGCCCGACATGTTCGCCATTTGGGCGCCTCGGTCCTGCCGTGTATGAGTTTACGGCCTAACACGTTCAGCGCGCAATTAAGAACACGGAGCAGGGGAATGAGCGAACGGGAATCGATGCCTTATGACGTCGTCATCGTCGGCGGTGGCCCGGCCGGGCTGGCGGCATCCATCCGCCTGAAGCAGATCAATCCCGAACTGTCTGTCTGCCTCCTGGAAAAGGGGTCGGAGATCGGCGCGCATATCCTTTCGGGCGCGGTGGTCGATCCGAAGGCGCTGAACGAACTGCTGCCCGAATGGCGCGATCAGGGCTGCCCGATGGCGGAAGTGCCCGTTACCGACAACTGGCACTGGGTGCTGACCCGCACCGGCAAGATGGCGATCCCGCACTGGCCGATGCCGCCGTTCATGTCGAACCACGGCAACTATACCGGCAGCCTGGGCAACCTGTGCCGCTGGCTGGCCGAACAGGCTATGGAACTGGGCGTCGAAATCTTCCCCGGTTTCCCTGCGGCCGAAGTGCTGTTCGACGAGAATGGCGCGGTCATGGGCGTGGCCACCGGCGACATGGGCGTGGGCCGCGATGGCGAGAAGAAGGCCGATTACCAGCCCGGCATGGAACTGCACGCCAAGTACACCTTCTTTGCCGAAGGCGCGCGCGGGCACCTGACCAAGCGGCTGAAGCAGCATTTCGATCTGGAACGGAACTGCCAGCCGCAGGTCTACGGCATCGGCATCAAGGAACTGTGGGACATCGATCCCGAAAAGCACGTTCCGGGCCGCGTGCTGCACACGCAGGGCTGGCCGCTTTCGGAAAGCAACACCTGGGGCGGCGGGTTCCTCTACCACCAGGCGAACAACCAGGTCGCGCTCGGCTTCGTCACCGCGCTTGATTACGCCAATCCCTATGTCTATCCGTTCGAGGAATTCCAGCGCTGGAAGCAGCACCCGGAAATCCGCAAGATCCTGGAAGGCGGCCGCCGCGTGTCCTATGGCGCGCGCGCGATCAACGAAGGCGGCTGGCAGTCCGTGCCCGAACTGGCGTTCCCCGGCGGCGCGTTGATCGGCTGCTCGGCCGGCTTCGTCAACGTGCCGCGCATCAAGGGTAGCCACACCGCGATGAAGAGCGGGATGCTCGCGGCCGAGGCGGCGGCCGCCGCGATCGCGGCCGGGCGCGAGAAGGACGCGATGACCGAATACGATGCGGCCGTGCGCGAAAGCTGGATCGCCACCGAACTGAAGAAGGTGCAGAACGCCCAGCCGCTGATCGCCAAGTTCGGCGGCGAACTCGGCACCGTGCTGGCGGGCACGGACATGTGGCTGCGCACGATTGCCGGCTTCGGCCTGTGGAAGCCGCTCAAGCACCACAAGGATGCCGAAGCGACGCAGCGTGCCGATCTGTTCAAGCCGATCGCCTATCCCAAGCCCGATGGCGTGATCAGCTTCGACCGTCTGACCTCGGTTTCGTTCTCCTACACCAACCACGAGGAGGACCAGCCGTGCCACCTCGTGCTCAAGGACCCGACGGTGCCGACGCGGATCAATCTGCCGCTCTACGCCGGGCCGGAGCAGCGCTATTGCCCGGCGGGGGTCTATGAGTTCGTCGGCGTGGAGGAAGGCGAGCCGCGCCTGCAGATCAACGCGCAGAACTGTGTCCACTGCAAGACCTGCGACATCAAGGACGTGACCCAGAATATCGACTGGGTGACGCCCGAAGGCGGCGGCGGGCCGAACTACCCGAACATGTGAGGCGGAAACTCCTCCCCGTTGCGGGGAGGGGGACCATCCGCAGGATGGTGGAGGGGCACGGGCATGATCACCGGACCCGGGCGGACAGTCAAACTCGCGCGGAAACTGCGCAGCGAGATGACTCTGCCCGAGGTTATCCTGTGGCGAGCCTTGCGCCGTCGGCCAGGGGGCTTCAAGTTTCGCCGCCAGCATCCGGCTGGAAGTTATATCCTGGATTTCTACTGTGCGCGCTTGAGCCTTGCGATCGAAATCGATGGCGTGGTTCACGATGCGGCCGGTCGGATCGATCATGATGCTGTGCGCTCGCATTTTTTACGATCGCAGGGTATCGCGACGCTCAGAGTACCTGCCAGAGTGGTGCTGGAAGATCTGAATCTTGTGGTGACGCGGATTGTCGTTGTTTGTGAAGAGCGCTCGGCAAGGCTTGCCGCGAAAGCGCGGGTGCCCCTCCACCATCCTGCGGCTGGTCCCCCTCCCCCTGATGGGGAGGAATGACGATGCGTGAAACCGCCTATGCCAAGCTTAACCTCGCGCTCCACGTGCGGCGGCGCCGGGCGGATGGTTATCACGAACTGGAGACGCTGTTCGCCTTCGTGGACGCGGGCGACGAACTGACCGCCGAACCGGCCGACGCTTTCTCCCTCACGATCACCGGTCCGTTCGCCCATGGCCTGTCAAACGGCGACGACAACCTCGTCCTGCGCGCCGCACGGATGCTTGCCGACCGCAACGGCATCCGCGGCGGCGCGGCATTCACGCTGGACAAGCGCTTGCCCATCGCCGCCGGAATCGGCGGTGGATCGGCAGACGCGGCGGCAGCCCTGCGCCTGCTCGCGCGGATGTGGCGGCTGGGGCCGGACCATGTGCGCCCTTCCGATGTCGCGGCAGACCTCGGCGCCGATGTGCCCGCCTGTGTCGCCTCGCAAACCGTGCATGGCGAAGGCGTGGGTGAGAAACTGACGCCCATCGACGGTAGCGCGCTGGCAGGATTGCCCTTGCTGCTGGTCAATCCGCGCGTTGCCTGCCCCACCGGCCCGGTCTTCTTCGCGTGGGACGGCATCGACCGGGGCGCTCTGGACGTCGCCAACTGGGCTGATGCGCGCAACGATCTGGAAATGCCGGCCGTGGCGTTGCACCCGCAGATTGCCGACGTGCTGGCCGCACTTCAGGCTACTGGCCCGCGTCTTGCCCGCATGTCCGGCTCGGGCGCGACCTGTTTTGCGCTGTTCGAAACCAGCAATGCGCGCGATGCGGCCGCGCGATCGATTGCAGCCAGCCGCCCCGGTTGGTGGACCTTGGCGGGAGCCTTGCGATGACCGACGCCTTCCGTCTTATCGGCACGCCGCGTTTCGGCGGCATCATGGTGGTATCGGACCACGCCTCCAACCGCGTGCCCGATGACATCGATCTCGGCATCGATCCTGCGCTGCTCGACCAGCACATCGCGGTGGACATCGGCGTCGCCGGGATTGCCGAACGCATGATGGAGCACCCCGGCATCGCCGCGTTCCTTGGCAACGTCAGCCGGTTGGTGTGCGATTTCAACCGCGACGAACACGCGCCCGCCGTCATCCCCATCGCCAGCGACGGGCACGCCATTCCCGGCAACGCGCTGGACCACGCGGGGCACGAGGCGCGGCTGGCGCGCTTCTTCCGGCCCTATCACGCGGCGCTGGCCGACGCGCTCGATGCCGCGCCCGCGGCGCTGATCCTGTCGCTGCACAGCTTCACCCCGCGCCTGGCCACCAGCGACGAACCGCGCCCGTGGCAGATCGGCGTGCTCTACAACGAGGACGACCGTGCCGCGCGCATCGCGATTCCGCTGCTGGAGGCCGAGGGGCTGATCGTGGGCGATCAGGAACCTTATTCCGGCCGCCTGCTCAACGCCACGATGAACCGCCATGCCGAGGCGGAAGGCAGGCCCTACCTGGGTGTGGAAGTGCGGCAGGATCAGATTGGCACGGCGGAGGGGCAGGCGCGCTGGGCGGAACTGCTGGCGCGCGTCGCCAATCAGGTTGCGCTTGAAATCAGCTAGGGATTCCGGGCCTTGCCGTGGCGGCGGACCGGGGAAATTATCCTTCGACTGACCCTGCCGCCTGGAGTAGGGGGCGGGTTTGAGCCTGTGATTTTCGAGTCAGTTTCCGGAGTTCTTACCCATGCCAGCCTATCGTTCGCGCACGTCCACCCATGGTCGCAACATGGCGGGGGCCCGGGGGCTGTGGCGCGCGACGGGCATGAAGGACAGCGATTTCGGCAAGCCGATCATCGCGGTGGTTAACAGCTTTACCCAGTTTGTGCCGGGCCACGTCCATCTCAAGGATCTGGGCCAGCTCGTCGCCCGCGAGATCGAGGCGGCGGGCGGCGTCGCCAAGGAATTCAACACGATCGCGGTGGATGACGGCATCGCCATGGGGCACGACGGCATGCTCTATTCGCTGCCCAGCCGCGATCTGATCGCCGACAGCGTGGAATACATGGTCAACGCCCATTGCGCCGACGCGATGGTCTGCATTTCCAACTGCGACAAGATCACGCCGGGCATGTTGATGGCGGCGATGCGGATCAACATTCCGGTCGTGTTCGTTTCGGGCGGGCCGATGGAAGCGGGCAAGGTGGTGCTGCGCGGCAAGGAACACGCGCTGGACCTGATCGACGCCATGGTCGCCGCCGCCGATGAATCCTACACCGACGAGGAAGTGCAGACGATCGAACGGTCCGCCTGCCCCACCTGCGGTTCGTGCTCGGGCATGTTCACCGCCAATTCGATGAACTGCCTGACCGAGGCGCTGGGCCTGTCGCTGCCGGGCAACGGGTCCACGCTGGCGACCCACGCCGATCGCGAGCGTCTGTTCCGCGAAGCCGGCCGCCTGGTGGTGGATCTGTGCAAGCGGTACTACGAGGACGAGGACGAGACCGCGCTGCCGCGGGCGATCGCCAGCTTCGCCGCGTTCGAGAACGCGATGAGCCTCGACATCGCGATGGGCGGTTCGACCAACACCGTGCTGCACCTGCTGGCCGCCGCGCAGGAAGCGGGCGTCGATTTCACCATGACGGACATCGATCGCCTCTCGCGCAGCGTGCCATGTCTGTCGAAGGTCGCGCCAGCAAAGGCCGATGTCCACATGGAGGACGTCCACCGCGCCGGTGGCATCTTCGCGATCCTGGGCGAACTTGACCGGGCCGGACTGCTGCGCACCAACGTGCCGACCGTCCACAGCCGCACGCTGGGCGATGCGCTCAACCAGTGGGACATCGCGCGCACCAACGCGCCTTCGGTGCAGGAATTCTACAAGGCCGCACCCGGCGGAGTGCCCACGCAGACCGCGTTCAGCCAGAACCGCCGCTGGGATTCGCTCGATCTCGACCGGGAAAATGGAGTCATCCGCTCCGCCGAACACGCCTTCAGCAAGGATGGCGGGCTGGCGGTGCTGACCGGCAATATCGCGCTCGACGGCTGCATCGTGAAGACTGCCGGGGTCGATGAATCGATCCTCCGGTTCTCCGGCCCTGCGGTCGTGTTCGAAAGCCAGGAAGCGGCCGTGACCGGCATCCTGACCGGACAGGTCAAGGCCGGCGATGTCGTGGTGATTCGCTACGAAGGGCCGAAGGGCGGGCCGGGCATGCAGGAAATGCTCTACCCCACCAGCTACATCAAGTCGAAGGGGCTGGGCAAAGCCTGCGCGCTGATCACCGACGGGCGCTTTTCCGGCGGCACGTCGGGCCTGTCGATCGGCCACGTCTCGCCCGAAGCGGCGGAAGGCGGCGCGATCGGGCTGGTTCGCAATGGTGATCGCATCGACATCGACATCCCCGCGCGCACCATCAGCCTGGCGGTGTCGGACGCGGAACTGGCGGCGCGGCGCGCGGAGATGGAAGCGACGGGCGATGCCGCGTGGAAGCCGCTGAAGCCGCGCGCGCGCAAGGTTTCGGTGGCGCTGCAGGCCTACGCCGCGATGACCACCAGCGCCGCCAAGGGCGCGGTGCGCGACATTTCGCAGCTCAAGCCCGCCTCGCGCGGTTGAACGGACGCGGTGGAACGGGCCGGGTTGAAGGGAGGCGATCATGCCGCAAAACCGTGAGCCCGTCCTGCGGCAGGTACTGACTGTCGCGCAGATGCGCGCGGCCGAGGAAGCGCTGATCGCCGCCGGCACCAGCGTGGAAGCGCTGATGGAAGTGGCCGGGCGCGGGGCGGGCGAATATGTCCGCCGGATCGCGGCGGGCCGCCCGGTGACAGTGCTGTGCGGCCCCGGCAACAACGGTGGCGACGGCTATGTCATCGCGCGCCATTTGCAGGAGCATGGCACACCCGTCACCGTGATCGCCGCGCGCGATCCCGGCACGGGCGCCGCACGCAACGCGCGTGGTCTGTTTACCGGCACGGTGCTTGGGCCGGACGCGGCCGGGCATGGCGAGGTATTTGTCGATTGCCTGTTCGGCAGCGGGCTGACGCGCGCGCTGCCCGACGATCTTCTTGCGCTGCTGCGCCGTCTGGCGGCGGCGCATCATTTCAGAATCACGGTCGATCTGCCCAGCGGGGTCGAGAGCGACAGTGGCCGGCCGCTAAACGAGGGGCTGCCGGACTGGGACCTGACCGTGGCGCTGGGCGCCTGGAAGCACGCGCACTTCACGATGCCGGCGACGGCGGCGATGGGGCATCTGCGGCTGATCGATATCGGCGTGGCGGCGGTGCCGGGCGCGGCGACGGTGCTGGACAAACCGGTGCTCCACGCGCCGCCTGCCGATTCCCACAAGTACCGGCGCGGATTGCTCGCGATTGTCGCGGGCGAGATGCCTGGCGCGCCGCTCCTGTCAGCCGAAGCAGCGCTGCGGGCGGGCGCGGGCTATGTCCGCCTGCTGGCCGATTGGCGGCCGGATGGCGTGCCGCCCGAACTGGTCTGCGTGGAAGACGTTGCCACGGGCATCGCCGATGAACGCATCGCGGCGCTGCTGATCGGGCCGGGGCTGGGCCGGGGACAGACCGCCCGCGCGCGTTTGGGCGCGGTGGTATCATGCGGTCTGCCCATGGTGATCGATGCCGATGCGCTGATGCTGCTGGGGCCGGACCTGCCCTTGCGCGCGCCTTGCGTGCTGACGCCGCACGAGGGCGAGATGGCCGCGCTGGAACGGGCCTTTGGCTTATCGGGCGCCGCCCTTCGGCGGGACCGCGCCGGGGCGCTGGCGCGCGCGAGCGGCGCGGTGATTTTGCTCAAGGGACCGGACAGCCTGATTGCGGCCCCCGATGGCTCGTTCACGCTCGCCCCCCGCGCGCCGAGCTGGCTGGCGGTGGCCGGATCGGGTGACGTGCTCGCCGGGATGATCGCGAGCCGGCTGGCGATGCACGGGGATGCCGCGCGCGCGGCGCGGGAAGGGCTGTGGCTGCACGGCGAGGCGGCGCGGCGTGCCGGCCCCGCCTTTACCGCGCTCGATCTGGCTCGCGCGACGCGGCCGGCGGTACGGGCGGCGATCGTATGACCGGCCCGGCCTTGATCGTGCGCGTCGCCGCGAAAGGCGAAGGCGCCACCGCCGACGGACGCTATGTGGCGTTGGCCGCGCCGGGGGACGTGCTGGAAAGCGATGGCACGCTGACGAGGGGACCGGAGCATGTCGATCCGGCCTGCCGCCACTTTCCCGCGTGCGGTGGCTGCCAGTTGCAGCACCTCTCCGAAAAGGCACTGGTGGACTACGTGCAGGACCGCGTGGCCGGCGCGGCGCGAGGGCAGGGGCTCGAGCCCGAAGTAGTCCTGCCCGCGCACCTCTCCCCGCCGCACACGCGCCGCCGCGCGACGCTGCACGCGCAGGCCATCGGCCGGCGCGTGGTGCTGGGTTTCCGCGAACAGGGATCGCACCGGATCGTGGACATGCGCGAATGCGCGGTGCTGGCATCGCAACTGTTCGCGCTGGTGGCGCCGTTGCGCAACCTGCTGGAAGGCTGGAACGATCGCAAGCTGGCGGTCGACATCGAACTGGCGCTCGCCGATCAGGGCGTTTCGATGGGGTTGCAGGGCCTTGTCGCTGAAGGTCTGCGCCAGACGGAGGCGCTGCTGGATTTCGCGCGCGATAATGGCCTTGCGCGTCTCACGCTCGATTCCGGCTATGGCGCGGAAACGGTGTGGGAGCCGGAGCCGGTCACGGTCACGCTGGGCGGAACCCCGGTCGCGCTGCCACCGGGCGGCTTCCTTCAGGCGACGCAGGACGGGGAAGGCGCGCTGGCGTCCGCCGCGCGCGCCTGGCTGGTCGATGCGCCGACCGTTGCCGATCTCTTCGCGGGGCTAGGCACCTTCGCTTTCGCCCTTGCCGGGCCGGGGACCAAGGTGCTGGCCGCCGAAGCCGCGCGCGATGCGCACCTGGCCTGCCAGTCCGCCGCGCGGATGAACGGGCGGCCGGTCCACGCGCTGCACCGCGATCTGTTCCGCAACCCGCTGCGTGCCGAGGAACTCGATCGCTTCGGCGCGGTGCTGCTCGATCCGCCGCGCGCCGGCGCGCGCGAACAGGTGGCGCAGATCGCGGAAAGCCGCGTGCCGCGCGTGGTCTATGTCAGTTGCAACCCGGCAAGCTGGGCGCGCGACGCGGCCACGCTGATCGCCGGAGGATACAGGCTGGCCGAACTGCGCCCGGTGGGGCAGTTCCGCTGGTCGACCCATGTCGAACTGGCCAGCCTGTTCCTTAAGGACTGACGCGTCAGAACACCGCCAGCGCGGCGTGGACGACCAGCGCC
The DNA here is from genome assembly GCA_001725355.1 of Novosphingobium sp. SCN 66-18. GTDB lineage: Bacteria > Pseudomonadota > Alphaproteobacteria > Sphingomonadales > Sphingomonadaceae > Novosphingobium. The sequence continues at coordinate 118,780 of MEGD01000008.1, forward strand.
ATGAGCACGAACGTCGACAGCGCGAACAGCGCGAAACGCACCAACACGCGGTTGACCGTCGCTTGCACAAGGCTGTGCACCACGCGCAGGCCGGCATAGCTCCAGCCCAGCGTGGCGTTCAGACCATCGCCATGGCCCGTGATCGCCAGGACCAGCGCCACCGCGTAAAACACGGTCGGTGCTTCGTGCAGGTGGTTGTAGTTGTGGGCGATCCACTGGACCTTGGGGGGCAGCACCGCATCGAGATCCTTGCCGGTGCCGCCGGTGAGAGTGGCGCTGTCGATTTTCGCCGCGTTCATCGCCGGGATGCGCGTGGCGTACATCCACAGCCACATTACCATGGTCCACGCCGCCAGCAGCACCACGGGTTTCAGGATGGTCATTCCGATCATTGGCATTCTCCCCCTCTTTTGACTTTGTGTGTCAGATGGCAACCGTCGCCAGCACGGCCCGGATCGCAAGGCCGATCAGGCAGAACGTGGAAAGGCTGAACAGCGTGAAGCGCACCGGAACGCGGTTGACCGTCGCCTGCCACAGCGAATGGACCACGCGCAGGCCGACATAGCCCCAGGCCAGCGCCACATCGATCCGCCCGGCCCCGGCGATCGCGAGGATCGCCACCACCGCGTAGAACAGCGTGGGCTGCTCCATCAGGTGCGTGTAATTGTGCGATTTCCAGTTCACCAGCGGCGGCAGCACGCCTTCCAGATCCTGTCCGCGTCCGCCCGGCTTGGCATTGGCCATTCCGCCGATCCGTGACAGGGCCGGCAGGCGCGTCGCCGCGGCCCATCCCAGCATGATCAGCGACCACGCCACCAGAACGGCGGCGGGCGCCAGCATCGCCTGTTGCATCGTTGTCCTCTCCACCCGTTTCAGGCCGGGAGACTGTGGACAGCGGGATCAATTGTCAAATGCAACTGGTATTCGAGGCTCAGTCCGTGTCCGGCCGCCGCAGCGTGACGATGCGGTAGTAGCCCAGCGGCCCGCGCCTGGTGCGCACCGTGAGCCCGCGCGCCTGCGCCACGGTTTCGGCGGCTTGCAGCAGATCGAGCCGGGGCGTGACGTGGAAACGGGACAGCCAGCCATTGAGCAAGGCGCGCAAGGGGCGGGGCAGTCCGCCCAGATCGCCGAAATCGACGATATGAAGCTTTCCGCCCGGCGCCAGCACCCGCGCCGCCTGGTCGGTCGCCGCGCGCCAGTCCGGGATCATCGATAGCGCAAAGGAAATCATCACGTGGTCGAACTGGCCGATGCCGAACAGGGCGGCGGGATCGAAGCCGGTCGCATCGCCCAGCGCCAGCCGCGCGTCGGTGCCCAGCCGGGCTTCGGCCGTTTCCAGCATCTGCGCGGATATGTCGAAGCCGTGCAGCCGCACCCAGGGCCAGCGCGATCCGATCCGGGCCAGGTTGCGGCCGGTGCCGCAGCCCACTTCCAGCATGCTTTGCCCGGGCGCGCAGCCCATCCGGTCGATCAGCGTATCACGACCGAACAGGTAGTATTTCCGTGTCGCGTCATAGATGTGGCGCTGGCGGCGATAGATCGAATCCATCAGCGCGCCGTGCGACCCCGTTGCGGGGCGGGTGAGTATCGTGCTCATGCCAGTTCGTAGAGGTGGACGCCGCCGTAGATCGACGAGCGATCGCGCGCGGTCAGATCGAGCGACAGGGCGTCGTGATAGTGCCAGCGCGCGAGTACCGTGTCATCGACGCGGCCCGGCAGCAGGCTGGGCGCGGCGGCGGTGCGGAACAGCACGCGCGCGCCGGGGCGGGCGGTGCGGGTGATCTCGCGCCACAGCGCGTTGAGCTGGCCGTCGGTCATCCAGTCCTGCGCGTCGAGCAGCACGTAGCGATCGAGCGAGGCGGCATCCTGCTGCACCAGGTGCTCGGTCATGTTGGCATGGCGAACGGTCACGCGTTCGGCCCGCGCGCGCACCGCGTGCCAGTTCGCTTCCTGCAGGTAGGGTGGCAACGGACATTCCGGCGCCTTGCCGTACCCGCGCGAAAAGGCCTGCCAGGCGAAATAGTTGTCGTTGATGGCGAAGCCGCAGGCCAGCTTTTCCAGCCGCTGGCGCAGCACCGCCGCCATCGGCTGGTCGCCGGCCAGCGCGTCGAACTGCGCCGGGGGAATACCAAGGCCGAACAGCGACGCCGGCTGGTCGGTAAGCCAGCGCACGAAGCGGTGGTCGAACACAGGGGCCAGCTTTTCCTCGAACACGCGGCGCTGTTCCTCCAGCGTCGGCGCGGCCAGGATTTCCGACAGGTCGATGCGGTAAAGCTTCGCCAGAAGGTGCGCCACGCCGATGAAGTTGCCGAGCAGCCCGCGCTTGTAGATGCCCTTGCTGAAGCCGCCGATGCGGCGGCGTCCGGTCAGGTCGCGGCCTTCCCAGTAGCGACGGCTGACATCGTCGAGGTGCGGGGCCACCCATTCGCGATAGGCCGCGATGTTGGCGCGGCTGTCGGCATCGGCGAAGAAGCGCCGGAACAGCGCATGGCTGGGCAGGTGGCGGGCCGAGGCGAGCTTGAGCCGGTTCAGCGCGATATGCGCGGTGTTGAGATCGACGGCGGTGATCGCCTGCGGATCGGCGACGAGATAGGACAGCACGTTGCAGCCGCCGCTGGCGATGGCGACCATGCGGCTGTCGGGGCGAATCTGCAGAGCCTCCATGTCCACTTCGGGATCTTCCCAGATCTGGGCGTAGACGAGGCCCCGAAACGCGAGGGCAAACGTGTGATCCAGCAGGCGGTTGGCCATTCCCGAACCTTTGCGGACCACCGAACGGGTAATCGGATGAGCGCGCGCTCTCTCCAGCATTGCGAAACCTCGGACATCGCCAACGGATGACGCGCGATTAGGCTTCGGACGTTGCGGTATTGTGGCAAAGGCTCCGGTTCAGCCGGACGACGCGATGACGTGCAGGAAAGAGTCCGGATCGACGTTGCCGCCGGACAGCAGCACCGCCGTGCGCCCGTCGGCCGGCACCTTGCCCGCCAGCACGGCCGCCAGCGCCGCCGCGCCGCCCGGTTCGATCACCAGCCGCAGTTTCGCGAACGCCAGCCTTTGCGCGGCTCGCACGTCGGCTTCGCTCACAGTCACGCCGTGAAGCCCGCGCGTTGTCATCACCTCGAAATTGACGGGGAACGTCACTGGCGTCTGCAAGGCATCGCAGGCGGTTGGCGGCGGGTTGGCATCGAGCGGCAGAATGTGCCCGGCGGCGAGGCTGCGCGCCACGTCGTCCCACCCTTCCGGCTCCACCGGCACCACTTCGACATCCGGGCAGGCGAGGGCGAGACCGGCGGTGAGTCCGCCGCCGCCGCAGGGGCAGACGATCCGCGTGGGCGCGCCTCCGGCCCGCGCTTCCATCTGCGCCGCCAGTTCGATGCCCGCCGAACCCTGCCCTTCGATTACCCAGGGATCGCCATAGGCGTGGACCAGCACCGCGCCGCTCTTCGCACAGAGATCCGCGGCGATGGCATCGCGCGATTCGCGCATCCGTTCGTAGAGCACGATCTGCGCGCCCAGCGCCCGCGTCGCTTCCAGCTTCACCCCCGGCGCGTCGGACGGCATCACGATCGTGGCCGCCACGCCCAGCCTGCGCGCCGCCCAGGCCACGCCCTGCGCGTGGTTGCCGCTCGATACCGCCACCACGCCGCGCGCGCGCTCTTCCGGCGAAAGGTCGCTCATCCGGTGCCATGCGCCGCGGATCTTGAACGCGCCGACGGGTTGCAGGCTCTCCACCTTGCACCAGATTGTCACACCGTTGACATCCAGCGGCAGCACCGGAGTCTGCGGCAGGATGTCCGCGATCTTCGCGGCCGCGCGCAGCACGCCATCGCGGGTGGGGCGGCGGATCGGGGAAGCGGGGCCTGGAGGAGAAGGAGGACTTGGGTTTGTCATTCCTATCCCCTAAAGGCGCTTGCCATGAATGTCCCGCGCCGTGCCGCGCGGCGGTTGAAAATGTTTGGAGAACCCATGGCTAAAGTACTCGTCATCGGCGCAGGCGGCGTCGGCTCGGTCGCGGTCCACAAGATGGCGATGAACCCGGATATCTTCGGCGAAGTAGTTCTCGCCAGCCGCACCAGGAGCAAGTGCGATGCGATTGCCGCCTCGGTGAAGCAGCGCACCGGGCGCGACCTGGCAACCTACCAGATCGATGCCGACGACGTAGCCGCGACAACCGCGCTGATCGGGGAGGTCAAGCCCGCCCTCGTCGTCAACCTTGCACTGCCGTATCAGGATCTCGCGATCATGGACGCCTGCCTTGCCGCCGGCGTCAACTACATGGACACCGCCAACTACGAACCGCGCGAGGAAGCGAAGTTCGAATACAAGTGGCAGTGGGCCTACCAGGAAAAGTTCAAGGCCGCCGGGCTGATGGCGCTGCTGGGCTCGGGCTTTGATCCGGGCGTGACCAGCGCGTTCGCGATGTGGCTCAAGAAGCACAAGCTCAAGACCATCCGCACGCTCGACATCCTCGATTGCAATGGCGGCGATCACGGCCAGCACTTCGCCACCAACTTCAACCCGGAAATCAACATCCGCGAAGTGACCGCGCCCGCGCGCCACTGGGAGAATGGCGACTGGGTGGAAACCCCGGCGATGTCGGTGAAGCAGACGTTCGATTTCGAGGCGGTCGGCCCGAAGAACATGTATCTTATGTATCACGAGGAACTGGAAAGCCTGGCGAAGTTCATCCCCGAGATGGAACGCGCACGCTTCTGGATGACCTTCGGCGATGCCTATATCACGCATCTCACCGTGCTCCAGAACGTGGGAATGACGCGGATCGACCCGGTGATCTACGAAGGCAAGGAGATCATCCCGCTCCAGTTCCTGAAGGCGGTGCTGCCCGAACCTTCGAGTCTTGGCCCCACGACCAAGGGCAAGACCAACATCGGCGACATCGCCACGGGCGAGGCGCTGGACGGTTCGGGCGAGAAGACCTTCTACATCTACAACATCTGCGATCACGAGGACGCCTATGCCGAAACCGGCAACCAGGCGGTCAGCTACACCACCGGCGTGCCCGCGATGATCGGCGCCGCGCTGATGGTGCAGGGCGTGTGGAAGGGTGAAGGCGTGTTCAACATGGAACAGTTCGATCCCGATCCCTACATGGACATGCTGAACAAGCACGGCCTGCCCTGGCAGGTGAAGGAACTCGAAGGACCGCTGGCATTTTGATGCGCCGCCTGCTGATCAGCCTTGTCGCCTGCCAGGCGCTGGTGGCCTGCGCGCCGGCCAAGACGCCGACGGCGCCTTCCGCACCCGTCGCGCAATCCGGCCCGTCCTGCGCGGCGAGCGGCGGTTTCCTGGAGCGGCGCGGGCGGATGGGGGCCGAACTGTGCGTTCATCGCTATGCCGATGCGGGCAAGGCCTGCCACGACAAGGCCGATTGCCAGGGACGCTGCATTGCCGACCGAGGGCGGAATGCCCGCCGCGGGCGAGGCCGTGAGCGGCAAGTGCCAGGTCGACGACAGGCTGTTCGGCTGCTTTGCCGAAGTGCGGGACGGCAAGGCGCAGCCCGGCCTTTGCATCGATTAGGTCGTAAACTCATAAACAGCAGAATCGAGGTTTGAAGCAAAATGGCCCGGCGTAAGGAGGAGGGGCACAGGAATATGTCGATATTTCAAGCCGCTCCGACGCCGCGCTGGGCCATTTTGGTCAAATCCCTGCGGGACGTCCAAATGGCTTCCATCTCGAACCGAAAGGCGCTTGCAAAGACGTCCAGTCTTAGCCGCGCGCCTTTCGGCCCGATATGTTCGCCATTTGGACGCCTCGATCCTGCTGTTTATGAGTTTACGACCTAAAGGACTGCCCATGGAAACCAGAGCCGGCGATCCGGGCGCGTTCGCCCATTTTGACCTGTCGCGCGTCGACAGCCCCGCCTTCGTCGTGGACGCGGCGCGGTTGCGTGCCAATCTGGCCGTGCTGGCCGACGTGCGCGACCGGGCGGGGATCAAGGTTCTGGCCGCGCTCAAGGCGTTCTCGATGTGGCGCGTCGCGCCCATCGTCGGCCAGTACCTCGATGGCGTCTGCACCTCCGGCCTGTGGGAAGCCAAGCTGGCCGACGAGCACTATAGCGGTGAGATCGCGACCTATTGCGCGGCCTACAAGGCGGAGGACCTGCCCGAGATCCTGCGCCTGTCCGACCATGTGATCTTCAATTCGCCGGGCCAGCACGCGCGCTTCGCCGGCGAGATCGCCACGGCGCGCGCCGGCGGCGAGCGGTTCGACGTGGCCTTGCGCATCAACCCGCTGCATGCCGAAGGCGAAGTGCCGCGCTATGATCCTTGCGCACCGCATTCGCGCCTGGGTTTTCCCGTCGACCAACTGACCGACGCGCACATGGAGGGCGTGACCGGGCTGCACTTCCATTCGCTGTGCGAGCAGGACTTCGAGCCGCTCCGGCGTACCTGGGAAGCGCTCAAGCCGCGCATCGAGCGGTTCTTCCCGCGCCTCGAATGGCTGAACTTCGGCGGCGGCCACCACATCACCCGCGCCGATTACCAGCGCGAGGATCTGGTGGCGTTCCTGCAGCAGGTGAAGGCCGATACCGGGTGCGAGATCTATCTCGAACCGGGCGAGGCCGTGGCGCTGGACGCCGGCATTCTCGTGGGCACCGTGCTCGATACCCACTGGAACGGGATGCCGATCGCCATCACCGACATTTCCGCCACCTGCCACATGCCCGATGTGCTGGAAGCGCCTTACCGACCCGCCATGCTGGGCGAACGGCCGACGGACGAATACGAAGGCGGGGAAGGAGAGGCCGTGCGCCTGGGCGGGCCTTCGTGCCTTGCCGGCGACGTGATCGGCGATTTCCGTTTGCCGGTGCCGGCCGAACCCGGCGTGCGCTTCGCCTTTCTCGATCAGGCGCATTACTCGATGGTCAAGACCACGACCTTCAACGGCGTGCCCCTGCCATCGATCTGGCTATGGGACAGCGAAACCGACGCGCTCGAATGCGTGCGGCGCTTCGCCTACGAGGATTTTCGCGACAGGCTTTCCTGAACGGGCCCCGTGGGGCATGTTCCTTTCCGAAAACGAAAACGGAGAGGGTTGAATGCCGGACAAGCTGCTCGACGCGATCACCAGCGATCCCGTGACGATGGGCTGGATGCAGGGCGCGCCGCCCGCGCCGGAAAAGCGCCTGCTGGCCGCGCGCGCCGATCACATGCGCTTTCCCACCACGCGCTGGGCTTTTTCCCACATGCGCGAATTCACGCCGACCGCGCGCGTTGCCGGCGCGGGCGGAGCGCCGCTGCCCCGCGCCATCGATGATGATCTGGACGGGGTGCGCTTCGCGCCGCTGGGGCGCGAAGGAACGATCACGATCGGCGAGGCGCTGCTGGAGGCCTTCACGGATGGCGTGCTCGTTCTCCATCGCGGCACGGTCGTGTTCGAGCGCTGGTTCGGCGTGACCGGCCCGGAAACGCGCCACATCGCCTTTTCCATGACCAAGAGCTTCGTCGGCACGCTGGCCGAAATGCTGGTCGAGGAAGGCCGGCTTGACCCAGCCGCCCCCGCGCTGGACTACGTGCCGGAACTGGCCGGCAGCGGCTTTGCCGATGCCACGGTGCGGCAGATCATGGATATGACGACCGCGATCGATTTTTCCGAGGATTATGCCGATCCCTCCTCCGGCATCGGCGCGCTCAGCGCCGCGCTGGCGCTCACGCCGCGCCCTGCCGGTTATGCTGGCCCTTCGTGCCTGCCCGATTTCCTGCCCACCATCCGCAGGGCGGGCCAGCATGGCGAGGCGTTCGTCTATCGCACCGCCAACACCGATGTCCTGGCCTGGATCATCGCCCGGATCGAGGGCCGGCGCCTGCATGAAACGCTGTCGGAACGCCTGTGGCGGCCGCTGGGCTTACCGGGCGACGCGGACATGCTGCTGGACCCGGTGGGAACGCCGTTCGCCGGGGGAGGACTCAACCTGCGTCTGGAAGACCTGGCGCGGTTCGGGGAGGTAATCCGCACCGGCGGGGCAGGCGTGATCCCGCCAGCCGTGATCGCGCGCATCCGCGCAGGGGGCGATCCGGCGAAGTTCGACCTCGCCGGACGTTACCCCGAATTGCCGGGCTGGAGCTATCGCAGCCAGTGGTGGATCAGCCATGACGAACACGGGTGTTTCTCGGCGCGGGGCATCCATGGGCAGACGCTGTGGATCGACCCGGCGGCGGAGATGGTGGTCGCACGATTCGCCTCGCACCCGGTGGCCGCGAACAGCGCCAACGCCGCCGCCTCGCTGCCCGCCTGGCGCGCGCTGGCGCAGGCGCTGAACCCCTGAAAACACTGGATTCCGGCTGCTTGTATTTCAGTTCGATGACAAGGATTTGAAGCGCGAAGTTTTTCACTTGAAGTTCACAACGGTAGCCTTATGTACCCCCTCTCGCTGCCCCATGGGGACTTCCAAACCGCAAGGCAGCTTTGTTCAACATTTCCGTTTGGGGGTCCCTTGAGTTGCACATCTATCCTGACGCACTGGCTGTAGTTGGCGCCTCGGCGCCTGACCAACCCGCCATTCTGAATCGCCCGCACGCCGCTGCGCGCGCTGCCCGCTTCTTTGTCGAGAAGTTTCCGGGCAAGTCGCTCTATGCCGTGAAGGCGAATCCTTCGCCCGAGCTTCTGCGCGTGCTGTGGGATACCGGCGTGACGCACTATGACGTCGCCTCGATCACCGAGGCCCGGCTGGTGCGCGCGACGCTGCCCGAAGCCACGCTGTGCTTCATGCATCCGGTCAAGGCGCCCGGCGCGATCCGCGAGGCCTATCGCGATCATGGCGTGCGCGTATTCAGCCTCGATTCGCTCGAGGAACTGGAGAAGATCAAGGCGGCCACGGCTGACGACGCCGGCAACGCTGCCGAAGACCTCACGCTGTGCGTGCGCCTGCGCGTGTCGTCGGAATATTCGGAACTCAGCCTCGCCTCGAAGTTCGGCTGCGACCTGACGGACGCGGCGGAACTGCTTCAGGCCACGCGCCAGGCGGCGGATTCGCTGGGCGTGTGCTTCCATGTGGGCAGCCAGGCGATGAGCCCCCATGCCTATGTGCAGGCGTTGGAAAAGGCGCGCGCGGCGATCGTCGATGCCTCGGTCCTCGTCGACATCATCGATGTGGGCGGCGGTTTCCCGTCGATCTATCCGGGCATGGAGCCGCCGCCGCTGGAGGACTATTTCGGCGTCATCGACCGCACCTATGAATCGCTGCCGGTGTCCTATTCGGCCGAACTGTGGTGCGAGCCGGGCCGGGCGCTCTGCGCGGAATACAACTCGATGATCGTGCGCGTCGAAAAGCGCCGCGGCGATGAGCTGTACATCAACGATGGCGCCTATGGCGCGCTGTTCGACGCCGCGCATGTCGGCTGGCGCTTCCCGGTGAAGCTGCTGCGCGAAGAGGCTTCGGACGAGTTCGTGCCGTTCAGCTTCTATGGCCCGACCTGCGACGACATGGACCACATGGACGGTCCGTTCGAACTGCCGGCGGACATCAAGGCGGGCGACTACATCGAGATCGGGATGCTCGGGGCCTATGGCGCGGCGATGAAGACCGCGTTCAACGGCTTCGGCGCGACCGAGGTGTTCGAGGTTTCGGACGAGCCGATGGCCAGCCAGTATCGTGGCGACCGGCGCGACCCGCGCGTTTCGGACAACGTCGTCTCGCTGCGCTGATACCGTTCCGCCGCTGCGGACCGGAAAGAAAAGGCCCCGCCGATGGCGGGGCCTTTTTCGTTTGCCGTCGTGCCAGGCCGGATGCCGGGGAGCGGATCCTTCAGCTTGGCACGGCCGCCGGGGAAGGATGCCTCGCGCTGGTGCAAGGCATCCTCCTCCCCGGACATCGTCAGAACTTCACGCGCGCGCCGGCATAGAACGACGTGCCGATGTCCTCGGTCGGATAGAGGACCGATCCGAGATCAGGCTTCTGGTTGAACAGATTGCTGATCCCGCCGTAGAACTGGAAGTTCTTCTGCACGTCGACGCTCGCATAGATGTTGTGAACGGCGCGCGGCTTGAAGTACTTGTATTCCGGCGCGACGTAGTTGGGGTTGTTGGCCTGCTGCACCAGGGTGTAGCGCAGCGTCTTGTCCCACCACGACATGTTGTAGTTGAACGCGAAGCGGCCCGTGGAATAGGTGGCGCTCGCATAGAGTTGGTACTTGGGCGAGTAATAGTAGGCCTGCCCGCGCTCGTCGGTCGGTTCCGCACCCGGCGTGCCGATGGTGCTCAGCTTGTTGAGATAGCTGCCGATCAGCTTCAGTTCGAACGCGCCGACCTTCTTCACCGCGAAGCGGTAGTTCAGGTTGACGTCCAGGCCGGAGGTGCGGAAGTTCGCGACATTCTGCGGCTGCAGCGTGAAGTCGTCGATCAGGCCGGTGCCGCTGGCGCGATGGATCGAGGAGCAGAACTGGTTGTTGATCGTCGGCTGATCGACGCAGAGTTCGGCAAGCTGCTGCGCTTCGACCGTGTTGATCGCCTGCTTCAGCTTGATGTCGTACCAGTCGAACGACACCTGCAGGCCGGGCACGAAGCGCGGCGTCAGCACGACGCCCGCCGTCCACGTCCGGGCGACTTCGGCACGCAAACCGGCATTGCCGCCCTGCGTTCCCGCGATGTTGGTCGATCGCGTATCGTCAAACGAGGCGATCTGCGCCGGCGTCAGCCCGGCCTGCGAGAGGATGGCCTGGCAGTTGGCGGCGCGGCTTGAGGTGCCGGCCGAACGGTTGGCCACGATGCAGGGATCGTCGAAGAACGCGAAGGTCTGTGAGGACGCGCCATAGAGTTCCGAGATGTTCGGCGCGCGCACGGCCTGCGAGATCGTGCCGCGGAAGCGGATGTCACGCACCGGCGCCCAGTTGCCGTCGAACTTCCAGGTCGTGGTGTGTCCGATCGACGAATAGTCCGACAGGCGTACCGCCGCGCTGAAATCGAGCGTCTGGAAGAAGGGCCGGTCCTTGAACACCGGAAGATCGATTTCCGCGAAGCCTTCCTTCACGTCGAACGATCCGCGGCTGGGGTTTAGCACGTTCGAGAACGTCAGACCCTGCACTTCCAGCGGGTCGGGATCGAAGCGCGAGCTTTCCTTGCGGTATTCGCCGCCCAGCACGAAGCCGACCGGGCCGCCCGGAAGCGAGAAGAAGCTGCGCGTATCGCCACTGACAAAGCCGTTCACCACATGCTGCGTGATGCGCGAATGCTCGGTGGTATTGGCATGGATGAAATCCAGCGCGGCCTGCGAGGACTTGCCTTCGCCGAACACGTTGAAGGGCACGCACTCACCGGGCTTGAACGTGATGGCCTGCGCGGCCGTGGGATCGAGATTGACCCGGCAGGTGATCTTGCCGGTGCCGTCGTCCACCGCATCGATCGCGGCCATGAACCGGTCGGTATAGCGATCGTTGACGAAATGGTTGGTGACGTTGGTCTGCCCGAAGACGTAGCTGACTTCGTAGTGCAGGCTTTCGTTCAGATCGCCCCGCGCACCGACCACGGTCCGCCACGTTTCGCGCTTGATGCTCTCTCCGCGCTGGCCAAGATCGAAGTTGTCGCGCGTGACGAGCACGCCGCCGTTTGCCGGATCGATCGCCGACTTGATCGCGGCCGGGATGTAGGGGTTGTCCTCCGGCACGAACAGGTAATAGTCGAACGTGGGCTGGGCCAGCGAATAGGCCTTGACGTTGGCGTACTTGACCTCGCCGAACAGCTGCAGCTTGTCGGACACGTCGAAGTGGCCGAGCAGGTTGACGACGTGGCGGTTGGTGGAAGGGCGCAGGTCGTTGCGATAGTCGGAGACCAGCGTGTCGTCGCTGCCGACCGAGTAGCCGCCGGGAATGGCGGTTCCGAGATTGTAGGGCCGGCCATCGCCGTTGTAGTCGGGAACGCCATCGAAATCGACGTCCACCGCGCCGCCGCGGGCGGTCCACTGATAACGCACATCCTTCATCGGTATGCGGGAATAGGAGCCGGGCTGGCCCGCCACGTAGTTGGGATTGCGCACGAAGCTCACGGCGTCGGTGCCGCTCAGTTCGGGCCGCTGCCGGGAATTCAGCCGATCCTCGCCGCCGTATTCGTAAGCGATCGAGATATTGCCGCGTCCGTCGGCGAAATTGTGGCCGGCCGTAATGCCGATCAGCCTGTTTCCGGCATCGCCGTACTTGCTGATGCCGGCCTGTGCGCGCGCGGTCACGCCCTCGAAGTTCTTCTTGAGCACGAAGTTGACCACGCCGGTGACGCCATCGGCGCCATAGACGGCGGAAGCGCCGCCGGTGAGCACGTCGATCCGATCGATCAGGTCTTCGGGAATGGTGTTGATGTCCACCGCCTGCGAACCTTCGAGGCCCGAGACATGGCGGCGCCCGTCAACCAGCACGAGCGTGCGATTGACGCCCAGATTGCGCAGGTTGAGCAGGTTGAGACCGGTGGTGCCGATGCCGGCGCGATCGCCCGAGTTGTCGCGCGACGTCGACGAGCCGACCAGCGCGGGCAGACCGGTGAGGAAGTCGGTGAGGTTGGTGGTGCCGGACTGCTGCAGGAGCTGCGAGCCGAGCGATACGGTGGGGCTGGCGGTCGCGTAGTCCGTCGTGCGGCGCAGGCGCGATCCGGTCACCACGATTTCCGGCTGGGCGGCTTCGCTAGCGCCGTTTTCGGCCGCTGTCTGTGGTGCTTCCTGCGCAAACGCGGCAGCGGGAGCCAGCAAGGCGACAGCAATGGCGGACCTGGCCAGTCCACTGGCCAAGGCGTTGAGATGGGTTTTCATAGTTGCCTCTGAAACTTTGGATATATGATTTTGCTGGGAAAGACGGCGATTTTGCAACGCAAAAGACCGTTGCGCGTGAAGCTCGTGGCAACCTGTTGCAAACACGAGACACAATTCGATGTTAACCAGACACGATCGGGCACAAAACTGCCGTCGCCATTGAGCGATCCTCGTCCTTCCGGTTGACGGCGATCGTCAGGCCGCGGCTTCGAACCCGTGACCGCCGCCGCGCGCGATGACGATCTGGTTGCGACCGCTTTCCTTGGCGACATAGAGCGCTTCGTCGGCCGCCTTCAGCGCCGCGCTCTTGTCGGCGTAGGAGAACAGGTCCGCCAAGCCGGCCGAGAAGGTCACGCTGCCGAAGGGCAGGTCGGTAACGCGGTTGACGAGCCGGCGCTGCGCGATTTCCTCGCGCGTCGCATCGAGTTTCCGGAAGGCCTTTTCCACCGTGATGCCGCGGAACAGCACCGCGAATTCCTCGCCGCCGTGCCGCGCGACGTAGCAGCGCGCATCCGAAATCTTGTCGAGCGATTCCGCGACGAACTTCAGCACGCGATCGCCGGCTGGATGGCCGTGCACGTCGTTGATCCGCTTGAAGTGGTCGATGTCGCAGAACGCGATAGCCAGCGCCTCGCCAGAGGCCAGCGCTTCGCGATATTCGCGCTCCAGGAGATGTTCGAACGCGCGGCGATTGGGCAGGCCGGTCAAGTGGTCGTGATTGGCCACCTGGCGCGTTTCGTCCAGTGTCCGCTGCAGTTCGCGCGTGCGCTGTTCGCTTTCGCACAGCTGCTTTTCGATCTGGTGCGTGCGGTCGATCATCGCTTCGGTCAGCTTCGCCAGGCGCGAGATGACGGCGTTGGTTTCGCTCGCTTCCTCGAGTTCGTCGAAGTGCTCGCGCAGGGCGCTGTTGTATTCGCTGGTGGCCGACCGCGCGCCCGCCGTGGTCTCGCCCAGCTCGTCGAGGCTCTGCTCGAGACGGTTCATCAGCGAGGTGAGCACTTCGGTGCTCTTGTCGTTGTCGTGTTCGCGCGCGACTTCTTCCAGCCAGCGCAGGTTCACCAGCTGACCGGCTTCGGTGCGTTCGAGGATCAATTGCGCCAGGCGGGGGCTCGCGCCCGTGACGCAGTCATAGGCGACGCCCAGCGTGAACGGCAGGACATCGAGATCATGATCGATCAGGAAATCGGTGATCTTGCCCAGCATTCGCCGCTTGGCGGGCAGCCAGACTTCCTGCGGGGTCGGATCGCGATAGAAGTGCGCCGCGCCTTCTTCCGGGTGCGACCCGGTTGAGGAATCATCAGCATGCTCTTCATGGGCAAGGCCAAGCCAGGCCAACCAACGCGCCTTACGGGGGAAGCTGGGGTCATGATCGGTCATGCCCCACAGGACGGCGCGATCACGCTATAGTTAATCCCTCCGATGCGGATTTCCCTGATTCCGGAGCCGCATCGGAGAGTTTGTCATTTCGGAAGGTTAGCGGACGCGCGGACCGCCGAAGGGCATGGGCGGCGGCGGACGGCGATGCCCACGCGGAAGCTGCGCCTGATAGGCACGCCCGCAATGCTCGACGCAATAGGGGAAGCCGGGGTTCACCTTCTCGCCACAGAAATGGAAATCGGGCTCGCCCGGATGGCCCATTGGCCAGCGGCAGATGCGATCATTCAGGTCGAGCAGGCTGGTCTTTTCCGCCACTTCGGGGCTGGGGCGGGCGGGAACGAGCCGGCGTGGCGGGGCCGGCGGAATCGGCGCCTGCTGATCGCCAGGACCCTGGCGCAGGAAGCCTCCGGGGCCGACCGACACGATCCGTGGTTGGGGCGCGGCGGGAGCTGCCGGCGCGTCCGGCGTAGCGCCGGCGGGCGCGGCTGGCGCAGGGCGCGGAGCCGGAGCGGCTGCGGCGACGGGAGCGCTGGGCGGAGCGACGGCAGCGGGGCGCGGCGCCGGCGCGGCGGCACGCGGTTCGGCCGATGCCGGGCGGACGACCTTGGGCGTCGAAGGAGCCTCGGGCTTCTCATTCGCCTTCACCGGAGACGGCCGTGCCTTCAGCCCCAGGCGATGGGCCTTGCCGATCACGGCATTGCGGCTGACGCCACCGAGTTCCTCGGCGATCTGGCTGGCGGTTGCGCCGCCTTCCCACATCTTCGTCAGCTTCTCGATCCGCTCTTCGGTCCAGCTCATGCCCGTGCCAATCCTTCGTATAAAACCTTGCGCGACCCGCGTTTCCGCCATCGGCGCCAATCGTGTTCCCCAACGCGGGGACGGCCCCCGCGCCAGCTTCGTCACGCCGTTGCCGCCAGCCCTTGTCAGAGGCAGGCTGGCGCGATACCGCATCTGCCATGGCAGATCAAATCACGTCCCGCGCAGGGGACGACAACCGGTATCACGGCAGCTTTCCGCAACCTGGGCAACCGATTTTCCGCGGTTTCAACCGGCTGGGATTGTGGACCCTCTATATGAAGGAGGTGCGGCGGTTCTTCAAGGTGCAGACCCAGACCATCTGGGCGCCGGCCGTCACCACCTTGTTGTATCTCGCGATCTTCACGCTCGCGCTTGGCGGTGGAGGGCGCGTGGTGCTGGGCGTGCCGTTCGCCAGCTTCGTGGCGCCGGGCCTGATCGCCATGGGCATGATCAACAATGCCTTCGCCAATTCGAGCTTCAGCTTCCTGGCCGGCAAGATCCAGGGCACGATCATCGACTATCTGATGCCGCCGGTTTCCGAAGGGGAACTGCTGCTGGCGCTGGTCGGCGCGGCGGTTACGCGCGCCGTCCTGGTCGGCCTTGCCGTGACGGCGGCGATGATGCTGTGGCCGGGCGTGCATCTGGAAGCGAAACACCCCTGGGCGATCGTGTGGTTCGGGCTGATGGGGGCAACGCTGCTGGCGCTCATCGGCGTGCTGACCTCGATGTGGGCGGAAAAGTTCGATCACAACGCGGCGGTCACCAATTTCATCATCACGCCGATGTCGATGCTTTCGGGCACGTTCTACGTGATCGATCGGCTGGCTCCCGCGTTCCAGGCGATCAGCCGGGTCAATCCGATCTTCTATGTGATTTCCGGTTTTCGCTTCGGCTTTCTCGGGGAAAGCGACATTGGCGACAGCAACCTTGCCGTGCTGCACGGCGCGATCGGCCTGGGCGTGCTGAACGTAGTGCTGACGGGCGTCACGTATGCCCTGCTGCGGTCAGGCTGGAAGCTGAAAAGCTGATGCCGGCCGGGGAAAGTGGGCGAGGCGCCGATGCGCCAGCCCGCCCCCGTTGGCCCACTTAGTGGGAAAGGCTCCGGCGCAGGCGATAGCGACCGTTGCGATAGCCATCGAACATCTGGTCAAGCGAAGGGTGCTCAACCGGTCCGGTGTCGGGATCGGCCATCAGGTTCTGCTGGCTGACATAGGCCACGTAACTGCTCTCCTCGTTTTCGGCGAGGAGATGGTAAAAAGGCTGGTCGCGCGGCGGGCGCATGTCAGCCGGAATGGATTCATACCATTCGTCGCTGTTGGCGAAGACCGGGTCGATATCGAAGATCACGCCACGGAAATCGAACAGCCGGTGCTTCACGACATCACCGATCGCGAAGCGGGCCGTGGCGACGTGAGGCGCCGAAACATGCCGACCGGCCTGCTGCGAAAAGTAGCGGGCCTGATCCGTGTCCATGGAGGGAATTTGGGGCATGGCAGCAATATAGGGCGCGGCGCAGGGCGAAACAAGCGAGCCCTTGTGCATTGCGTCATCTTTCTGCTTGGCAAGCCCCAATCCATGCGCTAACGGCGCGCTTCCTCGACCGGGCGGCTTCCTAAGCCGTCCCTTGGCGCTTCATGGAGAGGTGGCAGAGTGGTCGAATGCGCCGCACTCGAAATGCGGTGTACGGGCAACCGTACCGTGGGTTCGAATCCCACCCTCTCCGCCAAGTTTCCGTTTCCGACGGTTCGTATTCCTGATGCTTCGCCTAGCTCGCGCCAATGTCACGCGCCACGCGGCGCAGGGCGGGCAGCAGGCGTGAGCGCAGATCGGCCATGGAAACGCGCGCGGCCTGGGTGCCGATGTTGAGCGCGGCGATGGTGGCGCCCGAACGGTTTCGCACGGGAACCGCGATCGAGCGCAGCCCCGGCTCCAGTTCCTGGTCGACGATAGCGTATTCTTGCTCCGCGACGTTGCCGAAAATCTCCAGCAGCGTGGTCGGGTCGGTTTGGGTGCGGCCGGTCAATGGGGCGATGGCGGACGTGCGCAGATAGGCCTCCTGTTCCGCGCGGGGCAGGGCGGCGAGCAGGACGCGGCCCATCGAGGTGGCATAGAGCGGCAGGCGGCTGCCCACGCGCAGCGAGATCGACATGATGCGGCTCGCTTCGGCACGGGCGACGTAATAGACTTCGCCTTCCTCCAGCACACCCAGCGAACAGGATTCATGGATGTCGTCGCGCAACCGGTCGAGCAGGGGCTGCGCGCGCTGGGCCAGCGTGTTGGACGATAGATAGGCATAGCCCAGAGCCAGTGCCTTGGGGCGGAGCGTGTAGCGGCTTTCGTCGCGCGCGGCATAACCCAGGCTGACCAGCGTGTGCAGGCAGCGTCGGACCGCCGGGCGGCTTAGCCCGGTCAGGCGACTCGCCTGGGCGATGGTCATCGGTCGCTGTTCGTCCGCGAAGCAGCGCAGCACCGCCAGTCCACGCGCCAGCGACATCATGAAATCCGGATCGTTCTCCTGCGGCGTTTCCACGCGACCACTCCCGATTTATAAACGATAATCGTACAATATACCGTTTATCGGTTGACTCAAGCCATCACTGCACACGAAGTGCGGTCCATGGCGTGCCGGAGCACGCGCGCTTCGGGAGAATGGCGGTGATCGACAAAGCGATGGCTTCGGTGCGCGAGGCGGTAGCCGATATTGCCGATGGCGCGTCGGTGATGATCGGCGGCTTCGGTACGGCCGGTATGCCGGACGAACTGATCGAGGCGCTGATCGATCGTGGCGTGGGCGACCTTACCATCATCAACAACAACGCCGGCAATGGCGAGACCGGGGTGGCCGCGCTGATCAAGGCCGGGCGCGTGCGCAAGATCATCTGCTCGTTCCCGCGCCAGTCGGATTCGCATCATTTCGACGCGCGTTACCGCGCCGGGGAAATCGAGCTGGAACTGGTGCCGCAAGGCAACCTTGCCGCGCGGATACAGGCGGCCGGCGCCGGGCTGGGCGCGATCTTCACGCCCACCGGTTTTGGCACGCTCCTGGCCGAAGGCAAGGAAGCGCGGCGGATCGACGGGCGCGACTATGTGCTGGAATATCCGATCCACGCCGATTTCGCGCTGATCAAGGCGCACCGGGCCGATCGCTGGGGCAACCTCGTCTATCGCAAAACCGCGCGCAACTTCGGCCCGATCATGGCGATGGCGGCGCGCACCGCGATCGTCCAGGTCGACGAGATCGTGCCGCTGGGATCGCTGGACCCGGAAACGGTGGTGACGCCGGGCATCTTCGTCCAGCGCGTCGTCGCGCTTGGGCCCTCTGCCGCGCGCGCGGCGTGAACGGAAGGAAGCAAGCATGAAGCGTCTCGACCGCGATGCGATGGCCGCACGGGTGGCCCGCGACATTCCCGAAGGGGCCTACGTCAATCTTGGCATCGGCCTGCCGACCCGCGTGGCCGATTTCCTCCCGGTCGACCGGGAGGTGGTCCTCCAGAGTGAGAACGGGTTGCTCGGCATGGGGCCGGCGCCAGCCGCCGGCGACGAGGACCCGGAACTGATCAACGCCGGCAAGCAGCCGGTCACCCTGCTGGCGGGCGGTGCGTTCTTCCACCATGCCGACAGCTTCGCGATGATGCGCGGTGGGCACATCGACATCTGCGTTCTGGGCGCGTTCCAGGTTTCGGTGCACGGTGATCTGGCCAACTGGCACACCGGCGCGCCGGGGGCGATCCCGGCCGTGGGCGGGGCGATGGACCTTGCCATCGGCGCCAAGCGGACGTTCGTGATGATGGACCTGCTGACGCGCGAGGGGCAGAGCAAGCTGGTGGAGGCGTGCAGCTATCCGCTGACCGGCCTCGCCTGCGTATCGCGCATCTACACCGACCATGCCGTGTTCGATGTGGGGCCGGAAGGGGCCTCGGTCGTGGAGATGATCGACGGGCTGACGTTCGATGCCTTGCAGGCGCTGACCGGCGTGCCGTTGCGAATGGCCGTCTAGCGCGCTCGTCTCCGGAACCAGAACGTCCACACCGCGAGGCTGCCCAGGAGCGCCAGGCCGAGCCCCACGAGGGTCATGACCAGGCGGTAGGCAAGGCCGCCGACCTTGGCGGCGTGGAGCGGATACACCTGGTTGAACATCCGTGCGCCGGCGGGCAGGTCCAGCGCATCGCGCGAGCCCAGCATACGGCCCGTCGCGGCGTCGAACCATACCATCGACCGGCCGTTGGGCAGCCATTCGTCCGCCCGTTTCATGCGGATCGCGATGGGATCGCCCGGTTTGCGGGGCAGGGAAAGGATGCGCAGGCGCGCGTCGGGGAACCGGGCTTGCGCCCGTTCGATCATCGCCCGCCAGTCCGGCCGCGCGGCGAGAGGCCCGCTGGCAAGCCTGGGCGGCTTCAGGGCCGCCTCGATCGCGGAGGGCGGCGAGAAGGGCCAGAGCACCAGTCCGGCGACGGGCCGGAACACCATCATCGTTCCCGTCAGCGTCGCCAGCAGCAATAATGGCGCGATCACGATGCCCAGATCGCGGTGATGCCACAGGATGGCGGGGCGCGACAGGCGCGAAGGCAGCAGCCGCCAGCGGAACGTCCGGCGTGTCCGCCACCACAGGATCGTGCCGGAGACGACGAAGAACACGCCGGCCAGCCCCGCGATGCCGATCACGGTTTCCCCGGCGTCCCCGGAGAACAGGTGATGGTGCAGTTCGAAAAGCCAGAGTTCGGGCCGCTGCCACTGGCTGTCCCAGCGGGTAACGATGCGCCCCGATTGATCGGCATAGGCACCGGCATCGCCGCGACCGCGAAACTGTATCAACCCGAACCGTTCGCTGGCGTAGATCAGCGCCTCTCCGCCGCGCGGGGAGGGTAGCAGCCGCCCGGTTGCCAGTGCGATCCGCGCCGGATCGCTCACCAGCGCGTCACTGGCATGCGGCAGGGCGATCCAGTCCTCCTTGTGGACCAGGATCGCGCCCGACAGGCCCAGCACGACCAGCACCAGGCCGAGCAGGCCACCGGTCCAGCGGTGGAGCAGATCGAGCCACTTCATCGGGTCAGAACCGGTAGTCCCAACCCAGCGTGAAGGCACGGCCGCGTCCCGCGAAGTAGAAGAAGTTGTCGGTCGGGCGCGTGGTATCGCTGGCGTAGTCGATATACTGCTTGTCGAACAGGTTCTGCACGCTCAGCGTCCATCCGCCGATCGCGGTCTGATAGCGCAGGCTCGCGTCGGTCAGGGTGTAGCCGCCGAAATCGTTGCGGGGATCGCGCGCAAGGCCCTTGAAGGTGCGGGCGAAATAGACCTGGGTCTGCACACGCGCGCTGATCGGGCCGCGCACGTAGCTGGCGGCCAGGTTCAGGCGGTCGGGCGAGATGTTGGCGCCATCCAGATCGCTGTCGACCTTGCCGTCGTTGTTGGTGTCCGATCGGCCGATCAGGTGCGCGTAGCCCAGCGACAGCTTCAGCCCGTCGATCGGCATCTGCACGTCGAGATTCAGCTCCAGTCCCTGGATCTCGACGCGCTGGCGCTGCACGTCGAAGATCCCGTCCGGCCGCTGGACGAGAAGCTGCCCCTCCTTGCTGGTCGACCAGAAGTAGGTGACGCTGCCATCCAGCGGGCCGCGCTTTACCTCGATCCCGATCTCCCGGTTGTTGGACACGATCGGCCTGATGTTGAGATAGGTGTCGATCGCGATCCCCGGCTTGTTGATGGCGCGGGTAACCCGGCCGACATCGGGGACGGTGAAGCCTTCGGCATAACTCGCATAGGCGCGGATGCCGGGCCAGGGTTCGATGATCACGCCGCCGTTGAACAGCGCATCGGAGAAGCGCGGGCTGCCCCCTTTCACGAACGTGCGGTTGGAGGTGGCGAGCGTGGTGAAATCGTCGATGGTGATCCGCACATCCTCGTAGCGGACGCCCCCCGCAAATCGCAGCTTGCCACCCAGCAGCTTCAGGTTGAGCTGGCCGAACGGCGCAAAGCTGCGGAAATCGGTGGGCGGCACCCACACGCGGTTGGTGGCGATCAGGCGCTGTTCGGTCTTGTCCCACAGGGCATCGAAGCCGACGATCGCGGTCAGCGCCTCGAAGCCGGGCACGGGCCGTTCGTAGCTGATCTTGCCGCCGATCTTGCGCGACCGGTTCTGCGACTGGTCGAACAGGGTGCCGACCGGCGCGATCAGCGCGTCCTGGAATGTCGCCTGCGGCGTGGGCTCCCCGCCGAAGGTGTCGCGGCTGCGATTGAAGAACACCTGGCTGACGAAGTTGCCGCCCCACAGCGCCGTGTCGGTGATCGACAGGGCCACGCTTTCCGTGCGGTTGGCGGCGGGCTTGCCGGGGGGCGTGCCGGGCGTGGCGCTGGTCGGCAGGCCAGTCGCGCGGTTGCCCTGCACGGCCACGTAGTCGCCATCGCCCTTCAGTTCGTAGCGGCTGGCGATCAGGTCGATCCGGCCGGTGGAGGACAGCGCATAGCCGAACCGGCCGAACAGTGAGAGCGTGCGCGAATCCTGCGTTTCGCCTTGCGTCAGGTTGATGCCGGTGCGGCGTCCCTTTCCGTCATAGAACACGCCGCGCTTGTCGTAGGCGGCGCCCACCGTCGCGTCAAAACGTCCCGCCTTGTATTGCAGCAGCCCGGCAACCTTGCCGCCGAAGCCATCGCTTTCGAAGCCGTCGCCGCTGGTTCCCTGCACCAGCACCCGGCCGCCCAGCCCATCGGCCTGGGGTGCGCCGACGGTTACCTGGTTGACGATGCCGCCGGTGCCGCCGATGCCCTGCAGCGCGTTCGAGCCATAGATCACTTCCACCCGATCGACGAAGAAGCCGTCGATGGTGAAGCCGTCGCGGCTGCCGTCGCGCAGCGGTGTGGATTGCGGAATGCCGTTGATGGCATAGAGCGGCGAGCGTCCGCGCAGTGTTTCGCCCGCCCCGGAGAGTTTCTGGCGCGTGGGCGAGAACGACGGGATCAGCGTGGCGACGGCATCGGTGACCGAACCGGATATGGCCATCTGCTGTTCCAGCGAAGCCTTGTCGATCACCTCCACGGTCAGGGGCAGGGCATTGGGCGGCAGGATCGTGCGCGCGGCCGTCACGACGATCTGGGTGTCGTCGGGTTCACCACCGGTTTCCGCGGACGCCGTTTGCGGCAGCGATAGCGTCCCTCCTGCCAAAGCGAGAACGGAAACTGTGAAACCTGCCTTCGCACTGATCGACACCGTACTTGTCCCCCGGTTGGCTCGCGATGATCGAGAGGCGCGTTATCAACCGAAATCAAGTAATGCAACTCATTCGCAATAAAAATATGAAAGCGCGCTGGCCTATGGGCTCATTCGGCGCAGACCCTTCCGTTAGATCCCGGGGAACGCCCACGACCTATCGCCGCCATGGATGCGGCGGCCGGAATGGCAGTGATGGCGGAGGGGCCGGAGGCTGGTTCGTCGGTGAATGTCACCAGCGCCCGCGCCGGAGTTCAACCGGCCCGGTCGCCCCAGGTTTCGGAGAGCAGCGAGAGCATCGCCGCCCAGCTCTGCCGGTCCGCGCTGGCGTCATAGCCGATGGCGGGAAGCCCGCGCGCGTCGCTGTCGGGATCGGTGAAGCCATGTTTGGCGCGGGCGTAGGCATGGAAGTGCCAGTCGGCATGGGCGCCGTCCATTTCCTCCCAGAACGCCAGAACCTGCGGGCGCGGGACCAGCGGGTCCTTGTCGCCATGGCAGATCAGGATCCGAGGGCGGATGGTGTCGCCGGGCTGTGCCGGGCGACCGGTCGCCAGGATGCCGTGGAAACTGACCACGACGTCCAGGTTCGCGCCATCGCGCGCCAGTTCGAGCACGGCCTGCCCGCCCATGCAGAAGCCGATGGCGCCGATCGGCAGATCGGCGGCGGCCTCGTGCGCGCGCAGCGTGGCCACTGCCGCGCCGATGCGGTCGCGGTAATGCCGCACATCGGCGCGCAAGGTTTCCGCCAGGGCGTGCGAAGCGGCGAAATCGGCCACCGGCTGGCCGTAGAAGTCCGCGATCAGCGCCACGTATCCGGCATCCGCCAGCATCCGCGCGCGCCGTTCCATCGGTGCGTTCACGTTCATGATCGTGGGAAAGAGCACAATCGCCCCGCGCGCCGGCCCCGCCGGCCGGGCGAGCCAGCCGGTGAGCGCGGTGTCGCCGTGATGGTACCGGACTTCTTCCAGCGCCATGGTCTTACTCCGGCAGGAAATCGGGAACGGAAAGATAGCGTTCGCCGGTATCGTAGTTGAAGCCCAGCACGCGGCTGCCGGCGGGAAGGTCCGGCAGCTTCTGCGCGATGGCGGCAAGCGTCGCGCCCGAGCTGATGCCCACGAGCAGGCCTTCAACGCTGGCCGAACGGCGCGCCCATTCCTTGGCGTCGCCGGCATCGACCTGGATCGCGCCGTCGATCGACTGGGTGTGGAGGTTGCCGGGGATGAAGCCCGCGCCGATCCCCTGGATCGGGTGGGGAGCTGGTTGCCCGCCGGAAATGACCGGCGATAGCGCCGGCTCGACGGCATAGGCCTTGAGCGCGGGCCAGGTTTTCTTCAGTTCCTCGGCCGAACCCGTCAGGTGGCCACCGGTGCCGACGCCGGTGATCAGCACGTCGATCGGCGTATCGGCGAAGTCCTTGAGGATTTCCTGCGCGGTCGTGCGCGCGTGTACGGCCACGTTGGCCGGGTTTTCGAATTGCTGCGGAATCCACGCGCCCGGCGTTTCGGCGAGCAGCTGGTTCGCGCGTTCGATCGCGCCCTTCATGCCCTTTTCGCGCGGGGTAAGGTCGAACGTCGCACCATAGGCCAGCATCAGCCGCCGGCGTTCGATCGACATCGATTCGGGCATGACGAGCACGAGCTTGTAGCCCTTCACCGCTGCCACCAGCGCCAGGCCGATACCGGTGTTGCCCGATGTCGGCTCGATGATGGTGCCGCCCGGCTTCAGTTCGCCGCGCTGTTCCGCATCCTCGATCATGGCCAGCGCGATGCGGTCCTTGATCGATCCGCCGGGGTTGGTGCGCTCGGCCTTGATCCAGACTTCATGATCCGGGAACAGCCGCGAAAGGCGGATGTGCGGCGTGTTGCCGATGGTGGCGAGGACGCTGTCGGCTTTCATGGTTCAGGTTCCTTCCTTGACGTGGTCCGCCTCGGCGTGTGCCGTCGGAGGGGGAGAATCGTATCTACGATACTGCGGGGCAAAGGTCCGCGCGTTTTTGAGTTCGGGGAACAGGACGGCCCACAGCGCGGTGATCGCGATCGCGCCCGCGCCGCCGAACACCACCGCCCCGGTCGCGCCGAGCAGCGCGGCGGCGATGCCCGACTGCATTTCGCCCAGTTCGTTGGATGCGGAGATCGCCAGGCCCGATATTGCCGAAACGCGGCCGCGCACTTCGTCGGGCGTGTTCAGTTGGACCAGCGTGTTGCGAATGAACACGGAGATCATGTCGCCCATGCCAAGGCAGGCGAGGAGCGCCAGCGAGAGGTAGAAATTGCGCGAAAGGCCGAACGCGGCGGTGGCAAGGCCATAGGCGACCACGCCCCACAGCATCTTCACGCCCACGTTGTGCCGGATCGGATACTTCGACAGCAGGATCGCGACGGCGGCCGCGCCGAAGGCCGGCGCGGCGCGCATCAGGCCCAGTCCGTCGGCACCGACCGGATGCCCGTCCACGAACAGGATGTCGCGGGCGAACACCGGAAGCAGCGCGGTCGCGCCGCCCAGCAGGACCGCGAACAGATCGAGCGTCACGCAGCCCAGCAGGAACCGCTCGTTCCACACATAGGTCAGGCCTTCCAGAATCTGGCGCAGCGGGTGCCTGTCGCGATTGCCCGGCGGCGGCGGTAGCGGACGGATGCGGAAAAGCGAGAACGCGCCGATCAGCAGCAGGGCAACGGAGGTCCAGTACGGCGCGGTTGGCGCCAGCGAGAACAGGATGCCGCCCAGCGCGGGGCCGGTGACGGACCCGATCTGCATGGCCAGCGCGTTGATCGCGATCGCCTTCGGCATGAGGTCGGCCGGAACGATGTTCGGCGCGATCGACGCCATTGCCGGTGCGATGAACACGCGCGCGGTGCCATGCAGTGCGCCCAGCGTGAACAGCAGCGGCAGCGAGAGGAGGTCGAATTGCGTCGTCAGCGCGAGCGAACTGGCGACCAGCAGGTCGATCAGGCTGGCCAGCGCGGCCACGTTGCGCCGGTCGAACCGGTCCGCCAGAACGCCCGCGACAGGTGTCAGCAGAAACACCGGCAGGAACTGGACGAGGCCGAGAATGCCGAGCTGGAACGCGGCATGGCCGATGCTCATGCCGTATTGCGCGCGCGCCACGTCATAGAGCTGATAGCCCAGCACCACGACCATGCCGGTGGTCGCGATGACCGAACACAGGCGCGCCACCCAGAAGCGTCTGTAATCCGGAATGGCGATCGGCGAACGGGGAGTCTCGGGAGAGGAAGTCACGCGGCTGGAATGGCAGCGAGACTTCCTCTTGCCAAGCAAGCAAATCTCGTAAGCGGTCAAATTCTCAATGACACGGTCACGCGTACGTCGCGCCCCGCGATCGGCACGAAATCGCGCGTTTCCGAGGTCGCCAGCCTCCCTTCCACATTGAGCAGGTTGTCGCCCGACAGGATCAGCGAAAGCGCGCCATCCTTGCCCATCGGCCGCCAGGTGGCGCTGGCATTGACGAGCGTGAAGGCGGCCGTCGGATTCTCGTTGGTGGCCACGCGGTTCTGGGCCGCGTTGTGGATCACCTCGCCGCGCAGGCTGAACCGGTCGCTGTTGTATTCCGCGCCGCCGCGCACGCGCAGCGGCGGGATGCGCGGGGCCGGGCCGATGCCGGTCAGCTGCGCGTGGACATAATCCACGCCGCCGTCGAGCGAAACCGAACGGTCGCCCCAGTCGAGCGCCTTGACCGAGCCTTCGGCTTCTACGCCACGGAACTTCGCGTCGCCCTGGATGAACTGATAGACGGGGAAGCCTTCCACATCGGCCCCGGTGGGAACAGGGGCGATGAAGTCCTTGAAATCGGTGGCATAGGCCGTGACCGCGCCGGCAAAGCGATCGGCATGGTAGCGCACGCCCGCCTCCACGGTATTGCTGCGTTCCTTGCGGAAGGCCGGGTTGCCGCTTTCGTAGGATTGCGTGGCGTCGTGAATGCCGTCGATGAACAGTTCCTCGGCGCTTGGCGCGCGTTCGCCATGGCTGCCGGACAGGCTGATGGTGAGGCTTTCCACGGGATGCCAGGCCAGCCCCAGCCCTGCGGCAAGCTGGTTGAAATCGCGCGTGATCCCATTCGGGCGCGCCTTGACCGAGGTGTGTTCGTAGCGACCGCTGGCCTCGAGGTCGAAGGTGCCCACCGAAAGCTGCTGCCGCGTGAACACGGCAAAGCGGTTGGTCAGGTTGTCCGGGATCAGGCGTTCGTCGCCCACCACGCGCAAGTCGCGGCTGCCGTATTGGATGCCGGTTTCGCCGCGCCAGCCGCCATGGCGTGCCTGCACCAGTTCCAGGCGCGTCTCGATGCTCTTGTTGAAGAAGCGCGTGCCCGCCACGCCGCCTTCGATCTCGGCATGGGTATAATCGCCATAGGCTCCCCGGAATTCGAGCTTGTCGAAGAATCCGTCGAGATTGAGGCTGCCGCGTATGTCGTAGCGGGTCTGGCGCAGCGAGATCGACACCGGATCGCCGCTGCCCGCTTCGGGGCGGGGCGGGATGCCATAATCGCTGGTCAGGCGCGAAACGGAAATGCCCAGGCTTCCGCCGGCATCGATGAACGCGACGCCGGCGCCCAGCGTGGAACCGCGCGCGAAGCTGTTGGCCAGGCGCCCACGCGCATTCGCCTGCTGCGTCAGCGAAGCCGCGCCTTCGGTATCGCCATTGCTCGCGAGGTCCGCCGCCGAGGCCAGCGTATCGGCGCGCAACTGCGGCGAAAGCACGTTGCCGCCGATGCGCAGGTTATCGGCGTGGTTGTACGAGGCGTCCAGATGCGCGACGAAGCGCGGTGCCAGGGCAACGTCCATCGCTCCGCCGACGTTGACCGAGTCCGCCGCGGTGCCGTAGCTGCCCTGTGCGGTCAGTTCGACGGGCTTGTCCGGCACGCGGCGCGGAATGCGCTTGTCGATCGCATTGACCGCCCCGCCGGCCGGATCGGCGGCATAGAGCAGCACTTCCGGCCCGTGGAGTACATCGATCCGGTCGATGTTGAGCGTATCCAGCGCAACGCCGTGGTCGGCCGAGACGGACGACGCATCGAGCGAGCCCAGGCCATCGGTCAGCACCTGTACGCGCGGACCGTCGAACCCGCGCAGCACCGGGCGCGATGCGCCGGGCGCGAAACCGCTTGTGGAAACGCCGGGCAACCGGGCGAGCATTGCGCCGATTTGCGGCTGCGTATTGCGGGCAAGGTCTTCGCCGGTCAGCACGACCGGCGCAACGATCACGTCCCGATCACCGGAGATCAGGCGGCCCGTCACCACGATCGGGGTGTGGCCGGCGTCGTCGGGCGTGCCGGTGGGGTGGGCGCTGTCTACGTGCCCGTCCGTGCCATGGGCCGGAGGGGCGGGGGGCGTCTGTGCAAGCGGAGCAGCAAGGGCTGGCGATGCGGCAAGAAGAAGCGCGAGGGCGGAGGAGGACAGGAATTGACGTTGCAAGGAATCACCCCGGGGTTTGAACTCCAGGTGTTCTTAATGAAATGATATAATATATCAACCCTGAATCGACGAACGTGGCAACAAGGGCGGCTGTCCGCCTTGAGCCGGAATCAGCCTTTGCCGCGCAGACGCGGGTTGGGCTGCAGGCTCTTGATCATTTTCAGGAAATCTTCGGGCCGGATGATGCGTTCGAACTGGAAGCCGGTGCGATCATCCTTGATCCATACGATAAAGGCTTCGATGCGGCCGATCTGCGGGAGGCGCACGGTCACGCGTTCACCCCGGCCAAGATCCGTGACTCCCTGAGCCATGAACCCGTTGGACGAGATGTTGACGATGTGCAGCATCACGTCGCCCATGCGACGATGCTCACCGATGACCGGCAGATTTACCGGCTGTCGCGTGGCACGGCGCAGGTCGGTGACTGAAAGCTGGGCTCCGCCAGGCATCGTTCCTCCTCGTCGTGGGAAAGTGGAGCCGACGCTGTAGATGCGAAATGCCAAATATTCCCTAAACCTGCTTCGGACTTTTTCCGCCTGCTTCAAAAGTTTGCGGTAAAGGGGTCAGGCCGGGCGGATGATGCCGTGCTTCTTCTTTCCCGCGGAAATCCGCCGTTCCTGGCCCGCCAGCACGATCTGGAAGCCTTCGTCGGATACGGATTCGCCGTCAATCCGGGCGCCGCCGCCGGCGATAAGGCGTTTTGCCTCGCCACGGCTCGCCGCAAAACCGATACCGACCAGCGCATCGATCAGGCTGATCGTGTCATCTGCGCAGGCGAGCGTGGGCAAGTCCTGGCCGATTCCGCCGCCCGCAAACGTGGCGGCAGCCGTGGCTTCGGCGGCGCGGGCCGCCTCCTCGCCACGGACCAACCGGGTGATCTCGTTGGCGAGCACCACCTTGGCGGCGTTGATCTCGCTGCCTTCCAGCGCTTCGAGCCGGGCGATCTCGTCAAGCGGCAGGTCGGTGAACAGGCGCAGGAACCGGCCGACATCGCGGTCATCGCTGTTGCGCCAGTATTGCCAGAAGTCCCACGTGGGCAGCGCGTCCTCGTTCAGCCACACGGCTCCGGCCGCCGTCTTGCCCATCTTGGACCCGTCGGCCGTGGTGAGCAGCGGCGTGGTGACGCCGAACACTTCGACCCCGTCCATGCGGCGGGTCAGTTCGATGCCGTTGACGATGTTGCCCCACTGGTCCGATCCGCCCATCTGCAACCGGCAGGCATGCCGCTGCGACAGTTCGCGGAAATCGTAGGCCTGGAGGATCATGTAGTTGAATTCGAGGAACGACAGCGACTGTTCGCGGTCCAGCCGCTGCTTCACCGAATCGAAGCTCAGCATCCGGTTGACCGAGAAATGCTGGCCCACCTCGCGCAGGAAGGGAATGTATTCCAGCTTGTCGAGCCAGTCCGCGTTGTCGATCATGATCGCGTCGCTTGGCCCATCGCCGAAGGTCAGGAAGCGTTCGAACACGGTTTTGATCGAGGCGACGTTCGCCGCGATCGTGTCCGTCGTCAGCAGCTTGCGGGCCTCGTCCTTGAAGCTGGGATCACCGATCTTGCCGGTGCCGCCGCCCATCAGCACGATGGGCTTGTGCCCGGCCTGCTGCAAGCGGCGGAGGAGCATGATCTGGACCATGCTGCCCACGTGCAGCGATGGCGCGGTGGGATCGAAGCCGATATAGCCCGGGATGACCTGCTTTTGCGCCAGCGCATCGAGCGCGTCGGCATCGGTAAGCTGGTGGATGTAGCCACGCTCGTCGAGCAGGCGGAGCAGGGTGGACTTGTATGCGGTCATGGCGGCCTCTTCTCAGGAGCGCGCGCCTAGCACGGAGAATTGCGCTTGGGAACGTTCGAGCTTGTTCCGCACCCCGATCATCCACCGGTCGCGGTCAGCCGGATCGAGGCGCGGATCACCGGACACGATGCGAACTGGCTGCAGGTGCGCTGGCGGGTTGAAGGTAGCGAACGGGTGATCGTACCACCCTTCGCCGGCAAGGGGCGGGCAGACGGCTTGTGGCAGGCGACGTGCTTCGAGGTGTTCCTGCGCAACCCCGGCAAGGAAGCCTATGTCGAACTGAACCTCTCGCCGTCCGAGCGGTGGGCGGCCTATGACCTTTCCGGCTACCGCAGCGGCATGGCCGCGCGGCCGATGCCACGCGA
Source organism: Novosphingobium sp. SCN 66-18 (assembly GCA_001725355.1). Taxonomy (GTDB): domain Bacteria; phylum Pseudomonadota; class Alphaproteobacteria; order Sphingomonadales; family Sphingomonadaceae; genus Novosphingobium. The sequence goes on from MEGD01000008.1 coordinate 148,491, forward strand.
TCCCTCCTGCACCGTGCGGTCCGGCGGGCGCATGATGATCTTCGATGCCGCGATTCCGGTGGCGGGCCTGCCGCCGTGCCCCTGGCAAGTTGCTCTTACGGCGGTGATCGCGGAGGAGGGCGCGCGCACGTCCTACTGGGCGCTCGCCCATGCTCCGGGCAAGGCGGACTTTCACCATCCCGCTTGCTTCGCGCTGTCGGTTGCGGCACCGGGGGCGGCATGAAGTTTGGTATCGATCGCCTCCTCGCCGACCCCGACCTGCGCGCACCGCTGGAAGGAAAGCGCGTCGCCCTTGTCGCGCATCCCGCATCCCTCACCGAGAATCTCGAGCATTCGCTGGATGCCCTGATGGCCTGCCCCGGTATCCGTCTGACGTCCGCCTTCGGCCCGCAACACGGCCTGAAGGGGGACAAGCAGGACAACATGGTGGAGACCGAGGATTTTCTCGATCCCAATTGCGGCATCCCCGTGTTCAGCCTCTACGGCGAAGTTCGCCGGCCGACGCCGGAGATGATGGACAGCGCCGACGTGTTTCTGTTCGATCTGCAGGATCTGGGGTGCCGGATCTATACGTTCGTCACCACGCTGCTCTACATGCTGGGCGCGGCGGCGAAGCAGGGCAAGGAAGTGTGGGTGCTGGACCGGCCCAATCCGGTGGGGCGCCCCGTCGAAGGCACGATCCTGCAGCCCGGATGGGAAAGCTTTGTCGGTGCCGGGGCCATGCCGATGCGGCATGGGCTGACGCTGGGCGAGATGGGGCGCTGGTTCATCGACGAGTTCCGGCTGGATGTCGAATACCGCGTGATCAAGATGGAAGGCTGGCAGCACGAGGCTGCTCCCGGCTTTGGCTGGCCGGACAGCCGCGTCTGGGTGAATCCCAGTCCGAATGCGCCGAATCTCAACATGGCGCGCGCCTATGCCGGCACGGTGATGCTCGAAGGCACCACGCTGTCGGAAGGGCGCGGAACCACCCGCCCGCTCGAAGTGCTGTTCGGCGCGCCCGACCTCAATGCCCGCGCGGTGCTGTCGGAAATGGAACGGCTGGCGCCCGAATGGCTGGAAGGCTGCGCCTTGCGCGAATGCTGGTTCGAGCCGACGTTCCACAAGCACGAAAAGACGCTGTGCAACGGCCTGATGATCCACGCGGAACGGGGCTTCTATCATCACTACCGGTTTCGCCCCTGGCGGTTGCAGGCCCTGGCGTTCAAGGCCATCCGCCGCCTGCAGCCGGAATACCAGCTCTGGCGTGAATTCCCGTACGAGTACGTCTATGACAAGCTGGCGATCGACGTGATCAACGGCGGGCCTTCGCTGCGCGAATGGGTCGACGATCCCCGCTCGCGCCCGGGTGACCTCGATGATCTCGCTTCGCCCGACGAAACCCGGTGGATCGAGGAACGTCGCCACTATTTCCTGTATTGACGGCGGCTGGCCCGAAGCGCTTCGGGCCGCGCTTCAATGCTTCTTGCGCGTCAGTTCGCGCATGGCGTCGTCCAGCCCCTCCAGCGTCAGCGGATACATCGATCCGCCCACCAGATCGCGCAGCATCTTGGTGGATTGGGAATAGTTCCACTGCTTTTCAGGTACGGGATTCAGCCACACCGTTGCCGGATAGGTCTGCGCCATGCGGTGCATCCACACCGCGCCGGCTTCCTCGTTGAAATGCTCGACCGAGCCGCCGGGATGGCTGATCTCGTAGGGGCTCATCGCCGCGTCGCCGACGAAGATCACCTTGTAGTCGTGGCCGTACTTGTGGAGGATGTCCCAGGTCTGCGTGCGTTCCGACCACCGGCGCTTGTTGTCCTTCCACACGCCTTCGTACAGGCAGTTGTGGAAATAGAAGAACTCCATGTTCTTGAACTCGGCGGTGGCTGCGCTGAACAGTTCCTCCACCAGCTTGATGAACGGGTCCATCGATCCGCCCACGTCCAGGAACAGCAGCAACTTCACGGCATTGCGCTTTTCCGGGCGCATGCGGATGTCGAGCCAGCCCTGCTTGGCAGTGCCCTCGATCGTGCCTTCGAGGTCCAGTTCGTCCGCATTGCCCTCGCGCGCGAAGCGGCGCAGCCGGCGCAGCGCCACCTTGATGTTGCGCGTGCCCAGTTCCTTGGTGTTGTCGAGGTTCTGGAATTCGCGCTTTTCCCACACCTTCAGCGCGCGCTTGTGCTTGGATTCGCCGCCGATGCGCACGCCTTCGGGATTGTAACCGGAATTGCCGAAAGGGCTGGTACCGCCGGTGCCGATCCACTTGTTGCCGCCCTGGTGGCGCTTTTCCTGCTCCTCCAGCCGCTTCTTGAGCGTTTCCATGATCTCCTCCCACGATCCCAGGGATTTGATCTTCTCCATCTCCTCGGGCGAGAGGAACTTCTCGGCCACGGCCTTCAGCCAGTCCTCGGGAATGTCGACCGGGCGCTGGCCATAGTCGGTCAGGAGCCCCTTGAAGACCTTGTTGAAGACCTGGTCGAACCGGTCGAGCAGGCCCTCGTCCTTCACGAACGTGGCGCGTGAAAGGTAGTAGAACGCTTCGGGCGTCTGCTCGATCACGTCCTTTTCCAGCGCTTCCAGCAGCACGAGGTGCTCCTTGAAACTGGCCGGAATGCCGGCGGCGCGCAGTTCGTCGACGAAGTTGAAGAACATTTGTCAGGCCTTGGTGGGAGGATTGGGGGTGGCGGCCGGAGCCGGCGGCTGGCGCGGCCATTGTTCGAGCGCGGGATCGATCTGCGCCCAATCGGGGGCGTCATCCGTCCAGATCACCATCTCCGGGCGCAGGCCGTGCGGCTGGTCGAGCACGCCGAAGCGCACCGTCTTCAGGTGCATCCGCGCCGAGCTTTGTCCATAGACCTGTGTGCCGCAGGACGGGCAGAACGAGAAGGTGAGCGTATTGCCGCTGGCCGCCTGCCAGTCCGATGAGGCCAATGTGCCGGACACAGCCACGTCATCGCCCTTGAAGATGGCGTTGTGCGTGGGTCCGCCGGCCGCAAGCCGCTGGCACTGGCGGCACCAGCACTGGCGCGTGGCCAGCGGTTCTCCGGCGATTTCGAGCGTGACCGCGCCGCAGGCGCACCGGCCGGTGTAGGTCATGGACGTTTCTCCATCCGGCTTTTTGCACGCCGGGTATTGTTAGTGTTACATACAATTTGTAGAGTGCGTCCGTAAGGAGAGGACAACCGCACCCATGCTCAAGCTCTACAGTTTCGGCCCTGCCGCCAATTCGCTCAAGCCCTTGCTGACGCTTTACGAAAAGGGCCTGCCGTTCGAAGGGCATCGCCTGAACCCGGCGATTTTCGAGCATCATTCGGACTGGTTCAAGGCCATCAATCCGCGCGGGCAGGTGCCTGCGCTGGTGGACCGGGGCAAGGTCGTTACCGAATCCACCGTGATCTGCGAGTATCTGGAAGACGAGCACCCGACCGAGGTCGCTCTGCGGCCCGCCGACAGCTTCGGCAAGGCCGAGATGCGCGTCTGGACCAAGTGGGTGGACGAATACTTCTGCTGGTGCGTCTCCACGATCGGCTGGCATCGTGGCGTCAGCCACATGGCGCAGCGCCTGTCCGATGCCGAGTTCGAGGAACACCTCAAGAAGATTCCGATCCCCGAACAGCAGGTGAAATGGCGCCGCGCGCGCGAAGGCTTCCCGCAGGACCTGCTCGACGAGGAAATGCGCAAGATCGCGGTTTCGGTGCGGCGGCTGGACGATCACCTTGCCGACCACGAATGGCTGGCGGGCGGCATCTATACGCTGGCCGACATCTGCAATTTCGCGATCGCCAACGGCATGCAGAACGGCTTTGCCGAACTGGTCAACACTGGCGACACGCCGCATCTCGTGCGCTGGATCGAACAGATCAACCAGCGCCCGGCGGTGCAGCGCATGTTCGCGGAAGTGCCGATGGAGCGGCTGGGGCCGCCGAAATAGGCGCGTTTCAGGTTCGCGCGCAGACGCAAAGGCGCGGAGAGACGTTGCCTGACCGAACGGGGCTCTGTCTCTCGCGCCGTTGTAAGAAGCCATCTCGCTCAACCCCGAAGGAACTTACCGGGATCAGCTCCCCCGGCGCGCCATGAAGGCCAGGCGTTCGAACAGCATGATGTCCTGCTCGTTCTTGAGCAACGCGCCGTGCAGCGGCGGGATCGCCTTGGTGGGATCGCGGTTCTGCAGGACGTCGAGCGGCAGGTCCTCGTTGAGCAGCAGCTTCAGCCAGTCGAGCAGTTCGGAGGTGCTGGGCTTCTTCTTCAGGCCGGGCACTTCGCGCACTTCGTAGAACACTTCCATCGCCTTGCTCACCAGCATCTTCTGGATGCCGGGGAAGTGGACGTCGATGATCGCCTGCATCGTGTCGCGGTCGGGGAACTTGATGTAGTGGAAGAAGCAGCGGCGCAGGAAGGCGTCGGGCAGTTCTTTCTCGTTGTTCGAGGTGATGACCACGATCGGGCGTTCCTGGGCCGCGATCCGCTCCTGCGTCTCGTAGACGTCGAAGCTCATGCGGTCGAGTTCCTGGAGCAGGTCGTTGGGGAACTCGATGTCGGCCTTGTCGATCTCGTCGATCAGCAGCACGGGCAGGGTGGGGCTGGTGAACGCCTCCCACAGCTTGCCCTTCTTGATGTAGTTGCGGATGTCGTGCACGCGCTCGTCGCCGAGCTGGCCGTCGCGCAGGCGGGCAACGGCGTCGTATTCGTAGAGGCCCTGCTGCGCCTTGGTGGTGGACTTGATGTTCCATTCGATCAGCGGGGCGCCCACCGCCTTGGCGATTTCGTGGGCCAGCACCGTCTTGCCTGTGCCCGGTTCGCCTTTCACCAGCAGCGGACGCCGCAGCAGCACGGCGGCGTTGACGGCCACCTTGAGATCATCGGTGGCGACATAGTTGCTGGTGCCTTCGAAGCGCATGCCTTCCATCCTGTCCTTTTTAATTGCGTGGTTAAGGGATAGGCGGCGTTGTGCCATGTGACAAGAGCCGCGGCGGCGGGTTTTGAAACCTTGCCGATGGGGAATTTCAAGCGATTGTTGCGGCCGATTGTTTCGGGGCGCATCCAAGTATTTCCTCATGAATGATATTTCATGATTCAGGGCGATTGCGCCGGCCCGCGCCGGGCTGTAGCCACGCCGCGATGTCAGCGGAGCCCGCGTCCTTGCCTTCCGGTCGATATGGCGCGTCGCGGCGTAGCAGGGGGCCTGCGTTCCTGCTTTCGGCGGCCACCGTCGCGCTGCTGTTCTTCATCATGATCCGGATGGGCGCCTTCACCGGCAATGGTCCGGAAGGCGGCGGGCAACTGGTGGCGGTCAATCTGTCCAAGGAAGCCGAAGCGAGCGCGGCCGGCGCCCGCAAGGCCACGCGCGAAATCAAGGCCAGCGAACGGTCGCAGCAGGCAGCGCAAGCGCCAAGGCCGGCGATGCCGCCCCATGTGCCGGTGCCTTCGGAAAACAAGGTCGATTGGCCGCCGGGCTTCATCCACATGAGCCGGGCGGACCTGGCCGCGGCGGATATCGGCAAGATGGCCCGGCGAGGGGACGCGGGCAGCAGCGGCAGCGCGTCGGGCTCGGCGGGCGGATCCGCCGGCGGGCAGGGCGAGGGCCCCAATGGCGCGCGGCTCTACGCCGCCGAATGGTACCGCGAACCGCGCGATGCCGAGATCGCCGGCTACATGCCGCAGGGCCGTCCTCCGGGCCAGTGGGGCATGATCGCCTGTCGCACGATCGAGCAATACCACGTCGAGGATTGCCGCGAGCTTGACGAATCCCCGCGTGGATCGGGCATCGCCCGCGCCCTGCGGCAAGCGTCCTGGCAATTCCTGGTCCGCCCGCCGCGCGTGGACGGCAAGCCGATGATCGGCGCCTGGGTGCGCATCCGCTTCGATTTCAAGCCGGCGAAGCGGGATGACGCGGCGGGCGAGGGGGCATCCGACGGCGGCTAGTCAACCGATAGGAACGAGTCCGACGGACCTATCGGTGCCGCACATGATGGCTATGCGCGATCAGTGCCCGTGCCCGCGCGGACGCCCGCCGCCGCGCGGTCCGCCCCCGTGGGGATAATTCGGCATGTGATAGTCGCGCCGGGGCTGGAAATTGCCGCGGAATTCTTGATAGCGACCGCCGGGGGGAGGGGCGTCCCGGCGGAAGTGGTTGCGGTCGCCGCGCACGAAGGCACGCGCGCCGGGTGTGGAGCGATAGTAGAAGAAGCCGTCGCGCCCCCAATAGCCGTCATAGATCGGGCCGTAATACCCGTCATACCAGCCGTTGTAGGCGTAGGGCGAACCCCAGCCCACGCTGGTGCCGTATTCGCCGTAATAGCCGTCGGACGCGCAGGCGGACAGGCCAAGAGCCAGGGGCAGGGCGAGCAGGGTGATGGAACGCTTCATGGCAAATCTCCGGAATCCGTCGCAGTTCGCGAGCGGTCTTGCCCCACCGTTGTCTGGATAGGACAGCCGATCTTAGCCATGGGTGAACGATTGACAGGACGTTCGGGTTCCGGGCGATGGCCGGCTTCTGGGCGCGTCAGGCGTCGATCAGTTCCGGGTCGACCTCGCTCGCGCGGTTCTGGATGAACATGAAGCGGTGCTCGGGATTGCGTCCCATCAGGCGATCGACCAGATCCTTCACGGCCGCGCGGCCTTCGTATTCCGGCGGCAGCGTGATGCGGATCAGCGAGCGACTGGCCGGGCTCATCGTCGTTTCGCGAAGCTGCTGCGGGTTCATTTCGCCCAAGCCCTTGAAGCGGGAGACTTCCACCTTCTTGCCCTTGAACTTGGTCGCTTCCAGTTCGGCGCGATGCGCATCGTCGCGGGCGTAGGCCGAGGTGCTGCCGCTGGTCAGGCGATAGAGCGGCGGCTGCGCCAGATAGAGATGCCCGCGCCGCACCACGTCGGGCATTTCCTGGAAGAAGAACGTCATCAGCAGCGTGGCGATGTGCGCGCCGTCGACGTCGGCATCGGTCATGATGATGATGCGGTCGTAACGCAGCGCATCCGGGTTGCAGTCCTTGCGGCTGCCGCAGCCCAGCGCCAGGATCAGGTCGGCGATTTCCTGGTTGGCGCGGATCTTGTCGCTGGTGGCGCTGGCTACGTTGAGGATCTTGCCGCGGATCGGCAGGATCGCCTGCGTCTTGCGGTCGCGCGCCTGCTTGGCGCTGCCGCCGGCCGAATCCCCTTCGACGATGAACAGTTCGGTCTCGCCATCGCCTTCGCCCGAACAGTCGGTCAGCTTGCCCGGCAGGCGCAGCTTGCGCGCGTTGGTGGCGGTCTTGCGCTTGACCTCGCGCTCCGCCTTCCGACGAAGCCGTTCGTCCATGCGCTCCATCACCGCGCCCAGCAGCGCCTTGCCGCGCTCCATGTTGTCGGTCAGGAAGTGGTCGAAATGGTCGCGCACCGCGTTCTCGACGAGGCGCGCCGCTTCCGGGGACGTCAGGCGGTCCTTGGTCTGGCTCTGGAACTGGGGATCGCGGACGAACACCGAAAGCATGACCTCGCTGCCGGTGATCATGTCTTCCGGGGCGATGTCCTTGGCCTTCTTCTGCCCGATCAGTTCGGCGAAGGCGCGGATGCCCTTGGTCAGCGCCGCGCGCAGGCCCTGCTCGTGCGTGCCGCCATCGGGCGTGGGAATGGTGTTGCAGTACCAGCTATACGAGCCGTCGGACCACAGCGGCCAGGCGATCGCCCATTCCACGCGGCCCATTTCCTGCCCGTCCGGCCCGGCGGGAAAATCCTGCGACCCGGTGAAGGGCACCGACGTCACGCATTCGCGCGCGCCCACCTGTTCGGCCAGGTGATCGGCTAGGCCGCCGGGGAACTGGAACACGGCTTCCGCCGGCACGTCTTCCGAAGCCAGCGATGGCGCGCACTTCCAGCGGATTTCGACGCCGGCGAAGAGATAGGCCTTGGACCGCGCCAGCCGGAACAGCCGCGCCGGCTTGAACCGGGCGTCCGCCCCGAAGATTTCGGGATCGGGCACGAAGGTGACCGACGTGCCGCGCCGGTTGGGGGCGTTGCCGATCTTCTCCAGCGGCCCCGTGGGATGCCCGCGCGAGAATTCCTGCGCGTAAAGCTCCTTGTTGCGGGCCACTTCGATGCGCGTCAGCGTCGAGAGCGCGTTGACCACGCTGACGCCCACGCCGTGGAGGCCGCCCGACGTGGCATAGGCCTTGCCGGAGAACTTGCCGCCCGAATGGAGCGTGGTGAGGATCACTTCGAGCGCCGACTTGCCCGGATACTTCGGATGCTCGTCAACCGGGATGCCGCGCCCGTTGTCGGTGATGGTCAGCCGCCCGGCCGTGCCCGGCTCTTCCTCCAGCGTCACCTCGATGCGGTTGGCATGGCCGGCGACGGCCTCGTCCATCGCGTTGTCGAGCACTTCGGCGGCAAGGTGATGCAGCGCGCGTTCGTCCGTGCCGCCGATATACATGCCCGGCCGGCGACGAACGGGTTCGAGCCCCTCCAGCACCTCGATCGCGGAGCCATCGTAGCTTTCGGCGCTGGATACCGGCGCCTTGTCGAACAGGTCGTCAGCCATATGGAACGGCTATAGAACACGCCGGATTCCGGACGCAAGCCGGGAGGCACCCTTATGCGGGCGATTTCGGCGCAAAGGGGCGGATAACTTATCCCGTCCGGCGATACCGGGCGGGCAGGGCTGGTGTCAGGGCGTGAAGCGCGCCGGCGCCGGGCTCACCGTCGTGAAGGTGCCCGCGCCAACCTCGCGCACTTCCATGGCGCGCTCGGCCACGCCGAACTGGTTGAAGCGGAACACGCCGTCCAGCCCGATGAACCCGTCGCGGTCATAGAGCTTGGCGGTGGGGAAGATCGTTCCCGGCTTCCAGGTGCGGCCCACGTTGAGCGTGAGCAGCACGCTGTCGTAGCCGAGCGTGGCGATGCGCGAGGGCGACGCGCCATAGCGGCGGCGATAGCTCTGTTCGAACTGGCCGAAGCGCGCATCGGATACCGTGGCGAACCACGCTCCGCGCGTGGCGGCGTTGCGCGCGATCCCGGCATCACCCGCCCACAGTTCGGTGCCGAGCAGGCGCGTGCCGCCGGCCGCCGGCGCGGCCTGGAGCGCAATGCGCGCACCGTCCGCGATCAGCAGCGCATCGACCGGGGCCTTGGCCAGCAGGCGGCGCACCGCGCTGGCGACCGAGGTGTTGCTGCGGTCATACGTCTCGGTCGCGGTCACCGTCACGCCGTTGGCGCGCGCGGCCTCGGTCAGCGCGTTCATCGCCCGCTGGCCGTAGATACCCGTGGGGATGATCGCGCCGATGCGGTTGACGCCGCGGCTCTTGGCGTAGCTGACCACGCGGGCCACCGACTGGCCGGGAACCTGCCCCAGCACGAAGACGTCGCGGTCCGCCACGCTCACGTCGTTGGAATAGGTGATCATCGGCACCTTGGCCGGCCGCGCGACTCCGGAAACGGCGACGACGTCTTCGGCCAGCAGCGGGCCAAGGATCAGGCGGTTGCCGTCGAGAATGGCCTTGTTGGCCGCCGCACCCGCGCCGGTGGCGGTATCGTAGGTGGTAATGCGCAGGTTCTGCGCGTTGGTATCGAGCAGGGCCATCATCGCCGCGTTGGCGATCGACTGGCCCACCGAAGCGTTCGGCCCCGTCATGGGCACCAGCAGCGCGACGCGGTGGCGCGAGGCATCGGTGGGCAGGACATTGGCCTGCGGCGCGGTTTCGGTCGGTTCGGGCCTGGGCGCGACCGGCCCCTGCGGCTTGGGAATCACGGTACACGCGGCGAGCGCGGCCATGGCGCCCATGACGAGAAAACGCCGCCCCATCCGGACGGATCCGACCCATTGACCTTTCAACATCGCTTGCCCGTTCCCAATGACCCGGCCATGGAAGGCGCATGACCACGCCTTCGCTTATGGAGCCCGGGCTCTATATTGTCGCCACGCCGATTGGCAATCTCGGCGACATTACCAGACGCGCCGCCGAAACGCTTGCCTCTTGTGCGGTTATAGCGTGCGAAGACACGCGCGTCACGGCTAAGTTGTTGAATCATCTTGGCATCAAGAAGCCGCTGCGGCGCTATGACGATCACGCCGGGGAAGAGGCGCGCGAGCGGTTACTCGCCGAAATGGCGGAAAAACCGGTTGTGCTGGTGAGCGATGCCGGCACGCCGCTCATTTCCGATCCCGGCTATCGCCTGGTGCGGGAAGCGCGCGCGCGCGGGATCGCCGTCACCAGCCTGCCGGGGCCGAGCGCGATGGTTACCGCGCTCACCATCGCCGGCTTGCCGACCGACCGCTTCCTGTTCGCAGGTTTCCTGCCCTCGAAGGACAAGGCGCGGGGGGATGTGCTGGCGAGCTTCGCCGCCGTTCCCGCAACGCTGGTGTTCTACGAAACCGGGCCGCGCCTTGTCGCCTCGCTGGAAGCCATGGCGACCGTGCTGCCGGGGCGGGAGGTTGCCGTGGCGCGGGAACTGACCAAGCTGCACGAGGAATGCCGGACGGGCACGGCGGCGGACCTTGCCGACCACTATCGCGCGCATCCGCCCAAGGGGGAGATCGTGCTGCTCGCCGGGCCGCCCGCCGCGCCCGAGGCGCCGGACGAGGACGTCGTCGAAGCCGAACTGCGCGCCGCGCTCGCCGAACTGCCACCCTCGCAGGCCGCCGCCCGCGTGGCGAAGAAGCACGGCCTCGACCGCAAGGCGCTCTATGCACAGGCGATGGCGCTCAAGGCATGAGCCGCGCCCGTGATCGGGCTGTGGCCGAAAAGCAGGGCCGGCGTGGCGAGGCACTGGCCGGCCTGTGGCTGCGCCTCAAAGGCTGGCGCATTCTCGCCCGGCGTCAGCGGATCGGCGTAGGCGAGGTGGATATCGTGGCGCGGCGCGGGCGTACGCTGGCTTTCGTCGAGGTCAAATGGCGGCGCAGCGGCGAAGCGCTCGACCTCGCCGTCGATGCCCGCCGCCTGCAACGCGTGGCGCGCGCCGCCGAAGCCATCGCGCCGCGCTTCGCCCGGCCCGGGGACGTCATGCGAATTGACGTGATCCTCCTTGCACCGGGGCGCTGGCCACGCCACATGGCGAACGTCTGGCAGCCATGACGGCGCCTTCACGGGATGGAACAGCATGACCCTTCGCGTCGCGGTGCAGATGGACCCGCTTCATTCGATCAACATCGCGGGGGATTCCTCCTTCGCCCTGATGCTGTCGGCGCAGGAACGCGGGCATGAGCTGTATTATTACGACGTGAAGTCGCTGGCCTGGAAGGCCGGGCGCGTGACGGCCGAAGGCGCGCCGGTGACGGTGCAGCGGGTGGCGGGCGATCACTACAAGCTGGGCGAGGTGCGCAAGCTCGATCTCGGCAGCGACGCCGATGTCGTGCTGATGCGGCAGGACCCGCCGTTCGATCTGGGCTATATCACCGCCACGCACTTGCTGGAGCGGCTGGAGGGCGAGACGCTGGTCGTCAACGATCCGCGTTCTGTGCGCAATGCGCCGGAAAAGGTCTATGTGCTCGATTACGCGCGCTTCATGCCGCCCACGCTGATCACCCGGTCGGCAAAGGACGTGCGCGCCTTCCAGCACGAGCTGGGCGAAACGGCGGTGGTGGTGAAGCCGCTCCACGGCAATGGCGGCAAGGCGGTGTTCAAGGTGGAGGCCGATGGCGGCAACCTTTCCGCGCTGGCCGAACTGTTCGGGCAGGTCTGGCCCGAACCCTTCATGGTCCAGCCGTTTCTGCCCGAGGTAGCCGAAGGAGACAAGCGCATCGTGCTGGTCGATGGCGAGGTCGCCGGCGCGATCAACCGCAAGCCGGGCGAGGGCGAGTTCCGCTCCAACCTTGCCGTCGGCGGCTATGCCGAACAGACCACGCTGACGGCGCGCGAGCAGGAAATCTGCGAAGCGCTGGGGCCGGAACTGAAGAAGCGCGGCCTGATCTTCGTGGGCATCGACGTGATCGGTGGCAAGTGGCTGACCGAGATCAACGTGACCAGCCCCACCGGCATCGTCGCGATCGACAAGTTCAACGGCACCGATACGGCGGGCATGATCTGGGACGCGATCGAGCGGCGGCTTTGAGGCTGCGCAAGCCGGACCCGTTTCCGCGCGGCCGCGTTGTCTGATCGATGAATGACTGGATCGTCCACCTGATCGAAGGCGGCGGCTATTGGGGCATCGCCGCCCTGATGGTCATCGAGAACGTGTTCCCGCCGATCCCGTCCGAAGTCATCATGGGGCTGGGCGGGATCGCCGTCGCCAAGGGGCGGATGGAGATCGCGCCGCTGATGCTGTTTGCCACGGCCGGATCGACGCTGGGCAACTATTTCTGGTTCCTGGTGGGGCGCGCGTTCGGATACCGGCGCCTGCACCCGCTGGTCACGCGCTTCGGGCGGTGGCTGACGCTGGACTGGCACGATGTCGAACGGCTGGTGGCCTTCTTCGGGCGGCACGGGCAGTGGGTGGTCTTTGTCGTGCGCTTCGCCCCGGTGATGCGCACGATGATCTCGCTGCCGGCGGGCCTCGCCCGGATGGGCCACGCGCGCTTCCTGGCGTTCACCTTCGCCGGCGCGGCGGTGTGGAACGCGCTGCTGGTGGCGGCCGGCTATTATCTCGGCCGCAATTTCGCGGAGGTCGATCGCTATACCGGGCCTCTGGCGACCGGCTGCATGGCGCTGGTGGCTATCGCCTACCTGTGGCGGGTGGTGCGTTGGAAGCCGCGCGAGAACGCGAGGTAGGTTTTCCCACCCCCAACCCTTCCCGCAAGCGGGAGGGGCGCGAGACTTGCGTCGCCGCAGGCGGCGTTAGTCGCAGCGGGGTGGGCTCGCCACGCCTCGCGTTTGCAAACGATTCAGGCGTCCTTCGCCAGCCAGTCTTCCAGCCACTTGATCGTATAGTCGCCGCTGAGGAAGTCCGGATCGGTCAACAGCTTCTGGTGCAACGGGATCGAGGTCTTGACGCCATCGATCACCATTTCCTCCAGCGCGCGCTTCAGGCGCATGATGCAGCCTTCGCGCGTGCGGCCGTAGACGATCAGCTTGGCGATCATCGAATCATAGTACGGCGGAATGCGATAGCCGGCATAGAGCCCAGAATCGACGCGCACATGCATGCCGCCGGCCGCGTGATAGGTTTTCACCAGGCCGGGCGAGGGCGCGAACGTGAACGGGTCTTCCGCGTTGATGCGGCACTCGATCGCGTGGCCCTTGAACTCGATGTCCTCCTGCGCGACGGACAGCGGCCGCCCTTCGGCGATGCGGATCTGTTCGCGCACCAGATCGACGCCCGTGATCGCTTCGGTCACCGGATGTTCCACCTGCAGTCGGGTGTTCATCTCGATGAAGTAGAACTCGCCGTTTTCCCACAGGAACTCGATCGTGCCCGCGCCGCGATAGCCCATGTCGGCCATGGCGCGTGCCACAACGCCACCCATGCGCGCGCGTTCCTCGGCCGAGATGACGGGCGAGGGCGCTTCTTCCAGCACTTTCTGGTGGCGGCGCTGGAGCGAGCAGTCACGCTCGCCCAAGTGGATGGCGTTGCCGTTGCCGTCACCGAAGATCTGGAACTCGATGTGGCGCGGGTTGCCGAGATACTTCTCGATATAAACGGTGGCGTCGCCGAAGGCGGCTTTCGCCTCGCTGCCCGCTTGCTGCATCAGCGTTTCGAGCTGGTCGGCGCTGTTGCAGACCTTCATGCCGCGTCCGCCGCCGCCTGATGCGGCCTTGATGATCACCGGATAGCCGATGGCGTCCGCGATCTTGCGCGCTTCCTCGACCTCGGAGACCGCGCCGTCCGATCCCGGAACCAGCGGCAGGCCCAGCGCGCCGGCGGTGCGCTTGGCTTCTACCTTGTCGCCCATCGTGCGGATGTGTTCGGGCTTGGGGCCGATCCAGGTGATGCCGTGGGCTTCCACGATATCGGCGAACTTGGCGTTCTCGGACAGGAAGCCGTAGCCCGGATGAATCGCGTCGGCCTGAGTGATTTCCGCCGCCGAAATGATCGCGGCGACGTTGAGATAGCTGTCCCGCGCGGGCGGCGGGCCGATGCACACCGCGTGATCGGCCAGGCGCACGTGCATCGCATCGGCATCGGCGGTGGAATGCACCGCTACCGTTTCGATCCCCATCTCGTGCGCCGCACGGTGGATGCGCAGGGCGATTTCGCCGCGGTTGGCGATCAGCAGGCGTTTGATGGCCATGGACGTTGGCGCCTCAGCCGATCACGACCAGCGGCTGGTCGTATTCGACCGGCTGCGCGTTTTCGACGAGGATCGCCTTCACGGTGCCGGCCGCGGGCGCGGTGATCGCGTTCATCACCTTCATCGCTTCCACGATCAGCAGCGTTTCGCCGGCCTTCACGGTCTGGCCAAGGCTGATGAAGGCGGGCGCGCTCGGTTCTGGCGAGAGATAGACCGTGCCCACCATCGGCGATTTCACGGCATTGGCGTGATCCTCGGCCGGTTGCGCCGCTGCGGGCGCCGCCGCCGGAGCAGCGGCGGCAACGGGTGCCGGAGCGGCGACGGCAACGGTCTGCGCCACCGGCGCCGCCGTCAGCGTGCGCGCGACGCGGATCTTGCGTTCGCCATCCTCGACTTCGATTTCGCTGAGCCCGGTTTCGGCAAGCAGCTCCGCCAGTTCACGCACAAGCGTGCTGTCGATTGCCATTCCTTCGGCCTTTTCGCCGCGGTCGTGCCCCATTTTAATCCTCGCGGGTGGTCATACTGGCTGGCCGCCATGCCTTCAGCGGGCGGCGCTGGCAAGGGGGGGATGGGGTGGGAATGCCCGCGAGGGTGGAAAACAGGCGCTTTCGCCGCTTTTTCGCGCCTGCGGAAAGCCGTCAGAGCGCCGCGGCCGCGTCCAGCGCCAGAATGTAGCTGCGCGCGCCGAACCCGGCGATGGTGCCCTTGGCGGCCATCCCGACATAGCTCTTGTGCCGAAACGCCTCGCGCGTGTGCGGGTTGGACAGGTGGACTTCGATCACCGGTGTCCGGATTCCCTTGATCGCATCGTGCAGCGCGACCGACGTGTGGGTATAGGCGCCGGCGTTCAGCAGCACGGCCTTTGCCCCCACGGCCTGCGCTTCGTGCAGCCAGTCGACCAGGTGGCCTTCGTGATTCGACTGGCGCATGTCGATGTCGAGGCCGAGCGTCTGCGCGTGGTCTTCCAGCATGCCGGCAATGTCGTCCAGCGTCTGCGATCCGTAGATCTCGGGCTCGCGCAGGCCAAGCAGGTTGAGGTTCGGTCCGTTCAGGACGAAGATGGTCTTGTCTGACATGGTGGCGTGTTCCCGGTGCGTGTGGCCGCCGCGCCGTGATAGTGCCGCCATCGCCATGCGCAAGTGGCCGCGCGAATCCCCCGCAGGAACCCGCGCGGCCGGCCTCGTCAGCGGTCGACGCCCTTCGCCTTGCCCCACTGGCGCGCCGCCGTGTAGCCGAGATAGCCGGTGCCGAAGAGCGCATAGAGCGGCTCGGGAAGGCCGTTGAGATAGGCGGTGATGCCGGCCGCGATGTCGCGCGCCGCTTCGGGCCGCGCCGCAGCGATCAGGCCCATGGGCAGTGACCACAGGATCATGATGTACATGACGTAGAGGAAGCCGGGGCGGGCGCGGCTGGTCCAGGGATCGGTGGAGCCCGCTTCGGCGAGGATGGCCGACATTTGCGTGCGGATCTGCTCGATTTCCTGCGTGCCTTGCAGCCTCAACAGTTCCAGCTTGGCGCGATCGCGGGCTTCCTTGTCGGGAATGACGCGATCGATGATCGAGGAGATGGGGGAAATCAGGGCGTCGAGGAGGGGCATGGGAGCGTCCTTGTTGCGGCAGGACGCAGGGTTTTAACCGTATCGGTTCGTGTAGGAAACCAAAGTATGATTGCTCCGGCGGGCGACATGATGTGAGATACAGAAATCGCATCGAGCGATCATTGTGACGACTTAAATCGCTTTGATAAATGAATTCACCCGAACGATACCGGGGTCGGCGGCGCATGCGGCGCGGTTGATGAGCAAGGCTGGAGAAACAGAATGAGCAGCAATTCCGCAACGGCGGGGAAGTGCCCCGTGATGCATGGGGGGCTGACCAGCACGGCGGCTTCCGTCACGAGCTGGTGGCCCGATACGCTGAACCTCGACATCCTGCACCAGCACGACAGCAAGACCAACCCGCTGGGCAAGGGCTTCCGCTATCACGAAGCGCTGAAGTCGCTCGATTTCGAAGCGCTCAAGCAGGACATGCGCGCGCTGATGACCGACAGCCAGGAATGGTGGCCGGCGGACTGGGGGCATTACGGCGGCTTGATGATCCGCCTGTCGTGGCATTCGGCCGGCAGCTATCGCACGGCGGACGGGCGCGGGGGTGGCGGCACCGGCAACCAGCGCTTCGCGCCGCTCAATTCCTGGCCTGACAACGTCAGCCTCGACAAGGCACGCCGCCTGCTGTGGCCGATCAAGAAGAAGTACGGCAACAAGGTGAGCTGGGCCGACCTGATCGTGCTGGCCGGCACCATCGCCTACGAGACCATGGGGCTGAAGACCTTCGGCTTCGGGTTTGGTCGCGAGGACATCTGGCATCCCGAAAAGGATGTCTATTGGGGCGCCGAGAAGGAATGGCTGGCCCCGTCGGACGAACGCTATGGCGATGTCGCCACGCCTTCGACGATGGAAAATCCTCTCGCGGCCGTGCAAATGGGCCTGATCTACGTCAATCCGGAGGGCGTGAACGGCCAGCCCGATCCGCTGAAGACCGCCGCGCAGATTCGCGAAACTTTCGCCCGCATGGCGATGGATGACGAGGAGACGGTGGCGCTGACGGCGGGCGGCCACACCGTAGGCAAGGCGCACGGCAATGGCGATGCCAGCCGGCTTGGCCCCGAACCCGAAGCCTCTCCGGTCGAGCAGCAGGGCCTTGGCTGGGCCAATCCCGGCGGCAAGGGTATGGGCCGCGATACGATCACCAGCGGCATCGAGGGGGCATGGACCACACACCCCACGCGGTGGGACAACGGCTATTTCCAGATGCTGTTCAACCACGACTGGGAACTGCGCAAGAGCCCGGCCGGCGCCTGGCAGTGGGAACCGGTCAGCATCCGCGAGGAAGATCGTCCGGCCGACGTGGAGGACCCGTCGATCCGCACCAATCCGATGATGACCGATGCCGACATGGCGATGATCAAGGACCCGGTCTATCGCGCGATTTCCGAACGGTTCCGCGACGATCAGGCCTATTTCTCCGAGGTCTTCGCGCGCGCCTGGTTCAAGCTCACGCACCGCGACATGGGGCCGAAGGTGCGCTACGTGGGACCCGACGTACCGGCCGAGGACCTGATCTGGCAGGACCCGGTGCCCGCCGGCAGCACCGGCTGGGACATCGCCGCGGCAAAGGCCAGGATCGCGGCGAGCGGCCTGTCGATCAGCGATCTCGTGGCGACCGCGTGGGACAGCGCGCGGACCTATCGCGGGTCCGACATGCGCGGCGGCGCCAACGGCGCGCGCATCCGCCTGGCCCCGCAGAAGGACTGGGAAGGCAACGAGCCGGCCCGGCTGTCGCGCGTGCTGGCGGTGCTGGAACCGATCGCGGCGGATCTGGGCGCCAGCGTGGCGGACATCATCGTGCTGGCCGGGAATGTCGGTGTGGAGCAGGCCGCCAGGGCTGCCGGCATCGAGGCGACCGTGCCGTTCGCGCCGGGCCGGGGCGATGCCACGGACGCGCAGACCGACGCGCACAGCTTCGCGCCGCTGGAGCCGATCCACGATGGCTATCGCAACTGGCTGAAGCAGGACTATGCGGTCAGCCCGGCGGAACTGATGCTGGATCGCACGCAGTTGATGGGGCTCACCGCGCCGGAAATGACCGTGCTGGTCGGCGGCCTTCGCGTGCTCGGCGCCAACCATGGCGGAACCAAGCATGGCGTGCTGACCGCTCGCGAAGGCGCGCTGACCACCGACTTCTTCGTCAACCTGACCGATATGGCCAACACCTGGAAGCCGGCCGGCAATGGCCTCTTCGAAATCCGCGATCGCAAGACGGGCGCGGTGAAGTGGACCGCCACGGCGCTGGACCTGACGTTCGGCTCCAACTCGATCCTTCGGGCCTATGCCGAAGTCTATGCGCAGGATGACGCCCACGGGAAGTTCGTGGCCGATTTCATCGCCGCCTGGACCAAGGTGATGAACGCCGACCGCTTCGACCTCGCCTGACGGGATCGAACAGCCAAAACAAGCGCGCCGCCTGCGGGATCCCGTGGGCGGCGTGTTTCGTTGTGCGTTGCTGTTGGAAATTGTTGGTCGGGACGAGAGGATTCGAACCTCCGACCCCCACACCCCCAGTGTGATGCGCTACCAGGCTGCGCTACGTCCCGACCGGAGCGCGCCCTATAGGCAGGTCACTTGCGGATGGCAAGCGGCATGGTGCGCTTTGGGCGCAGACGATTTTCACGCCGGATTGTACGCTCGAACGGGGTGCCGTTTGCCTTGCGTGGCCCAAGCTGCTAGGCGGCCGGGCCATATTTTTGCGCAATCTTTCCGGGCGGGCGCGCCGCTTTCCGTCCGGGCGGGTTGCAATGCCTTTCCACCGATCCCAAGAACGGTTCCATGATGCTGACATTCCTTTCCGCCGCCGCACCCGCCGCCACCCAGGAGCCGCCGCAGTGGCTTTCGTTCCTGCCGCTGGTCGGCATGGCGTTCATTTTCTGGTTCCTGATCCTGCGGCCGCAGATGCGCCAGCAGAAGGCTCACAAGGAAAAGATCGCCGCGATGAAGAAGGGTGACGTGGTCGTCACCGCCGGGGGCCTTGTCGGCAAGGTCATCAAGCTCGACGATCACTATGCCGAACTGGAGCTTGGCCCCAACGTGCGCGTCAAGGCGGTGCGTTCGACAATCGGTGACATCGTTCCCCCCGGCGGCACCGCGCCGGCCAACGACTGATCCCACCGGCTAGACGAAAAGAACCTCTTCTCATGCTCGATTTCCCGCGCTGGAAGGTACTGTGGCTCTGGGCGCTGACGATCGTCGGCATGCTGGCCGCCGTGCCTTCGCTGACCGCCACGGCCGGCCTCAACTGGCCGTCCGCCCTGCCGGAGCCGAAGATCAACCTCGGTCTCGACCTGGCCGGGGGCAGCCACATCCTGCTCGAAGCCGATCCCTCTCAGGTGCGCCAGCAGCGCATCGAGGGGATGGAGGAAAGCGTCCGCAACAAGCTGCGCCAGTCCGGTGACATCCGCATCAGCGACATCTCCAACCGCGATGGCGCGCTGACTTTCGTGGTGGCCGACCCGACCAAGGTGGACGCGGTGCGCGAGGCGGTGTTGCCGCTGACCAGCGGCGCGGGGCTTACCGGCCAGCGCGACTGGAAGATCGACGTCGTCGATGGCAACCGTTTCGTGCTGACGCCGTCGCAGGAAGGCATCGATCAGGCGGTGACGCAGGCGATGGATACGGCGGTGGAAGTGGTGCGCAAGCGTATCGACGCGCTGGGCACCAAGGAGCCGACGATCATCCGCCAGGGCGCCAACCGCATCGTGGTGCAGGTGCCGGGGCTGCAGGACCCGCAGGCGTTGAAGAACCTGCTGGGCCAGACCGCCAAGCTGGAATTCAAGCTGGTGGATACCAGCGCGCTGCCTTCGGATGTGGCGCGCGGCATCGCGCCTCCGGGCAGCGAGATCGTGCCGTATCAGGACCCCAAGCTGGGCGCGATCGCGGTCAAGCGGCTGGGCGGCATTCGCGGCGACCAGCTGACCAACGCGCAGCAGACCAACAGCCAGCAGACCAACGAGCCGGTGGTCAACATCACGTTCAATTCGGACGGCGGCGAAAAGTTCGCCAAGCTGACCACGCAGAACGTCAACAAGCCCTTTGCCATCATCCTGGACGGCAAGGTCCTGTCCGCGCCCAACATCAACGAACCGATCCTGGGCGGCAGCGCCGTCATTTCCGGCCGGTTCACCACGGAAAGCGCCAACCAGCTCGCCATTGCGCTGCGCTCGGGCGCGCTGCCGGTGGACCTCAAGGTGGTGGAAGAGCGGACCGTGGGTCCTGATCTCGGCGCGGATTCGATCCGCAAGGGCATGATCGCCATGCTCGTCGGCACTGGTGCGCTGATGGCCTTCATTCTCATCACCTATGGCCGTTTCGGGGTTTACGCGAACCTCGCGCTGGTGGTGAACGTGCTGATGATCCTGGGCATCATGGGCATCGTCGGCACCACGCTGACCTTGCCGGGCATCGCCGGCTTCGTGCTGACCATCGGCGCCGCCGTCGACGCCAACGTGCTGATCAACGAACGCATCCGCGAGGAACGTCATCGCGGCCGGCGCGTGGTGCAGGCGGTGGAGATGGGCTACAAGGAAGCGAGCCGCGCGATCTTCGACGCCAATATCACCAACGTCATCGCGGCGGTGCTGATGTTCGCGTTCGGAACCGGCCCGGTGCGCGGCTTCGCCGTGGTGCTCATGATCGGCATCGTCACCTCGGTGTTCACCGCCGTGACCATGACCCGCATGTGGGTTGCGCAGTGGCTTCGCCGCGCGCGGCCGTCCGAACTGAGCCTGTAAGAGGAGACGAAGGACATGAAGCTCCTCAAGCTCATTCCCGACAATACCAACATCCACTTCCTGAAGTGGCGGCTGCCGTTCTACATCGCCAGCCTTCTGTTGATGGCGGGATCGCTTACGCTGGTGGCGACGCGCGGCCTCAACCTGGGCGTCGATTTCGTCGGTGGCCAGATGATCCGCGTGACCTTCGAGCGCAGCGCCGAGGCCCCCGTGGCGCAGCTGCGCGGCGAGGTGGACAAGCTCGGCTATGGCGAGCCGATCATCCAGCGCTACGGCAAGCCCAACGAAATCTCGATCCGGATGAAGCTGCCCGAAGGATCGGACCACGATCCCGCGCTGTCGGACAAGATGGCCCGCACGATCACCGCCGCGATCAAGGCGGCCCATGCCGATGCGCGGATCGACGGCGTCGATTCGGTTTCGGGCAAGGTTTCCAAGGAACTGGGCTGGGATGCGTTCAAGGCGCTGGGCTTTGCCGCGCTGGCCGTGGCGGCCTACATCTGGATACGGTTCGAATGGCAGTTCGGCATCGGCGCGCTGTTCGCGCTGGTGCACGACGTGGTGCTGACGCTGGGCATGTTCGCGATCACGCAGATGGAGTTCGACCTCAACATCGTGGCCGCGCTGCTGACGCTGATCGGCTATTCGCTCAACGATACGATCGTGGTCTATGACCGTATCCGCGAGAACATGAAGAAATACCGCAAGATGCCGATGCCGGAGCTGCTCGACCTTTCGGTCAACGAGACGCTGGCGCGCACGATCGTGACCTCGCTGTCGATGCTGATCACGCTGGTCGCGCTGCTGCTGTTCGGGCCGGACGTGATCTTCGGCTTCACCGCAGCGATCACGCTGGGCATTTTCGTGGGTACCTACAGCTCGATCTACATGGCCGCGCCGATCCTGATCTGGCTTAAGGTCAATCCCAAGAGCTTCATCCCCACCGAAAGCGCGCTGGAAAAGCAGGAACGCCTGGCGCGCGAGCGGGGGTGACCAATGCTCGTCGTCCCAGCGAAAGCTGGGACCTCGGGCCGTTTGAATGAACGCGTCATCCCAGTGAAGGCTGGGATCTCGGGCGGTTGGGAACGAACCCCTGAAAGGTCTCCCGCAGCGGCCTTAGATCCCAGCTTGCGCTGGGATGACGGGGTTGTGGCAGCCTCGCGCGGTGTGCGCAGTCAGGCTTCGGCCCGTTCCCTGACCACGCCCTCGTAAATCTCCGCCATCGCGGCTGCATTTCCGTCCCAGCTGAAGCGCGCGGCGCAGGCTGCGACGTCTTCCTGCGCGGGGGGATCGGCCAGCAGATCGCCGAGCGCGGTGGCGATGGCCACCGGATCGCGTGCGGCGATACGGCCGGCAGCGGGGCAGTCCACCACCTCGCGCGCGCCGCCGATGTCGGGGATGACGACCGGCGTGCCGCAGGCAAGCGCCTCGATCCAGGCATTGGCAAGGCCTTCGCGTTCCGAAGGCAGGACCATCGCGTCCGCCGCGCAAAGCAGCGTGGGCAGGGTCTCGTGATCGACCGCGCCGACGAACTGGACCCGCTCGGCCAGCCCCAGTTCGCTCGCCAGTGCCTTGAGCGCGGCCTCGTTTGCGCCGGTTCCGGCGATCACCAGGCGGACGTCCTCGGGCAGATGGGCCAGGGCGCGGATCGCCAACGCCTGCCCCTTGATCGGGATCAGCGCGCCGACGCTGACGACGAGCCGGCCGACCGACCAGATGCCGAGATCGGGAATGGCCGAGACCAGCTGCCGCGCGGCGGCGCGGGGCAGGGGCGAAAAGCGCGCGTGGTCCAGGCCCGTGTAGTGGACGCGCATCTTGCCGGCTGGCAGGCCCATGGCGGCCATATCGTTGGCGAGCGCCTGCGAGACCGAGAGCAGGACCGATGCCTTGTCGGCGGCCGCGCGCATCTGCCGCAGCGCGAAGGGCTTGCTACCCCAGTAGTGAATGTCGGACCCGCGCGCCTTGATCGCGAACGGCAGGCCCAGCGCCTCTGCGACCTGCATGGCGGCGGGACCATCGGGATAGAAGAACTGCGCATCGACCATGTCGAACGGCCGTTCGGCGTGCAGTCGCCGTACCAGTGGCAGCACGGCGCGCGCGATCAGCACGGGGTTGATGCGGCCGGAAAGGCCGGGGATCAGCGTGAAGTGCGGATGATGCACCGTGACGGGACCGCCGGTTTCGATCAGCGGCGTTTCGGCAATGTCGGCATAGCGGGCCAGCTTGACGGGTGGCAGGCCGATGGGGTTCACCACCGTCACCTCCCAATCGCCGCGCGCGGCCAGCGCTTCCATCTGCCGCGCGACGAAGCGCCCGAAACCGGGGCGCTGGGGCGAGGGGTAGAGCGTCGAAATCGAGAGCAGGCGGCGTCCGGTCACAGGGATCACAGTTTCCGGACCAGCATTTCCGCCACGCCGATCCACGCCGGGTGGTCGATCACCACCTGCCGCTGCCCGATGCCTGGGGGCAGGAGCGCGATGCGCCCGTCGAGATGGTCGATCATCCGCCCGAAGGCGAAGCGGCCGGCAGGGCGTGGCGCCAGCACGTCGCGGTTGAGCGCGCGCGAATAATCCGTCGGGTCGACCTGCCGCAGCCACACCTGATCGCCCGCCCGGTATTCGCCCAGGCCCGCATCGACCACCAGCGCCATGAGCCGCGCATCGCCGCCGAACTCGGTGGGCAGCACCGCGTCCATAGGGTGCGTAAGCGCCTCAGGTCCGCCGGCGGTGAGCCGTGCGACGACGTTGGGCGTGGCGGAATGGTCCGGCTTCACCAGAAGCTGTGGATCGACATCGAGCGCGGCGCCGATCCGGTTCATCCACGTCAGCGACAGGCTGCGCATCCCGGTTTCGAGCCGGCCGATGGTTTGCGCCGTCGTCGGCGGAACGCAGCGCGCGGCCACGTCGGCCAGGGTCAGGCCTTTCTGGCGACGGATGTCGCGGATGCGGTTGATCATGGTGGTTCCATTTCTGAGAGGAACGGAAGTGGAAATTGCTTTCCTACAAAGCGGCCCCTGGGGCAAGTGCGGCGGCGTTCCCCAAATGTTCAAAGCGGAGGTAGCCCGATGCGCCAGATCCTGATCGATCGTGAACTGACCAGCGAAGGCCCGCGCAGGGCAGGGCGTGGTTCCGCGGCGGCCGCGCGGCGCAGCGTGAAGGTGAATTGCGCCGAATCGCCGCTGACCTGGCTTCATGCGCGGGGCCATCTGAGCGATCGGCAGTTCGACGCGGGGGAGTGCCTGCGGGCGGATTGGGAGCGCGCGCAACTGGCGCCATCCGTCACGATGCGCTGGGAACCGGTGCGTTTCGGCGGCCGCCAGCGCCACCTTTCGCCGAATGAGCGGCAGATCGCCGCGAAGGAACGCTTCGATGCGGCGATCGCCGCCGCGGGAACCGGATTAAGCGATATTCTGTGGCGCGTGGTCTGTGCCGGCGATGCGTTGGCGATGGCGGAGAAGGCGCTGGACTGGCCTGTCCGCAGCGGTAAGCTGGTCCTGCGCATCGCGCTTGATCGTGTGGCGGACTTCTATCGCATCCGATGAACGACACAGGCGGATCGACGAACGTCATTGCCGGCTATCCCCGCGCCGTGTCAGGCCGTATCGATTGAAACCACAGTGTCGGGAAGCAGCTTCATGGAACGACGGGAATTTCTGGGATTCGCGGGAATCGCGGCGGGTGCGCTTGGCGGGGGCTGGCCACTCCGGGTTCTGGCCCAGACCGCCGGCGATGCCGCGTTCAACGCGCTGGCCGACAGGTTGTTCTACGAACAACTGCTGATCGAGCCTGAAAACGCGACGCGCCTTGGCCTGGACAAGGGCACTCGTGCCGGCTTGCGAGCACGGCTTGATGACTACAGCGAGGCCGGGAAGGACGCGTCGCGGGCGTTCAACGAACGCGCGTTGGCGGCAATGCGTGGCGTGGATGGGGGCAGCCTGAGCGCCGCCGCCCGGCTGAACCGCGATGTCCTTGCCTACAAGTTCGAACAGGAACTCGCCGGCAAGCCGTTCGGGCTGGACGACGTGGAAAATCCCTATCCGATCACGCAGCAGAGCGGCGTCTATTTCAGTGTTCCGGACTTTCTCGACAGCCAGCACCCGGTCGAGAACGCCGATGACGCCGAAGCCTATCTGACGCGGCTTCGGGCCTTCGCTTTCGCGCTGGACGATGAAACCGCGCGGCAGCGGCGCGAGGCCGCGCGCGGCCTGATCGCGCCGGTATGGTCGATCGATCTGGTGCTGAAGCAGATGCGCGCGCTGCGCGCACCGTCGCCCGAACAGAACGCCATGGTGCGATCGCTGGTCAAGCGAACGACGGCGAAGAGCGTGGGCGGCGACTGGGAAAACCGGGCGGCCCGGATCGTGGCAGGAGACGTCTATCCCGCGCTCGATCGGCAGATCGCGCTGATGCAGCAGTTGCGCGCCCGCACGCGGCCAGGCGATGGCGCATGGCGTCTGCCCAAGGGCGACGAGATCTACGCGCTGGCGTTGCGCAAGGCGACCACCACGGATCACACGGCCGAGCAGGTCCACAAGATCGGGCTGGAGCAGGTCGCCGATATTTCCGCGAAGCTGGACGCCATCCTGAAGGGCGCGGGCTTCACGACCGGTTCGGTTGGGGCGCGGCTGACCGCGCTCAACGCCTCGCCCGCGCAGCGCTATCCGAACACCGACCAGGGGCGCCTCGACCTGATCGCCAGCCTGAACGCGGGCATTGCCGCGATGACGCAGAAACTGCCGCGCGCCTTCCGCGACATCCCGTCCGAACCGCTCGAAATCCGCCGCGTTCCCGTGGAAATTCAGGACGGCGCGCCGAACGGGTATTACTATTCCGCGCCGCTCGATGGTTCGCGCCCGGCGATCTACTGGATCAACCTGAAGGACGTGGCGGACTGGCCGAAATATTCGCTGCCGGCGCTGACCTACCACGAGGGCATTCCCGGCCATCACTTGCAGGGCGGCTATACCCGCAGCGGCGGGAACCTGCCGATGTTCCTGAAGGACTATTTCATTTCGGCCTATGGCGAGGGCTGGGCGCTCTATGCCGAGCAGCTGGCCGACGAACTGGGCGGATACACCGGCATCGAAAGCGCCGGCTATCTCCAGTCCTTCCTGTTCCGCGCGGCGCGTCTGGTGGTCGACACCGGGTTGAACCACTACCGCTGGAGCCGCGAGAAGGCGACCGACTACCTCGTCAACACGGTCGGCTTCGCGCGGCCGCGCAGCCAGCGCGAGATCGAGCGCTATTGCGCCTCGATCGGGCAGGCATGCAGCTACAAGATGGGCCACACGGCCTGGGTTGCCGCGCGCACCAAGGCGCAGCAGGCACTGGGCGACCGCTTCGGCCTGCCCTGGTTCCACGACATCCTGAAGGAAGGCGTGATGCCGCTGTCGATGCTGGAGCGGCGGGTGGACGAACGGATCGCCGAAGCGAAGCGCGGCTGACAACCGAAGGCTGGGAGCTTGCGGGCTCTCAGCCTTCCGCCATCTCCGCGAGTTCAAGCCAGCGTTCCTCGGCCGCGTCCTTGTCGGCCCGGACCTTTTCCAGCGCGGCCATCAGCGCATCGAATTTCTTCGGATCGCGCGCGTAGAGGTCCGGATCGGCCAGTTGCGCCTCGCCGCGCGCGATGGCGGCATCGAGTTCCTCGATCTTCTTGGGCAGCAGCTCGTAATCGCGCTGGTCCTTGTAGGAGAGCTTGCCCTTCTTTGCGGCTGGCGGCGGAGGTGGCGGGGCGCTTTCCGGCTTGGGCGCGGCCTTGACCGGTGCCACGCGCGCCTTGCGCTGCTTTTCCCAGTCGGCATAGCCGCCGGCCACGACATCGACCCTGCCCGATCCGTCCAGCCCCAGCGTGATGGTGACGGTGCGATCGAGAAAGTCGCGGTCGTGGCTGACGATCAGCACGGTGCCGTCATAGTCCGCAATCACTTCCTGCAGCAGATCGAGCGTTTCGAGGTCCAGATCGTTGGTCGGCTCGTCCAGCACCAGCAGGTTGGACTTGCGGGCGAATTCGCGCGCGAGCAGCAGGCGCGAGCGTTCGCCGCCCGAAAGCGTGCCGACGCGCGCCTCGACGAGGCCGGGATCGAACAGGAAGTCCTTGAGATAGCCCTGGATGTGCTTGCGTTCGCCGCGCACGTCGATCCAGTCGCCGCCTTCGGCCAGTACGTCGCGCACGCGCTTTTCCGGCGACATCAGGCTGCGCTGCTGGTCGATCATCACGCCGCTGAGTGTTTTCGCGAGCGTGACGGTGCCGCTGTCGGGCTGGATTTCACCGGTCAGCAGCTTGAGCAGCGTAGTCTTGCCCGCGCCGTTCGCGCCAACCACGCCGATGCGGTCGCGCCGGGTGATGCGCAGGCTGAAATCCTTGATGATAGCGCGCGCGCCGGCGCCTTCGCCGAATGTCTTGGTGACGTGATCGGCGACGATCACGGCCTTGCTCTTGGCCTCGTCATCGCTGGCGATGGCAAGCTTGGCAGTGCCTTGCGGGCTGAGCATCGCGGCGCGCTGGGCGCGCATTTCCCAGAGCTTTTCAAGGCGGCCCTGGTTGCGCTTGCGCCGCGCGGTGACGCCGCGTTCCAGCCAGTGCGCCTCGATCTTCAGCTTGGCGTCGAGCTTGTCCGCGGCGCGGGCTTCCTCGGCATAGACCTGTTCCATCCAGGCTTCGTAGCCGCCGAAGCCGATGTCCTTGCGGCGCAGCGAACCGCGATCCAGCCACAGCGTCGCGCGGGTGAGCCGTTCGAGGAACGTCCGGTCGTGGCTGATGACGACGAACGCGCCGGTGTAGCGCTGCAGCCAGGATTCCAGCCAGTCGATCGCGGCGAGATCGAGGTGGTTGGTCGGTTCGTCCAGCAGCAGGATATCGGGATCGGAGGCGAGCGCGCGGGCGAGCGCGGCGCGGCGGCGTTCGCCCCCGCTGGCGCTTTCGGCCTTGCGGCCCATGTCGATGCCAAGCTGGCTGGCGATGGCTTCCACTTCGTGCCGTTCCGGCGCGTCCGGCCCGTTCAGCGCGAAATCCATCAGCGTATCGAACCCGGTGAAGAACGGGTCCTGTTCCAGCGTCACCAGCCGCACGCCCGGCTGGATGGAGCGCTTGCCCTTGTCGGCATCGATCTGCCCGGCGATCAGGCGCAGCAGCGTGGTCTTGCCCGCGCCGTTGCGGCCGATCAGGGCCAGCCGGTCACGCGGGCCGATGTGGAGGTCAAGATCGCGGAAAAGCCAGCCGGTGCCCTGGAGAAGCCCAAGGCCCTCCCAGCTCAAGATCGGTGCTGCTGCCATGGCGCGCGCTTAGCCGCAGGCGGGCGCGAGGTCTAGCGTCAGGACTCCCGGCCCGCACTTTTTGCCTGAACCGCCGCCGGCATCCGCATTCACGCCTTGTTCAATGCTTCGGCTCTAGGCAAAGCAGCATCATGCGCTGGATCATCGCCTTTACCGCTCTCGGTCTCGCGGCCTTGCCTGCGACGGCCTTTTCGGCCCCGAACCGTCCTGACGCCCAGGGCGAAGTCCGTCGCGATCTGCGCGCGGGCAATGTGCGTTCGCTGCGCGAGATCGAGCGGACCGTGTTGCCGACCAAGCCGGGGATGCAATACCTGGGGCCGGAATACGATCCCGCCGCCATGGTCTATCGCCTGAAGTTCATTCGCGAAGGCCATGTCATGTTCGTGGACGTGGACGCGCGCACCGGGCAGGTGCTGGGCGAATCCCGCTGATCTTTCCATTCCTTGACCGTTCAGGTTCAAGGGATCATCTAGCATTCCTGAACACGTAACCGCGCGCTCCCCGGCATGGGAGCGGGCGAGCAGCAGGGGACAGCCTTACATGCGCATCCTGATCGTCGAGGACGAACCGACCCTCGGCAAGCAGCTCAAGGCCACGCTGGAACACAATGGCTACGCCGTCGACCTTTCCACCGATGGCGAGGACGGCCATTTTCTCGGCTCGACCGAGGATTACGACGCGGTGATTCTCGATCTGGGCCTGCCCGAGATCGACGGGCTGACCGTGCTGGGCATGTGGCGCAAGGAAGGGCGCAAATTCCCCGTGCTGGTGCTGACCGCGCGCGACAGCTGGTCCGACAAGGTGGCCGGGCTGGACGCGGGCGCGGACGACTATCTCGCCAAGCCGTTCCAGACGGAGGAACTGATCGCCCGCCTGCGCGCGCTGATCCGCCGCGCCTCGGGCAATTCTTCTTCGGAACTGATCGCGGGCGACGTGCGGCTCGATACCCGTTCGGGCCGCGTCACGCTGAACGGCGAACCGGTGAAGCTGACGGCGCAAGAATACAAGCTGCTGTCCTACCTGCTGCATCACAAGGGCAAGGTCGTCAGCCGGACCGAACTGATCGAGCATATCTACGATCAGGACTTCGACCGGGATTCGAACACGATCGAGGTGTTCGTCACCCGCATCCGCAAGAAGCTGGGGCCGGACGTGATCACCACGATCCGGGGGCTGGGCTACAGCCTCGACGATCCGGCGCAACCGGGGCGCGGCTGACGGCCGGGGCTTGTTCCGTTTCTCCGCGGGGCATGACACGGGGCCAGGGCGGACGGGCAGGGAACTGAGAGCGTGACCAGCACCGCGCAGGAACCGAAGACCGCACCGCACACCGGATCGCTGGCGCGGCGCATGATGCTGATCGCGTTCGCGTGGATCACGGTGCTGCTGCTGGGCGGGGGACTCGCGCTCGACCGCACGCTGACCGGGCTGGTCACGCGCAATTTCGACGAACAGCTTGGCTACATGCTGACCGCCATGGTCGCATCGGCCGAAATCGGGCCGGATGGCGAGGTGTTCTTCAACCGGCCGCTGGGCGACCAGCGCTTTCTCGAACCGAACAGCGGCCTCTACTGGCAGATCAGCGGGCAGGGGCACGAGGATTTCCCCTCACGCTCGCTGTGGGATCGCACGCTCAAGCTGCAGAGCGACCATGTCGATACAGAGCCGCACATCTACGACAGCGGCCAGTTCGAGGGCGAACGGCTGCGGATGATCGAGCGATCGGTAATCCTGCCCGGCAGCAACACGCTGTGGCAGTTCGCCGTCGCCGCCAGCCGCAGCGAACTCGACGCGCAGATCCGCCGCATCCGCTCGATCCTGATCTGGTCTTTCGTCGTGCTGGGGCTGGGCCTGTTTGGCATGGCGGCGTTGCAGACCTATTACGGGCTGGGGCCGTTGCGGCGCGTGCGCCGGGCGATCGCGGCGATGCGCGAAGGCGGGGCGAGCCGGGTCAACGAGCCGCTGCCGCTGGAAGTGCAGCCGCTGGTGCTGGAGCTGAACGCGCTGCTCGAACATTCGGAACGGCAGGCGGAGGAAGCCCGCACCCACGCGGGTAACCTCGCTCATGCGCTCAAGACGCCGCTGACGGTGGTGATGAACGCGGCCACGGCCAAGGCTTCGGACCTGGCCGATACGGTGATCCGCGAGGCGGCGGTGATGCGGCGCCAGGTCGACCATCATCTTGCCCGCGCGCGCGCCGTCGGCCGCCGCGCGACAGGCCTTTCGCGCGCGGTGGTGTGGGAAAGCGCCGAAGCGGTGGAGCGGGCGGTTACGCGGCTCTATCCCAAGGTCCGCTTCGACATGGACGGCAGCCGCGAGGCGCAGGTGGCGATCGAACGGCAGGACCTGGACGAGATCCTCGGCAACCTGATCGAGAACGCGGCCAAATACGGCGGCGGCAGCGTGTTCATAACCGTGGACGCGAACCCGTCGGACCCCAAGTTCTGCGATATCTGGGTCGAGGATGATGGCATGGGCATCCCCGAGGAAGCGCGCGAGCGCATCTTCGACCGGGGCGCGCGGCTCGATACCGGCAAGCCGGGGACGGGGCTGGGCCTTGCCATCGTGCGCGACGTGGCCGAGCTTTACGGCGGCTCGATCGCGCTGAACGAAAGCGAGGATCTGGGGGGATTGCTCACCACGCTGCGCCTGCCGCGCGTGGTGGTGAAATAGAGCGGCCTAGGCGGCGTGGAATTTGTCCACGCCGCCTAGCGCTCGCGCGGATGGGCGTTGCGGTAGACGTCCAGCAGCGTTGCAGCGTCCACCTTGGTGTAAATCTGCGTGGAACTGAGGCTGGCGTGGCCCAGCAGCTCCTGCAACGAACGCAAGTCCGCGCCCGCGCCCAGCAGGTGCGTGGCGAAGCTGTGGCGCAGGGCGTGCGGCGTGGCGGTGGGGGGCAGGCCCAGCACCGTGCGGGCGCGCGCGACGGCCTTCTGCACCATGCCCTGCGCCAGCGGACCACCCTTGGCGCCGCGGAACAGGGGAGCGTCCTTCGCCAGCGGCCAGGGCACCTTGGCGGCATAGTCCTCCACCGCGGCGCGCACGATGGGCAGGATCGCGACGACGCGCTGGCGATTGCCCTTCCCGGTGACGACAAGCGATTCGCCCAGCGGCAGGACGGCGGCCGCCAGCGCCAGCGCCTCGGCAATGCGCAGGCCCGCGCCATAAAGCAGCAGCAGCACCGCCCGGTCACGCGCGGCGATCCATTCCTCGCTGGCGTCCTCGGCCACCATGGCGGCGAGGTTGACCGCCTCGTCCGGCGTGATCGGGCGCGGCAGGCCTTTCTTCACGCGCGGGCCGCGCAGGCGCGGCGGCGCGATGCCGGTCTCGCCCGATTGCTCGCGGGCGAAGGCGATGAACGACTTGATCGCGGACAGTTCGCGCGCGGCGGAGACATTGCCGATCCCGTCTGCCCGCCGCGCGGCAAGGTGCGTGCGCAGCGTGGCGGGATCGAGCCGGGCAAGCGAAGCCCAGCCCTGTGCGGGCGGAAGCGCGGCCAGCAGGCGCGTGGCCGTGGCGAGATAGGCGCGCACCGTATGCGGGGAGCGGCGCCGCGCCAATGACAGGTGCAGGCCCCAGGCTTCGAGGATGTCCTGCGGCGTCATGCCGCGACCAGGCTTTCGGGCACGAGTTCGCCCAGCAGCGCATCGAGCAGCGGCATCCCCTGTCCGGTCACGGTCAGCCGGTCGCCCGTATCTTCCAGCAGGCCGATCCCGGCATAGAACGCGCGCTTGGCGGGCACGACGAGGTCGCTTTCGGCAAAGCCGAACCGCGCCGCCAGCGCCTTCACGTCCACGCCTTCAGTCAGGCGCAGGCCCATCAGCATGGCTTCGGAAGCCTGCTCCGCCATGCCCAGCGCGCGCTGTTCGGCAATGCCGTGCGCCTGCGCTTCCACCGCCCTGAGGAAGTTTTCCGGCTTGCGATGGCGCACCGTGGCCAGGCCACCGCGCCGCCCGTGCGCGCCGGGGCCGATGCCGGCGTAGTCGCCATAGCGCCAGTAGGTAAGGTTGTGGCGGCTTTCCTCGCCGGGGCGGGCGTGGTTGCTGATCTCGTAGGCGGGCAGGCCGGCGCGCGCGGTCAGATCGCGGGTCAGGCCGAAAAGCGCGCCCGCCGCGTCGTCGTCGAGCGGCGTGAAGCGGCCTTCGCGCACGAGGGTGGCGAAGCGCGTGCCCGGCTCGATCGTCAATTGGTACAGCGAGAGGTGGCCGGTGCCGAAGGCCAGCGCGCTGGTCAGTTCGGCTTCCCAGCTTTCCGGGGTGTGATCCGGCCGGGCATAGATCAGGTCGAAGCTGACGCGGCGGAAATGCCGTTGCGCCACGGCGAGCGCGGCCAGGCCCTCGCTGGCGTCATGCAGTCGCCCCAGGAAGCGCAGCGCGGAATCGTCGAGTGCCTGCAGCCCCAGCGACACGCGGTTGATGCCGGCCTGCGCCAGCGCGGCGAAGTTGGCCGCTTCCACCGAGGAGGGGTTGGCCTCCAGCGTGATCTCGATGTCGTCGGCAAAGCGCCAGTGCCGCCCCGCCTGCGCGATCAGGGCTTCGACGAGCGCTGGCGGCATCAGCGACGGCGTGCCCCCGCCGAAGAAGATCGAGGTCAGTTCGCGGCCGCCGGTCAGCGCCGCTTCGTGCGCCATGTCCGCCAGCAGCGCAGCCTGCCACTCGGCCATGTCGGTGCGTTCGCGGACATGGCTGTTGAAGTCGCAGTAGGGGCACTTGGCCAGGCAGAACGGCCAGTGGATATAAAGCGCGAGCGGCGTCATCGGCCCGGTTCTACTCCGGGAACTGTTCCGCGACCAGCTTGGCGAAGGCATCGGCGCGGTGGCTGATGCGATGCTTTTCCTCCGGATCGAGTTCGGCGAAGGTGCGGGTGCCGCCGGCGGGCACGAACACCGGATCATAGCCGAAGCCCAGCGTGCCGCGCGGCGGCCAGGTCAGCGTGCCGTGCGCGCGGCCTTCATAGACGGCGCTGGCGCCATCGGGCCAGGCGATGGCGAGGACACAGGCGAAGTACCCGTCGCGCGGGGTATCCGGCCCCTGTTCGCACAGTTTCCCTTCGACCTTGCCCATGGCCATGTACCAATCGCGACCGGGGCCGCCTTCATAGGATGCGGCTTCGGCCCAGTCGGCGGTATAGACGCCGGGCGCCCCGCCCAGCGCGGCCACGCAGAGGCCGGAATCGTCGGCCAGCGCCGGCAGGTTCGCCGCTTCCGCCGCCGCGCGCGCCTTGATCAGCGCGTTCTCGACGAAGGTCGTGCCGGTTTCGGCCGGTTCGGGCAGGCCGAGTTCGCCGGCGGACAGGCATTCCATGCCATAGGGCGCGAGCAGCGCCTGGATTTCCCGGAGTTTGCCCTTGTTGTGCGTGGCGATGACGAGTTTGCCGCGCGCCAGGTGGCGTGTCACCGCGCGACCGCCTTGGCCTGTGCGTCGAAGATCTGCGCGCAGCCAACGCGGGCGAGGCGGAGCAAGCGGAGCAGACCCTCCTCGTCATAGGTCGCGCCTTCGGCGGTGGCCTGCACTTCGGCGATCTTGCCGCCATCGATCAGCACGAAGTTGGCATCGGCATCGGCGGAGGAATCCTCGATATAGTCTAGGTCCAGCACCGGCACGCCGTTCACGATCCCGCACGAGATCGCGGCGACCTTTTCGGTCAGCGGATCGTCTTGGATCGCGCCGGCGTCGATCAGCTTCTGCACGGCCAGGCGCAGCGCGACCCACGCGCCCGAGATCGAGGCGGTGCGGGTGCCGCCATCGGCCTGGATCACGTCGCAATCGAGCGTGATCTGGCGTTCGCCCAGTTTCTTGAGGTCGGTCACGGCGCGCAGGCTGCGGCCGATCAGGCGCTGGATTTCCTGCGTGCGGCCGGACTGCTTGCCCTTGGCCGCCTCGCGGCTGCCGCGCGTGTGCGTGGCGCGGGGCAGCATAGAATATTCCGCCGTCACCCAGCCTTCGCCCTTGCCGCGCATGAACGGCGGCACGCGCTCTTCCACCGAAGCGGTGACCAGCACCTTGGTATCGCCGAATCCGATCAGGACCGAACCTTCGGCGTGCTTGGTGAAGTTGGTCTCGATCGTGATGGCGCGCATTTCGTCTGCGGCGCGGCCGGAAGGACGCATGGTGATTATCCTGCAAATCCGCCTGCCGATAACAGGCGGGTGTTGAAAGTTGCGCAGGCCCTACGCGCAATGCCCTTGAGCCTGCAAGCCTGCCGTCTACATTGGGTGATTATGGTTTCGCTTCCGCTCACCGAACTGTCCAGCCGCGCCCGGGATATCTTCCGGCTAGTGGTGGAAGGCTATATCGCCAATGGCCAGCCGGTCGGCTCCAAGACGCTGGCGGGCACGAGCGGGGTGAATCTGTCGCCCGCGTCGATCCGTTCGGTGCTGCAGGAGCTGCAGGACGCAGGGCTGCTGGCCGCGCCGCACACCAGCGCGGGCCGGATGCCCACGGAGATCGGCCTGCGCCTGTTCGTCGATGGCATCATGCAAGTGGCGGAGCCTTCGGCGGCGGAGCGCGCGCAGATCCAGCGGGGCCTTGCCAAAGGCGGCACGATCGAGGCGGCGCTCAATGCCGCATCGCTGGCGCTGTCGGAACTGTCCGCCGGCGCCGGCGTGGTGATGGTGCCCCGGCGCGAGCCGCGGCTGATGCAGCTTTCCTTCGTCGCGCTTTCGCCGGGAAGGGCTCTGGCGGTGCTGGTGGGCGAGGATGGCGCGATCGAGAACCGGCTGATCGACCTGCCGGCGGATGTTCCGCCCCATGCGTTGGAGCAGGCAGGCAATTACCTGACGCACAAGCTGATGGGGCGCACGCTGGGCGAAGCCGCCGTGGAAATCCGGCGCGACATCGCGGGCGGCCGGTCCGCGCTCGATACCGCCAGCCGCGATCTGGTGGAGCGGGGGCTGGCGATCTGGTCGATGGACGCGGCGCAGCGCCCGGTGCTGGTGGTGCGCGGGCAGGCCAACCTGCTGGACGAGGCCGCGCTGGGCGACATCGAACGTGTCCGCCAGCTGCTGGACCAGTTGGAGAACGCCGAGGCGATCGCCGGGGTGCTCGATGCCGCGCGCGATGCCGAATCGACGCGGATTTTCATCGGCAGCGAGAACCGCCTGTTTTCGCTGTCGGGCTCTTCGGTGATCGCTTCGCCGTGGCGCGATGCCGAAGGGCGCGTCGTCGGCGTGGTGGGGGTTATCGGACCGACGCGGTTGAATTATGCGCGCGTTGTCCCCATGGTGGATTTCACGGCTCAATCGTTGAGCAAACTCATCGGACAAGACGGATTTTCGAGAAAATGACGGATAACGAGACACGCCCGCTGGACGAAGCTGCACAGGCGGAACTGAAGGGTGTGCCCGAGGAACTGATCGATTCGGCGGGCAACGGCGAGGAACTGGCCAAGCTGCGCGAGGAGCTTGAGGCGGCGAAGCAGGACATCCTTTACGCCAAGGCGGAAACGCAGAACCTGCGCCGCCGCATGGAAAAGGACATCGCGGACACGCGCGCCTATGCCGCGACCGGGTTCGCACGCGACATCCTGTCGGTGGCCGACAACCTAGCGCGCGCGCTGGAATCGATCCCCGCGGACTTGCGCGATGACGAGAAGTTCAAGAACCTGGTCGCCGGGTTGGAAGCCACGGGACGGGAGATCGAGAAGGTCTTCGCCGGCCACGGCATCAGCCGTATCGCGGCCACGGGCCTGCCGCTCGATCCGCACCAGCATCAGGCGATGATGGAAGTGCCTTCCGCCGATGCCGAACCCGGCACCGTGCTGCAGGAGCTTCAGGCTGGCTACATGATCAAGGACCGCCTGTTGCGGCCCGCGATGGTGGCCGTGGCCAAGAAGCCGGACTGACCGAAGGAACGAAAAGCCGAATCGAACTTCGGCATTCTGGCGCGCGCCCGGCACGTTCGGGCGTGCGATCGGGAACCCCGTCTGGGGTGCATGGTATTCTCCGCAAGAAATGGAGACACATCATGCGTAAGATCCTGATTGCCTCGCTTGTTCTGGGTTCCGCGGTTACGCTGGGCGGCTGTTCGCGCAACTATGCGGCCGAAGGTGGCCTGGTCGGTGCGGCGGCCGGTGCCGGGGTGGCGGCGGCGACGGGCGGCGATGCCGCTACCGGCGCCGCGATTGGTGGCGCGGTCGGCGCACTCGGCGGTTCGCAGATCAAGAAGCACGGCGGCCGGTGCTACCGCGTGGATCGCAACGGCTACGAATACGAAGTGCGCTGCTGATCCGCGAAGGGCAGAATCGCCTGCAGGCGGGCGAGAGGAGGGGCTTCCCCGGCGGGATGCCCCTTTTGCGCGAGGAAGGCGTGGCGGACGATTTCCGCCTGCTGCTCGATGCCATAGCGGCCAAACGGCTTGCCCGCGACGAAGCGGTAATCATAGCGGCAGAACGGATGGCGCATCAGCGGCAGATACCATCGCCCCTTGCGTTGGGCCTGCCACACATGCGCCATCTCGTGAATGAACAGCCCTTGCAGCGATAGCGGCGCTTCCCCGAAATCGTCGCAATAATGCGCCCCGGCGGGATGAAAATGGAGATGGCCCATGGGGGCCATCACCACGTTGCGCGGCTGGAACGGGAAGAAGCGCCGGCGCTTGATGCGTACCGGCGCGACATCGATGGCCCCGCCGAAAACCTCACGCACCAGCGCGCATTCGCGCTCGGTGAGCGGCCTTTCGCCGCCCGCCGGGCACGCTTGCGCGGGGCTGGCGATCACATCTTGTGGTCCATGTGTTCCATGCCGTCCATCGCGTCACCACCGCCGGGGCTGGTGACCTTGGCAACGACCGTCGCCTTGTCGCCATTGTCGAGCGTGATCGTCAGTTCGGTAGTGCCGCCGGCCTTCAGCGTATCGGCCACGTCGAACAGCATGACGTGGAAACCGCCGGGCTTGAATTCCACGGTCTTGCCCGGCTCCAGCGCCACGTCCTTGACCGGGGACATCGAGGAGACGCCGTTCTCCATCTTGCTTTCGTGCATTTCGGCCCGGCCGACGCCATCGACATGAACCGCCGCAACCTTGCGCGGCGCGCCGTTCCCCTGCGAAACCGTGAAGTAGGCGACGCCGGGCCGGCCGGCGACGACGGGAAGCTGCACGGTCGCGTCGGTCAGGGCTATTCCGGGTGCGTTTTCGGGCGTGGCGTCGGCGCTTGACGAGGCGGCGACAGGCTCCTGCGGCGTCTTTTCACCACATCCCGCAAGAGCGAGGGCAAAGCCCGAAAGTCCCGCCAGAACGTAGAGCCGCATCGTCGATCCTCCAGTTGAAAATTCCTCTGTCGATCTAGGCGCGGTCAGGCCTTGTGCCAAGTCAAACCGAACCTATATCGGCCGCGTCGGAGCCGCCGACCGGCGTCTGCCCTTCGCGGGGGGCGCCATGTGTGCGGTGTCTAATCTGGAAGGAAATGGGGAAACCATGGCTAAAGTTATCGGTATCGACCTCGGCACGACCAACAGCTGCGTTGCGGTGATGGACGGGGGCACGCCCAAGGTCATCGAAAATTCGGAAGGCGCGCGCACGACGCCTTCGATCGTCGCCTTCACCAAGGACGGCGAACGTCTGATCGGCCAGCCGGCGAAGCGCCAGGCCGTAACCAATCCGGACAACACCATCTTCGCGGTCAAGCGTCTGATCGGCCGTCGTTTCGACGATCCGCTGACCCAGAAGGACACGGAACTCGTTCCCTACACAATCGTGAAGGGCAAGAACGGCGATGCCTGGGTCAAGGCCGGTGGCCAGGACTACAGCCCCTCGCAGATTTCCGCCTTCACGCTGCAGAAGATGAAGGAAACCGCCGAAGCCTATCTGGGCGAGACGGTGACGCAGGCGGTCATCACCGTTCCCGCGTACTTCAACGACGCGCAGCGCCAGGCGACCAAGGACGCCGGCCAGATTGCCGGCCTGGAAGTGCTGCGCATCATCAACGAGCCGACCGCGGCGGCGCTGGCCTATGGCCTCGACAAGCAGGACGGCAAGACGATCGCGGTCTATGACCTTGGCGGCGGCACCTTCGACATCTCGATCCTCGAGATCGGCGACGGCGTGTTCGAGGTGAAGTCCACCAACGGCGACACGTTCCTGGGCGGTGAAGATTTCGATACCGCGCTGGTCGAATACCTGGCGGACAAGTTCAAGTCGAAGGAGAACATGGATCTCCGCACCGACAAGCTTGCGCTCCAGCGCCTGAAGGAAGCGGCCGAAAAGGCGAAGATCGAACTGTCGTCGGCACAGACGACCGAGATCAACCTGCCGTTCATTACCGCGCGCATGGAAGGCGGCAGCACCACCCCGCTGCACCTCGTCGAAACCATCACCCGCGCCGATCTGGAAAAGCTGGTCGCCGGCCTGATCCAGCGCACGCTCGATCCTTGCAAGAAGGCGCTGGCTGATGCCGGTCTTTCGGCCAAGGACATCGACGATGTGGTGCTGGTGGGCGGCATGACCCGCATGCCCAAGGTTCGCGAAGTGGTGAAGGACTTCTTCGGCAAGGACCCGCACACCGGCGTCAACCCGGACGAAGTCGTCGCCATGGGCGCGGCGATCCAGGCGGGCGTGCTGCAGGGCGACGTCAAGGACGTGCTGCTACTCGACGTGACCCCGCTTTCGCTGGGCATCGAGACGCTGGGCGGCATCATGACCAAGATGATCGACCGCAACACCACGATCCCGACCAAGAAGAGCCAGGTCTATTCGACTGCCGAGGACAACCAGCAGGCGGTGACGATCCGGGTCTTCCAGGGCGAGCGCGAAATGGCGCAGGACAACAAGCTCCTGGGCCAGTTCGACCTCGTGGGCATTCCGGCCGCCCGGCGCGGCGTGCCCCAGATCGAGGTGACGTTCGACATCGACGCCAACGGCATCGTGAATGTCAGCGCCAAGGACAAGGGCACCGGCAAGGAGCAGCAGATCCGCATCCAGGCTTCGGGCGGCCTCAGCGATTCCGACATCGACCAGATGGTCAAGGATGCCGAGAAGTTCGCCGAGGAAGACAAGAAGCGGCGTGAGGCGGCCGAGGCGCGCAACAACGCCGACAGCCTTGTCCACGCCACCGAGCGTCAGCTTGAGGATCATGGCGACAAGATCGACGCCGCGCTGAAGGCCGAGATCGAAGCCGCCATCGCGGAAACCAGGACGGCGATCGAAGGGGGCAACCCCGACGACATGAACGCCAAGACCCAGGCGCTGACCGAAAAGGCGATGAAGCTGGGCCAGGCGATCTACGAGAAGGAACAGGCCGCGGCCGCCTCGCCGGGCGCGGACGCGCCGAAGGCCGATGACGATGTGGTCGACGCCGAGTTCTCGGAAGTCGACGACAACAAGGCTTGATGTTGCGATGAAACGAACCCGCCATTCGCGCACAAGCGCGGGTGGCGGGTGACGTTGGGGCTGTTTTATGGCAACCGAAGCCGATTATTACGAACTGCTCGAAATCGAGCGCACGGCGGATGACAAGACGATCAAGTCTTCGTTCCGCAGGCTGGCGATGCGCTTCCACCCGGACAAGAATCCGGGGTGCGCCGATTCCGAGGCCAAGTTCAAGCAGATCAACGAGGCCTACGCCTGCCTGTCCGATCCGCAGAAGCGGGCGGCCTATGACCAGTATGGCCACGCCGCTTTCCAGCAGGGCGGCCCCGGTGGCGGCGGCTTTGGTGGCGGCGCCGATTTCGGTGATCTGGGCGACATTTTCGAAACGATCTTCGGCAGCGGCGCATTTGGCGGCGGGCGCCAGCAGGCGCGGCGCGGCGCGGACTTGCGCTATGACATGGAAGTGACGCTGGAAGAGGCGTTCCATGGCAAGAACGCGGAAATCACCGTCGAGGTTTCGCAGAAGTGCGACCCCTGCGATGGTTCGGGCGCGGAGCCGGGCACCGGTGCGCGGCGCTGCAACCTGTGCGGCGGACACGGCAAGGTGCGCGCGCAACAGGGCTTCTTCATGGTCGAGCGGACCTGCCCGACCTGCCATGGCCGTGGCGAGGTGATCGAGAAGCCCTGCCGGTTCTGCCGGGGCGAGGGCCGCGTCGATCTGGAACAGACGCTGGAAGTGACCATTCCCGCCGGCGTCGACAACGGCACGCGCATCCGCCTTGCCGGCAAGGGCGAGGCCGGGCCGTTCGGCGCGCCTCCGGGCGATCTTTACATCTTCCTGCACGTCAAGCGCCACCGCGTGTTCGAACGCGAAGGCACTACGCTGCTGACGCGCGCGCCGATCAGCTTCACCACGGCGGCGCTGGGCGGCGAGATCGAGATTCCGGGCCTGGATGGCAAACGCCATGCCGTGGAGATTCCGGCGGGCATCCAGTCGGGCAAGCAGCTGCGTAAGCGTGGTGCGGGCATGCCCGTGCTGCAGGGGCGCGGCATGGGCGATCTGGTGGTCGAGGTCATGGTGGAAACGCCCACCCGGCTTTCCGCGCGGCAGAAGGAATTGCTGCGGGAGTTCCAGGCGACCGAGACCGGCGAGGAATGCCCGCAATCGAAGGGGTTCTTCGAACGGCTCAAGGAAGCGTGGAGCGACCTGACGGAATAGGGAAATTTCCGTGGGGCAGGGCTGACGCGTCTATCGCGTTTCGCCCGGCTCCGTTTCGTCGAAGGCCGCTTCCACTTCCGCGATGACGCGGTCGACCATCCCGTTTTCCGCGCAGAGACGGTCTCGCTCTTCGTGCAGGACGGCGAGGAACGCGTGCCGTTTCGCCCGGCGCACGGTGCTGACGTCAAGCGGAAGATCCGCGGTTGAGACAATCAGGTCGATCATCCGTTCGGCGCCGTGCAGGCGGCCCCAGAGATAGTCGTTCTCGCGATAGGCACGGCTGAAGAAGGCGCCGAAGTTGAAGAACTCCACGCCGCGCAGGCAATCGAGCGTGCCCCCGGCGCGGATCGAGGTGGCATCGTCGGGCGAGATGCGATCGACCTTGATCGGATCGAATTCGCCCATGCCTTCGCCCTGCAACAGGGGCAACGTGGCGACATCGTAGAACGGGAAGCCGAGATAGGCGTGGAGGAAGCGTCGCCGCAGCGGCTTGTCCATCGCTTCCAGCGCCGCCACGATCATGGCATCGACTTTGAGGTCGATCCCGGTCAGGTCGCGCCGCGCTGCGATGGAGGCAAGGACGGCCCCCGGATCGCTGGCGACCACGGCGGCGGAGGCGGCGAAGCCCGGGCCAAGGCCGGCGGCGGTCTCGCGGCCCTGATAGAGCGCCTGCGCCCGATAGACCGTATCGCGCGCCGCCTCGCGCGCTTCGGGCGTGATCCCTTCGGCCTCGTCCCAGTCGTAAGTCAGCCGACGGGCGAGAAGCTTGAGCCGGCGAATGCGGAAACCGATATCGTGCGCGCGGAAAAACCCGATGGCGCCCTCCGTCGCGCCCCCTTTGCGCTCCGCCAGCTTGTCGAGACCGGCGGACTGGACAAGGTGGGTCCACAGCGAGCTTTCGATTTCCGCGCGCGGCGCGGCATCGGGCGCGGCTTCCACGATCAGGTCCACCAGGTCGCTGCCGATTCCGGCGAACTTCACCTGCGCATAGCCATGGAAGGCATAGCCAGCCTGTTCGGCGGCGGCCTGTTGCGCCTTGTTCCGCCAGTTGGTCAGGCGCTTGCGGTTGGGCTGGTCGAAGAACAGGGTATAGCCGAACAGGCGTTCGACCGTTTCCTCGATCTCCGGCTGCAGCGCATCGACGATCGAGCGCAGCCGCGCGCGCTCGCGCGATTGCTGTTCCAGCGTTTCCAGATTGTCGCGGATCGGCTGTTCGCGCGGGATCGACGATAGCGAGCCGAAGATCGCGGAGAAGAAACCCACCGTGCGGCCGCTGCGCTCTTCGTAGCGGACGTGATCGGGGCTGGGATCGATATAGACGAAGCGGCGGTCCACCTCGCGCTCTGCCGGGCGGTTGCGCAGCACGCCCATCGCCTGCGCGAACGGCCGATTGACCAGCACCGCACCATCGACCAGCGCGACTTCGCCCACTTCCCCACGTTTCCAGCGGCTGGGCATGATGCGCTGGAGGAAGCGGTCGCGCCCCGGCCAGCCCATGCGGCGCTCCTGCACGAGACGGTCGATCTCGGCCACCATAAGCGGGGGAAACGCGCCGGGGAAGCTGGCGGTGGATCGCGCGGCAAAGACAAGTTCCGCCCGCGGGGCAAGATCGCTGCCCACCCCGATTCCGGCCGGCCCGATA
Organism: Novosphingobium sp. SCN 66-18; assembly: GCA_001725355.1. GTDB lineage: Bacteria > Pseudomonadota > Alphaproteobacteria > Sphingomonadales > Sphingomonadaceae > Novosphingobium. The sequence continues at coordinate 190,386 of MEGD01000008.1, forward strand.
CCGGCGACCCGGCTGAAGGCGATGGCCAGCCGGTGTTCGCTTTCTTCCACCAGCGGCGGGCTGTTGAGCCGCAGTTCCTCAAGGTGGCCGTTGAAATCGGTTGCGGTGACCAGAAGATCGAGCGGATGGCCGGCGGGAAGCAGCGGAGCCGCGCCGGCCTGTTCCGCCGTGCTCTCCTCCATCGCTTCCAGCGCTTCGGCCAGCAGGCGCGAAAAGCCGATGCCACTGAACGGCGGGGCGAACCAGCGCGCGCGGATCAGGCTGGAAACCTTACGCCGCACTTCGGCGCGGATGCGCGGGGCGACCATCCGCATCACGGCATTGCCGGGACGAGCCAGCACGAACCACACGATCGGTTGCGCCCAGAATTTGGCGAAGCGGCTCCACGGCTTGGCGTCGGGATCGAGCAGCACGTCGACGTCGGCTTTTTCCAGCCACAGCGTCGTCAGCGGTTCGAGGCTCTGCCCGCTGATCAGCGCCTGGGCCAGCAGCACGCCGTTGATGCCGCCCGCGCTGGTTCCCGAGATGATATCCGGCAGGATGCGCAGCCGCAGGCCGCATTCGCGCTGAATCGTTTCGAGAAGGTCGAGATAGACTTTCTCCACGCCGGCCGACGGGGCGACCCTGGCGGGATCGTCGGTATGCAGCGCTCTGCTGGCGCGCGTGGCGTACCACAACTCCTTGGTCACGCCATGCATGTAGACCGCAAGGCTGATCCCGCCGAAGCAGACCAGGGCTATGCGCAATTCCTTTTGCCGCATGGTGCGCAGCATGGCAGCGAAGCGCGTTCGCCGCCAGTACCATGTTGCGCTGTTCGCAAACAATCGACGCAGCATGATCGAGCGGTTGCGGGCTGTAAACAAAACCGACAGATTTCAGCATCTAGCGCGATAACATTTCCATTTTGCAGCGTTTTCTGCCGGCCGCGGTCAACCGGAAATTGTCAGATTCACCGACGCTTTACCCTTCCTGGCTACAAAGGCCGATGATGGCCGTAATGGTCGAAAGCCAGGTGAAGCAGGGCTGATGATCCGCCTGTTCAAACATTACATTCCGAACGCGGTCTTCCTTCTGGGCCTGTTCGATTTCTTGCTGCTGATCGCATCGGGCGAACTGGGCTGGATTGTCCGTGCGCGGCAGATCGGTCTGGAGTTCGGGCCGATCAACGAACGCTGGGTGCCGCTTGCGACGTTCGCCGTGCTGGTGCAGGTGGCGATGATCTCGGTCGGGGTCTACGGGTCGGAGGCGCTGCGGTCGCTGCGCTATGCCGCCGCGCGCCTGCTGGTGGCGGTGAGCCTTGGCATCATTGCGATGTCGGTGGTCTATTTCCTCCTGCCCGGCCACACGCTGTGGCGGTCGAACCTGTTTTACGCGATGTTCCTGGCCATCGGCCTGCTGTTCGGGGTGCGCGTGCTGCTGGGCGGCCTGCTCGGCACCGCCGCGTTCCGCCGGCGCATCCTGGTGCTGGGCTCCGGCCATCGCGCCGATCGCCTGCGCAAGCTGGGAGAGCGCCCCGAGGCCGGGTTCGTGATCGTCGGCTATGTGGGCATGAGCGACGGCGTGCCGGTGGTGGAGGAGGCGATAAACCGCGCGGCCATCCACAACCTCACGCGCTTCGTGGACAACCTGGGCGTCAGCGAAGTGGTGCTGGCGCTGGAGGAGAGGCGCAACGCGCTGCCGCTCAAGGACTTGCTGCGGATCAAGACCACCGGCGTCCACGTCAACGATTTCTCGACGTTCGTCGAGCGCGAAACCGGGCGGATCGATCTCGACTCGGTAAACCCGAGCTGGCTGATCTTTTCCGATGGCTTCTCGTCGGGCCGTATGCTGTCGAGCGCGGCCAAGCGCCTGTTCGACATCATCGCCAGCCTGCTGCTGCTGGTGATGACTCTGCCGGTGATCGCGCTGTTCGCGGTGCTGGTGAAGCTGGACAGCCGCGGGCCAGCTTTCTTCCGGCAGACCCGGGTGGGCCTCTATGGCCAGAATTTCGATGTCATCAAACTGCGTTCGATGCGGACCGATGCCGAAGTGGATGGCGCGAAATGGGCGCAGAAGGACGATCCGCGGGTAACGCGGATCGGCCGCTTCATCCGCAAGGTGCGGATCGATGAACTGCCGCAGACCTGGACGGTCCTCAAAGGCGAAATGAGCTTTGTTGGCCCGCGCCCCGAACGGCCGGAATTCGTGTCCGATCTTGAGGACAAGCTGCGCTACTACGCCGAACGGCACATGGTGAAGCCGGGCATCACGGGCTGGGCGCAGATCAACTATCCCTATGGCGCCTCTATCGAGGACGCGCGCAACAAGCTTGAATACGATCTCTATTACGCCAAGAACTACACGCCATTCCTCGACCTGCTGATCCTGTTGCAGACCATTCGCGTCGTGCTGTGGAATGAGGGCGCGCGTTGAACGCGATCGACGAACTCGCGGGGCATACCTCCAGTGGCTTTGCCCACTGGGTCTATGTGCTTGCGGCGTTCTGCGCTCTGCTGCTCGCCGTATGGCTGGGCGACGGCGCGCGGCGGCGCGAACCCGGCGGCAAGGTGCGCATCGCCGCGCTGATCGCAATGGCGCTGTGGGCCTTGCTGTGCGCGGCGCTGGGGGCCGGATCGCTACCGGCGCAGCTGGCGGAAACCCTGCGGGATCTTGGCTGGCTGGGCCTTGTCTATGCCCTGTTCGCCAGCGACGGGCGCGATGGCCATAGGGGGCCAGTGCGCCCGCTGATGATCGTGCTCGCCTTCGTCGAGGCGTTGCAGGCGATCGCGATCATGCTGGAACTGTGGTTCGGCGCGATCGAGGGGGTGGAGGAGATGATCTTCCACATCTCGGTCATGCTGCGGCTGCTGGTGACCACCGGCGTGCTGGTGCTGGTCCACAATCTCTATGTCGGCGCGGTGGCGCAACAGCGCATCGCGGTCCGCTGGGCCTGCGCGGCAATGGCGCTGGTCTGGGGCTACGACCTCAATTTCTACACGATCGCCTACCTGGCGAACTGGGTGCCGGACAATCTCGTGGCGATCCGGGCGCTGACCCAGATCATCGCCACCGTCCTGCTCGCGTTCGGGGCGGCGCGTGCGCAATCCTCGCTGCGCTTTTCGCCTTCGCGCACGATCGCCTTCCAGTCGCTCTCGCTGCTGGTGATCGGCGGCTACATGATCGTGATGGTGGGCGCCGCGCAATCGTTGGCGTGGCTGGGCGGTAACGCCTCGCAGCTGGCCCAGCTAGGGTTTGCGGTGGCCATCACGGTGCTGGTGCTGGCCGTGATGCCATCCAAGCGCCTGCGGGGCTGGGCCAAGGTCGTGCTCGCCAAGCACCTGTTCCAGCACCGCTACGATTATCGGGCTGAATGGCTGCGCTTCACGCGCACGATCGGACACGGTGGAGCGCAGGCGCTGCCGCTGCATGCGCGCGTGGTGCAGGCGCTGGCCGATATCACCGACAGTGCCCAGGGCCTGCTGCTGGTGCCTTCCGAAACCGGTGACCTTGAACTCGCCGGGCGCTGGCAATGGCCCGCTGCCGAAGTCCCGGGCATGGCGATGGAGGCGGCGAGCGTCGCCTTCTTCGAACAGCACGGCTTCATCGTCGACCTCGACGAGGTGCGCGCCGGCACGGATCATCAGGGCGAACGGGCACGGGTGCCGGGCTGGCTGGTGGAGGATCGCGAAGCCTGGGCGCTGGTGCCGCTGCTGCATTTCGAACGGCTGGTGGGCATGGTCGTGCTCGGCAGGCCGCCGGTGACGCGCCAGCTCGATTGGGAGGATTTCGACCTGCTGCGCGTCGTCGGGCAGCAGTTGGCAAGCTATCTGGCGGAGAACAACGGCCAGGTCGCGCTGCTGGAGGCGAACCGGTTCGACGAGTTCAATCGGCGCATCGCCTTCGTGATGCACGATATCAAGAACCTTGCGAGCCAGCTCAGCCTGCTGTCGCGCAATGCGGAACGCCATGCCGAAAACCCGGCCTTTCGCGCCGATATGCTGGTGACGCTGCGCAATTCCACGGACAAGCTCAATGCCCTGCTGGCGCGCCTTTCGCGCTATGGCAAGGCCGCGCCGGAAAAGCTCGCGGGGATTGACGTGGCGGACGTGTGCAAGGGTGTCGTCACCCGTTATGCCGGGGCGCAAGGGCCGCGGGCGCACGCTGTCGGGGAAACGTCCTTCGGCGTTCTGGCCCATCGCGAAACGCTGGAGCAGGTGCTCCTGCACCTTGTCCAGAATGCGATCGATGCCAGCCCGCAAGGGATGCCGGTGCTGCTGCGCTGGCGCATCGAGGGCGCGGAGGGGTGCATCGACGTGGTGGATACCGGCGCCGGCATGAGCGCCGACTTTGTCCGCAACGGCCTGTTCAAGCCGTTCGTTTCCACCAAGTCAGGCGGTTTCGGCATCGGCGCCTTCGAAGCGCGCGAAATGGTGCGCGCCATGCGCGGACGGCTCGATGTGGAAAGCCGGGAAGGGCTGGGCAGCCGCTTCACCATCCGCCTGCCTTTGGCTCCCGCCGCCGAACAACACGTCAGTCCCGGAACCGGGGAAGGTTCCGATGAAAAGAAAGTGGCATGATGACCGAGGTGCGCCCCAAGCTGCTGATCGTCGAGGACGATCCCGGCCTTCAGGCCCAGCTCAAATGGGCCTACGAGGATTTCGACGTGTTTATCGCCGGAGATCGCGCCAGCGCGCTGGCGCTGCTGCGGGCGGAGGAGCCGGCGGTGGTGACGCTCGATCTGGGGCTGCCGCCCGATCCTGACGGAACCAGCGAAGGCTTTGCCGTGCTGGACGAGATCATGGCGCTCAAGCCCGATACCAAGGTGATCGTCGCCAGTGGCCACGGTGCGCGCGAAAGCGCGCTCACCGCGATCGCCAAGGGCGCCTATGATTTCTATCAGAAGCCGGTCGATATCGACGCGCTGGGCCTGATCGTGCGCCGCGCGCTGCACCTCCACCGGATCGAGGCCGAAAACCGTTCGCTGGCGGATCGCGCCGGGCCGGACAACAAGGTGCTGGGCCGGATGATCACGGCGGCGCCGGAAATGGTCAAGGTTGCCCGCACGATCGAACGGGTCGCCGGCACCAACGTCTCCGTCATGCTGCTGGGGGCGAGCGGCACCGGCAAGGAACTGCTGGCGCGGGGCCTGCACGACGCATCGAACCGGCGGCGTGGCGCGTTCGTCGCGATCAATTGTGCGGCAATCCCGGAAAACCTGCTCGAAAGCGAATTGTTCGGTTACGAGAAGGGGGCCTTTACCGGGGCTGTCAAGACCACCGAGGGCAAGATCGAGATGGCGAGCGGCGGCACGCTGTTTCTCGACGAAGTGGGCGACATCCCCTTTCCGCTGCAGGTAAAACTGCTGCGCTTTTTGCAGGAACGCACGATCGAGCGCATCGGTGGCCGTCGCTCCATCGAAGTCGATACGCGCATCGTGTGCGCCACGCACCAGAACCTGGAAGCGATGATCGCCGAAGGGCGGTTCCGCGAAGACCTGTACTATCGCCTGGCCGAAATCGTCGTGCGCATTCCGGGCCTTGCCGAAAGGCCGGGGGATGCCACACTGCTGGCCAATGCCTTCCTTGCACGCTTCGCCGCCGAGATGAATCCGGCGGTCAAGGGCTTCGCGGCCGACGCGCTGACCGCCATCGATTCGTGGAACTGGCCCGGCAACGTCCGTGAACTGGAAAACCGGATCAAGCGTGCGGTCATCATGGCCGATGGCAAGCTGGTGACGGCGCTGGACCTCGATCTGCCCGCACCCGACGAGAACACCGACAATCCTCTGAACCTCAAGACCGCGCGCGAGGCGACAGACCGGCGCGTGATCCGTCACGCGCTGGCGCGAAGCGAGGGCAACATATCCGGAACCGCACGCCTCCTCGGCATTAGCCGACCCACGCTTTATGATCTCCTCAAGCAATACGATCTCCAGCACTAGGCGTTGGCCCCTGGTATCGCGGCTGGTCGCGGCGGCGGTTCTGTTCGCCGCCGCGCTCCCGGTTGCGGGCAGCGCGCCCGCGCTTGACGGATTGCGGGGCAAGGCGCGCGCCGCGCTGGACCGGGGTGACGGGATCGCCGCCGAAGTGCCGCTGCGCGAAGCGGTGCGCAACGGCACACCGGCCGATGCGGTGCGCGATCTGGTGGGTGAGGCGCTGCTGCTGGAAGGCGACCGGACGGAAGCGCGCCGCTGGCTGACGGAAGGCGCTTTCGTCCCCGACGCGGCAGGCAACGGCTGGCGTGTTCGCGGACGACTCGAACTGGCCGAAGGCAACCTGCCGCGGGCCGCGCAAGCGTTCGACCAGGCGCTGCGGTTCCTGCCCGATGACGCCGGATTGTGGGTCGATATCGCGCGGCTTCGCTTCTCGGGCGGCGAGCAGGCCCAGGCGATCGGGGCGGCGGATCATGCCGTGCGGCTGGACCCGAACAACGTGCGCGCGCTGGAACTGCGCGGGATGCTGGTGCGCGAACAGTATGGTCTGCGCGCCGCGCTGCCGTGGTTCGAGGCCGGCTTGCGGATTGCCCCCAACGACAAGGCCCTGCTGGGCGAATATGCCGCAACCTTGGGCGATCTTGGCCAGTATCGCGCGATGCTGGCGGTTTGCCGCAAGCTGATCGAGGTCGATCCGAAGAACGCGCGCGCGCTTTACCTGCAAGCCGTGCTGGCGGCGCGCGCGGGAAAGACCGAACTCGCCCGTTCGATCCTGCTGCGCACCGGATCGGCGCTGCGCGACATGCCGGCCGCCATCCAGCTCAACGGCATTCTCGAATACCGCGCGGGCAACGTGAATCTCGCGGTCGAATATTTCGATCGCCTGTCGCGGATGCAGCCGGACAACCTGCAGGCGCAGAAGATGCTGGCGCGGGCTCTGGATCGCCAGGGGGATTACCGGCAGATACTCGACCGGTTCGAGATCGTGGCGCGACAGCCCTGGGCATCGCCCTATATGCTCGCGCTTGTCGGCCATGCGTGGGAACGGCAGGGCAAGCCGCAGCGTGCCGCGCCCTATCTTGCCCGGGCGGCGCAGCACGGCGTCCGTCCGTTCGCGCCGCTGCCCTCGGGCGCGCCGCTGGGCGTGCTGGGCGTGCGCTACAACGAAGCCCCGAACTTCGCGGTCAACGCGCTGCCCTATGTCCGGGGGCTGCTCGAAATGCGGCTCAATGGCGAGGCGCTGGCGGTCGCCACGCGCCTGCGCGATGCCAATCCCGGCGCGTCGGAAGCGCACCTGCTGGTCGGCGACGTCCGGATGCTGGCGGGCGACACGACCGGCGCCATTGCCGATTATGATCGGGCCGCGTCCATCCGCTATACCGAGCCTGTTCTGATCCGCATGGATGCGGCGCTGCGCGCGGCGGGGAGGGCGCGCGAAGCCGATGGCATGACCGCGCGCTATCTGTTCCAGAACCCCGGCAGCGTGCAAGCCATGAAGCTGCTGGAAGCGGGCTGGCGACGCGAGGGGCGGGATGCGGACGCGGACGCGATGGCGCAGGTCCTGGCCGGGCGCGGGCAAGGCTGATCGCGCCGCTCGCCCGGTCCTGCGGATTCGCTCTGGACAGGATACCGCCACGGGCGTTACGACCTCTCTTTAATCGATCAATTAAACGCGGGGGAGCGGCATGGCCGGAGCGCTGGAAGGACTGACTGTCATCGAGTTCGCAGGGATCGGACCGGGGCCGTTCGCCTGCATGATGCTGGCGGATCATGGCGCCAGGGTGATCCGGATCGACCGGCCCGGGGCCGCCAGCCGTGTCGGTGACGATGGCCAGCGCGATATCCTCAACCGCAACCGCCAGCGTATCGCACTGGATCTCAAGGACCCGGCATCGCTGGCGCGCATTCGCGAACTGGTGAAGGAGGCCGATGCCATCGTCGAAGGCTATCGTCCCGGCGTGATGGAGCGGCTCGGCCTTGGTCCGGACGTGTTGCTGGCGGACAACCCGCGTCTGGTCTATGGCCGGATGACCGGCTGGGGCCAGGATGGGCCGATGGCGCCGCTGGCCGGGCATGACATCAATTACATCGCCCTGTCCGGCGCGCTGCACACCTATGGCGAAGCGGGGGGCAAGCCCCAGTTCCCGGTCAACGCGGTCGGCGATTTCGGCGGCGGCGGCATGATGATGGCGTTCGGCATCATGGCGGCGGTGTTCAGCGCCCGCACCACCGGCAAGGGGCAGGTGGTAGACTGCGCGATGGTCGATGGCGCGGCAATCCTATCCGCGATGACGTGGACGTTCTTCGGCAACGGCATCTGGAAGGACGAGCGTGGCGTCAACCTGCTCGATGGCGGTACGCATTTCTACGACACCTACGAGACGGCGGACGGCAAATGGATTTCGATCGGATCGATCGAACCGCAGTTCTATGCGCTGCTGATGGAGAAGACCGGGCTGAAGGACGATCCGGATTTCGCGCGGCAGATGGACGCGAAGGCGTGGCCCGATCTCAAGCAGCGGACGAAGGCGCTGTTCCTGACGAAGACCCGCGACGAATGGTGCGCGATCATGGATGGCACGGACATCTGCTTCGCGCCGGTGCTCAGCCTGTCGGAAGCGCCGGGCCACGCGCACAACGTGGCACGCGGCACGTTTGTGAAGGATGGAGGCATGGTCATGCCCGCGCCGGCGCCGCGCTTCCTCGGCACGCCGGCTCCCGAACCGAAGCTCGCCTCGACGCCGATTGAATAGGAACCCGACGGAGTGAGGGTCAGTCCGCGCCGGTGTCGGGATGCCGACGCCGGTGGCGGATCGACCACCACAACGACAGGCCGATCAGGGCCGCGCCGATCAGCCCCGTCACGCTTTCGGGAATGTGGAAGCGCGCCGATGCCAGCATGATCCCGCCCAGAGCGATGATCGCCCAGAACGCACCGTGTTCAAGATAGCGGTATTCCGCCAGCGTGCCGCGCTTCACCAGCATGATGGTCATCGAACGGACGAACATGGCGCCGATCGACAGGCCCAGCGCGATGATGACCATGTTGTTGGACAACGCGAATGCGCCGATCACGCCGTCGAAGCTGAACGAGGCATCCAGCACGTTGAGGTACGGGAATCCGCCAAGGCCGGAGCGGACCACCGCGCCAGCCGCCTTCTGCGCTTCGTCGCGCATTTCAAGGATCGTGCCGATCGCTTCCACCGCGATGAAAGCCACGATCCCGAGCATCCCCGATACGATGAAGGTATGCGCCTCGGCAGCGTCCAGCAGCAGCGAGACCAGATAGAGCACCACCATCAACAGACCGATCTCGGCGGCCTTGACGTTGGAGACGAGGCTCAGCTTCTCCTCGATCCAGCGGATCCAGTGGACTTCCTTTTCGCCGTCGAAGAAGAACGACAGGCCCACCATCGCCAGGAAGGCGCCGCCGAATCCGGCAATGCCGACATGCGCGCCGCTGACGATCGCCTCGTAGCGCGCCGGTTCGTTGAGCGAGAGCTTGAGCGCTTCCACCGGCCCGATTCCGGCGGCGATCGCCACGATCGCCAGCGGGAACACGATGCGCATGCCGAATACCGCGATCACCATGCCCCAGGTGAGGAACCGCCGTTGCCAGATGTCGTCCATCTCGGCGAGGACGGTGGCGTTGACCACGGCATTGTCGAACGACAGCGAGATTTCGAGGATCGACAGCACCGTGACGATCCACACCAGCGCCAATGTTGCCGATGCCGAGCCCGTCAGCCACCAGCCGTAAGCTACCGCCAGCGCGAGGCAGACCAGCGTGAAGCCGATCGAGCCCTTGTAGAAACGAAGCACGGTTTGGTCCCCTGAAGATACGGAAATGCGGTGGCCGGTGCGCGGCCATGGACGGTCGCGCCCGGCATAGCGGAACGACCAGGCAACGCAATGCCGGGAAACGCGCGGATGCTTGCGTTATTCGGGATCAGCGCGGCTGGTAGGTCTGTTCGATGCCGGGGAAGGTCCGGGAGCGGACCTCGTCGGCATAGCGCGCGGCCGCGCCGGAGATCGTCTCGGCTAGGTTCTCGTAGATCTTCACGAAACGCGGCACTCGTTCGAACATGCCCAGCATATCCTCGGTCACCAGCACCTGCCCGTCGCACTGCGCCGATGCGCCGATGCCGATGGTGGGGCAGGGCACAGCCTGCGTGATCTGGATGGCGATGGGTTCCACCACGCCTTCGATCACGATGGCAAACGCGCCGGCATCGGCCAGCGCCCTGGCATCGCCGACGATCTTGGCGGCTTCCGCTTCGCTCCGTCCACGTGCGTTGTAGCCGCCCAGCACGTTCACCGCCTGCGGCGTCAGGCCGACATGGCCCATCACCGGGATGCCCCGGCGGGTGAGGAAGGCCACGGTTTCCGCCATCACCTCGCCCCCTTCGAGCTTCACCGCCGCGCACCCCGTTTCCTTCAGCAGGCGCGAGGCGCTGGCGAACGCTTGTTCCGGTGAACCTTCATAGGCGCCGAAGGGCATGTCCACCACGACGGCGGCGTGATAGCTGCCGCGCACCACCGCTGCGCCGTGCGCGGCCATCATGTCGAGCGTGACGGGAACGCTCGAAGGCAGGCCGTAGATCACCTGCCCCAGCGAATCCCCAACCAAGAGAAGATCGCAATGCGCATCGAGCAACTGTGCCTGCCGCGCGGTGTAGGCGGTCAGCATCACCACGGGCTGGTCGGTCACTCCGTCCTTCTTGCGCCGGCGGATCGCCGGAACCGTCAGGCGCTTCATCGGCGCCGGCGTCGGGTTGGCCCGGCTGGTCGCGGTATCGAGCTGGAACGTCGTGGACATGCATGCGGTCCCTTCGGAATACGGGGACAAGCCTTCTAGACCATCGTTCGCCGCCCGCAAGCATGCCGGTATCCCCAGAAGGCGGGGGAAAAAGACCTTTGCGTGACGGAACCTTGCCGCTAGCTTCCTCCGCCACAACCTGGTTGCCGGTGTAACCGTTCCGAGGGATCGGCGGCCTGCATCGGTCCAAGGCGGGAGAATTCCATGTTCGGTCGCGTCAAACCACTCGACGCCATTCTTGCAACTGCCGAGAAGAAATCGCTGCATCGCTCGCTCGGCGCCTTCCAACTTACCATGCTCGGCATCGGCGCCGTGATCGGCACCGGCATTTTCGTGCTGACGGCCGAAGCGGCGCAGAAGGCCGGGCCGGGCATGATGCTCAGCTTCGTCATCGCGGGCTTCGTCTGCGCCGTTGCCGCCCTGTGCTATGCCGAAATGGCGGCGATGGTGCCGGTTTCCGGCTCCGCCTATACCTACAGCTATGCCGTGATGGGCGAACTGGTCGCCTGGATGGTCGGCTGGGCCCTGATCCTGGAATATGCGGTGGCCGCCGGCGCGGTCAGCGTCGGCTGGTCGGGCTATGTCGTGGGGCTGGTGGAGAACGCCTTCCACATAGACATACCCGATCTGCTCGTGCGCGGCCCCTATGACGGCGGCGTGATCAATCTGCCGGCCATGCTCATCGCCAGCCTCGTGACCTGGCTGCTCGTGATCGGCACCAAGGAGAGCGCGACGGTCAACGCCGTGCTTGTGGCCATCAAGGTTTCCGCGCTGACGCTGTTCGTCATCCTGTCGGTTCCGGTGATGAACATGAAGAACTTCGAACCATTCATGCCGCTGGGCTTCAGCGGCGTGGGCGCGGCGGCCGCCTCGATCTTCTTCGCCTATGTCGGCTTCGACGCGGTTTCGACCGCCGCCGAGGAAACCAAGAATCCGCAGCGGAACATGCCGATCGGCCTGATCGGCAGCCTGGCGATCTGCACCATCTTCTATCTTCTGGTGGCAGCGGGCGTGATCGGTTCGGTCGGTGCGCAGCCGGTCATGGACGCCCACGGCATGGGCCTCGAGCCCGGCAGCCGCGAACTGGCGGCGCAGTGCGCTGCCATTGGTGATCAGGCGGTGGTCTGCTCCAAGGAAGCGCTGGCGTGGACGCTGCGCGAGATCGGTTGGCCGCAGATCGGCAATCTGATCGGCCTGGCCGCCGGCCTTGCCCTTCCTTCGGTGATCCTGATGATGATGTTCGGCCAGACCCGCATCTTCTTCGTGATGAGCCGTGACGGCCTGCTTCCGGCGGCCTTTTCCAAGATCCATCCCAAGTTCAATACCCCGCACGTCATCACCATCCTGACGGGTGTGTTCGTGGCCTTGTTCTCGGCATTCTTCCCGGTGGGCCTGCTTGCCAACATCTCGAACTCCGGCACGCTGTTCGCGTTCGCGGCGGTTTCGGTCGCGGTGCTGATCCTGCGGCGCACGGAACCTTCGCGGCATCGTCCGTTCCGCACCCCGGCGATCATGATCACCGCACCGCTGTCGTTCCTGGGCTGCCTCTATCTGTTCTACAAGCTGGACGTGAAGAGCCAGATGCTGTTCGTCGTCTGGGCGGCGGTGGGCCTGCTGGTCTATTTCGCCTACAGCCGCAGCCGCAGCCATGTGGGCCGTGGTACGGTCGAGGTGCATGAGGACGACGCGGGCATTCCGCCGCAGCCGGTGCCG
>MEGD01000009.1 GCA_001725355.1 Novosphingobium sp. SCN 66-18
AGCTCGTTGGCATTGGCCGATACGTTGCGCACAAAAGTCAGGACTCCGGCGGAATCGCGCGTGACGAACTGGCAAGCAGCCTGAACACCCTGGAAGCACTGGTTTACCAAGGTGGGTGCACCAACCGCAGCGATGTAATCCTTCACCTTGATGTCATAATAATCGACAGACATCTGCAGGCCTGGAATCGCGCTCGGCTGAACGGTCAAACCTACCGTCTTGGTGTAGGAGATTTCCGGGAGCAAATTGGGATTGCCGCCCGATTGCGTGGGGACCTGCGTCGTCGTCGTCGTCGCCGGATCGATGACGGCCGAATTCTGCACGTTGGGCAGGACATACTGCTCGTTCAGGTTCGGAGCGCGAAAGTCGCGCGAATAAGTACCACGAAGGCGTAGCCAGCCAAACGGCTTGTAGACCGCACCAGCCTTCCAGGTCAGGGCATTGAAGCTGGAAGTCGCCGGCCCTATTCCGCCTCCGGAAAGCGGAGCTGCCGGGCTGGAGAAATTGTAATGGGCATGCCGAATGGCACCGTTCACTTCCAGCGTTTCCGCGAAGGGGACGTCCTTGAGCAGCGGCACATTCACTTCGCCGTAGAATTCGGTCACCTTGCTGCGGCCGTGCAGTGGGCTATAGTTCTGCACGAAGTTGCCAGCGAGAGAATCCGCATCAACCTCCGCAGCGATGCTTTCCGTGCGGTATTCCGCTCCCGCCGCAAAGGCTACCGGACCGGCGCCAAGATCAAACGGTGAAGCCCGCAGGTTCAAGCTGACGTCATTGAGCTTGATCCGTGAATCCTGGGTCGCGGTACCAAAAGCATAGGCCAGCGCACGGGAGTTTGCCGTGCCCACCCCAAACAGATTCAGCGGCTCGCAAGCGGCGTCGACGGTGGTCGACTGGTTCACCGCGCAGACGATCTTGCCAGCGTTGGCCCCCGTTCCGTTGACCGCTTGCACCGCGCGGCTGAAATTGTTCTGGTTGATCACGTTGTGCGCGACGTTGTTTAACACGCTCTCGCCATGCAGGTAATTGACATCCCACGAGATGTCTGTGCCGATCTTTCCGGACAGACCCGTCGCAATCCGATAGGTTTTCGTATCATAGTCAACGACCGGAACGAGCAGTCCCTCGCCAGCCTTTCCGATGTTGACGCTGGTCATCCGCAACTGCTGCATCTCGGTGACCAGCTGGCGCGGCAGGAACGGATTGTTGATCGAGAGCGTGATAGCGCCCGTGTTGAGCGGTCCGGACCGCGCAGTGCCCGCCGCGTTCAGATTTCCTGCGCGAAGCTGCGCGAAATTGCCCTGCGTCTTCGTCGTACCGTAAGAACCATCAACCCAGAACTGTATGCTGTCGGTCAAGTCCGCTTCCAGCCTGGCATATGTCGCAAGACGCTCCAACGGGCCCTGAAGATTGAAGGCGTTGGAGAAACTGTTGATGCCCGGCCGGCTGCCGCCAATCATCTGATTGTTGTTCGGCGCATAGAGGCTGCCGAAGGAAAACGGAACCAGGCTGAGGCCATCGGCGCTGACTTCTTGACCGCCGAACGCCCTGACCAGCTGCGAACTCACGACCAGTCCGGCCGGAGTGATCTGGGAAGCGCGAACATTGGGAGAAATGACCAATGCGGGCTGCCCGTTCAGACCCGGCGTGGGATTCGACACCACCCCATACTCACGCGCACACCAGTCTCGCGAATAGCAATTGCCCGTCGACTCGCGCTTCTGATAGTCCGCGCCCGCGATGATTCGCACGCGATCGCCGAACCGCTTGCCCATCGCGACCGAGTACTTCTGATCACCCGCATCGCCCGCTTCGGTGACACCATACTGGGCCGAGGCACGGACACCTTCGAGCTTGTGGTCCAGCTGGATGTTGACCACGCCGGCAACCGCGTCCGAACCATACGCGGCCGAAGCGCCACCGGTAACCACATCGAGACGCGAGACCAGCGAGCTCGGGATCAGGTCGGTATTGAACAGCCCGGTGAAAGTCGTTGCCGGATAACGGAGGCCATCGACCAGAACGAGCGTGCGCACCGCACCAAGGCCGCGCAAATTGATGAGATTGTTGCCTGGACCGTTGCCGCCGCCACCAACGAAGGAGGTCGTCGAACTGACGTCGGAACGCACGCTGGGCAACTCGTTGATGACCTGCGCGAGGTTCGTGGCGGCGGATTGCTGGATGAGATCCTGACCAAGAACCGTGACCGGCGTGGGCTGATCCGCGCCGTTGCGAACGGTCCGCGACCCGGTGACGATGATCGGAGCAGATGCTTCCTCATCCTGGGCCACCTGCTCCTGCGCCATCGCAGGGCTGACGAACGCGGCAGTTGCGCCCGTAACGAACAGCGCTGCACGTACACGACGTGTGAAGACCTTAATCATGCTTCCTCCCCTGCCATCCCGCCTGGATGGTCTGTCGAACGTTTCTACAAATGACCTGACTGCTGCGGTCGCTTGCCGAAGCACGGCCATCGCCGTGGCTGACACAACTATGGATAGATAGTTTTGACATCGCTGTCAAAACTAAAATTTACTGTTACATGCATGTGTTGTCCGCTGTTGCGTCCTTGCTACGCCGGTGCGCCCTTTTGGAAGGGGAGCTATCCGCAGAACGGATTGTCCACGTAAATCACAGATCGATTGCACCATCCCGGCACAGACAGCAGACCCCAATTTCCGGACGCCGCTTTAATTTGTCTCGAGGCCCGCGCCACGACGATACAGCGGATCCGAAATGTCATCGGGCTTACCCGGGTCCTGCCTGCGCACCTGATCCATCGAGCGTGGGAGTTGGAAGGGCAGACGACCGCGAGCCGTGGCCCGTCCGAGAACCACATCGAGGATGGCGGCGTCGCTGGCGCCGAAATTGGCGAGGATTACTTTCGCTTTACCGTCCACCTCCGTGAGGATCGCGGGTCGATCGAGAAAAATCGCCAATACTGTTGGCGTTTTGGCCGACGCTGTCACAAGCGCTTCATAAGCGGGATCGCCCGCGCGAAAATCGAGACGGCCTTCCTTCTGACGGCTTCCGAAGAAATGATTCGGATGAAGCACTTCCGATGGCGCTTCGGCGCGAATCAGGGCGAAATCGGCGCTTGCGGGATCATCGACCACGACGAGCCCAGCCGCACGGGCGACAGCCGGGTCCATACCGAACAGCCAGACTTTGGGGGCGTTATGGAACGGCAGGACATGATCCGTGTTCTTGAGCAGCACCTGCGCTTCGCGTTGGGTTCGCTCGGCGAGCGCGACATCCGCGCTGGCACCGACGTCACGGGCCGCCGAAGCCGGATCGACATAAGGATTTTCGAACAGGCCCATCGCGAACTTGAGTTCGAGTATCCTTCGCACCGATGCATCGACGCGCTCCTCGGAAAGTTTTCCCGAACGAAGTGCCGTAAACAAGGGTGCAACATCATCGGTGCCGCCAAACTGGTCGATCCCGGCAGTCATGCCCAGCACATACCGCTCTTCGACGGACAATTGATCGACGCCCCAACTTGTCGCGATGTCCTGTGGCCGTTGCGGCTCTGCCGCGGTCGGGGTGCGGCAGCGTTCGTTGCAGGTGCGGGTAATGCCCCAATCGGACAAGACCATGCCGCGATAGCCAAGCTTCGTGCGCAGGAGGTCCGTAAGGAGCACCTTGCTGTAGCCCGGTGCGACCTGTTCGATCGGCTTGCCATCCACCTTCACCCCCGTAACGATGGGATAGGCAGGCATGAGTCCGGCCGCCTTGACCGAAAACGCACCGGCGAAAGCGGAAACATGCTGTTGGAAAGCCCGCCCCGGCCGTGCGATCCTGCCGTAATAGTTATGGGCATCGAAGCCTTCGGGCTCGGCGCCATAGCCGACCCAGTGCTTGACCACAGTCGCCACCCCGTCGCGCGCAAGTCCGGCGGCGCCGCCCTGGAATCCCTCCACATACGCAGCGCCCAACGCGCTGACGAGTGCGGGATCACTTCCGAACGTGCCAGCCCCGCGTGACCAGCGCGGTTCGGTCAGCAGATCGAGTTGCGGAGAGAGCGCCATGTGTATGCCGACGGAGCGATATTCCTTGCGAGCAATGGACGCGAACTGGCGTACCCGATCCTGGTCGCGCAATGCGGCAAAGCCAAGCGCTTCGGGCCACTGGGTGGTTCCCGTCGAGCTTTCCCCCGCGCCCAGCACATACTGAAAATGATTGCGCGGATCGGAACTGATGGTCAGCGGGATGCCCAGGCGCCCCCGCTCAGCAAGCTCCTGCGCGCGATTGTTCTCTTCCGCGAGCTCCGCCGGGGGATTTCCCAGACGCGTGATAAAGCTCGTAATCTTCCGGCCGGATACCAATGCATCGAGCGCAACGAGATCGTAACCCGCCCCGCGGCCGAGTTCTCCCTTTACGCCGGGGAGGGTCGCGTGGAACAAGGTGCCAACCTTTTCCTCGACGGACATTCGACCGACAAGGTCGCGCGCGCGGACGTCCGGAGCAAGTCGCCAGTCCTCGAACGGCGACAGCTTGCCATCCGCATCCGAATCCCGGAAGCGCCATTCACCGACCGTGAGCAATTTCTTCGCGCGGGTATTCACAATCGGCTGTGCGAAACCGCCAGATGGCGACGGGTTGGGCTTCACGCTCGCCGGCGCCGCGGCCAATGCAACCGGGATCACGATCATAGACAACAGGGCAGGTCGCAACGGAGACGCTCCTCAACAAGACGGGTCGCACAGCGGGGTGGAGCGGTTGGCCGGTCTCCCCCTTGAATTCGGGCATTGGCGACTTCAGTCGCGCCATATCCGCGGAATACTTTCACCACGCGGCGGCCCCATCCTGCCGGTCTTTACCGTGTCGGCTTTGCGAAACGGCGCGAATTCGGCCGTGGCCTCATCAAACCGCGTCTTCAGCGCCCGGGTGACATCGGGAAAGCGCGCTGCGAGCGAATATTGCTCACCGAGCCGGGTCATATCGTAGAGTTGGGGGAAACCTCGTCCCTCGAACGGCAGGAACATACCCATATAGAAATCCCCGGCGACGTATTTCCATTTCTGGGTACGGATACCGACGACGGCTTCGTCCTGGAACAGCAGCACTTCCTCGCGCGGGCTTGGCGCGCCACGCGTCAAGACCGCGGAGAGATCCTTTCCATCGATGCCTTGCGGCGCCTCGCTCCCGGCAAGGGCGCAGAGCGTGGGAAGGAGATCGATGCCGCAGGCCAGCGCATCGGAACGGCGACCAGCCGGAATCGTGCCGGGCCAGCGCGCGATGAAAGGCACACGATAGCCTCCGTCGTAGGCGCCGCCGCCCTTGCGCTGGCGCAGGCCACCGGTCGATCCTTCGAACCATGGACCGTTGTCGGAGGTGAAGATTACCAGCGTATCGCGATCGAGTCCCTCCCGACGCAGCCTGTCGAAGACCCGGCCTACGATGGAATCGATCTCCATGACCGCATCGCCAAAAGCTCCTGCATTTTTCGAGCGTCCGGCAAAACCTTCGAGTTCGTAATTCGGCAGATGGGGCGCCGAAAGCGCAAGTTCGAGGAAAAATGGATGATCGCGATTGTCGCTGATGAACTGCTCGGCAGCGGCTGCGAAATTCTGCTGCAGGCGAGGATAGTCGGGCGGCCACTCGCCGGTCTGGCGCGAACCTTCGAAACGGGAAACCGTCAACGGCTCGTCGGAGGCCAGTAAGGCGCGACGTGACCGAGATGCCACTTGCCCACGAGTGCCGAGCGATAGCGTGGACCGAGAGCGCGCGGAATCGTCGCGACATCCGGTGCGAGGCCGGTCTTGTCCCGGAGCAACAGTACACGCGACACGTCTGTACGGACCGGATATTTTCCGGTCAGCAGCCCGGCGCGCGAGGGCGAGCACACATTGGCGGGGGCGTAGTAATCGGTGAGGGTCAGACCCTCTCGAGCCATCCGGTCGAGGTTTGGGGTGGGAATCTCGCGGCCGCCGGTCGGTCCGATGTCGCCAAAACCAAGGTCGTCGCAGAGAATTATGACAAAGTTGGGAGAGCGGCGCGCACCCAGCCGATCACCGGCACGCGCGGAACCGGCCATCAGCGCGGCCGCCCCGATTCCTCCCAGCAGTTGCCGCCGCTTCACCGCGCGTTCCCCGCACTATAGACCGAGGCGAGCAAGGCCCGGACGCGCACGACACCACTACGCGTTCCGGAAGCGCCTGACACGACACTTCCCTCTCCAAAAGCGAGAATCGGGATGAACGCCACCGGCCACCTCTCCAGTTCCTTGGTTTTTGCCGCGATCGCATGCGGAAGATCGGCAACATCGATGCCTCGAATTGGCAACGCTGTCAACTTTCCTCCCTCTCCGGCTACGATCCCGGCCGAAAGTTTATGCAGCGACAGAGGGTCCCTTGACGACAGCTGCATTTTTGCCGCACAATCCGGTTCAGAATGGTAGCGCATTGGCGCATGCCGTCGTCTGGTCCGCCTGCGCAAGCGGCATGGGAGAGCCTCCTTTGAGTTTCCGCACAAACATCCGGTATGGTTTCGGCGCCAAAATTGGCAGCGATGTCAATCAGCGGTCGCGCGCGCTTTCTGGCCCAAAAAAGACGATTTCCGGCCAGCGCTTCCAGCGCTTCAAGAAGGCAATCGCCCTGGCGTCGCTCGCGGCGATGTCCGGTTGCGCGATGACACCCCATTCCATCCCGAGCCCTGCTACCGGGCCTGGTCGAACAACGGCGTCGACCGATCGGCCCAACATGGTTCTCATTCTCGTCGATGATCTCGGCTGGCCGGACGTGTCCAGTTACGGCCGAAAGGATGTTCTCACCCCCAACATCGATCGCATCGCCGAATCCGGCGTCGCATTTTCGAACGGTTACGTGGCCGCCTCGGTATGCTCGGTTTCGCGCGCGGGTTTGCTCACGGGGCGCATGCCGCAGACTTTCGGTTTTACCTACAACATCACGGACGCGCCGGAGAATGGCGCGCGCGGCGGAGACGTCGGAGCCGGGCTACCGACCGACCAACCGACCCTGGCCGAGCGGTTAAAGCCGCTTGGCTATCACACCGCCGCGTTCGGCAAGTGGCATCAGGGCTCCGAACCCCGCTTCTACCCGACCAACCGCGGCTTCGACGAATTCGGCGGCTTCCTGAGCGGCGAAACTATTTACGTCGACCCAGCCAACCCCGACATGGTGACGACCGAAACGAAGGCAGACAAGGGCAAGCCACCGCTAACCGTGCGAAGCGCCAATGGCAGTTGGATGGAAGGTCCCGACCGGCGGGTAGTCGACAACTTTCAACGATACATGACCGACGTGATTACCGATCATGCCGTCGACTTCATCAATCGCAGCGCCGGGCAGAAGCAGCCGTTCTTCACTTATGTCGCCTACAACGCGCCGCACTGGCCGATGCAAGTCCCACGTACCTGGTACGACAAGTTCCCGCAGATCAAGGACCCGGTCCGGCGCACGTATGTCGCAATGATCGCGGCGATGGACGCTGGCATCGGCCAAATTCTCGATACTCTCGAAAAGCAGGGCGTGCGCGACAACACCATCGTCATGTTTCTTTCTGACAATGGATGCCCCGTGCAGTTCGGATTCTGCGATGAGCAGCATCCGTTCGGCTGGGGCAAATTCACCTACATCGAAGGCGGCACACGGGTGCCGTTCCTCTTTTCTTGGCCCGCAAAGATCCGCCCCCAGCCCGTGATAGATTCGCCAGTGATCTCGCTCGACATCGTGCCGACCGTGCTGACAGCCTTGGACCAACCCTTGCCGAAGAATCTCGACGGACGGGATCTGGTGTCCACGATATCGCATCCCGATCCCGACCGACTGCTGGTGTGGGGGCAGGCGCCCGTGTTCGCGGCGCGGCGTGGGCATCTCAAACTGTGGCAATCCGACGATTGGCACGAGAGCCACCTCTACGACCTCGACGCCGACCCCTGGGAGAAAACGGACCAGTCTGCGGCACGCCCTGCCGATAAGGCGGCACTCGAACGCGCGATCGCCGATTGGCGCGCCACGCTCCCCGAACCACGCTGGAAACTTCATTTCACTCGCCCGGTCACCGCCGGCGGCCACAAGACCGAATGGGTCTATTGACCCTGCCCCTTATCGACGAGGAACCTATTCGATGATCCGACCGTTCCGATCTGCAGTCCTCGGCACTGCGGCATTGTTCGCTGCGCTACCTGCTGCGCCCCTCGCCGCAAAACCCGCCACGCCGCCCGTAGAGACCGCTGAGCCTGCTGCCCGCCCCCGCAACGTGATCTTCGTGCTGATCGACGACCTGCGGTTCGATGGCGTGGGATTTCTCAATCCGCTGGTCAAGACGCCCAATATCGACCGGATGCGGCGCGAGGGCACGTTTTTCCGCAATACCGTGGTCACCTCGTCGCTATGCTCCCCCAGCCGAGCAACGATTCTGACCGGGATGACCGCGCGCAATCACCGGGTGGTCGATAACAACAATTCGTCGGAGGCCGGACTCACCTTTTTCCCAAGCTACCTTCAACAGCAGGGCTATCAGACCGCGTTCGTCGGCAAGTGGCATATGGGTGCGAATACCGACGCGCCGCGCCCCGGGTTCGACAAGTGGGTGAGCTTCCTTGGGCAAGGAGTCTATTGGCCGAATAAGGCCACCGATCGCGGCGGGGCGACTATGCTCAACGTCGACGGCAAGGAAGTGCCGCAAAAGGGCTACATCACCGACGAATTGACCGACTATGCAATGAACTGGCTGGAGAAGGAACGCGATCCGAAGAAGCCGTTCTTCCTCTATCTCAGCCACAAGGCGGTCCATTCCGATCCGATCCCGCCGGCACGCTATCTCCATCAGTACGACAATACCAAGTTCACGCTGCCTGCAAGCGCGGCGAACACGCCCGAAAACTATGCCGGCAAGCCACGCTGGGTCTATGATCAGCGCAACACCTGGCATGGGATTGACTTCTTCTACAATTCCAACGTCCCCATGACGGAATATCTCAAGTACTACTTCGGCGCGCTATCAGCTGTGGACGACAGCATGGGCCGCATCTTCACTTACCTGAAGAAGAACCACCTCGAAAAGGACACGCTCGTCGTGTTCACTTCGGACAATGGCTTCCAGTTCGGCGATCACGGGCTGATCGACAAGCGCACCGCCTATGAAGCCTCGGTCCGGGTTCCGCTGGTGGTGTGGGAGCCCGGCACGGTCAAGGCCGGCGCGACCATAGACACCCGGGTGCGCAACCTCGACTATGCCCCCACTTTCCTCGAACTCGCCGGTGCGGCGCGTCCAACGCAATTCGAGGGGCAGAGCGTATGGGGATTGATGAACGGCACCAGAAGTCCGGCCGACTTCAAGTCGCAGGATTTCGTCTATGAATACTACTGGGAATACAATTTCCCCGAGACGCCGACGACCTTCGCCATCACGCGCGGAAACCTGAAGTACATCGAATACTACGGCATCTATGATCGCGACGAGTTATATGATCTCGCCGCCGACCCGGAGGAGATGCACAACATCGCGGACGACCCCACGCATATCGAGGACAAGATCGTGCTGAGAAAGGCGCTGTTCGAACAGCTCGCCAATCGCGCAGGCGAGCATATGATCCCTTACATGGGCCGTGAATCCACCGGTGCGGTTCGGCGCCGGGTCGGAGGTACGGGCGCCGCGCCGTTCCCCAAGGAATGGTACATCGAGCCCAACCCGACCGATCGCTTCGATGACATCCTGCCCGACACGCTGGTCAAGGCGAAGGCCCATGCAGCGGGCAAGCCGCTCGTCTATACGCCCCCGCTTCAGGAGGCGATCACCGACGCCACCAAGGGCGGGTTCGCACCCTGAGCGATACAGCGCAATCCTTACAAGTTTGAACAGCGAGGCATGCGATGAGTGTTAATGATCCCTTCGGTCGACGCCGTTTTCTCGCGGGCGCCGGAATGGCCGCCGCGGCTGTCGGGATCGCGGGGCCGGCCAAAGCACTGCAGGCGGTGGGGCCGCAGGGGAGCGAGAGCACCTTGCCCTTCCGGGGCGAGGGCAAGCGTCCGATGAACCTCATTCTTTACTTCACCGACGAACTGCGCGCCGACGCGCTCGCCTGCTATGGCAATCCCGTCACGCGTACGCCAAACTTCGACCGCCTGGCGCGTGAGGGCGCGCGGTTCGCCGAATGTCACGTTCAGAACCCGGTATGTGCCCAGTCTCGCTGTTCGCTGCTGACCGGATGGCCAACAAGCGTGCGCGGTCATCGCAGCCTGTTCTATCTACTGCGGCCGAACGAGCCGAACATGTTCCGCTATCTCAAGAACGCCGGCTATGATGTGTTCTTCTTTGGCAAGAACGATGCTCTGACGCCGGAGAGCTTTGCGAATAGCGTGACCGAATGGAAGGATCTTACCGCCGGTTCCCCAGCCGGGGCGACTGGCGGCGTGCGCGCGATGAAGTCCGACGGCCCAACGACGATGCTTTTCCCCGGAGGAGCAGACCGGCGCAAGACGGCGGACTATCCAATGGTCCAGGAGGCGATCAAGGTGCTCGAACGGCGTGAGAGTGATCGCCCGT
Source organism: Novosphingobium sp. SCN 66-18 (assembly GCA_001725355.1). Classification (GTDB taxonomy): domain Bacteria; phylum Pseudomonadota; class Alphaproteobacteria; order Sphingomonadales; family Sphingomonadaceae; genus Novosphingobium. The sequence goes on from MEGD01000009.1 coordinate 10,513, forward strand.
TCTGCATTTTCCTACCCTTGTTCCAGCCACATCCGCCCTATCTTGCTCCCGAAGGATTCGACAAGATGTATAATCCGGGGGATTTGCCAGCGCTGGTGCCGCCAAATCTTCCCAACAAGCCAAACTTCCATCAGGCGATCCGGGAAACCTATCGCCTGAACGAAGCAAGCGATGCAACATTACGGGAAGTACGCGCCGCTTATTACGGCCAGGTCAGCTATTCCGACTGGCTGCTGGGAGAACTGCTTGAAGCGATGGAGCGTACCGGACGCGACAAGGATACCGCACTGATCGTCAGCAGCGATCATGGTGACTGGGCCGGGGACTATGGCCTGATCGAGAAGTGGCCCTCGGCGCTCGACAGTTGCCTGACCCACGTGCCGTTGATCGCCAGGGTTCCGGGCGGGCGAGCGGGAACAGTCAGCAACGGCATGGTCGAACTCTACGACATCATGGCGACCTTCCTCGAGTTGGCCGGAACGCGTGCGACGCACACCAATTTCGCGCGCAGTCTGCTCCCGGTCATCAACGGCGGCGCGCCCGATATGGATCGCGCCGCCTTCAGCGAAGGTGGCTACAACATCTACGAGCCGCAGGCGTTCGAGCCGAAGCTGGGCGGCCTCTACGCCCCCAAAACAGACCTGCAGAACGATCGCCCCGAGACGATTACCCGTGCTGCGTCGATCAAGACCCAGCGCTGGTCGTATGTCGCGCGCCCGGCCGGACAGTCCGAGCTCTACGATCGCAAGGCCGACCCGGCCGAGCGCCGCAACCTGATCGCCGACCGAAGCCACGAACGTGTCCGAGAAGAGCTGCAGCAACGTCTGCTGAACTGGTATGTCGACACTTCCGGAGTGCCGGAAGAATATCGGGATTCGCGCGACATGCCACGCTTCATTCGCAATCCAACCTTTCCGGATGCAGCGGCGCGCACGCAATCGCTCCTCGATCGCTGACCCGTGAATTGGCTTCCAGACTTGTTCCGGCCTTCATGGCCGTGCATGACGATGCAGGGTGCTTTTCGGTCGAGGGAGGGCTGATTGCCAACGATAATGGACGTTGCAGCGCGGGCGGCTGTCTCGATGAAGACCGTGTCGCGCGTGCTCAACAATGAGCCGCATGTCCGCCCTGCGGTGCGCCAGCGCGTCGAGCTTGCAGTGCGGGAACTGGGTTATCGACCCAATCTGGCCGCGCGCCAGTTGGCCGGAACACGCTCGTTCATCATCGCCTATCCTTTCAACAACCCAAGCCCCAATTACATCACCGATATCCTGATGGGAGCGGCGGAGTTCTGCCGGGACCACGGATACCACCTGGTTTCCGAACCGGTCGATCTGAACCCGGATGCGAAAACGGTCATTCAGCGCATGCTGCGCACGCTGAAACCGGATGGGGTGATCCTGACACCTCCGCTCTGTGATACACCAAGGATTATCGAGCAGTTCGAACAGAGCGGCGTTCCCGTGGTGCGCATCGCAGGCGGTCGCGAGTTGTACGGACGCTCGATCATCCTCGACGAACGGGCGGTCTCACGACAAATGGTCGAGCATCTGGTGTCGCTCGGGCACCAGCGGATAGGGTTCATTCATCCCCACCCCGAACACATTCTCGCGCAGGCACGCTATCTTGGTTACCTCGATGGCCTCGCCGTCGCCGGAATAGAACCGCGCAACGAACTTGTCCGCCAGGGCTTGTTCGATCTGGCCTCGGGCGTCGCGGCGGGCGAGGAACTGCTATCCCTGCCAATGCCACCGACCGCGATTTTCGCGGCAAACGACGATATGGCCCTCGGCGTGCTGCAGGTTGCGCATCGGCGCGGTCTTTCCGTTCCTGGCGATGTAGCGATCGCAGGCTTTGACGACTCTCCCAGCAGCTCTATCGCCTGGCCTCCCCTGACAACGGTACGACAGCCGGTGAGGAAGCTGGGGTGCGTGGCAGCACGCATGCTCATCGAGGAAGACTTCGAGACGCCCGATCTTTCCTGCGCTCTGATCATCCGGGAATCGACCGCCTCGAAGATCGATTGACAGCGCTGACAATTGACGTCTATTCGGAAGTCATACGAGTGACGGAGCCGTGTGCTGGCTTGCCGCGCCGGACATGGGACGGGAATGAAACGCTATGCACCGTGCGCATCAGAGGCGCGTCCGATTTCAAGGTCGCAGGGCGATCCCACACAGTCTATGACGACACGTGTCATAGCCGTCGATGTGGGCGGAACACATGCCCGGTTCTGCGAGGCTGAGATCAACGACGGCGGCGTATTGCTGCATGACGTTGTGACCTTGCCGACAGCGGCTTATCCCGGATTGACCGATGCCTGGGAGGCCTTCCAGGCAACCCGCAGCGGCCCACGCATTCGCCACGCAGCCATAGCAGTCGCTTGCCCCGTGGATGGCGCAACGATCAAATTGACCAATAGCGCGTGGACTTTCAGGGCAGACCGTCTCGCTCGGGATCTGGGCGTAGAGCAACTTACGCTCGTCAATGATTTCGCGGCGCTGGGGCATGCGGTCGCCTGCGCTGGACCTGATGCGTTCGTGCATCTGTGCGGCCCCGCCAAATCGCTGCCCGCTACTGGCACGATCGCGATCTGCGGCCCCGGCACGGGCCTTGGCGTTGGCGTCCTGCATCGCCACCCGCTCGGATATGAAATCCGCAATTCGGAAGGTGGGCATCAGGATTTCGCCCCGGTCGATCCCTTTGAGGACAGGTTGCTCGCCCGGCTTCGTACCCTCCACGGGCGAGTATCGGTCGAGCGGGTGGTTTCCGGACCAGGTATCGTGGCGATCCGCGAGGCCCTGTTGGAAACGCACTCCGGTTCTACCGACGGAGACGACCGTCGCATCTGGCAAAATGGCCTCACGGGGGAAGATTCGTTGTCCCAAGCCGCAATCGAACGGTTTTGCGCGGCACTCGGCACATTCGCCGGAAATGTCGCGCTCGATCATTGCGCCCATGGCGTTGTCATAGCCGGCGGGGTCGGCCAGCGCCTGCGTCCAGTTCTGAGCCAATCCGATTTTGCTGCGCGATTTGCCAACAAGGGACGTTTCGGCCCGATCCTGCAAGATGTGCCAGTCAAACTGATCGTGCATGAGTATCCCGGCCTGCTCGGCGTCGCGGCAGCCTTCGCCAAGGAGCATCGCGGCAACGGCTTTTGATACGCGGCGCGGTTGCACGACCGGCCCGCAATAAATGAAAGGGAGATGAGATGAGGCGTCCATTCACCGATACGGCGCTCCCCGCCTGGGCAAGAAGCAAGTTCGGAACCGCTCGCGCCAATTAGGTGCCAACGCTGAAGGGTTGGACCTCGTCATGATCACAATGGCACTTCTGGCGGCCGCTTCCCTGGCCGGGGCGCAATGCCTCGATGACACGCGCCGCACGAGTCTGATTACGCTCCGTTCGCCCAAGGGAAGCCTGACGGCGGTGATAGACCCCGCCCATGGTGCCAATCTCGTGGGGCTGGAACTGGATGGGCGGGAATTGCTGTACCGAGGCCTCAATTTTTGTCCGGTGACCGGCTGGGACGGGAAAGCGCCGATCCTGTGGCCGGCGACTGGGCGCAACTATGCGGCCGATCCGGCGGGGGGCGTGGCTGCATTTGGCTGGATCCTTGCTGGCCAACGCATGCCGATGCCCATCCATGGGTTCGCCCGCGATCGAGCTTGGAATGTAGTGGCACGGCACCGCAATTCACTGACGGTTGAACTGAACGACGATGCCCAAAGCCGCGCCTTGTACCCGTTCGGCTTTCGCCTGCGGCTTATCTATACCTTGTCTGCGAACGGCCTGACCCTGGATCATCAGGTATTTGCCGCCAAAGGGCAGAGGAACATGCCCTTCTCGATCGGCAATCACGTGACCTTCGTTACCCATGCCGGTGCTTCGATTTCGACGGTTCCGACCCGACGGATCACTCTGGACTCGGCTGGTCGTCCGACTGGAATCGTTCCGCAGGCCCGCCTGGACCGCGAACCCGTCAATGGCTTTGCACGCCTCGAAACCGTTTCGCTGGCAGGTTACCCCCGCGTCGCGCGGGCTGCCTTCGATCTCGGCAACGGCGTGCGAATCGCTTTCACACAATCGGCCAGCGGAGCGAGCCCGCGGGCTGATCCAATCCGCTACAATCTCTGGGGCGATCCTGATGCGGGCTATTTTGCGGTTGAACCGTGGTATGGTTTGCAGAACGCGCTTGCCGATGGACGCGGCGTCGTTCTTTTGCCCGCCGGCCAACGGTTCGACTGGCACATGACGATGCGGATCTCCCGTTCTCCCGCGCACACGAGGAAATGAACTCATGGCGGCACTCCACACCCAGCCAGCAGAGCAACCGCAGGCCGACGGCTCCGGCGCGCATATCGATGCACCTGAATTGCGCCTGTTCGTGATGGCCCTGTTCTTTATCTTTGGCGGGATCACCAGCTTAAATGACGTGATCATACCCAAGCTGAAAGAGCTGTTCACGCTGAACTACACCGAAGCCATGCTCGTTCAGTTCTGCTTCTTCACCGCCTATGCCGTGGTCGGCATCCCGGGCGCGCAGTTGGTGAAGAAAATCGGCTACATGCGGGGGGCCGTCGCCGGGCTACTGACGATGACGGCAGGCTGCCTGCTGTTTATTCCGGCATCCAAGAGCGCGACTTACCCGCTGTTTTTGTTCGCACTGTTTGTGCTGGCGAGCGGCGTGGTCATCGTCCAGGTGGTGACCAATCCGCTGATTAGCCTGCTGGGGCCACCGCGAACGGCACACAGCCGCTTGACCTTTGCCCAGGCATTCAACAGCCTCGGTACGGTCATTTTCCCGAAGATCGGCGCGACCCTGATCCTGGGCAGCCTGGCTGGGATCACCGCTGCGGAACTGTCAGGTCCGGCGCTCGACGCCTATCGCGTTGCCGAAACGCAGGTCGTGGTGAAAACCTATCTCGGACTAGCCGCCGCTCTCACCGTGGTCGCCGCGATCGTCTGGTTCAACCGCAACAGGCTGAAGGGCGAACATCACGAGGCGAGTTCGATCCGGCATAGCCTCGACCTGCTGCGCCAGCCTCGCTTCGCGTTCGGAGCTCTGTGCATCTTCCTCTATGTGGGCGCCGAAGTCTCGATCGGATCGCTGATCGTGAACTATATGCAGGAACCGCGCGTATTGGGCGTCGATGCGGGCACCGCGGGATCATTCATTCCATATTTCTGGGGTGGAGCGCTGATCGGACGCTTCATCGGCTCGGCAGTGCTGGCAAAAGTGAGCCCTGGAAAGGTGCTTGCCTTCAACGCGGTGGGGGCGATCGCGCTGCTGGCCATATCCGTGGGCAGCCACGGTACATTGGCTGCTGGAAGCCTGCTTCTGGTCGGGCTGATGAATTCGATCATGTTCCCTACGATCTTCAGCCTGGCCAGCGAAGGGCTGGGCAAGCGAGCGGCGGACGGGTCGGGCATTATCAACGTCGCGATCTTTGGCGGCGCGGTAATTCCATTGCTGACCGGCGGGGTCGCCGACATGACCGGCAGCCTCTCCACGGGTCTTGTGCTGCCTGCGCTCTGCTATGGCGTGATCGCAATCTTCGGATGGTACGCGCGCCGTGCCGTGGTCGTCGCGTGAATCGCCGCAGCCCCGGTAAGGCGGCAAGCCGGACACGCGCGGCCTCGACCCAGCCCGGTGTACCGCCCCCCGGCATGGTCTGGATAGAAGGCGGCGAGTTCACGATGGGCTCGCTCGCCTTCTATCCAGAGGAAGCGCCGCTCGCGCGCGTAAGGATCGACGGCTTCTGGATCGATGAGGTTCCCGTCACCAACCGCGAATTCGCGGGGTTCGTCGCCGATACCGGATACGTGACATGGGCGGAAATCCCTCCCGATCCCAAGGATTATCCCGGCATGCTGCCGGGGTTTGACCGTGCCGGCTCGCTGGTGTTCCAAAAAAGCGCCGTTCCGGTCGGCACCGATGATCCATCGCTGTGGTGGGCGTTCGAATTCGGTGCTGATTGGCGCCATCCCTATGGACCGGAGTCATCGCTGGAAGGTCTCGACGATCATCCTGTCGTCCATATCGCGTGGAACGATGCCGCGGCTTACGCAGCCTGGGCCTGCAAGGATCTTCCCACCGAGGCCGAATGGGAATTCGCTGCGCGCGGCGGGCTTGAGAACGCCGAATTCGCCTGGGGTGACGAACTGGCGCCAGGTGGGGCAATGATGGCGAACTACTGGCAGGGATTATTTCCGTTCGCCAATACGCTCGACGACGGATGGGAAAGGACATCGCCCGTGCGCAGTTTTCCGCCCAACGGTTACGGGTTGTACGACATGATCGGCAACACCTGGGAGTGGACACGCGATTGGTGGCAGGAAAAACGACGGGCGCCTTCAAGTTGTTGTGCAGTGAACAATCCGCGAGGCGGACGTCTGAAGGACAGCTTTGATCCAGATAGCAATACGGTCGCCATCGGGCGCAAGGTGCTGAAAGGTGGTTCGCACCTGTGCGCGGCCAATTACTGCCAGCGATACCGCCCTGCGGCACGCCACCCTGAAATGATAGACACCTCGACCAGCCACATTGGATTTCGGTGCGTCAAGCGTACGTCCTCCAGCATAGCGTAGTAGGTTGCTCGGGTTCGGCCGGTGGAATGTTTCCGATCGGCTTCAGCAAGGTGCTCGTGATAGGTGGATGGCGCGATCCGCAGAATCCGGCAGATCGGCTAGACCCCATAGGCATCGCGATGTTCGTCGATAAAGGCGATCATCGTTGAACGGGCGCCAAGTATCTCTGGCTCGCTCTGCCAGGGCAAAATTCGCCCGATCGCCACCCGGCCGGAATGAGAGCGGGTGTGCTCACACACCGGCGAGATAGGCTGCGCAGGCAAGGTCCTGTACGATCGAGCCGAGCGACTTGTAGATCGTGACGTCCGCCTGGCCCAGGCGCCCAGGCGTGTCGCCGTTGAGGACATGTCCGATCTCCGCCAAGACGTGATCGGCCGTGACAAGTCCTGCCTCACGGGCGTTCAGGAACTCTGCGCCCTGCGCCAGAACGCCTTCGCGGTGGTCGGGGAAGAACCGGGCACGGGCGACCAGTGCGTTATCGATCTCGGCCGGGCCGGGCCGGCTGGAGCCTACCACGTTGACATGCGCGCCGTCGGGGATGTCGCGCGAAAACAGTATGGGCTCGTCGGCCGCGGTGACCGTGCAGATGATATCGGCCTGGGCGACCGCGGCGGGAACGTCCGGCGCGCTGCGCGCGCACAGGTGCAACTCGCGTTCGACGCGGCTGGCAAGCGCCGCCGACCTGGCCGGGTCGCGCCCCCAGATCGTGACCCGCGAGAGCGCCCGAACATGGCGGATCGCGGCGATGTGCTGCCACGCCTGCTCGCCGGTACCCAGCACGGCCAGTTGGTGCGCATCCCTATTCGCCAGGGCATCGGTCGCGACGGCCGATGCGCATCCGGTGCGGATGGCAGTCACTTCGCCGCCTTCAATCACCGCCGCCGGGGCACCGGTTGTGCGGTCGAAGATGACGATCACGCCCTGGTGCGAGCGGCCGCCCGGCGCATTGGGAAATATGCTCACTACTTTGACGCCGAAGCCAGCACCGTCCATCGCGCCGGGCATCACCCCGAACATGTCACCTTTGCCCAGGTCGATGATCCCGCGCAAAAGCTGCTGTGTGCGCCCTTCAGCCAGAGCGATCATCGCTTCGCGCACCAGCGCGATGCAGGTGACATGGTCGAGTCGCCGCGCGACTTCTTCGCGATCGATCAGCTTCACCCGGTCACGCGCCCCATACGGCTTCGGCATAGCGCACGAAGTTCAGCCCCATGATCTTCTCGATCCGCGCCTGGGTCCAGCCCTTGCCCTTCAGCAAGGCAATCAGTTCGCGGAACTGCTGCGGCCCGCGCAAGTTGACGACGAAGGGATAGGTGTCCGCCCGCTCTCCCGCCGCGCCGATCCCGGCTGCCTGACGTTCCGCGATCTCCTTGGCGAGCGCGGCCTGATAGGGAACGAGGTCGTCGATCTGCGTGACCGATCCGTCGGTTCCGATGCCAACGTGATCCTCGCCGCAGACGTTCACGGCATGGTCGAGATGCGCGACGACATCGGCAGCGCGGGCGTGTCCGGTGGGATTGAGGAAGGGCATGAAATAGATGCCGACAAAGCCGCCACGCTCGGCGACCAGACGAAGCTCCGCGTCCGTCTTGTTGCGCGGCAGGTCGGTCAGCGCACGGCATCCGGTGTGATTGATCGAGATCGGCAGGGACGAGGCCAGCGCGGCATCGAGGCAGGTCTGTTCGCCGCTGTGCGACAGGTCGACCATTACCCGGTTTGCATTGCATCGCGCGATCACTTCGCGGCCGAGCGCGGTGATGCTGCGGTTCTCCGGCGCCATCGATCCGTCGCCGAGCAGGTTGGCGGGGTTGTAGGTCAACTGGAATACGCGCACGCCAAGCCCGGCGAAAATATCCACGCGCGATGGGTCCTTGCCCATCATCGCGCCGTTCTGGAAGCCGTAGATCAGCCCGATGCGCCGTTCCTGCGCGGCGCGGCGGATGTCCGATGCGGTATAGATCTTGAGCACATCGCGCGCGTGCTTGCGGACCAGCGCATCGGTCGCGGCGATATCGCGCACCGAAAGTTCAAAGGGATCCTCCTCTCCCGAGACGTAACCCAGCGTGACGTTGATCGCCGTCAGGCCCGACGCGTGCGCTTCGGCAAGCACGCGCGGCGAGAGGTCAGGGACGAGATTGCCTTGCGGATGGTTGGGATCGTCCATCCCGCCGAGCGCATTGACGATAAGCATTGCAGGTCCTTGCGCGCTCGCCTTGCCCGCAACGCCCAGCGCGGCGACCGCTGCGGTTCCCGATGCCGCGCCCAGAAAGGTGCGCCTGTCAGTCGTCATTGTCGTTACCCATCTCGTCGGCCGTTACCGGGCGATAGTCTGCCCGGCGGTATTCGTAACCGCGCTTTACCGTCATCTGCACGCTGCGGATATTGCCGATGTCGGCGAGGGGATCGGCAGAAAGCACGACGAAGTTCGCGAGCTTTCCGGATTGGAGCGTGCCCATGTCCTGCTCCTGCCCCATCGCCCGCGCGCCGACGGCGGTGGCCGAATGGATCGCGGCGAGCGGAGGCATGCCCACATCGCGGACGAGGAACTCGATCTCGGGAAAGACATCGGGCCACTGGCTTTCGGCACCCGCTACCGAATCCGTGCCGGTGGAGATCGGTACGCCAGCGTGCCATGCCTGTCGCGTCAGACGTGTCGTGGTCGGGCCGGTGCAGCGCAGCGCCTTGCGTTCCGGATGGGCCGCCCGCTGCTTGTCATAGCGCACGAACAGGCTGCCGGTCGCATCGAGGATCGTCCCGCGGCGCACCATGTCGGCGAACAGACTATCCATGACCGGGTCATCGGGTTGTTTCAGAAGGTTTTCGTGGACCGGTGTGTGATCCTCGTAGGAGGACAGCATCACCGGCTCGACCTGATAGGCGAGGTAGCAGACATGGCTCACGGAATCGACGCCCGCGTCGATTACATCGGCCGGGCGGGTGGGGAAGACCGCGCTGTGCGCCCACACGAGCATGTGCTGGCGATGCGCTTCATGCGTGATCGCGGTGATCAGGTCGGACGGCAGGTCGGCGTAGATTTTGATCGCCGCGGCGCCGGTGCCGCGTGCCATGCTGATGGCGTGCACGATGCTGGTATGCTCGTCGATCGCCTGCATCCACGGCGCGGTGCCCGGCGCATAGCCCTTGCTCACCGAGCCGACGCGGGGGTCGGCGAAGAAGGGGCGCCCGGCAAACACGGAGACATAGGCGATGTCAGGTGCTGGAATTTCTCCGAAGCGTGCCTCGCGTGCCAGTTCGGCGACCAGCCTGATGTCGTCGGCCATGTCGCGCACCGCGGTCACGCCGCCGAAAAGATCGCGCCGCAGTCGCGCGCGCGCCCTCACTGGCTCGGGCGGCGTTGCCATGTGCACGTGACTGTCGATCAGGCCAGGGATGACGAAAAGGCCGGAGAGATCAACACGTCGCGCGCTGGGTTCGTCCCGCCCAGTCGCGCTACCATGCGGAACGATCGCGACGATGCGTTCGTTCGCGACGATGATGTCCTGATGCGTCCGCGCTGGTGCGCCGGTTCCATCGATGACGGTTGCATCGGAATAGACGGTGTCGTGCGTGGGTGGTGCGGCTCGGCTCGCTACCGCATGAAGAAGGGAGATGCCTGAAAGGGCGAGGGCGATTGCTCGCAATGGTCGCAGCTTCATCCCTAAAGCATTTCAGTGGTGGAGATTCTGGTCAATGGCGATGCTGGCTCAACCAGCATGCATGCGCTCGACAAAATGAGCGAATGCCGTTTTCGAAAAGCGATTGTCGATCGTTGAACGACGGCTATGGCGGAGTTCGGTCCTTTGTCGCCGACCCCGAAGAGCGGTTATCCCCAAAGCGGAATCTCTCCGCGCTAGCGTTTCCGGACCTCCTGAAAGGCCTGCTCGCGGTAAAGCCCGTTGGCGGACGAGGTGCCGAACAGCATCGGTGGCTGGCCGGTTCCGCCGCGCGCATTGAACATGGTGCTGAGGTGGACCCCCCCGGTGCGACCGTTCCAGTGCCCCCGCGCGGGCATGCCGACCTCGAGATAGCGGCCGCCCATGCCGAGGACGACATTGCCGAAACCTTCGAGTTCGATCGTGTGCGCGCCGAGCGCGGCTGCGTCGAAGGTCACGCGCGCATCGCGCATCGTCATGCCGTCGAGCGTCACGCCGAAACGCGCATCCCGCGTGAGGGGCCGCGCCAGTTCGCCGTCCCGGATCACGAAGCCGGTGCGGTTGCGCTTGCCGGAAAAGGTGATCGACTCGCTCATGCTGAACACGAGGTCGGGGCCGAACGAACCGACGAGCCAGAAGAACGTTGCAAGCGCGGCCTCGGGATCGTCATGCTTGCGCACCCCCCAGCTGTGATCGCGGTGCCCGAAGCCGTCGACGGTCCATGTCCGGTCGCCGATCCGCATGGTTCCGCGGACGCGCCCCGCAACCTCGGTGTGCATCGCCGCGAACTTTTCGCGAAAGCCGCCGGTCAGGCCGGACAGGGCCCAGGCATCGTAATGCGGATGAAGATTTTCGACATGCAGGTCGAGCGCGCAATCGCGATCCTCGGCGGTCCAGCGATTGGACGTGCTGTCGAAGGTCGCGGTCAGAAAGCCGTCGATCGCGAAGCCGTTCGTGAAGCGGTCTCCCTCGCGCATCGGCACGTCGATCCGCGAGCGGTTGTAGCCGACGCCCGGTGCCACCACGCCGAACGTGCAATTGCCGGTCCCCAGGTTGGGGTGGTGGCCGATCCGGATAAAGCCGCCCAATCCCTGTTCGATGTCCTGAAAGCAGAGAACGACGCTTTCCTGCCAATGCGCGTCGGGTTCGGGCGCATGCGGCCATTCGTCCTCGACCGGCAGGACGATAATATCCTCGGCGGGGATCATGCGCCGATCCCCGGGACCAGCGCCGCGAGCCGCTTGCGCGTGGCGGTCCAGTAGGTGCGTTCGACGTCTTCGAGTTCAGGGGGCAGGCGGCTCATGCCCATCGCGGCGAAGACCGCCAGGCGCCACTCGCCCAGCACGTGCGCGAACTCCCAGTCGTCGAGCTTCCCGCGCGCCTGCCGGTAGGCCGCGATCATCTCGTCGGGCGTCGGAATGCCATCGACGGGCGGCGCGAGCAGCGCGAAATGCGCTATTCCGGCAATCTGATAGGCAAGGTCTGCTTCCCCGACGCCATGGTGCGCCAGTTCCCAGTCGAGCAGGGCCACGACCTTGCCATCTTCGCCGTACATGAAGTTCGATATGTTCGCGTCGCCGTGCGCCAGTTCGGGGGCGCGGTGGCGCGGCGCGTGCGCTGTCAGCCAGTCGGCGGCCATCTCCAGCGTTTCGCGAATATCGCGGTAGAAATCCGCCTTTGCGTCCGGCGCGGCAGGCGGGATCGTGCGCCGCAGCTCGGTCAGCGTCCAGCCGATCTCGCGATCGAGATAATGACCATCGCCCCCGCGCTGCGCGAAATGCCCGTCGGCGAGACCATGTGGCGAGGTTGCGTGCATCAGCGCGAGCGTCCGCGCCGCTTCGAGCAGCATGGCGTGCCGACCGGCCGCGTCCACGGCCATGTAGGGGCCTTCGTTGAACGGCATGGTGCTTGGCGCGATCCCCTCGATCCGTTCCATGAACAACCCGGGTTTGCCGTTCACCGCGCCCTCGGCGTCGAGCCATAGCGCTTTCGGAACCGGAAGCCCGCGCGCGTGCAGGCCCTGCATGATCGAGAATTGGGGCGGCAGCGCATACTGGCTGAAGAACGCGCCACCGAGATCGTAACGGAAGACGAGCCGCTGCGGCGCCTGGCTTGTGCCCGCTATGTCGGCATCGAAAAGGATCGTCCCGCTGGAGGCGCCGGCCGAACGACGGCCGGTATCGATCCGGATCGCGCCGACGGCTCCGCCCAGCGACGCCTGCCGGTTCAGAAAGGCCCTGAGCCGTTCGGCGACTTCCGCGTCTTCCCCACCCTGCGTCGCCCCCGTAATCGCCCGGCTCGCGGCGAGTGCGCTATCGTCGCCCATTCCCTCTCTCTCCCCGTGCCGCCTTGATGCGACCCGAAAAAGAAATGTGACGAAAAATAAAATTTGTCAAATTATTGAATCGGGATCGCGATGCATCGACCGCCGGTAACGGGTGGTGGCCTTTGGCGCTGACAGGTTGATACCGCCATGGCGAACATGCCTTTGGGAATCTCGGTCTTGTGCGGCTTCATTGATGTGAGAGAAGCGTGCGGAAGGGAGGGCATAGAAAGAAACTATGCCTTCTATGAATTCTATCCGCCTACCGTTATGCCCTGTGTCGGTTAGCCTGCATCAATCGATTACGGCAGGCGAGCGGGAACATGAGGTCAGCAGGGATGGTGAACCGTCGGCACGTGCTGAAACGGGGGCTGGCAATGGGCAGCGCGCTGCCATTGTCGCTTGCCCTCGGCGGCTGCGGGCGAGGGGGCACGCAGGCCGATGCCGCTTCCGGCGGGGGCCGGAAAAGCGAGTTCATGATCGGCTGGTCCATCTACACGGGGTTCATGCCGTGGTTCTATGCCAACCAGTCCGGCATCGTCGATAAATGGGCGAGGAAGTACGGGATCAGGATAACGCTGGTCCAGGTCAACGACTACGTGGAATCAATCAACCAGTACACCGCCGGAAAGCTCGACGGCGTGGCGGCGACGACGATGGATGCGCTGACGATTCCGGCGGCTGGCGGGCGCGATACCAGCGTCATCATCATCGGCGATTATTCCAACGGCAACGATGGCGTTGTCCTGAAGAATGGCCGGTCGGTGAAGGATATCGCGGGCCGCCCGGTCAATCTGGTCGAGCTTTCGGTGTCGCACTACCTGCTGGCCCGCGCGCTGGAGCAGGCCGGCATGAAGCTGGGGGACGTGCGGACCATCAACACCAGCGATGCCGACATGGTTTCGGCCTTCGCCACGCCCGAAGTCATCGCCGTGGCCGCGTGGAATCCCCAGCTGGCCCAGATCCGCAAGGACCCGGCCGCCAACGTGGTGTTCGACAGCTCCCGGATTCCCAACGAAATCCTGGACGTGATGAACGTCAGCACCGATGTGCTGAAGGCCAATCCCGATCTGGGCAAGGCGCTGGCCGGGATCTGGTACGAAACCATGGCCATCATCAAGAAGGGCGATGGCCAGTCGAAAGCGGCGCTGGACGTGATGGCCAAAGGGGCGGGAACCACGCCCGAAAGCCTGGAGGAGCAGATCCGTACCACCTATTTCTACACGAGCGCGCGCGACGCCGCGGCTTATGCCGAAAGCCCGGACCTGATCACGGTGACCGACCGGATTCGCCAGTTCAGCTATTCCAAGGGCCTGTTCGGCCCCTCCGCCCGATCGGTGGACGCGATCGGCATCGCCTTTCCCGGAGGCAAGGTGCTGGGCGACAAGGGCCATGTCATGCTGCGCTTCGATCCCACCTATATGAAGCTTGCTGCCACGGGGCTGTGATGGTCATCGCGTTCCGGATCGCTCCCGCATGACGGACCCCGTCCGCATCAACCCGAACTTCGCGGCCCATGTGGACTGGAACCTCCTGCGGCTGTTCGCCGACATCGTGAAGGCGGGCGGGATCGGCGCCGCGGCGCGCCGGCTCAACAAGCAGCAGCCCACGATCAGCGCCGCGCTCAAGCGGCTGGAGGATCATGCCGGGGCGCGGCTGCTCAATCGCGGGGCGACGGGCATCGAGCTCACCTCGGCGGGGAGAGCCCTGTTCCTGATCTGCGAGGATATGTTCGAGGCCGCCCGCATGGCGCCGCACCAGATCGCGCAGGCGTTGAAGCAGGTGGAAGGGCTGGCGCGCATCCAGGTGGTCTCGTCGATCATTTCCGAGGAATTCGACGAGGCGATCGCCAGCCTGCATCGCCGGCATCCTTCGATCCGCATCGAAATCCGCGTCTCCCCGTGGCGCGAAGTGCTCGACGCGCTGGAGCGCGGGGAGGCGGAACTGGGGGTCGGCTATGACAGCGGCGTCCGCAGTTCGCTGACCTACGAGCCGCTGTTTACCGAGACGCAGCAGCTCTACTGCTCCCGATCACATTCGCTGTTCGGCGCCAAGATCGTCAAAATCGCCGAACTGCGGGAGGAGGGGTTCGTGCTGACGGGCGCCGACGAGGTGGAGACGATCACCCGCCTGCGCCAGCGCTACCGGCTGGGAACGGTCATCAACGGACTGGCCGAGGACATCCACGAAGCCATGCGCCTGATCATCCTGGGCACGGGCATCGGCTTCCTCCCCGTCATGGCGGCGGGCGATGCGGTGAAGCGGGGCCAGTTGTGGCCGCTGCTGCCCGACGATCTCGCGCCGTCCTATGAAATGTACCTGCTCGCCCGCCGCACGCAGCTGCGGGGCACACCGGCGCAGCTTTTCCTCGACGAGATCATCCGGCGGCTGAGAGCCAAGCCGCGATCCTGACGTCGGATGCCATCGCCATGAATCGTCATTGCGAGGGGCGGAGCCCCGCGGCAATCCAGAGCGGCACGCGGGGCTCTGGATTGCTTCGCTTCCGCTCGCAATGACGAAGCGGGGCGCATCATGCTCCGCCTTCCGGCGGTCCCCATAGCGTCGGGAACCGCCGACCGTGCGGGAAGCTCGCCGCCTCAGTGATAGTGGACCGAAAAGCGCAACCCGAAGGTGCGCGGGCGGGACAGGCGGTTGTTGACCCCGCGCACGTCGGTCGACTGGAGGCTCTGCGCCGACAGCACGCCGCGTACGTCGCCGAGGTTCTCGCCGTAGAGGCTGAGCCGCCAGGTGTCGCTGGCCAGTCCGATCGAGGCCCCCACCATGGCGAAGCCCGGCAGGTTGACGTTCGCGCGCGGCGTCAGCGAGGTGGCCATGCCGCTGCGGTAGCTGAGATTGGTCTGCGCGCTCAGCGTCAATCCGTTCGACAGCGGCCGGTCGTAGCTGGCCGACACGCTGAGCGTATGGTGCGGCGTGCCGGGCAGCCGCGCGCCATCGCCGCCGAAGCTGCGCCCGCCCACGAAGATCGGGCCGGTGAGTTTGGAATCGTTGTAGCCATAGGTGCCGTTCAGGGTCAGTTCGTTGGTCAGCAGATAGTGCGCCTCGAGATCGACGCCGAGCGAGCGCGCGGTCGATCCGTTGACGCCGGCCGGGAAGCCACCGTTGGGCGTGCTGACGTTGACCTGCGGATTCTTCCAGTCGACGTAGTAGGCGGCCGCCGCGAAATCGAAGCGCCGGCCCAGCTTCCCCTTGAGGCCAAGCTCGTAATTGTTGACCGAGTCCGCCTGGTAGAACTGGAAGGCGGGGTCCTCGGCGAACGGGCCGGCCGTGGGAATGCCGCTCGCCCCGCCGCGCCGCACGCCTTGCGAGAAAGTGAAGTAGGCGAGCGTCTGGTTGCCGAACGTGTACGAGGTATTGGCCTTGAACAGGACTTTTGTGCGGTTCTGCTGGTCCGTGGCCTTGGCGATGCCCAGCGGATCGGTGAAGTCCTGCGAACAGGACGGGCCGCAGATCGGCAGGGCGTTGATCGCGGTGATACTGAGTTCCTGCCGGAACACGCGCACGCCGCCCGTCACCTGCCACGCCGGCGTGATGTGGTAGGTGAGTTCGCCGAACGCGGCCAGATCGGTGAAGCGCATCTGCCGGTCGTAGATATAGCCGACGTCCGTTCCCGTGTTCGCGAAGCCCAGCGCATTCAGGTAGTCGGTGTAGCCCATGTTGTAGTCGGTGCTGGTCAGGTGGCTGCGCTGGTTCATGTAGAAGGCGCCAAGGCTGTAGGTCAGCGGCGTGTCGGAGGCCGAGACCAGCCGCACTTCCTGGATGAACGCCTTCTCGTTGTAATCGCGCACGCTGGGCACCAGGATGCGCGGATAGCCCGAATAGAAGAAGCCCAGCGTCTTCTGGTAGCTGGCCGTGCTGTCGTTGACCGCCGAGCTATCCGTTTCATAGGCGCTGGTCACGCTGGTCAGGGTGGCGAAGCCGAAGTCGTAGGACGCTTCCAGCGAGCCGAGATCGACCTTGCGGGTCAGCGGCTGCAGGATGAACGCGCCGGTCTCGTATTCCTTGAAGGTGTGCGGGAATACATTGTCGAAATTGTCGTTCTGGAACGCGGGAAACGCGCCGACGTCACCCGTGCTGGAAAACGAGGTCGGGGCGGGGCCGCCGGGATAGCTGTCCTGATCCGGCCCGTCCGAATGTTCGTACTGGTGCTGGTAGGTGGCCAGCAGCCGGATCGGGCCGTCTTCGTATTTCAGCATGGCCCGGACGTAGCTCAGCTCGCTGTCGTCGACGTTCTTCTTGGAGGTCGGGACGGGGAGGCTGTGCACCGGGTCGGCCGGATCGGCGAGGACCGGCTTGCCCGCCGAATCCAGCTTGTAAAGCGCCGGGGCGTTGATGAATCCGTGGTCGAACACGTGGCCGCCCGCCACGCGCAGCGCCAGGTTCTGGGCCAGCGGCAGGTTCACGACGCCATCGAGGCTGTAGTTGGCGCCGCCGGCATGCTTGGTCCAGCCAACATTGCCCGAGGCATCGACGGTGAACTTCGTGGGATCGGGTTCGTTGAACAGCACGCGCAAGGTGCCGGCGATCGAGGCGTTGCCATAGAGGGTGGCCTGCGGCCCGCGCAGCACTTCGATGCGCTTGACGTCGGCGAGGTGGAGATTGACGAAGGCGGGAGTTTCGCCAACATAAACTGATACCGGCGCGATCGTCGCCTGCGGCCGCTCGCCGCCTGCGGCGACGCCGTCGAGATTGAGGCCGTGGATGATGAAGCTGCTGGCGCCGCCATCGCGGATGCTGGCGCCGTTATAGACGAGCCCTGCGATGGCGCGGCCCAGGTCCTGAAAATCGGACACGCCGCGCTTGTCGAGATCGTCGCCGGAAATGGCCGAGATGTTGATCGGCGTGGACAGCGTGGTCGTCTGCCGGCGCGAGGCGGTGACGACGATGTCGCCGCCCGGCCCGCCTTGCTCGCCGCCGGCTTCGGCGGGAGCGGTGTTTCCGGCTGCCTGTTCTTCCGCCTTTGCCTGTAGCGGTGCCAGAACGGCGGCGGAGGTGAGCAGTGCGAGAGCGCTGGCGCGCACCAGCGGAAATCTTGGTGTATGGATCATCGATTTCGCCCCCATGTTTATGTGGAAATGAAATCCTCTCCCCGTCTTGCGGCGGCTACGTTTCGCACCTGCCGGACTTTTTCTGGAAATACCTGGCGCGCTGCGCGCGCAGTTCATGCTTCACCACCGGATGGTGATGGACCTTGGATTTTCGCAATTCCCGCGCCGGAGAAGCAAAGCCCCCGGATCGTGGTCAGTGCCCGCTCGTCAGCGCCATTTCGCCCGGGCCTTGGCGATCAGCGGCAGAAACGGCCAGATGGTCTGCTCCCACACGGAAAGCCTGCGCTGGTTGTCCTGCCCGACGTGGACCGCTTCGCCTTCGCGGAACGTGCCGAACAGGCGGTCGAGCAGGATCAGCTCGTTGGCGTAGTTGTAGCGGGTCTCGTCATAGTTCAGCGAATGGTGCAGGCTGTGATGCTCGATCGTGGTGAAGCAGAACGCGTACCAGCGCGGCGGGTCGAAGCGGATGTTGGAATGGGCGAAGTAGGCCACCGCGCCGCCGATGTTGCCGGCGCAGAGCAGGGCCTCCTTCGGCACGTGGAAGAACACGATCAGGCTGAGGCCGAGGAACAGGATCTCGATCCAGTTGCCCACCGCCGCGTTCATCGTGTTCAGCTGCGTGATGTAGTGGTGCGGCACATGGATTTCCCACAGCACCGGATGATTGTGCAGCGCGCGGTGGAACCAGTACTGCACGAATTCGTGCAGGAAGATGATCATGGCGACTTGCACGGGAAGCGGGAAATGCAGCGCGACATCCGTCGTCAGCCCGAAACCCTCCGTGAACGACCGGATCGGATCATAGAGGATCACGGTCGAGACGGCGCCGAGGAAGTACCGGTCCGCCAGAATATAGAAAGCGCCTTCCAGGAACTCCCGCACGGTCAGCCGCCAGTGCGCGTGGCGTTCGTTGACCCATTCCAGCAGCATGATGCCGACCATGATGATCGGGCCGGCACTCAGGCCGACCCAGGCCTGGCTCGTCAGCGAAGCCGGTGCGAACCACCAGAAGGCGAGGATTCCCAGCAGGATCGCCGGTTGTAGGTACTTGAAGATCATCCGCTTGACGGGATGGACGCCGGGCCGTTCCGCCGCCGTTTCCGAAGCGCCTTCCACGAAAGCCGCCTCCATGCGGATGGTTGCCGCTGCCGGCTGTGCGCCGGGCAGGGTGGCGATATCGGAAGCCTGTTGGGTATTCATGGGCAACCTCCGCACAAACGGACAGATCGGAGCAGGCACACGCACTGGGGCGGTGTTTCGGAGAACGCGGCCGCTAGCATACGGGGACCGCGTGACGGGCGAGGTGGCGCTTCTCCGTCTCCAGCCAGTCGCTCGCCTCGGACGTCGAGGGCGTCTGGTGGATGAACGTGAATGCGGGCTCGAACACGTCGACTTCGTAGAACAGGATCCACGGTTCGCCGTCGATCACCCGTTCCTGCGCCACCTTGCCGTCGGACCGGATGGAAAAGTCACCCGCTCCGATCGTTTCGCCCAGACGGCGCGGTTGCGTGCTGTGGGTGATAGCGCGGCCCCCGATGGCCACGGAAACCTCGTAGCTTTCGATTTCGGCCTCGGTGGCGATCCCGGCCGCCAGAGCATCCTCGAGGCTGGCGGCGCGCTGGAGCACGCTGTCGACCCCGGGCAGCCGCGACTGGGCGAAACCGACGTGCTCGCCGGCGATGATCAGGCCGCCCTCCACCGCTGACTCCCGTCCGGTGGCTTCGTGGAGCATGCTGACCAGCCGCAGCCCGAGCAGCGGCCCGCGCGAAGACGTCTGCCGCCAGTCCTCGACATAGGCGCCCGATGGCGCGAATTCGAGCACGCAGTTGCCGATGAAGCTGAGCCGCGCGGGTTCCGGCCACTGGTTGCGCGGCTGGTAGCTGCGCCGGATCTGCCAGGAGAGCTGCGCCGTGGCATCGTCCCAGAAGGTGTCGCCGACCCAGCCCTGGCGCTCGGTGAGCGGCGTCGCCTCGCCTTCCGAAAGGCGCAGGTCGATGCTGAAGCTCTTCGACTGGAGCCAGTAGACGACCGTGACTTCGTCGGTGACGCCGGTGCAGAAGCTGATGCTCTTGCGCCGGAACGTTCCCAGCAGGTTGCGCGGGAAAGCAAGCTCTCCAACGCTCTTGTGCGGCAGCCGTTCGAGAAGGGTTTCGAGGTTCATGCCCGGACACCCGCCTCTTGCAGCCCGCCCGCCTGTTGCAGACCGAAGGAATCGAGCGGCACCGCGTTGTCGAGGACCAGATCGCCGCGCGCGACGCGCTGCTTGAGATAGGCGAAAGTCTGCGCGGTCTGGTTGTACAGGTGCTCGCCACTTTTCAGCGGCTGATAGCGCGGCGCCTCGTCCGGGATAACGGGCGCGATTACGTGATCGTAATCGCAGGAGAAGAACAGCGGGAAGGAATAGCGTTCTTCCGCCACGCGCTTTACCCGGTGCTTGGTGGCGACATAGCGTCCGTTGGACAGGATCTCCATCATGTCGCTGATGTTCATGATCAGCGTGCCGTCGATTAGCGGCACGTCCACCCATTCGCCTTCCTTGTTGACGACCTGGAGCCCCGGCGCGGTTACGTAGAGCAGGGTGAAGCATTCGTAGTCAGTATGCGCGCCGATCCCCGGCCGGTCCGCGGCCGTCGCGTCGAAGGGATAGTGGATCAGCCGCAACTGGCTCGGTGGATGCCGCAGGTGCGCGTCGAAATAGGTTTCCTCCAGCCCCAGCGCGAGCGCGAAGGCGCGGAACAGCTGATGGCCGATCGCCTTGATATGCTGGTAGTAGGCCAGCACGTCCTCGCGGAAGCCGGGCATGGCGGGCCAGATGTTCGGCCCCACCAGCGGCCGGCGCCCTTCCGCCAACGGATAGTCGTAATTGACGTCGTAGGCTTCCTTGAGGTCATAGGTGCCAACGCCGAACTGTTCTTCGCCAATGGGCACATAGCCGCTGTGGTTTTCGGACAGGCCGATGTAGCTCTTCATCTTGGTTTCTTCGTCGAGCGCGAAATAGAGCTTCGCCCGCTTGACCAGCCGGCGGAACAGTTCGCTGTCGAACTGCGAACCCTTGATGTAGAGAAAGCCCGCCTCGACACAGGCCCGGTCAAGGTCGCGGGCGACGCCGAGCCGATCCTCGAAGGTATCGCTTTCCAGCTTCGAAATATCGACCAGAGGAAGAACGTGTTCCTGCATTTGGCGGCAACACCCTGCGCTATTGTCGTGCGGGGTGCGCTTCGCCTTTATCGACTTCCCATCGGCGAGGGCGACCCCATGGGCGTGTTGTTCCAAAGTCCTGCCCATCGCGCTAGGAAGGGAATCTTCATGCAGGGCATCGATCCGGTCTATGCCCTGCGGGGGCGGGCACAGCCGGCCCTGCGGGGCTATTCGCCCAGTACCGTCCGCAGCGGTTCCAGATGACGCGCATAGCGGGTCGCCGATCCCACCGAGCCGGCATGGATCGGTTGCCGCACTTGCGCGGCGCTGGCCGTCATCACCCCGGCGCGGTCCTGCTCCGGACTCAGGCAGGCGTCCTCGAAGGGGAGGCCAAGGCGCGGCAGCAGTGCCTCCAGCGTCGCGCGCGGCGCGGCGACCAGCTCTTCGTAGTCGATCTCGACCAGCCGGTCGCCCAGCGCGCGACGCCAGTGATCCATCAGCGAGCGGTAGGCGCGGTGGTAGGCGCCAAGTTCCGCCAGATCGTAGGAAAACGGATAGGCATCGCGGAACAGCGTCTTGAAGATCGCGAAGCACAGGTCCAGCGGATCGCGCCGGATGTGCAGCAGCATCGCCCCCGGCAGCGCCCGGGCGATCAGGCCGGCGTAGAGGAAATTGATCGGCAGCTTGTCAATGAACCGGGGCCGGGCATCGCGCAGCGGCGCGACCGCCGCCAGATAGGCCGCCCCGAGGGCGGAAGGATCGAGTTCCGCGCTGGTGGCGATCAGTTCGGCCTTGCTCGCCGGCATGCGGCCCATGCGATCGCGGAACGCGGCGATCAGAGCCTGGCCGAAGCAGGGCAGTTCGCCCAGCGCCTGCACCTGCGTGTGCCGCCCCAGCATCCGTTCGAGCAGGGTGGAACCGGACCGCGGCATGCCCAGGATGAAGATCGGCGCAGCGACTGTCTGATCCGCCCGGGCCGGCGCGCACCAGTCCGCATCGTGGGTGGCGGCGATATGGTCCATCGCCGCGCAATCTTCCGCCACCGCATAGCGCATGTGCTGCCGGCGCACCGCCGCGCCGCGCGCGAGATGGGCGAAGGCGCCGTCGTGATCGCCAAGGTCCTCCAGTTCCTTGCCCAGCGCATAGCGGAGATGGACTTCCTGCGGCCACGGCAGCGCGCCGCCGCCAAGCGCGGACAGCAGTTGCGGCACATGGTTGTCTGCGCGGGTCTGGCGGCGCAGCAGCGAACGGTTCAGCCAGGCTTCCGCGTTGTCCGGCGCCAGCGCGATGACCCGGTCGTAAGCCTCTTCGGCTTCTGCGGTCAGGCCCAGGAAGCCGGCGGCCGTGGCAAGGTTGAACAGCACGTCGGGCCGGTTCGGGGCGATCCGGCGGGCCGCTGCGAAGGCCGCATGGGCCTGCTCCGGCTTGTGGCACAGCGTGAAGGTGTTGCCCAGCAGGTCCAGCGCCCACAGGTCGGTCAGGGGGCCGTGCCGCGCGCGGGCGGCGTCGGCAAGCGCGTCGCCGATCTGCCCGAGTTGGGCATGGGCATAGGCCTTCTGCACCAGCACGCGCGGATCGGAGGGGCTTCCAGGGAATGCCCGCGCGGTCAGGTGGAGAAGATCGGCGGGCTTGCCGGCGCCGAGCAACCTCATGCCGGCGGAAAGCAGGGCGGAAACGTCTTGTTCCTGCCGTCCGGGGAGTGCGCCGGATGTCGTCATCATCCGGTTCTACGGGCTTCCATTGCCGATCGTCGAGCCGGAATCGGCGTCGGACTCAATTGCCGATCCGTTCCGGGTGCGGCCACCAGGTCATGGTCTGGATGTCGTGCTCGGTCGTCCACAGCCCGGCGGCGGTATAGCGCAGCGCACCGCTGCCGATCTGCGGGCCGATGCGGGCGCGGATGGCGAGCGTGGCGGGATCGATGACCACGAACATCTGGTCCTCCGTGGTCCGCAGCCAGATCTTGCCACCGCCGGCGGTGACTTCGCCCCATTTGAGCTTCGCGCCGATCTTGACCCGGCCGTTCACCTCGCCGCTGGCGGGATCGACGCGCGCCACCGTGCCATCGCCCTGTTCCTGCACCCACACGCCGCCTTCTCCGGCCGCGAGGAACCCGGGCTGGTTGCCGGTGACGGTCCGGTGCGTCACGCTGTTGGTGCGCGGATCGATTCGCTGCAGGCTGTTGTGCGTGCTGCTGGCGGCCCATAGCGCGCCATAGCCGAACACCAGATACCAGGTGTCGGGATCGACCGGGATGGTTGCGATCACCTTCAGCGTGACGGGATCGACGCGGCTGATCACGCCCTTGCTCTCGCTGGGCACCCACAGCGACCCCGCGCCCACCGCCACGTTGAACTCGCCGGGGCTCGCCAGCCCCGTGTGCACGCTGGCGGTGATCGTCAGCGTGGCCGTGTCGATGCGGTTGAGCGTGCCGTCCTTGCAATCGGCGGCCCACAGGTCGCTGCCCACGATGACCATCGCCCCGCACGGCTTGCCCATCACGATCTGGCCTAGCTTGCCGCCGGTCGACCAGTGCTCGACCTTGCTTTCGTTGTTGATCCAGACCGTGTCGTCGCGCGGGTCGATTTCCGCGAAATTGGCGAAGCCCGGAACCTGGATGACCTGCTTTTCCGGCTCTTGCGCGTTCAGCGGCGCGCCAAGCGAGCAGGCGAGCAGCAGCGGAAGGGTCGACCACAAGCGTTTCATTCCGACCCTTTCGATGGCGCGTTGGCCGAAGCCTCTCGCAAACGTGGCCATCGCGCTAGGGGGCGCCTATTCATGAAAGTCATCGATGCCATTTATGCCCTGCTGCCCGCGAAAGATGGCGGCGGGCTCGCCGCGCTCGACAGCGACCGGGTCAGCGAGGTCGCTGAGCGCCCTGCTTGTCAGGGAAGCGATGGCGTGCACGCCATTCGTCCCGGTCGATCGAACCGCTGTTGATATTTCCCCGTTAATCTCCCATCCGGCGAACATGCCGACGGATGATCCCGCCAAGTATACCAGCGCTGCCCGCGCGCGCATTGCGGCGCAGGGGTTCCGGGGATTGCGGATGCGGTCGGTGGCACAGGAGGCTGGCGCTTCGCTGGGTTCCCTCAACCACCATGTTGGCGACAAGGCCGCATTGATTGCCGCGATCGTCCGGGAAGAACGGCGCGAACGCCAGCTCCAGCACGCGCTCTGGCGCCGCCGGGTGGCCTGCCTCGACCTGACCGATGCGACGGTGCTTGCCGCCGCCATTGCGACCTATCTCGACGAGGCGGCGCTGGTCCACCGCGCCATGGCGTTGACGGGATGCGAACTGCTGGTCGAAGCGGTCATGGCGCCGCAGGAATTTCCCGGAATCGATCTGCTTCTGGCGGACGAGCAAAGGCTGTGGGTCGATCTGCTGGCACCGGGATATGGCTCCGATGCCGACCTTTTCGGGCGTGCGATCGTCGGTTATTGCCATGACGAGCGTCCTTTCACGATCGCCCTGGCGGGACATGCCGATTATCGCCTGCTGCGCAGTGCAACGATCGCCAGCGTGAGCGCGGGGCTGGCGGGACGGGGCGATGGCCTGGCCGCGAGGTTCGGCGATCTCGTCGCCGCATGCGGCAGCGACCCGGCCGTGTCGCCCTTGCCGGTCGATCTGCCGGACGGATCGAAGAAGGCCGAGCTGGCACAGCATATCGCCCAGGTGATTGCCGAACAGGGCGTTTCCGCCGTCACGCACCGCGCGGTGGCGGCCAGAGCCGGCGTCTCCAACTCCCGCATCGCCCATCACTTCCGCACGCAGGCGGACCTGCTGGATGCCGGGTTTGGCGCACTGATCCTGGCGATGCGACAGGAAATGCGCTCCCTCGATCTGCCGGAGCCCGAACGGCACCGGGGCATGGCGATGATCCGCGCGACCCATTCCATCGCGCTTGTCGCCGCGCGCGATCCAGCGCTGCAACCTTTTGCGCTCGACATGCGCCGCCGCCGTTCGGAAAATGTCCGTGAACGATTGAGGGGCATGCTGGGAGGCGATCGGGCCGCCGACGACGCCACCCTTCAGGCCGTGTCGATGATGACCATCGGCTCAGGCTTTGCGGCGATGGCCAGCGGAGGCGCCGATGGACGCAGCGCGATCACGGTGGAGCAGCTTGCCGGCCTGCGCCGCCGCTTCCTGGCCGCGCGATCAGGGTAGGTCGGGAGAGGAGCGCCGGCGCATCCGCAGGCGCGGGAGCCCAGGCGCGGGGTGGGCGATGGCGATCCATGCTGCCGCCGCAACCGTCATGCATGCCACCGATCGGCATAGCAGTTGCAACTGTTCCGCCGGCACGCCGACGGAAACCCCGCTTACGGCAAGCCAACCGCCGACCAGAGCGGCCGACAACCCGAGCGCAACCTTCATGCTCATCGTGAACAGGCCGAACGCGGCGGTATAGGCCGTATCGCGGTCGCGCGGATCGCCAGCGCCGAGCACCTCGGACAGGACTGCCCAACCCACCACCGTCACGCCCCCGCTGGCCAGCCCGAACAGGCCAAGCGCCATCAACAGGGCCGGGCCGCTGGCTTGCGCCGCAAGCGGAAGCGCCAGCGTCGCGATCGCGCAGGTCAGGTACGCCAACGCCAGCGCGCTCCGTGACCCCAGCCGCCGTGCAATCGATGGCCAGATCCCGATCGACGCCAGCCGCATCACAATGATCAGCATGATTCCGGTTTCGATGACCCCGGCCCCGGGGCCGTGGAGGTGGAGCAGCGCCTTGCCCATGGTGCCAAGGCCGGTCAGCCCGAGCATCGTAGCGCCGCAATAGTGCCAAAGCGCGGGGGACATCGTCCTGCCGGACGGCTTTCCGGCCGATGCGTCCCGATCTGGCGGCTCCGCTGCCAACAGGCGCGGCAGAGGGGCCATCAGAAGCAGCCCCGTGCCGGCGATCGAACCCACCAGCAACGCGGCGGTGGTTCGGGCCGGCGAGGAACTTCCCAGCAGCCCGGCACAGACAGCGCCCACGATCAGGGCCGCCCCGGCGGCCCCGCCCGCCCGGATTTGCGCGGACTTCAGGTGCTGGCCATTGCGGGCCAGGGATCGGGTCAGTCCGTTGTGAGGGACATCCACGAGTGCATAACTGGTGCGGATCAGCAGGAGGACACCGGCCACCGTCCAGGGTGCATGAGCGGGCAGCAAGGGCAGCATGGCGAAGCCCAGGCTGGCCGCCAGGATCGCCCCTCCTGTCACGGCGGGCAGCCATCGCTTCGCACGGCCGCAGCGGTGTATCAGGGTGCCGATAAACCCGTCGCACAGGGCGTTCCACAAGGAACTGGCCAGAAAGATCGTTCCGGCCAGCGCGGGTGACAGCGCCAGAAAACGGATCATGATGTACAGGATCAGCGAATCCTCGCCGGCCCAGAGCAGGCTTTTGCCGACATGGACGCGCGAAAAGCCCAGCACAAATGCGTTCGCGTCGGGTCGGGATGGGGGTCGCGCGCTCACTCCCCCGCATTAGGCGCGAAGGATGACGGACCGGCGACTCCGCGAAGCCGCCGGTCTTGAGCAACCGTCAGCGGCGCGGTGCGATCCTGGCGGGGCCGCCGCCGGGCACCGTCACGGTATAGGGCGTGCCATAGGCATTGCCCGGCTTTTCGAAATCGGTCGAGACGATCTGCGCACCGCTGGCGAAGGCGGCGTTCGCGCGGGTCATGTCGTTGGTCTTGGCCTCGTAGGTTTCGATGTCGGCGCGGGACCGGACCAGGTAGCCCTTGGCCACTTCCTCCCGGATCTGATTGCCGCGCGCCAGGGCGTTGTCATCGAGAATGAACGCCGCATGGGACTGGCCGGGCTGGGAATCGAGGAAAGCCATGCGCCCCTTCAGCCCTTCATGGCCGATCAGATAGTCCGAGGCGCCGTCATGCCCCGTCGCGGTCGAAAGCAGGAAGACGAACTTGCCCCGGGCCTGCCCCAGCGTTGGCCAATGCCCCGCGAGTACCGCCTTTTCGAGCGTGGGATAGCGCCCCCGCACATCGTCGGGCATAACGACATTGGCGTGGCCGATCACCTCGGTAATCGTCCTGTCCATTTCGTCGTAGGTGGCTGTCGTGATCGGCTGCGCTTTCGCCGAACCCGGCAGCAAGGCGATCGATTGCACCTTGGCCTCGATCATAACGAAGATCGGCACGTGGCGCGGATGGGCATCGGACCATGCCTTCATCTCTGTCAGGCAATCCCGGAAAGTCGGGCAGGAACTGCGGAAATCGATGTCCGCCATGTGCAGAACCTTGATGCCCGGCGCTTTCATCGGCGTGGGGTCATAGGGCAGGAGATCGGTTACGCCCTGTGCCCGCAGGATGCGGTAGGCTGCCGGATCGGCATAGGCGCCACCCGCCGGATCGGCATTGATGTCGATTTCCAGCCCCCGCACGCCCAGATCGAGCTGTTCGGTAAGCGAGGGATGGCGGTAGTTCAGCATTTCCGAAAAGCTCACCGGGTTGGGATGAGCCGTGCGGAACTCGGCCAGTTTCTCCGGAGGCAAGGCGGATACCATCCGGTCCATGTTCGGCAGCGCCTTTTCCAGCATGGCGATCACATGCGGATCAACGCCTTGCGAATAGCTGTTGTGGGTGCCGAGAACCTGGATGCGGTTGAGCGGCATCCTGTCGGGAATGCCCGCCGCTTCGGGCGGCGTTGCGATCGCGGCGGTGCCCAGGCACAGGGCCATCGCTCCGGCAGTGCGCAACAAGGAGGTGAACATCGAGGCGATCCTTTGTTGAGGGCCTTCGTGCAGGCTTGCGATCAGAACTTGACGTTGACGAACCCGCCAACCGTGCGGCGCGCGTTGGGCGAGGTATAATGCAGCAAGCCAAGCGCGCCGTAGAGCTGCCAGCCCGTCGAGAAGTAGGTATCGAAGAGATTGCGCGCATAGACACCGATCTCGAGTTGACCGTTGTCGGTAATCACGCTCGCCCGCGCGTTGACGAGGGCATAGGCGGGCACGAACGAGTAGGATGGCTGCCCCACGACCGTCCAGTAGTCGCTGCGCCAGGCGTAATCGGCATGCGCGCGCAGGCGCAGTTTGGCCGTGATGGCATGGTCGTAGTCCGCCGCCGCCGTCACCGCCCAGTCGGGCGAGTTGGGCAGGCGCGTGTTCGTGTAGTCGGTGGTCGTATTGTAAACGTAATTCGTGAAATAGCCGTCCGTGTAGGCGGCCGACGCGCTGAGCGAGAGCGACGGGGTCGGCTTGGCGGCCAGGCTCATCTCGACGCCCTGGCTGCGCAATCCGCCAGCGTTGCCGATCGCGCTGGTCAGCAGCGTGCCGCCCGCGCCATCGGGCACCTTGGTCAGGATCGTGGCCTGGAAGTTGGTGAAGTCCGAACGGAACACGTCGATGTTGAAGCGCAGGCGGTGGTTGAACCATTCGGATTTGAGGCCGAATTCCCAGGCCTTCACCGTTTCCGCCAGATAGGGGTCATACTTGTTGCCGACGAAGGCGATGCCCGCCGGCTTGTAGCCGGTGGTGTAGGTGCCATAGAGCATGATGTCCGGCGTGATCTGCCACTGGGGTGAAATGCGGAACGAGAAATTGTCGCCCTTCACCCGACCGAACGCATAGACCGGCGGCGCGCTGGTCGGGATGAAGCTGGGCGAGAAGCCCGTGACCGCGACGGGATCGGTATTGACGTAGTCCAGCCCCTGCGAATTGTTGTCGTGAGTATAGCGCCCTCCCAGTGCGATGCGCAGCTGCCGGGTCGGGTTGAGCTGGATCTGGCCGAACAGCGCCCCGGTTTCGTTTGTCGACCGGAACAGCGAAGTGTTGCCAGCCTTTCCGATCGCGCCGGTCAAGGCATAGAGCGTCTTGATCGGAACGCCATTGGTATAGACCGGCGCGCCCAGCGTCGCCCATTGCAGCTGGGTCTGGGTGGCGCGAAGCCGGTTGTAAAACCCGCCGACCAGCCAGGTGACAAGGCGCCCTTCGGGAGAGGCCAGATGGATTTCCTGGCTGACCTTCTCGGTATAGAGGTGGCCGTAATTGTATGGAATGTAAGCGTATTTGTCGATCGGCGTGAGATCGGCGGGCGTGTTGTTGTTATAAAGCGTGTAACGATAGGCGCTGATCGAGGTGAGATTGTTGCTGCCGATCTTCGCATGCACGCGCAGCGACGCGCCCCATTCCTCCGTCTCGATCTCGCCGAACTGCGAATCCGCCGTATCCGCGCTTTTGGGGCCGGGGTGGACGCCGAGGGAGTTGAGGATCGCGGTGACGGCTGCGGGCTGGCCGGACACGGGCGTGCGCACGCTGCTGTCCCAGTGGTGGGCATAATCGCCGGAAACCATCAGGTCGAAGCGATCGCTGGGTTCCACCAGCAACTTGACGCGCCCGCCGTATTCGTGCGTCGAGCCGACCAGCCGGTTGAGCGTCACGTTGCGGCCGAACCCGTCCTGCCCCTGATCGAATGCGGAGACGCGCAGTGCCGCGATCGGGCCGAGCGGCAGGTTGACCGTAGCATTGAGGATGCGGTCGTTGTTCTGGCCATAGCTGGCGCTGCCCCGGAACGTCGTCTGGCCCAGCCGGGGCCGATTGGTGGTCACCGCAATAACGCCCGAAGTCGAATTCTTGCCGAACAGCGTGCCCTGGGGACCCATCAGCACATCGACGCTGCCGATATCGACCATCCCGATCAGCCCGTTGGCACGCTGGCCGTCCATGACCACATCGTCGACCACGACGTTGACCGACTTCGCATTCGAGAAGTCGAACGACGTCGTGCCAACGCCACGGATCTGGAAAGCCGCCCCTTGCGTGGGGTCGTATTGCAGGCCCGGTGTCAGGTACTGGAGGTCGGTGACCGCTGTGTAGCCGGCCTTGTCGATCGCCTCGCTGCTGATTGTCTGGATCGCGACGGGCACGGCCTGCGCATTCTGGGTCCGGCGTTGCGCGGTAACGACGATCTCGGTCAGCCCGGAGGAACCATCCGCCGGGCTCGCCGCGGGCGCGGTCTGCGCCATCGCGGCGACCGGCAGCAGGCCAATGGCGCACACGGACGCCGATAGAATCAAGTGTACCGTTATGCGACTGGAAAATGACATGGCGAATCCCCTTCTTCGCGGGCATCGAATGCCGGCGATTTGAATGAATTTTATTGCACCTGTAAGTCACCTGAAGGGGATTTTGGCCGCGATTCTGTGCGGGTTGCATTGCAGGATGCATGTCAATTGAAATCGAATGTACTGTAATTTATGTGCCCTCGCGCGTGCGATGCCGGGCCGGTTCAGGGTGAGGCTGGAGGATCGTTTCCATTTCACCGATCGCCGCGCACGCCGGTTTGCCGGGCCTTCGCGGGCAATCGACGAACCGTTTGCCTGACGGGGCGCCTTGCCTTGCGGCAGAGGCCCAAGGCCTTACGATTGCGGCATGAACGATCCCGATATCAGGAAATCCTGCACCCGCTCGCTATCGTACCATGGCTTTTCCGGACCGCGCGAACAGCTTCTCGCGCTGGCCGACTATGCGCCCGAGGACGAGGCCGCGGACATCTATGGCGCCGGCGGCGCGGTGGCGCGGCTCGAGGAGCGCACGGCCGCGCTGCTGGGCAAGCCGGCTGCGCGGTTCTTCATCAAGGGCATGACGGCGCAATACTGCGCGCTCCGCGTCCATGCCGAAACGCGCGGGACTGACACGGTCGCGATCCATCCGCAGGGGCATATCGCGTCGGACGAAGGGGACGGGCTCGAACGGGTTGCCGGCCTGAAGGCTGTCCGCCTCGGCCGCTATCAGCCGTTCGAATTTGCCGCGCTGCAAGCCGTGGAGGAGAAGCTGGCGGCGGTGGTCGTCGAACTGCCGCTGCGCCGGTCCGGCTATGTGCTGCCGCCGCTGGACGAATTGCGGGCGATGTCCGCATGGTGCCGCGAAGAGGGCATTCCCCTGCATTTCGACGGGGCGCGGCTGTGGGAAGCGGCGGCGGGGTATGATGTCGCGCTGACCGAACTCGCCGATCTCGCGGACACACTCTATGTGTCTTACTACAAGGGGCTGGGTGGCCTGGGCGGTGCCGCGCTGGCTGGCGACGATGCTTTCATCCGGCGCCTCGCTCCGTGGAAAACGCGTTTCGCGGGCAACCTTTCGACGGCCTTTCCGCAGGCGCTCTCGGCGCTGGCGGGGATCGATCAGCATCTGGCCCGCATGCCGGAATATGTCCGCCGCGCACGCGATCTGGCCGGGGTGCTCGCCTCCGACGGGCGCGTCATCGTTCACCCGCTCATTCCCCATGCGAACAGCTTTCAGCTCCTGCTGCCGGGAACGCCCGCCGATCTGCACCAGAGACATGCGGCGTTCGCGCGGGAACACGGCGTCTGGCTGTTCAACGCCTTCACCGAATCCCCGATCGAGGGCCGTTCGATCGCCGAAGTGGTGATCGGGGCGGCATCCGATACCTGGGAGAACGGCGAAGTCGCTCGCTGGATCGATGCCTTGCTCGCGGCAGGGGACTAGGCGCTGTGGAATTTGGCCACGCCGCCTAGACATTCGGGCCATCGCGGCGGGCTGATGCCGCGATGGCCCGACCGCGTCAGAACTTGACCTTGGCTTCCACCGCCCAGGTCGCCGGCTGCGCGCGGAAGCCGAGATCGGTATCGGAACCGGAATAGGCCTTCGGGTTGTAGTCGGTGTAATACTTCTCGTTGAAGATGTTGCGGCCGCTGAAATAGAGGCCCCAGCGCTCGTTCTCGACGCCCACGCGCACGTCGACAAGATTGATCGGGTTCTGCACCTGCCGGTTGTCCACCTGCCAATACTTGCGCCCCTTGTGCGCATAATCGAGCCGCAGCAGCAGGTCGAAGTCGTCGGTCAGCGGGCGGTTGTACTGGAAGCCGGCGTTCATCGACCAGGTCGTGGTCTTGGGCGTGTGGTTGCCCACGGACGCGGGATCGACCACGTTCTTGCGGATGTTGGTGTCCGTCGTGCCGATGGCGCCGAACAGTTGCAGGCCCTTGGTGGGCAGCGCCTGCATTTCCAGCTCGACGCCCCAGATATGCACCTTGTGGATATTGCCGATGATCTGCGAGGCCGTGGCGACATCGATGTAGAAATACTGGAAGTCCTTGCTGACGGCCTTGTAGATCGCGCCGTTCAGGATGAGGCGGCGATCGAACCAGCTCGTCTTGAAGCCGGCCTCGTAGTTCGCCAGCTTCTCGGCGCGGAACACCGGGATGCTCACCGTGGGCGCGTTGAACCCGCCTGAGCGGAAGCCGGTGCTGTAGGTCGCGTACACGAGCTGCCGGTCGTTGAACTTGTAGGTCAGCGTCGCCTTGGGCTGGACGTTGTCGAAGCTGGTCTTGCGCACCGCGCCCGATGCCAGGTCGGTCTGCCGCCGCTCGTCGCGGTCATAGCGCAGCGCGCCCGACAGGGTGAGGTGATCGGTCAGGTCGTAATCGACGTTGCCATAGACGGCATAGGCGTTGTTGCTGTTGTCCTCGCTCAGCCGGATCAGGGCCAGGGCTGGATTGTCGATCTGGTCGCGCGATCCGTTCAGGTCGATGAAGGCGCGCGTCAGCAGGCTGCGCTTGGTGTGAAGGTAATAGCCGCCGAGAATCCAGCGGAGCGGTCCCTTCCCGTTGGAAACGAGGCGCAGTTCCTGGCTGGTCAGCTTGACGTGCAGGTCCTGCCCCTGCCCCGCCTGGATGCCAAGGCCCAGGAAGCCGCCGGGATTGTCCACCGGATTGCCGAAATCCAGATCGCCGCGATAGTTCTCCTTGATGTCGGTATAGGCGGTGATGCTGGTCAGCGTGGCGGCGCCGAGGTCGAGATCGATCTTGGCCGAGGTATCGAACAGGTTGCCGAACGTCAGGCCTTCGATGTTGGCGCTGGGCAGCCGGAAATCGTTGGCGAGCCCCGAGGGAACCCGGCTGTCATAGATCGCGCCGGCGCGGAAATCGCGGTAGGAGGCGCGCAGGTCGATCTTCAGGTTTTCGCTGAGCGAGGCTTTGAACTTGCCGCGCAGTTCCCAGTCGTGGTCGATGAAATCGACGTTCTTGTCGCTGTAGGTGTTGCGGATGCGCCCGTTGTCGGTCTTGTACGATCCGGCGATGCGCAAGCCCGCGTCGTCGCCGATCGGCGTGGAGAGCGAGCCGGTCACGTCGATGGCGTCGCCCCGGCCATAGCTGGCATCGAGCGCGCCTTCCATGTGGTCGGACGGGTCCTTGGTGATGATGTTCATCGCCCCGCCGATCGCGTTGCGCCCATAAAGGCCGCCCTGCGGTCCCTTCAGCACCTCGATCCGCTGGATGTCGAACAGGTTCATCCGCAACTGCTTCTGGCTGTTCTGGGGAACGCCGTCGACGATCACCGCAACGGGCGAATCCGCGTTGTTGATCTGCGTGACGCCGCGCACCACCACGAACGAGTTGAGGTAGGTGAAGCTCTCGTCGAACGAGACGTTGGGCACCAGATTGACGAATTCGCGCGTGGATTTGATGCCGGCGTCGGCGATCTTCTCCTCGGAGAACGCGGCCACCTGGATCGGTACGTTCTGGAGATTTTCCTGGCGCCGCTGCGCCGTCACCACGATATCGCCGAAGCCCTGGCTCTGCGGTGCTTCCTGCGCCATCGCCGGCGTTCCTGCGGTTAGTCCGGCAATCGCGATGGCCAGCCGGCCAGCGCCCCTCATGTTGTTCGTTCCCATCGTCTTTCCCCTTTTATGCCCCGTATCGAGCGATGCCTATCTCCGGGTATCCCCTCAGTTCCTTGTCGCGTGGCATGCCGTAAGTGCGCTTGCTGTGCGCAAGCCCTGCGCGAACCATGCCGTCGGCCATGCAGACCGTGGCCGGGACCGGATCGATCACCGGCAGCACGTGTCCGTGCGTGCGCAGGGTTGCGGCAATGGCCTCGGCGCAACCGAGGAAGCCGGTGCAGCCGAGCACGATGGCGTGCGCGCCGTCCTGCTCCACGGCGGCCAGCGAGGCCTGCGCCAGTTCCGTCGTCAGCCGTTCGGGCTCGGTTTCCAGTTCGAGCACCGGAATGTCGATGACCCTGACGGAGGCCAGCTTTTCGTCCACGCCATAGACCTTCGCCAGATTCTCGATCATCGGCACGACGGAATCGAGCACCGTCACCACGCTGAACCGGTGGCCGAGCATGGCGGCGAGGTGCATGGCGGTCTGTGCCGGTCCCAGCACGGGGATGGACACCACCTCGCGCGCGGCCTTCAGCCCCGGATCGCCCATGCAGTCGATGACGATGGCGTCCGCGCCCGCCCGCTCCGCCCGGATTGCCTCGACCACGAGCCCCGGCACGGCCATCGCCTCGTCGAATTCGCATTCGATCGAGGCCGGGCCAGTCGCGAGCAGCGACTGGGTGATGACCAGATCGTCACGCATCAGCGGGGCCACATCGTCCAGCGTGCGGATGCCCTCGGTGATGACGGGGGTAATCAGGTGTACCCGCATCACGCGCAATTCCCGATCAGGTCTCGGACGGGCACGTAGTCCTCGTCCAGCCCGAAGCATCGCGGGCCGACCACGGCTAGCGCGTGCGGCGTGGTGAGGATCGGCGGCGCGCTGCACGCCACCACGGCGACGCGCTGGCCATAGGCGAGCCGTTCGGTGGGAATGGCGTGCGCGGTTTCGGCATCGACGATGGTGACGAGATCGGGGACGATCCCGCGCAGTTCGCCGTTGACGTGGACCACGAGGTTCTCGTTCTGGAATCGGACCTCGGCCATGCCGGGGATCGCGCCCGGCGCCGCTTCCGCGCCCATGGCGGAGATCGTGCAACTGCCGAAGACCCAGCCGCGCGTGGTATCGCGTTCAAGGCTGGTGATCTTGCCCCGGAACACCACCGCCGCGTCCGAATAATAGGCGTGGGCGCGCAGGGCATCGATCAGGCGGTCGAGCGGCGGGCGCGGATCGCCGCTGCGCGCGATCGCCTCGCCGATCCCGATCGCGCCGCTCAGCGTCAGCGGTACGGCGGCGCGGCGCGCCTGCGCCCCGGTCATCGGATAGCACGACATGCACACGCTGGCGCCCATCACCGCGGCAACGGGGCGCGCGAGTTCCTCGGCCTTCAGGCCGGTGACCGTCTGGTAGAGCACGCTGTTGCCGTGCTCGTCGGCGATCGTCATCGGGGCGCAGGCCACGCCCTCGATGTTGAAGCTGGTCATCTGGAGCGCGGGAAAGGCGCGGCCCATGCCGTCGGCATCGACGATCGGCAGCCCGCGCATCGCCGCGTAGGCGACCGGCATCATCGAATTGCAGCCGCCGATCTCGGCCGAGATGATCGCGGTGGCGGTTCGGCCCAGGAAGCGCTCCAGCACTTCCACCGCGCGGTGCTGATCCTCGATCGAGAACAGCTTCTCGATCATCACCGTGGGCGCGCCCATCGCGGCGGCGACGAACACGTTGTCCTCGTCCTTGAGATCCTCCGGCCGAACGATCGGGACCGGGCCGTATTGCGCGATCGCCTCGCGGCACAGGAGTGAGCCGAGATAGGGGTCGCCACCGCCGCCGGTGCCGAGGAAGGCCGATCCGATCGCCAGGTGTTCGATATTGTCGAGCGTGATTTCGCGAACCATCATCGTACCTCCGCAAGGGCCAGATCGCCGACCGCGCGGCAGACGACGCGCGTCGCCCCTCCCGGCAGGTATTGCAGCGGAACCGCCTCGATATTGACGATCTCCACCGTCTCGGCGCTTGCCCCGGCGGCGATGGCCTGCCCGGTGGCCTGCGCGCGCGCGTCGGCGAGCGCCGCTTCGCGGCTGGCGGCGTCCGGCGCGTTGTAGATGCGGTCGATTTCGCCGCTGACCTGGCCGATGGCCGCGCCGATCGCGTTGGCGACGCCGGCATGTTCGGGGCGCATCATGTCGGAAACGCCCTGCGGCGTGGCCGAAACCAGCACCGATCCGCCGCCGACCAGGATCATCGGAATATCACCGGGCGCGGTCTTCATCCGGTCGATCGCATCGTCGATCAAGCGGTCGATCGCGCCGCGCGCCTCGGCCACCAGCGCAGGGGGCAGGTGGGCCACCCGTGCGGGATCGCCGAAAGCGGCCTGGCCGCTCGCCACCGCGATGTCGCTGGTGGTGAGCGTTTCGCCGCCGAAGATCAGCCCTTCGCTGCGCAGACGGAAGCCCACCGAATCCGGCCCGACGGTGACGCCGTCCGCCGTTTCGCGGACAAGGCTGCCGCCGCCGAGACCGATCGAGAGAATATCGGGCATGCGGAAGTTGGTGCGCACGCCCCCGACGTCGACATGCACGGTCGACTGGCGGGGAAAGCGCGCGACCAGCACGCCCACGTCCGACGTGGTGCCGCCGATGTCGACCACGATCGCGTCGCTCGCGCCGGTGAGCCAGGCCGCGCCGCGCAGGCTGTTGGTGGGGCCGGCGGCGAAGGTCAGCACCGGATAGCGCTGCATGTGGTCGGCGCTCATCAGCGTGCCGTCGTTCTGGCTGATGTAGAACGGCGCGGTGATGCCGAGTTCGGTCAGCGCGCGCCGGAACGCAGACGTGATCGTGGCCGCCAGCGGGCGCAGGCTGGCGTTCATGATCGCGGCGTTCTCGCGCTCCAGCAGGCCCACGCGGCCGACGTCGGACGAGAGCGAGACTTCCATCCCAGGGGCGTGCCGGGCGATCAGTTCGGCGGCGCGCGTTTCGTGCGCGGGGTTCAACTGGCTGAAGATGCAGGAAACGGCGATCTGGCCGATGCCGGCCGCGCGGGCTTCCTCGACGGCGGCAAGGATGGCCGCTTCGTCGAGCGGCGAGATTTCGCGTCCGTCGAACTCGAAGCCGCCGCGCACCATCGCCGATCCGCCGCGTACCACCGCCTTGAGATCGTCGGGCCAGGCGGTGAACGGGGGAATGCCGCGCCCGGCGGGAAAGCCGATGCGGATGGCGAACACCGGCACCAGTTCGCGGCGCTGGATGAAGGCGTTGGTGAAATGGGTCGTGCCGATCATGACGGCGTCGATCGCGTCCGGCGTGATCGCGCATTCGGAGATCAGCGCCGTGATCGCCTCTGAGATGCCCGAACTGACGTCCTTGCTGGTCGGGCGTTTCACCGCCCCCAGCACGTTCCTGCCTGATAGAAGAACGGCATCGGTATTCGTGCCGCCCACGTCCACGCCAATCCGCATTGAAGCCCTCCGCTGGTGGAGGACAGCTTTCCTGCACCTTGCTCAGTGCGCAACGCGCCCGGCTGGGAGGGGAGGGGTTCTACATGGTAGTCATCGAATAATACATCGGATCGCGGAACTACCTGGATTGGTAGTCAGGCGGATGCGAGCCGCCTGCCTGCGGCAATCGCCGAGACCCGATCGTGGACGCCCAGCTTCTTGTAGATGCTTTTGAGGTGATAGCGGACGCCGTGTTCGGAAATGGCCAGCTGGCGGGCGATCCGCTTGTCCGAACCGCCACCTTCCAGCAGCCGCAGCACTTCGCGCTCGCGCTCGGTCAGGGCGCTCGCACCGGCGCCGCCGCGGTCGCGCAGCCGGTTGCCCAGCGTTTCCGCAAACGCGAGTGCGACCTCGTCCAGCCGACCCTCCGCGCGCAAGCGCGCCAGCGTAGTGGCGAGGAGTGGGCCTGCCATATCGCGGAATATCTGCCGCATCCCGGTGCGCGCGCCGATCGCGATGGCCGCGTCCAGCAGATCGCGCGCGCGGTCGTCTTCGCCATCGAGGCAGGCGGCGCTGAAGCGAGCGAGCAGGAAGCGCAGCCGCGATCGTTCCAGCCCGCGCGCGGCCGCACGCTCCAGCGCGGTTTCGAGAAGCGCGCCGGCCTTGTCCCGCGCACCACCCGCGCGCAGCCGGTAGAAACCGGCCAGCGTATAGACCTCGTGTTCCTGCCAGCTTGCCGTCGGCCCGGGTTCCGGCGCGATCCAGCCCGGCGGAACGGGGCTTTCGTTGCCCTGCATCGCTTCCTCGCCAACGATGCACAGGCCAATCCCCGTCACCAGGTCGGCCACGCGCGGCAGGCCTTGCGCGCGCAGCTTGCCGACTTCGTCCTCGATGGTGCGCAGCGTGGTCCCGAGGCCATGGTCGATGCGGTTGAGCCGAACCATCGTTTCATAGGCCAGGAAGTAGATGTCGAACCACGCTTCGGCATCGGGCATCCGGTGCGCGGATTTGCGCACCGAATTGCGCGCGCTCGTCAATTGGCCGGCTTCGTACTCGATCGATCCGGTGAGCGCGGCGATCACGGTTTCCACCCCCACGTCATGCGCGAAGCCCTGCTGCCAGTGACGGCGCGCCTCCGACATGCAGGTGCGCGCCTGCTTGAGCCTTGCTTCGGCAAGGTGGATCGCGGCTTCGTGCATGAACAGGAACATGACGTTGTAATGCGAAGCGGCGAGCTTGGCCTGCGCGCGGGCGTCGATCAGGCTGGCGCGCGCCACGTCGAACCGGGCGCGCTGCGAATTGAGGATACACGACAGCGTCGACAGGAAGCTGCGCAGGGCGGCGTCTTCCGCCTGTTCGGCGGTCAGGCCGCGCAGCAGTTCGAGGTCGTCCGTCCGCTCTAGCGAGCAGCCATAGACCAGCAGTGTTACGCGCACGATTTCCAGATCGCGCGCCAGCGGATCGGGCGGGCCGATCCCGGCCTCCGCCATTTCCGCCGCCAGCGTTTCGTACAAGTGCTGCGCCACGCGGATGCGGCCGCCCTTGAGGTGGACGATGCAGTCCATCATCCGCAGCACCAGCGAGGCGGCCACGTCCTCCGCGCTGGATTTCTCGACGAGTTCGCGCAGAACGGGAAAACCGTGGACGATCCAGATGCGCAGCGCGCCGTGCGCGTCGGCATATTCGCGAATGCGGCCGGAAGTGCCCGCCATCCTCGCCAGCGTCGCGGCTTCTGCGAGCTGGCCCGTGGCGGAATAGTGATCGGCCATGGCCAGCAGCAGGCTCTCGCGGTCCTCCCTCGCGCCTTCGGCTTGCGGCCCGTCGCGCAGCAGCACGCGCAGGGCGGAATGGAGGTGGATGCGCTGACCTTGCCGGTCCACCAGACCTTTCAGACGGTAGGCGAGATCGGCGACGATCGTGTCTTCCCGCCGCTGGCTGTCGATCGCCAGCAGCGTCGCCAGATCGGGCGTATCGAGCCAGCTCGCGTGCGTCAGCGCGGCGCGTTCGGCCGGCGTGAGCGACGCCAGCACTTCCTGCGCGATGAACGTGCCCAGCCCGCTTTCGCGCACGATGTCGAGATCGCTCCAGCTTGCCGACACGTCGCGTGCGGCGGCGGCCCAGCGGGTCAGCACGTCCAGCGCCACCGGCCAGTCGCCGGCCAGGGCCTGGATGCGTGGGCGGATGGCCGGGCGCAGGCTGGCTTTCAGGGTGCTGGCGATGTCCTGCGGGCGCAGGCGCAGGGCGTCGGCGTCCAGCACGTCGATGCGTGCACGCAGCGCCATGCGGGCCAGCGGCAGGTCGCCCGGCTGGTGGATGGTGAAGATCACGCGCCGCCCGGCGCCTTCAAGGTCGATCCGGTCCAGCACCTGCGCCAGCAGCCTGCTATCGGCCGCGCCAGCTTCCTCGATCACCGTGACCGGCGCCTGCCCGGCCAGCAAGCCCTCAGCCGCCGCCCGCGGATCGCGGCCATGTTCCCACAGGCCGAACACCGCGATCCCGTCCCCGCCGGCGATGCGCTGCGCCGCCGCATGCGCCAGCCGGCCCTTGTGGAAGCCCGGAGGGGCGCAGAGCACGACGACCGGCCGGCCGGCGACGATGCGTTCAACCAGTCTGCCGAAATGTCCGTCCGCCGGGGAAAACTGCATAAACCGGGTGTACCATCAGGCTGTGATAGCGCGATGGTACTACCTGGTAGGAGATCGGCCAAGTATCCTTCAGATCACCGCCGTCCCGGAAAACAGGCTGGCGGTGTGGCCACCAATCCAGATCTGGCCTTCGCCATCGGCCTCGACCGTGATCCGGCCGTCGCGATCCAGACACGCGCCCTGCGTGACGTGGTAGGGCGCCTTGACCAGCCCTTCGCCGGTCAGCCATTGCGCGACCGAGGCGTTGAGGCTGCCGCATACCGGGTCTTCGATCAGGCCGCCGAACGGATCGCTGAAGAAGGCGCGGATCTCGTAGGCGGCGGGATGACCCTCGGGATGGAGCCCGACCACGCCCAGGTCGATCGTCGCCCCGTGCCAGCGCACCGGATCGAGCGCCCGCACCGCTTCCGCCGAAGCCAGCCGCACGGCGACCCAGCCGGGGCCGTTGTCCACCCAGCGCGAGGCGACGATGGCGTCGCGCGAAATGCGCAGGACGGCGGCGATCTCGTCGAGCTTGTCCTCCTCGACCTGGCCGGAGCGGATCGTTGGCGGGGCGGCGAAGGCCAGCGCGGACCCGGTACGGCGCACGCGCACCAGACCCGCGCCGCATTGCTGCACGACCTCGTTCGCGTTGCGCGGCGTTCCGCCCGCCGCCAGCCAGGCGTGGCAAGTGCCCAGCGTCGGATGCCCGGCGAAAGGCAGTTCGCGTGCCGGGGTGAAGATGCGCACGCGATAGTCCGCGCCTTTGTCGGTCGGCGGCAGCAGGAAGGTCGTTTCCGAGAAGTTCAGCCAGCGCGTGACGCGCAGCATCGTGTCATGGTCCAGTTCCTCGGGCGTGGTCACCACCGCCAGCGGATTGCCGCTGAACGCGCCGGCGCCGAACACATCGACGATCTGGAAGGAATAGCGGGTCATGCATCAAGCCTTTCGCAGCGAAAAATGACGGGCGCCGGCCACGCAGCCGATCACCAGAACGAGTACCAGAACCATGTCCATGCCGACCGGTTCGTGCAGCAGCAGCGCGGCGAGGCCCAGCGCCAGCAGCGGCTGGACGAGCTGGAGTTGCCCGACAGCCGCGATCCCCCCGAGCGCAAGGCCGCGATACCAGAACATGAAGCCGATCAACATGCTGCCGAGCGAGACATAGCCGAGGCCGAGCCATGCCGGCACGCCGACGGCGCTCCAGTCCGGCGTGGTGGCCAGGGCCATCGTGCCGAGCGAGACCGGCAGCGTCAGCGCGAGCGCCCAGCAGATCACCTGCCAGCCGCCCAGCCGGCGCGAGAGTACCGCGCCTTCGGCATAGCCCAGCCCGCAGACGATCACCGCCGCGATCATCAGTGCGACTCCGGTCGTATCGGCGCGCAGCGATGGCGACCAGGCGTAGCTCCCCACGCAGAGCGCGCCGAGTGCGGCGAACAGCCAGAACCGCCGGTCCGGCCGTTCGCGCGCCCGCAGCACCGCGAACGTCGCGGTTGAAAGCGGCAGCAAGCCGGTGAACACGATCGAGGCGGACGCGTTCATGTGGCGCAGCGCCACGGCAGTCAGCAGCGGGAAGCCCACGACCACCCCCAGCGCCACGACAACGAGCGGCAGCAGATCGCGCCGTTCCGGGCGGGGCTGGCGCAGCGAGCGTAAGGAACAGCGGATCGAGATCGATCACCGCCGCGCGCGTTGCCGGCAGCGAGCCGCTGAAGATCACCACGCCGATCAGGCCGCTGAACCATCCTTCGAGCGATTTTTCCATATGTCCTCCGGCAATGTCCTTGCCTCGGAAGCGGGGATCGGCGACAGGGACAATCCAGTAAGGTTCAAACAAACTGTACTGGTCCAATCGGCAATAAGGTTGCGCATCATGGCGTCATCGCAAGGCACGCTCGTCGAACAGGTGATGGGGCAGGTGCGCCGCCAGATCGCCTCGCGCGCGCTGCCGCCCGGCGCGAAACTGCCGTCGATCCGCAGCGCGGCGGAAACGGCGGGGGTGTCCAAGTCGACCGTCGTCGAAGCCTATGACCGGCTGGCGAGCGAAGGCACGGTTTCGGCGCGGCGCGGGTCGGGCTTCTACGTCGCGCGGCAGGGCGAGCCGCTGTCGCTGGCCGACATTACGCCCCGGCTCGACCGGGCGATCGATCCGCTGTGGGTCTCGCGCCAGTCGCTCGAAAGCCCCGGCGACCTTCCCAAGCCCGGGTGCGGCTGGCTGCCGCCCGAATGGCTGCCGGAGGAGGAGGTGCGCCGGGCGCTGCGTTCGCTGGCGCGCGATGGTGGCGGTGCCCTGGCCGATTACGGCACGCCGCTGGGCCTTCCCGCGCTGCGGCAGATCCTCGCCCGCCGGCTGGGAGAGCGCGGCGTGCATTGCGGCCCCGGCCAGATCATGCTGACCGAAAGCGGCACGCAGGCGATCGATCTCCTCTGCCGGTTGCTGATCGCGCCCGGCGATGCCGTGCTGGTGGACGACCCGTGCTATTTCAATTTCCTCGCGTTGCTGCGCGCGCACCGCGTCACGGTGGTCAGCGTGCCGATGACGGCGGAAGGACCGGACCTCGCCGCGTTCGAGCAGGCGCTCGTCACGCACCGTCCGCGGCTCTACATTACCAATTCAGGCGTCCACAATCCCACCGGGGCCACGCTGTCGCTGACCACGGCGCACCGTCTGTTGCGGCTGGCCGACACGCACGATCTGACCATTATCGAGGACGACATTTTCGCCGACTTCGACGAGGAACCGGCCCCGCGTCTGGCCGCGCTCGACGGGCTGGAGCGGGTGATCCAGATCGGGAGCTTCTCCAAGACGCTGTCGGCGGCGGTGCGCTGTGGCTATGTCGCGATCCGGGCCGACTGGATGGACCGGCTGGTGGACCTGTCGATCGCGACGGCCTTCGGGGCGGGGCGGTTGTCGAGCGAGCTGGTGCTGCGCGTGATCCAGGACGGCAGTTACCGCCGCCACGTGCAGACTTTACGCACCCGGCTGCGCAAGGCCCGGCGCGCCACGATCGAGCGGCTGAGCGCACTGGGGATCGCGCCATGGATCGAACCGCGCGCGGGCATGTTCCTGTGGTGCCAATTGCCCGGCGGGATGGATGCCGCCGAGTGCGCCCGCGCCGCGCTGGCGCAGGGGGTGGTTCTGGCCCCCGGCGACGTTTTCAGCCTGACGCGTACCGCGCCGGACTTCATGCGCTTCAACGTGGCGCAATGCGTGGCGCCGGGCGCGGCCGGCCTGCTGGAACAGGTCTTCGCGCCCGGCTGAGCCGCCTACAGCCGCGAAGCCGTGTCGCCGTGGCCGGGGACGAACCGGCGCGCGGAGAAGCTGTGGGGCACGTCCGCGCTGCCACCGTAGAGC
Source organism: Novosphingobium sp. SCN 66-18 (assembly GCA_001725355.1). Lineage (GTDB taxonomy): Bacteria > Pseudomonadota > Alphaproteobacteria > Sphingomonadales > Sphingomonadaceae > Novosphingobium. The sequence goes on from MEGD01000009.1 coordinate 53,321, forward strand.
TCGTGGTGCGGCGCGGCTTCTGCAAAGGCGCAGGCCAGTTCGAACAGGTTGGTCTGGGCAGCGTCCATCGCGTCGAGCGGGATTTGTTCCAGCAGGTCTAGCGCGGTGCGCAGGCGCGGCATGAATGCGGTGTAGAACGCCGCGAAATCCTGCGCCGAAGCGCTCCAGCGGATGGCGCTCCGCGCATTTTCCGTGGCGCGTGCCCAGTGTGCCGCAAGCTCCGTCAGGTCTTCGAAGCCGGCGGGCAGAGTGATGGTATCGGTCATCGGGAGTGTCCTTTCCGTTCAGGCGGCGAGGTAGCGGTCCAGCGTGCGCGCCGCGTGCCGGATCAAAAACTCCTGATCCATGAGCTGCATGGTATCGACCGCGCCCGAACGGATGCCGGTGAACGTGTCTTCCATCGTCGCGGTGTCTTCCAGCCAGGCGTTGCGATGCAGCGCGTTGACGTGCAGTTGCGCCACCCGTTCGGCCGCGTTGCGGGCCGGGCGGAAGTAGTTGATGCCTTCCCACAGCGTCCGCCCGTGATCGAGCGGCCAGAACTGGTGGGTGAAGAAGGCCATGCCCGGATAGCCGCAGCCGGCGGCGAGATGGATCAGCAGGTTGGGAAAGACGTTCGGCAACTCGAACTGGAAATCCGCGCGCCGCGTCGGGTTGATCCCGGGCGGCACCTGCTCGGGATGCGGGGCATGGGCCGCGCTACCGTGGAGCACGCGCGCGAATTCGGCGGTGGAAGCGGCGGCTTCCATGCCAAGGCCGTAGATCGTGGACGAGGCGTGCGGGCCGATCAGCTTGAAATCGGAATGTTCGATCCCGCGAAAGCCCGGCAGCGATCCGGCGTGGATCGTGGGAACGTGATAGCCTTCGGAAAAGGCATAGAGCGCGACTTTCCAGTTGCATTCGAGCACGGTGTAATAGCGATAGGCCGTCGTCGCTTCGGCATAGGGATAGCCGCCGAACAGCGTGCCGAAATCGCCGAGATATTCCGCCAGCGTCTGTTCGGGGGGATCGGCCATGTTGATGAACACGAAGCCTTCCCAGGTATCGCAGGCGATCTCGCGCAGGCCGAGGCAGGCCTTGTCGAGCGTGCCGAAGTGATCCTCCAGCGGCACCGAACGCAGCGGCCCGTCGGTGCCGAAGACCCAGCCGTGGAACCGGCAGGTGACCACGCCGGCGCGCGCCCGGCCGAAGGTTTCGGCGTCCGAAGTCGGCACCACCTTGTTGCCGCGATGGGTGCAGACGTTGTGGAACGCGCGTACCACGCCGTCCTTGCCGCGCACGATCAGCACCGAGGCGTCGACGACCGGCAGGTCCTTGACCTTGTAGTCGCCGATCGCGGGCAGCTCCGATGTGGTCGCGACCTTCAGCCAGGTGCGGCGGAAGATCTTCTCCCGCTCCCGTTCATAGATCGCCGGATCGCGGATGGCGTCCACCGAGACCGGGGCGGTGCCGAGTTCGGCGCGGATCGCAGCCACGCTGCGGCCGAGATGGGCGAACTTCTCCGCGCCCGGCTTCAGCGTGGCGCTGGCGGGGTCAGTCATATTCGAGGTGTCCTCTCTGTGGTCGGTTTCAGGCGTCGGCGAGTGCCCCGGGCTTTGGCGACCAGCCCGCGGGATAATGGGAAATGAGATCGGCGATCAGTTCGAGATAGCTGAAGCGCCATTGGCCCCGATCGGACCGCGCGGTGGCGAGATAACGGCCGCCGATCCAGTAGGCGCGTCCGCTGGCCGAGGTGGCGACCTCCCAGAGATAGAATTCCACGTCCGCCACCATGCGGTCTGCGGCCAGTTCCACCTTGGGCGAGACGAGGTAGTGCATCGTCCAGCGGAAACCCGCATCGGCATTGCCGGCCACGCCATCGGCAATGGCATCGCGGCCCTGCAGATCGCCGTAGCGGTCGATGCGGAAGGTGGCGTCGACGGTGAACAGCGGGCGCAGCGCGTCGGCGGACGGGCCGCCATCGAACGCCCGGCCCAAAGCGCCGATCAGATCGTCGATCGCGCGCAGAGCTTCGAGGCGGGCGATCCGGTCCTCAAGCGACGATGGTTCGGTCATGATGCCGGCCTTTGCGGAACGAAAAGGGCAGGGAAGCGGACGGGATCGCGCCGGGCCACTTCCCTGCCTGCTGTCAGAACGAGGTGCGCGCGCTGAGGTACCATTCGCGCGGACGGCCATAGACACCCTCGATGATACCGCCGAACGAGTCCGCGTAGCCGGAGCCGAGATAGACCGCCTTGGTCAGGTTCTTGACGCCCAGCGTCACGCCCCACCGCTTGTCTTCGTCGCTGAACCCGATCGAGGCGTTGACGAGGTGGTAGCCCGGCTGGACCAGCTCCGGCGTGTTGACCGCGTCGTTGTAGACCGTCGAGCGATAGGACCAGTCGATGCGCGGCGTGAATGTGCCGATGCCTGAAGCCTCGATCGCATAGGATGCGCCGGCGCTCAGCGTCCACTTGGGCGCGTTCTGCAGCTTGGTGGCCGTCGTCACGCCCGCGCTCAGCGCGCGCAGGTCCACCTGCCGGTACTTGGCGTCGAGATAGCCAATGCCCGCCTCGATCGACAGCGCCGGGACGGGGCGCGCCAGCATTTCCAGCTCGAAACCCTTGATGCGGGCCTTGGCGGCGTTCTGGATGATTGGCGCGAAGCCCAGCGTGGGATCGTTCACGGTGATCTGCAGGTTGTTGTAGTCGTTGAGGAAGACCGCGCCGTTCAGGCGCAGGCGCCGGCCGGCGAGATCGCTCTTGAAGCCCAGTTCGTAGGTCCTGCTGGTTTCCGGCTTGAACGAGGGGATGAAGGCGAACGGCGGGAACACGCGCTGGGTAAAGCCGCCACCCTTGAATCCTTCGGAGTAGGAGGCATAGGTCAGCAGTTCCGGGCTCCAGCGGTAGGAAAGGCTGACCATGGGCGTCCACGCCTTGTCCTTGATCGTCGCGCGCTGGCCGAGCGGCCCCATCAGCGGATCGCCGTTCTTGAGCCCGGACCCGTCGGGGTTGTAGGGCGCGCCGGTCAGGAAGCCGGCTTCGACGACGTACTGGTTGGCGTTGCCGAACGTCTTCTTGTCCTGCGTCCAGCGCACGCCGGCGGTCAGGTTCAGATCGTGCACGATCTCGTAGGTGCCCTGGCCGAAGAAGGCGAGGCTCTCCCCGTCAAGCACCGCGCCGCTCAGGAACACGGCATCGACGATGTTGACGAGGTCCCTGTGGTTGCCGTGCTCGCTCGAATAGTAGCCGCCCAGCACCCAGTTGAACTTGCCGTCCAGCATCTTGCCCTGAAGCTGCAGTTCCTGCGAGAACTGGTCCTGCTTCCAGTCGCTGTTGGTTTCGACGATCGTGGCCGGGCTGTGATCGGAATCGCGTGTCCAGAAGCCCGTCACCTTGCGGTAGGCGGTGATCGACTTCACCGCGATTTCGGGCGAGATTTTCCACTCTACCGTGCCCGATGCGCCCCAGATGTTCACGTCAGAACCGGACTGGTACTTTTTGGGGTTTCCATTGGTGAAAACGCTGGAGATCGAGGTAAAGGTGCCGCCGTGGCGATAGGGGCCGACCGCCCACTGGCTGTTGAAGCAGCGCTGGTCGCTGAGCCGGGCGGGATTGGAAAGATCGGTGCAGATCGCCGCCGCCCCGGAATAGAGCGCGTTCCACACTTGCGCGGCGGGTGCGTTCTCGTTGATCTTGAGCGCGACGTTGGGCGCCGAGTTCTCGCGGGTGCGCGATCCGTCGACGGCGAGGTCGATGGTCACGTTGCTGGAAGGTTCGAGGCGAAGCGCGAAGCGGCCGGCCAGGTTGTCGGTGTCGCCCAGGTCCGGCGCGCCCGGAACGATGCCTTTCACATAGCCGTCGCGGCGGTGGTAGAAGCCGGCGAAGCTCGAATAGACTCCCTGCGCCAGGGGAACGTCGATGCTGCCCTTGATCTGGAAGCGGTTGAAGCTGCCCGTTGTGGCTTCGATATTGCCGTTCAGCGTCTCGGACGGCTTCTTCGTCACTACGCTGACCGCCCCGCCGATGGTGTTGCGGCCGAACAAGGTGCCCTGCGGGCCGCGCAGCACTTCGACGCGCTCGATATTGAGCACATCGAGCACGTTGCCCACGCCGCGCGAGATGTAGACGCCGTCCAGATAGAGACCGACGCCGGGATCGGCGGAAAGCTGGTAGTCGTTCTGGCCGATGCCGCGGATGAAGATGGCGGCCGTGGCGTTGCTGGCCGAAACCGGGACAGAGCTGTTGAACTTCACGTTGGGCGTGAAATCGCCGATCTGCGTGACGTTCTCGATGCCGCGCGCGGCAATGCCTTCGCCGGTCATTGCCGAGATCGAGATCGGCGTATCCTGCAGCGATTCCGCGCGTCGGCGTGCGGTTACGGTGATCGTCTCGACGCCGGTGTTCGCTTCCTCGGCAGAGCCGGCTGACGTTTCGGCGGGTGCGGACTGGGCGTGGGCGGCAACGGCGGGCAGGGCGAGGCCCAGCAGCGATGCGCCTGCAAGCAGCCGGAAGGTTCGCGTGGTGTGATGGGCCGTCAGGCCGGCAGGACTGGCCGGCGTATTGTGCTGTGTCATGATTGGATTCCTCCCGATGTGATTTCCCCGATCCGGCCTTCGCGCTCTGTTGGATAGCTCTACGCGATATTGCCGGAAGCTCCGCCTGCCCACGGGACGCCGGCAAGCGTCGTCGTGACCCTTTCATGCAACATCATCGGGGCGCAGGCGCGCTAGCCTCAGGGCGCTGGAAGAAACACCTCAGCGCGATCGAATGGTGGCGGGGAATGAAGGAATTGCGCGTTTCGCCGTGATCGACGGGGGCGTGGTTTGATGCGGTAGCTGGCTATTCGGCACGGCACGGGGATAGCCCGCAAGCGGCGGAGCCCCCCATCATGGCGGCACAGACCACGGTCCGGCCATGCCCGGACAGAACGAGGGAGCGCCATGTCGAAGACCGTCGAAATCAAGCGCAGCGGAGCCACTGCCAAGGACGATCCGAACTGCTTCAACCGCCTCCACTGGGCGCTGGAGCCCGTCGCTCGCGCCAATCCGGGGGACTATGTCGTCTATGAGACGCGTGACGCGTTCGACAGCCAGTTCGATTTCGACACCACGCCCGAACAGGTCGCCGCCTGCGATCTCAACCGCGTGCACCCGATGACAGGCCCGGTGTTCATCGAAGGCGCCGAACGGGGCGATGCACTGGCGGTCACGATCGTCGACATCGCGCCGTCGGACTATGGCTATACCGCGATCGTGCCGGGCTTCGGCTATCTGCGCGATGTCATCGCCGGCCCGTTCATCGCGAACTGGAAGCTGGACCGGCTCTGCGCCGTTTCCGAGCAGATCCCCGGCGTGCGCATTCCGATGTGCGCCTTCCCCGGTTCGATCGGCGTGCTGCCCGGCAAGCCCGAAGTCGCCGCCGCGCTGGAGCGTGAAGGCGCCCTGGCGGCAGCGGGCGGCTTCGTGCTGATGCCCGATCCGGGCCGCGCGGTGCCGGAAAGGCTGTTCGGCGAAGGCGCGCCCTATGCCGCCGAAGGCCTGCGCACCGTGGCCCCGCGCGAGAATGGCGGCAACATGGACATCAAGGCGATGCAGGTCGGCACCACGATCCTGTTCCCCGTCCTTGTCGATGGGGCGGGCCTGTGGACCGGCGACATCCACTTCGCGCAGGGCGATGGCGAGGTCTGCGGCACGGCCGTGGAAATGGCCGCGCGCGTCACGCTGAAGTGCGAAGTCATCAAGGGTGGCGGCAAGGACATCGTGTTCCCGCACGTCACCGGCGGCAGCCAGCTTCGCAACACCGAGCCGGGCCGCTTCCATGCCATCGTCGGGATGCCGGTCAAGAAGGCGGGCGAAGTGCCGCCGCACCTCGCCTATCTCGACAGCCCGAAGGTCGCCGCGCTGACCAACCTGTCGGAAGACCTCTCGCTGGCCGCGCGCGACGCGCTGCTGCGGATGATCGACTGGATCGCGACCAACAAGGGCTACACCCGCGAACAGGCCTATGCGATCTGCGCCGCTGCCGTGGACCTGCGCATCGGCCAGCTCGTCGACGTTCCCAACGTCATCGTTTCGGCGGTCCTGCCGCTCGACATCTTCGTCGAGTGAAGCGGGGCACGCGCATCCATTGAAGGGAATTGCCATGAACATCCAACATCGCTGGCTGGAGATGTACCCCGAGCTCGGCTCCGGCCCGATCCCGACCGAGCCTTACATCTCGCCCGCCTGGTACGAGCAGGAGAAGGAAAAGATCTTCGGCAAGGTCTGGCTCTGCGTTGGCCGCGCCAGCGAAATTCCCAACGCCGGGGACTACAAGGTCAAGCGGATCGAGGCCGCCGGCACATCGGCGATCATCATCCGGGGCAAGGACGGCGTGGTCCGCGCCTTCCACAACATGTGCGCGCATCGCGGCAATACGGTGGTGACCGAGGCCGGCGAGGAAACCTACGGCAAGAGCAGGGCCGCCGTCGTCACCTGCCGTTTCCATGGCTGGGTCTATGGCGCGGATGGCGCGCTCAAGAGTGTGCCGAGCGAGGAACGGTTCTATTCGTGCTTCGACAAGTCGCACAATGGTCTCACCGAAATCGCGCTGGGGGTGTGGGAAGGCTTCCTCTTCATCAACGTTTCCCCGCAGCCCGAACAGACGCTGGAAGAATACCTTGGCGACTATGCCGAGCACTTCCGGGGCTATCCGTTCGACGAGATGGACTTCGGCTTCACCTATCGCACCGAACTGGCGTGCAACTGGAAGGTGGCGCATGACGCCTTCGCCGAAGCCTATCACGTCGATACGATCCACGCCGGCTCGTTCCCCAACGTGTTCTCGACCGGCCTGCAGAACGTGAAGCTGATGGGGCCGCACCGTAGCTGTGCGGTGTGCCTGACGCTGGACGCCAAGCCCACGCCGGTTTCCGCCGTCGCCAACAAGATCGCCGGCGCCAGCCTTGTTTCGCAGCGCGGGGAATCGATGCTGCCGAAGACGATCAATCCCGATCATCGCAGCGATTTCGCGTTCGAGCTGAGCGTCATCTTCCCGAACACGCTGCTGCATGTGTCGGAAGGGATCTGGTTTACCCACCAGTTCTGGCCAACCGCGCACAACCGCACCGTCTGGGAAGGCCGCTATTATGTGCGCGCACCCAGGACCAACGCGGAACGCTGGGCGATCGAGCATGCGATGACGCTCCAGCGCAACGCCTGGCTCGAAGACACCGCCACCATGGAAGACACCCAGCGGGCGATGGAATCGCGGGCGAAGACGCAGCAGCACCTGCAGGACGATGAAATCCTCATCCGCCACAGCGCCGCGGTCGTCGACCAGTACGTCAACGCCTGAACAGGACGCAGATCATGACCCAGCTTTCGCTGCCTGCGGATTTCGCAGACCTTTCGCCCTGGCTCGAATGGGCGCTGCCCACGGCCGACGAACGCCAGACGCATCGCCGCACCGCAACGCCGCAGGCGCTCAAGGCGTTCTATGACGCGACCTTGCCGCGCCTTGAGGCGATCCTTGCCGAAGTCGACAAGTATCCGCTCGGCGGCCTGCCCGAGCCGCTGCAGCCGCTCTACAACATCGCGCTGTCGCTGGCGGAAGTCGCGCCGCACCTGGAGCTCTATGGCGGTGCGGTCGGCGTGCCCTATGCCTTCGAGGAAGCGCGCTTCGTGGCGGTGCATGGCGCGCAACCGACCTGGCAGGGCCTGCAGCCGATGGCGCATCCCTGAGATGCCGGAACCCGGCGCTTCCGGAGAACACAGGCTGGCGCGGCTGGAGGCGCGCGCGGAGATCGGGGATCTCGTGGCGCGTTATGCGCTGGGGGCGGACCGCAGGAACGATCCCGCGATTCTCGGGCCGCTCTTCGCCGCCGACGCGGTGTGGTCGGCCGAGGGGTTCGCCGATCTCGTCGGCCGCGATGCGATCGCGGCGGGCCTGGCCGGTCTGGCGGCCGACAGGGTGCTGTGGTCGATCCACTACATGGTCTCGCCGCTGATCGAACTGGCGGCGGACCTGCGCTCCGGGCGTTGCCACTGGTACTTGTGGGAGCTGTGCACGATGGCTCCCGCAGGCGGCGATCCGGCGCACGCCAGCCCGACCGACACCTGGTTCGGCGGCTGGTACGACAGCGACGTCGTGCTCACACCCGAAGGCTGGCGCTTTTCAAGAGTGAAGCTCGACGTTCGCCTTCAGGGTGAGGCCCTGCCTTCATGGCAATTCAAGAAACCGGTGACCTTGTGACGATCAGACTCTGCGCGACCCATGACATACCCGCCGGCGAAGTGATCCGCGTCGATCTCGACGACGGACGCGCGCTGGCCGTCTACAACCTCGACGGCGAATTCTTCGCCACCGACGATCTATGCACGCACGGCGATGCCTCGCTGGCCGAAGGCGAAGTGGATGGCGGCAAGATCCTCTGCCCGTTCCACATGGGCAGCTTCGACATCCGCACCGGGGAAGCGATCGGCGCGCCCTGTTCGATCGCGGTCAGGACCTATTGCGTTTCGGTATCGGGCGATGACGTGGTGATCGACGCCTGACGGCAATTTTTGCGGACGCATCTGTTCAAATGAATGAATTTCTCCTATATCATCCATGTGAAAGGAGAAGTCATGGCGACCCGGATCGATGGCCAGCCGCGCGGCGACGCTGAAATCCTGACCTCGGCACTGGGGCGGATCGCCGATTTCTGGAATTTCAGCAACACCAAGCTGGGCACCGTGCTGGGCTTGTCCGCCGCCACCGTCTCGCGCCTGCGCAGCGGCCGGTCGGTGCTCGATCCGGCTTCCAAGTCCTATGAGGCGGGCCAGTTCCTGCTGCGGCTGTTCCGCAGCCTCGATGCCCTGCTCGGCAGTGACGATGCCGCCGCGCGGCGCTGGCTGGAAACCGCCAATCTCGATCTCAATGCCCGCCCGCTTGACCTGATCGACAGTTTCCGGGGGCTGATTTCCGTGTGCGACTATGTGGACGCCTACCGCGCTCGCGTCTGAAGCCCGCGCCTGGCGGGGCGATGCCTGGCGGGTGGTGGAAGCCCAGCACCGCATCTCCACCAACCGGCTGGCCGACGGGCTGGCGGATCAGGCGCGGCTCGAAATGCTGGCGGACGCGGTCAAGCCCGACCTGCCGCCGGAAACGCGCGGGCTGCATTACCTGCTGGCCTCGCCCTTCCGCTATGGCCATCGCAGCGAAAGCCGCTTCCGCCGTGCGAACGAGCGCCCCGGCATCTTCTATGCGGCCGAGCGCGAGGCCACGGCCATCGCCGAAACGGCCTATTGGCGCCTGCGCTTCTTCCGGCGCTCCCCCGGTTTCGCGCCGCCTTCTACCACGAGCGAACATACCAGTTTCGCCGCCGCGCTGGCGACCGCTTCGGCGCTGGATCTGACGCTCCCGCCGTTCGACAGCGATGCGGCGCGCTGGATCGATCCGCGGGACTATACGGCCTGCCAGGACTTTGCCGCGCAGGCGCGCGAGGCCCGGATCGCGCTGATCCGCACCCGTTCCGCGCGCGATCCCGGCGGTGGTTGCAATCTGGTGCTGTTCGATCCGGCTGCCTTTGCGCGCAGGCAACCGGTGATCCGCCGGACATGGCACTTGCGCCATGAAGGCGGCCGGCTGCTCGCTCTGGCGGCTTTTCCGGGGGAGGAACGCTTCGTCTTCACGGCCGCCCAGTTCGGGCTTGCCTGAGGGGGCGCTTTCGCGATCAGCGTCCCGACATGCGCTTCAGCGTCATCGACGGGCGCTCGCCGAACCGTTCGAGGTAATCGCGCGCGAATTTCGACAGGTGGGTGAAGCCGCAGGCCAGCGCGACTTCGGTCACCGAAACGCCGGTATCGGCGCCTTCGCGCAATTGCCGCCGTGCCAGATCGAGCCGGTGGTTCTTGAGATAGAGCATCGGCGTGGTGTTGCGGAAGCGCCGGAAGCCCGCATGCAGCGACCGCGCGCTGACGCTCGAAACGACGATCATTTCTTCCAGCGTGATCGGCGATTGCGCGTGTTCGTGGATGAACTCCTCGACCCGGCGCACGTAATAGGGGGCCGGGCACGAAGCCGGCGCGTCGAACAGGTCGGAATGGTTGTGGGGCACGGCGGCCAGCAACAGGCGCTGGAGCGTCTCCTCCACCGCACCGCTCGCCCGCGCATGGTTGAAGCCGCTCAGGCCGGTTTCGAGCCCGGTGTCGAGATTGTCGCAGACGGTGCGGACAAGCTGCGCGAACGCGGCGGCCGCGCCTTCAAGCTGCACCGGTTGCGGCGAGAAATGGAGGTCGCCCGGCCGAAACCCCAGCTCCTGCGCCAGAATGGCTTCCAGCCCGTTCTTGTCCATCTTGACGGTGAAGTGCTTGTAGCCGTCCCCGAACATCTGCCGGACCTTGGCGTCGGGGCCAAGCACGCACATCTGGCCGGGATGCAGTTCTATGGTCGCGTTGTCCTGCGTGATCTGCGCCACGCCGCGCAGCGAGAACTGGACGAGATAGAGCGCGTCCATCGGCGGGATGTTGACCACCACCCGGCCATAGGGATTGCCATAGTCGGTGGCGTTGAACGTGACCGACTTGAGCGAGGCCTGATGGTGCCGGAAGGCGATGGGCGGGTTGCCGCCTTCCACCCGCAGGTCGTGCGGGCAGAACATGCGGCTCATGTGGTCGTGGACCTCGTTGATGTCGCGTGTGGCCAGACGCGTCAGGCTTGGCAGCGGAAGATCGCTGCCATCCCACGAGCGGACAGAAGTCATGGCTGGGATCATTATCGTTGGACCTCCGCTTGAGCTGGTCGATTCCACTCCCGATTCAGGCTGCTTCAAACACGTTGTCGATTATCCTCTCCGGCGGCGCAAAGCCCTTTCTACTATGAGACAGGCCAAGGTCGATCAAAGTTTCGCATGCCTTGAACGCGACAAGGCCCGGATTGAGCACCGGCACGGGCAGGTGCGCCGCCAGATAGGCGTGCGACTGGTGCATGGTGGTCGATCCCAGCACCAGCACGTCCGCGCCGTCTTCCTCGATCGCGCGGTGCGCGGCGTCCATCAGCAGCGGAAAGACGCTGTCTTCCTTGCCCGCCAGCAGTTCGGCGGTATCGGGGCGCACCCCGATCGACCGGATCGAGGCGAGGCGGTGGTGCAGCCCCTGTTCGGTCAGGACCTTGTCGTAGAGCCAGCGCCAGTTGTCCCACATCGACAGGATCGCGAATTTCTTGCCCAGTTGGCAAGCGAGGTGATAGGTCGCCTGCGCCGTGCCGACGACGGGGATCGACAGCCGCGACCGCAGCGCCGCCACGCCGGAATCGCTCATCGAATTGATGCAGACCGCGCTGAAGCCTTCCTCTTCCGCGCGGCATCCCGCTGCCAGGCAGAAGGCATCGGCGATCGTGCCTTCATAGAGGGAATCGAGCGTTCCCCCGCCGCGCGCCGCGCAGGCGAACTCGACGGAGATGTCCGGCCGGACCAGTCCGGCGGGGATCTGGCCGGCGAATGCGGCAAGGGCTTGCGGGGGCACCGGTACGGGAACGATCATCTTGATGCGATGGGTCATGAACGGTTCTCCGGGTATCGCCTTGCGCAAGCGCTCCCTGTGGCGCCCGGCGGCAAAATTCCCCTGATTCCGGCAGAAGCGTGATGCCTGCGGTGTGCCGCGTCCAATACTGAATCTGCGCCACTCCATACCTTGAAGGTATTATATGCCATCGGAATGACGGGATCACGCCGCCTGTCCGTCGCCGGTGCGGATCGCGTCGCAATTCCGCACTCAGCGGTCACCCGTTGCAGGGGCGGGATAGCGTTCCGGCGCGGCGTTCCCGCAGTCTTTTCATGCCGTGGCGTGCGACAGGGAGGGCTTTGTGGAACGAGAATTGCCGGACGGGTTTGAAGATCTCCTGCCGTTCCTGGAATGGGCCAGGCCGAGCGAACTGGAACGCAACAACAAGCGCTGGTCGTCCTCGCTCGAAGAGAGCCAGGCGTTCTACGACATCATGCTGGAGCGCAGCCCGGCCGCGTTTGAATATTTCGGGCAGCGGCCCCTGTCGGAAATCGACGGGGCGGACCGCACTCTGCTCGACATGTGCCTTGCCCTCGCGGAATGTTCCGCCACGATCGAGATGTACGGCGATCCCACGCCGAAATACGTCTTTCCGATCTCCCGCTTCGTCCCCACGCATGATGCCTGGCCGCTGGCCGGCAAGGGAGCCGCCGCATGAGCACCGCACCGTGCCGTTTCATGGATCGCTATCCCGAAGAGGGCCGCGGCCCGATCCCGGTCGAACGCTATACCTCGCAGGAATACTTCGACCTCGAGCGCGAGCGGGTGTTCCGCCGCAAGTGGCTCAACGTGGGCCGGGTGGAGCAGGCGCCCAATCCGGGGGACTATTTCGTAGCCGACCTGAAGATTCTCGATACCTCGCTGCTGGTGATCCGCGGCAAGGATGGCGAATATCGCGCGTTCCACAACATGTGTTCGCACCGTGGCGCGCCGGTGGCGTGGGATGCGGAAGGATCGTGCCGCGGCTATCTGGCGTGCCGCTTCCATGGCTGGGTCTATGACACCACCGGCAAGCTGGTGCAGATCACCGATGCGGAGAACTTCCCCGGTGTGAACCCGGCGGAAAATGGCCTCACGCCCGTTCATTGCGCCATCTGGAAGGGCTTTGTCTTCGTCAATCTGGCGGACCGGCCCGAACAGACGCTGCTCGAATACCTGGGGCCGGTGGCGGACGAGATCGGCCGGTTCGACTTCGACGGCTATACGCCCGCATTCTCCTATCGCATCGACGAGCAGGTGAACTGGAAGACCTTGCAGGAAGCCCAGCTCGAAGGCTGGCATCTGCCGTACCTGCACGAAAAGACGCTGGCCCGCGCGGTCAAGATCGATGGCAACCAGTATCGCCATACCGCCATCGAACTGCATGGCCTGCACGGCGTGCTCGGTTCCCCGCCGCCCGATGCCTTCACGCCCCCGCCAACCGCGTTGCTCGCCAGCCGTTTCGGCACGGGCACGGTGCAGGCCTTCGGGACCAAGGTGGAAAATGCGGGCGAAGGCTATCGCTTCCGGGGCTCGTTCGATTTCTGGCACATCTTCCCGAACTTCTTCGTGGGGCTGCTCAATGGCCTGTTCTTCACGTTCAACATCTGGCCCGTCGCGGTCGATCGCAGCGTGTGGGAGATCAAGGGATACTATCCGCCGGTGCGCACCGCCGGGGAACTCTTCGCCCGCGAATATTCCAAGATCGGCCTGCGCGATCCGATGATGGAAGACTGCTTCACGCACGAACTGATCTGTGCGCAGCTCAAGTCCGGCGCGAAGAACCACATCTTCTTCCAGGACGAGGAGATGCTGGCCCGGCACCTCAGCAACGGCGTCGATCGTTGCGTGCGGGGCCTGGCCTGAACCGGACCGGGGTCCCGGGCGCGCAACGGTTCGGCGCCGTCGGCTGAGGGCATCATTCTCCCGGCCGGCTGCGGTAATCGAGTGGCGGTGCGCGGTCCCCGGCCAGCGATTCATACTTGAAGCCGGCGCCGCGCCGCTGGTCAAATTCCGCGCGCGCCTGCTTGAGCAGCTCGGGCTGGCGCATCAGGTCGGCGGCGGTCAGGGCCAGCGTCTTGGCGGCGACCATGGCGCCCTTTTCTCCGAACGGCGATCCCGCCGCCGCCACGGCCTGCCAGCTATGGGCCGACGTGCCCGGCGGATAGGTCGCGACGCGCAGGCCGACGGTGGGCACGACCCAGCTTACATCGCCGACATCCGTGGAACCCGCGCCGCGCTCGCCCACGGAATAGGGATGGATGCGCTGTCCTTCCTCAAGCGGGCGGGGCTTGGCGAGCTGCGTCGCCAGCCGTTCGCCGAAGGCGCGGTCGGCGGCGTCCCAGCGCGGCGGGCCGACTTCGCGCAGGTCCGCATCCAGCAGGCGACCCAGCGCATCGTTGGGCAGCAGTCCGTAGACGCCGTTGACGAGTTCAAATTCGACCTGCGTCTCGGTTGCCATGGCCGCGCCATCGGCGGCCTTGCGGACCCGGCCCAGCACCTGGCGCACTACCGCCGGGTCCCAATCGCGCACGTAGTAGTAACTTTCCGCGAAGTCCGGCACCACATTGGGCGCGCTGCCGCCCGACGTGATGATATTGTGGATGCGGACCGTTTCCGGCACGTGTTCGCGCATCGCGTTGACGGCCACGTCCATCACTTCCACGCCATCGACCGCGGAACGGCCGAGATGGGGGTTGCTCGCCGCGTGGGCGGCAATGCCGCGGAAACGGAACTTGCCGCTGATGTTCGCCATCGCAAGGTCCTGCGCGGCGCTGTTGGCATCGGCAGGGTGCCAGTGCAGGACCGCATCGACGCCGTCGAACAGCCCGGCGCGGACCATGTAGACCTTGCCGCCGCCGCCTTCTTCCGCGGGCGTGCCATAAAGCCGGATTTCGCCCTGCGTGCCGCTCTTGTCCATCCATGCCTTGAGCGCCAGCGCCGCGCCCACCGAAGCCGCGCCGAACAGGTTATGACCGCAGCCGTGCCCGGCTGCCTTGCCGGCGATCGGCGCATGTTCCGCGCTGGCGGCCTGCGCCAGTCCCGGCAGGGCGTCGAACTCGGCAAGAATGCCGATGACCGGTCCTGTACCCTTGCGATAGCGCGCGACAAAAGCGGTCGGGATGCCCGCCACGCCAGCCTCGATGGTGAAGCCGGCCTTGCGCAGTTCCTGCTGCAGCAGCGCGCTGCTGCGTGTTTCACGGTAGCCGACTTCCGCATAGTCCCAGATCGAACGCGACATGCGGGTGATCTGCTGCGTCTGTTCCTCGACCCCGGTCAGGATGGCGGCATGATCCTGCGAGGCCTGCTGGGCCATGACCGGTGCCGAAGCCAGCGAAAGGCCCGTCAGTGAAAGGCCCGTGAGTGAGAAGGCGGCCATGAACGGGCTGAACGGTGCGGATTTCACAGCGGGTCTCCTTGATGGGGGGCGTCGTGGCGGGTCACGACGGTCGCTACGGCGAGATTGGCGGTTACGTTAGGCACTGTCCTGATCATGTCCAGCAGGCGATCGAACGGAAGGATCAGGGCGACGATGGCGGCGGTCTGCTGTTCGGTCACGCCGATGAGCGAGAGTACGCCCGAGAGCATGAACAGCGCCGCCGATGGCACGCCCGCCGCGCCGAGCGAGAGCAGCACCGCTCCCACGACAAGGACGAGGTAGTCGGCAGGCGTGAGGGCGATGCCGAAGGCCTGCGCCGCGAAAGTGCAGAGCAGTCCGACATAGATGCCGGTCCCGTCGCGGGCGATGCTCGCGCCCAGCGGGATCACCGCATTCGACAGCGCCGGGGGCAGCCGCAGACGTTCGTGGGCCACGCGCAGGCTGACCGGCAGCGTCGCCGCGCTGGACGTGGTCGAGAACGCGACAAGCACCGCCTCCACGATCGCGCGGAAATAGAAGGCTGGAGCCATGCGGCCGCCCAGCCGGACGAGCAGGCCCTGCACCACGATGATCTGGAAGAGCACGCCGCAGGACAGCCCGATCGCCAGCAGCGAGAGGTTGGCGAACACCGCCAGCCCGTGCCGGCCGACGGCATTGGCCACCAATGCCAGCACGCCGAGCGGCGCCAGCTCCATCACCAGCCGCACCGCGCGCAGGATGGCCTGCCCTGCCGCGTGGGCGAAAACGGCAACTGGTTGCGCTGCCTCGCCGGCAAGCAGCACCCCGGTCCCCAGCATCAGCGCGAAGACGATCACCGAAAGCGTCTCGCCCCCCGCGAGTGCCTGGAACGGATTGACCGGAACGATCGCCATGAGCTGCGCGCCAAGACCGGCGACGGGCGCGGCAGGTGCGTCCGCGGCCACCGTCACCGCCATGCTCGCGCCCGGTTGCAGCCACGTGCCGAGCGCAAGGCCGATGCAGATCGCGAAAGTGGTCATGGCCACGAGCAACAGGATCGTGTGCGCGCCCAGCCGTCCGAGACGCGCGGGATCGCCCAGCGCCGCCACCCCGCTTACCACCAGCGCGAGGACGAGTGGCAGCACCATCATGCGGATGAACCGGATCCAGAGTTCGCCAATCCACGCGACTGCGGAAACGTGCTCGCCGGCCAGTTGTCCGAGCAGGACGCCGGCAACCAAAGCGCCGAGAATACGTTGCCACAGGGGGATGGCAGCCCAGCGCCGCAGTGCCAGGCTCATTTCGCGGTCCAGCGGTCGAGCCACGCGTCGACCGTGTCGTACCACAGCACCGAAGCGGCCGCGCCGCTGACGATATGGTTCTCGCCGGGCAGGTACAGGAGTTCACTGGGAATGCAGCGCCGCTGCGCCAGCGTGAAGGCGGAAAGCCCCTGGTCGAACGGCACGCGGAAATCGCGGCCGCCATGGGTGACAAGGATCGGCTTTTTCCATTGTGCCGCATAGCGGACCGGATTGAACCGCTCGACCGCCTCGGGCACTTCCCAGGGCGCGCCACCGGTCTGCCTGTCGCCGTGCCATTGCAGGTCGCTGCTGTAGGCGCGGGTATCGAACGTGCCGGCATGGGTGATGAAGCAGCGCCACGGCTCGTTCCAGACGCCGGCGATCCAGTCCACCATGTAGCCGCCGAACGAACTGCCCATGGCGCAGGCCCGGTCGCCATCAAGAGACGGGTAGGCGGCGAGCACGGCGGCCCATCCCTTTTGCAGGTCTTCCAGCACGCGATCGCCGCGATGCTCCAGCACCGCCTGCGCGAAGCCCTTGCCGAACCCGGTCGAGCCATGGAAATTGACCATGACCGTGGCATAGCCGCGCGCCGCCCAGACCTGCGGATTGCGGCCGAAGCTCCATTCGTCCTGATAGACGCCGTGTGGCCCGCCATGGATCACGAACAGCACGGGATAGCGGCGGCCGGGCTGGGGGTTGAGCGGTTCCGTGACGAAGGCCTGCACCGGTTCGCCGTTCCAGCCGCTGAACGTCAGCGAATGCGTCCGCGCCATGGCCAGGCCGGCGATCTGGCCGGCTCCGACGTCGCTGACCCGGTGCAGCGAACGCCCGGCGGCGTCGGCGGCGTAGACCTGCGGCGGGCTGGAGAAGCTGCTGGTCACGAGCATCAGCCCGCGTCGGGAGACGTCGATCGCGGAAACGCCGTCCACCGGCAGGCGCTCCACCTTTCCGGAAAGGCGATAGGCGTAGAGCCGCTCGCGCCCGTCATCGTCGCTGCGCGCATAGATCGTCCGCCCGTCGGCCGCCCACGCGATCGCATTGGGCCAGCGGTCGATGCTGGCGCCGATTTCGCGGACGGTTCCGCTGGCAAGGTCGCGCACGCGCACCGCCGCCCTGTCGCCATCCGAACCGACGCCGTCCTTGTCCATGTAGGCGAGCTGCCGGCCATCGGGCGAGAACACCGGGTTGAGCTTCGATCCGGGGTCTCCCGCGCCGATTTCGCGCGGGGCGGCGGGCGCGGCAAGCGATACCTCGAACAGCCGGTGCATCGTGCTGAGGTTGGCCGAAACGCCAGAGGGACGCGCCGAAAACACCAGCGTCTTCCCGTCCGGAGACAGGGCGAACGCGCTGGCGGAACCCGCCGGCCGCGATGGAACGTCGCTGGCGAAGCCGGGCATCAGCGGGGTTGCCGCCTTCCCGTCGCCAAGGTCCAGCCGGAACAGTGCATTATAGCGCCCGTCGCCATAGCTGTCGAAGAACCGCACGTTCAGGCTCGTATAGAGCGTCCCCACCGAAGGCTGCGCCGCGCGCGTAACTGTGCATTCCAGCGTGGGGCAATCGGGAAAGACCCGGAACGAAGCCACCGCGAAACCGCCGTCCGCCGCGACCTGAAAGGCACCGACATCGAGCGGCGCATGCGTCAGTTGAACGGGCGCCGCGCCATCGCTGCCGGCCCGCCAGATTTGCGCCACGCCCTTCGCATCGGGCCCGCGGAAATAAAGCGTATGCCCGTCGGCGGACCAGGTGGGCATGTCCTGTCGCCCTGGCCCGCCCTGCAGCGCGACATGCGGCTGTTTCGGGTGATCCTGATCGGCGAGCAAGATGTGCGTGGCGCTTTTCGACAGGTCGGGAGCCATCGTCCGCACCACGTAGGCGATCCAGCGCCCGTCGGGAGATATCGCAGCATCGCCGAGGCGATCCATCGACACCAGCAGGCGAGCCGTCATCCCGGAGGGCGCCACCGGCTGCGCTTCCTGCGCGAGAGCCGGTGCCGCCAATGCAGGCACCATCGACAGCGCGAGCAGGATCGGTCGGAAACGGGACATCATGGGTTCTCCATCGGCTCGGGAACGGGATTGGCGGCAAAGTGGCAGGCGACGCTCCAGCCGGGCACCAGCGGAACGGGCGACGGGTCGTCGGTCTCGCAGCGTGCGACGGCTTGCGGACAGCGCGTGTGGAAACGACAACCCTGCGGCGGAGCCGCCGGATCGGGCGGTTCGCCACGCAGCAGCCCGTCGGTGGTGAAAGGGGCGTCGATCCTGGGCGCGGCGGCGAGCAGGCCGCGCGTATAAGGATGGCCGGGCGACGAGAAGATCGCGTCCGCATCGCCTGTTTCGACGATGCGCCCCAGGTACATCACCGCCACGCGGTCCGCGATCCGTTCGACGATGGCGAGGTCATGGCTGATGAACAGCATCGCCAGCCCCAGTTCCGCGCGCAGATCGCTGAGCAGGTTGACGATCTGCGCCTTGACCGAGACATCGAGCGCCGAAACGGCTTCGTCGCAGACCAGCAGGTCCGGCCGCGTGGCGAGTGCGCGGGCAATGCCGATCCGCTGCCGCTGCCCGCCGGAAAACTCGTGCGGTTTCTTTGCCACGCAGGATCGGGGCATCCTGACCATATCGAGCAGTTCGAGAACGCGCGGCGCAGCGTCATGCCGGTTCCGGACGAGGCCGAGGCTGGTCAGCGGCTCGGCGAGAATCTCGGCCACCGTCATGCGCGGGTCGAGGCTGCCGTAGGGGTCCTGGAAGACCATCTGGATGCGCTGCCGCAAGGGGCGGAAGGCCGTGGCGCGCAACGCGTCGATGCGTTGGCCGTCGAAGCGGATTTCGCCGCCATCGATTTCCTCCAGCCGCAGAAGGCAGCGGCCGAGCGTGGATTTGCCGCACCCCGATTCGCCGACGAGCGCCAGCACCTCGCCCGGCGCGATCGACAGCGAAACGCCGGCGACGGCCTGCAGCACGCGCCCGCCCCGCAGCCGGAAACGCTTCTCCAGTCCGCTGATTTCCAGCAGCGCGGTCATCGCGCGGCTTCCGCGAAATGGCAGGCGATTCCGTGCGCGGGCGGGGGGCTGGCGCAGATGGCGGCGGCTTGCCGGCAACGGGGCGCGAAAGCGCATCCCGGCCCGCGTTCGGCAAGCCCGGGCGCAAGGCCGGGAATTTCGACCAGCCGTTCCGCCCGACCGCCGCCAAGGCGCGGGATCGCGCCGACCAGCCCGGCCGAATAGGGGTGGCGCGGGCGCGCGAACAGGGCTTCGACAGATGCCTGCTCGACAATCCGTCCCGCATACATGACCGCCACCCGGCGGGCCATCTGCCACACCAGCGCAAGGTCGTGGCTGACCAGCAGCAGCGCGGTGCCGGATTCGTCCTGGATCTGGCGGAGCAGGGCCACGATCTGCGCCTGCACCGTCACGTCGAGCGCGGTGGTCGGCTCGTCGGCGATGATCAGCGCGGGCCGGCTGGCCAGGGCGATCGCGATCATCACGCGCTGGCGCATTCCTCCGGAGATCTGGTGGGGATATTCCGACAGGCGCCGTTCGGGGGCGGTGAGGCCCACGGAGGCCAGCAGCTCGACGGCGCGCGCGCTTGCCGCGGTGCGCGATCTCCGCTCGTCATCGGGCAACGCTTCGATGATCTGGCGTCCGATCGGGAGCACGGGGTTCAGGCTCGTCATCGGCTCCTGGAAGACCATGGCGATCCCGCCACCACGCCGGGCGCGCCGTTCCCGTGCCGGCTGCGCCAGAACGTCAGCGCCGTTCAGCCTGACCTGACCGGTGACCATGGTGCCGGCAGGGAGCAGGCCCATGATCGCCAGCGAGGCGACCGACTTGCCGCTGCCCGATTCCCCCACCAGCGCCACCGTCTCTCCCGCTTCGACGGTTAGATCGAGGCCTTCGAGCGCCACGAGCGGCCGGGTGGGCGAGGGAAACGCCACGCGCAGGCCCGATACTTCCAGCAGCGGCATCAGGATGCCTTTCCGCGCGGATCGAGTCGATTGCGCAGGCCATCGCCGACAAGGTTCACGCCCAGCACGGTCAGCGACAGGAAGATCGCCGGGAAGACCAGGATATGCGGCTTCACCTGCCAGAGGCTGCGCCCCTCGGCCATGATGTTGCCCCAGCTCGGTGTCGTGGGCGGGATGCCCGCTCCGATAAACGACAGAACCGCTTCGAGCAGGATGGCAGAAGCGCCGATGAAAGTTGCCTGGACCACGATCACCGCCGCGATGTTGGGCAGAATGTGGCGCAGCAGGATCGCGGGCGTGCGCGCGCCGGCCACGATCGCGGCCTGAACGTAGAGATTGGCGCGGACCGCTTGCACGCTGGCGCGCACCAGCCGGGCAACGCGCGGCAGTTCCGCCAGCGCGATCGCCGCGATGACGTTGACCAGCGATCCGCGCATGACGGTCATCAGCGTGACGGCCAGCAGCACGGGCGGAATCGCCATCAGGCCATCGATCCCGCGCATCAGGACGCCGTCGAGAATGCGCGCATAACCGGCGATCATGCCTATGGCTGTTCCCGCGATGGTGGCGGCAAACGCCACGCCCAGCCCCACGGCAAGCGATATGCGCGTGCCATAGAGAGTCCGCGCGAGCAGGTCGCGGCCGAGCAGGTCGGTGCCGAACGGGTGGGCCAGCCCGGGAGCGAGGGCGCGTTCGTGGGGCAGGACCAGCGCGGGATCGCGACCGCCGCTGAGAACGGGCGCGGCGATGGCGATGATCGCGATCAGGATGAGCAGCGCCAGCCCGGCGGTCAGCATCGGTGCGGCTGGCTTTCTGATGCCCGCGATCATCGCCGCACCCTGGGATCGAGCGCCGCGCAGATCATGTCGGTGGCGAGGTTGACGATCACGAAGATCAGCGCGCAGACCAGCGTGATGCCCTGGATTACCGGATAATCGCGCCGGAGCACGGCATCGACGGTCAGCCGCCCCAGGCCGGGCAGCGAGAATACCGTTTCGGTCACCACCGCGCCGCCCAGCAGCGCCGCGATGCTCGATCCTGCGACCGTGACGATCGGTCCTGCCGCATTGCGCAGGCCATGGACGGCGATCACGTGCAATTCGCCCAGCCCCTTGGCGCGCGCCGTCCGGATGTAGTCCTGCCCCAGCACGTCCAGCATGGCGGCGCGCGTGACCCGCGCTATCAGCGCGCTCTGGCCCAGCGCAAGCGAAGTTGCCGGCAGCAGGATCGTGCGCAGGAAGCCGGGCACGCTCACGCGCGGGGAAACGAAGCCTTGCACCGCGAACCAGCCGAGCCGGTAGGCAAAGACGTAGGACAGAAGGTAGCCGACCACGAAGACCGGGAGCGAAAAGCCCAGGACGCCTCCCGCCATCACGATCCGGTCGGCTGTGGCCCCCGGTTTGTGGGCGGCGCCTGCGCCCAGCGGAACGCCGATGCAGACCGCGATGGTCATGGCGGCGAGCATCAGGCAGCCGGTGGGCACCAGCCGCTGCCCGATCAGGGTGGCGACGGGCAGCCCGGTAAACAGGGACGTCCCCAGATCGCCATGCGCGATCGCCATCAGCCAGGCGGCGAAACGGCTGACGAACGGCCGGTCCAGTCCGAGCGTGGCCTGCAGCTTCTCGATGTCGGCAGGCGATGCGGCGTCGCCCGCCATGATCGCGGCGGGATCGCCGGGGGCCAGATAGAGCAGGCCGAATACGAGAATGGCGACGCAGAACGCCACCGGAAGCGCGGCGAGCAGCCGGCGTATCGCATAGCCGGCCATCAGGCGTCCCGCTCGCACAGCGGATAGAGGTGCGCCGGCGCGCGAACAAACGGGAACGCGGCGATATCCAGCGCGGCGGGGCCGGGGGCATCGCAGGGGATGATGGTGCCGAACCGTCCCGCGTAGGCAGCCCGGAAGTGGTTCTTGGCCTTCACGCAGAACAGGTCGACGGCAGCGAGGTCGATTCCCAGCGCCTCCAGCAAGCCGGGATCGTGCGGGGAAGCCGGCAGGCTGGAAACGATCACCCCGATCCGCGTGCCCTCCAGCCCGAGCAGGGCAAGCTGCCCGAAATTCATGGTGGGGCCGCAGAGCAGGGGTGGGCGCGCGGCGAAGGAGCCAGCGGCCAGTGCCCGCACTTTCGCGGCAAATGGCACTGGCGACCCGAAGCTTGCGCTCAGCCTTGCGCCCAGTGTGCCATCGATCGTGCCGCCGACACCCGCCGCTTCGGCCCGGGCGACCACGCCGGGATCGCAATGGAGCACGACCAGGCTGGCCATGTCGGGGTTCGCATCCACCAGTGCCCGCAGCATCGCCGGCGTATCGAGAATGCCGCCGGAGAGCGGATTGTCGCCGGCGTCGACGACCGCGACCGGGCCGGCTCCAGCCCCGGCCGCCGTGACCGCTTGCGCGACCGCGGTGCGCGCGTCGGGCAGGGGGATGAAGAAGTCGTCCCGCAAGGCATCCATGCGATCGCGCAGGCGTGCGGCGGTCAGCGCCGCAAGGGCGGGATCGCCGTCCGCGAAGACCATGGCCGACGCGCCCGCGGCGACCGTATCGGCGTAGGAAAAGCCGCCAAACGGCACGGCTTCAAGCACGCCATTGCCGAGCATCGACCGTGCTTCGTCTTCCAGCACGGCCATCGGCCCGGCATCCGTCCGCATATTGATGGAAGGCAGGATCGCGCCCGTTCGCGCGATGCATCCGATCGGGCGGATTTCCCCCTTCAGGGTTCGTTCGAGCCCTTTCAGCACGCGCAGCGCGGTTTCACGCTGGTCGATATGCGGATGCGTCTTGTACCCGCTGGCGAAATCCACCAGCCCTGCGATTTCGGGTTCGAGGTTGGCGTGCATGTCGAAAGAGACGCCCAGCAGCGCGTCGGGGCCGATAGCCGCGCGCACGCGGCGAATGATCTCGAGGTCCGCCAGATCACGCCCTTCGACCACCATTGCGCCGTGCAAGGCGAGATATACCGCGTCGAACCGCTCCCGCATCAGCCCGGCGACGATCGCGTCGCAGGTTTCCTCGAACAGCGCCGCGTCGATCGGTCCGGCCGGCATCGCGTGGGCAAGGCGCAGGAATTGCCCGCTCCAGTCCGGCCGCGCGGCCAGAAAATCGCAGGCGCCGCCCATTTCGCTGGCTGTGCCCTGAAAGGCAGCGGCCGCTGCGTTGCCCTGGCACCAGACGGCGGCCTCGAACGCGGACCGGTCGGTCGTGACCGGGGAAAAGCTGTTGCCTTCGTGCAGGAACATGGCGATCGCGAGCCTAGGCATGGGGGAGCGCCTCCACGTTCCAGAACAGCGGCAACCCCTGCAACATGCCGGTCAGCGTGCGGCGACAGGCGGTGGGCATGTGGAACTGGCCCAGCGGAACGTAGGGTACGTCGTGCAGCGCCTGAAGCTGGATTTCCCGCGCGATGCGCCGTTGTCCTTCCGGATCGGCCTCGCGCAGCCAGGCTTCGCGCAGCGTTTCGAGCCGGGGTGCGGTGGGCCAGCCGAACCAGGCCTTTTCGCCGTTGCCGCGCAGCGACATGTGGCCGGCGGGGGTCAGCAGGTCGAGGCCCGTCCAGTGGGTGAAGAACACGTTCCAGCCCCCTTCCGCAGGGCGCGTCCTGCGCGCGCGCCGCTGGATCACGGCGTTCCAGTCCATGACCTGATAGTCGACGTTGAAGCCGCAACGGGTGAGCAGGTCGGCACCCACTTCGGCCAGTGCGCGCAGGATGGGCGGGTCGGTCGTCCCCATGACCACGATCGGCGCGCCATCGTACCCTGCGGCCCGGATTTCGCGCCGGGCCCGGTCGTAATCGGGTGGACCATTCCAGATATCCAGCCCGGCGTCGGTGGCGAGGGGCGTTCCCGGCGGAAAGATGCCGACCCCGGCGCGCCGTGCGTCCGGCGTGAAGCCGGCGGCCTGCATGAAGGTATCCTGCCGGACCACGCGCAGGACGGCGCGGCGGATCTCGGCGTTATCGAACGGCGGCCACAGGTGGTTGGGACGCATGACCGCGACCGCGCCGGTCGGATCGATATCGGGCAGGGCGACCGTGCTGTCGGTCCGCAGAAGCGGGAGAAGGTCGATCGAAGGCGCTTCGAGCCAGTCTATCTCGCCGTTGCGCAGCGCGATCGACGCGGTGGCCGGATCGGGCACGATCGTCCATTCCACCCGTTTGAACCGGGCGTGCTTGGGGCCTGATGTCCATTCGGCCCGGCCGCCGGCGCGGGGGCGGTAGCCATCGAACCGCGCATAGGCCGCCCGCGCGCCGACGATGCGTTCATCGGCAAGGAAGCGGTAGGGGCCGCTGCCCACGGGGTCGGTCACCTGCTCGAACGGGCTGGTCCGGGCATGGCGCTCGGGCATGATGAAAGGCACGTTCACGCCGATCTTGCCCAGCGCATCGGGCAGCAGCGGAAAAGGATGGCGCAAGCGGAAGACGATGTGGCGATCGTCCGGGGCGGAAACCTCGTCGGTCGCCGCGAAAAGGGCCTGCCCCATGGCGTCGCGATGGCTCCAGCGCAGGAGGCTGGCGATGCAGTCGCGCGCGCGGACCGGCTCGCCATCGTGGAAATGCAGTCCCTCGCGCAATCGCAGCGTCCAGCGACGGCCGTCGTCGGTCTGCTCGCAGGCATCGACCATCTGCGGTTGCGGCCGGAAATGCCGGTCAAGCCCGAACAGCGTATCATAGACGAGATAGCCATGCGCGCGCGTGGCCGCGGCGGTCGTCCACACGGGGTCGAGCGAGGCAAGATCGGCCTGCGGCACGAACCGCAGCACGCGGCGATCGCCGGGCGGCGCGCAGCCCGGAATGACCATGGCGCCCAGCGATGCGGCCCCGCCGGCCATGGCTGCACGCCGCGTCAGCATCACGGCACCGCGCGCATCACGTCCTGGCAGACCCGGTCGACGGCATCGCCCAGCCTGCTGACGATCATCGCGATGTCGTCCGCGGTCGCGATATAGGGCGGGGCCAGCAAGACATGGTCCCCCAGCGTGCCGTCCACCGTGCCTGATCCGGGATAGCAGGCCAGGCCCAGGTCCATCGCCTGCGTCCTGATCCGATCGGCTACCCGCGCGGCTTCCGGAAATGGCGTGCCGGTGTTGCCGTCGGCCGACAGTTCGATTGCCACCAGCAGGCCGCGACCGCGAATGTCGAACACATGGCGATGGTCCGCGAACCGATCTCGCAGGCGGGACAGCAACAGGCTTCCCATCGCCGCCACGTTGTCCAGCAGGCAATCCTCGGCGATGACGCGCTGCACCGCCAGCGCGGCGGCGCAGGCGAGCGGATGCCCCATGTAGGTGAAGCCGTGCCGCAGGCCGCCGGACCCCCGCGCCAGTGCCTGCGTGACGCGCGCCGAGGCCAGCACGGCGCCGATCGGCTGATAGCCCCCGCCAAGGCCCTTGGCCACGACCTGGATGTCCGGCGATACGCCTTCCTGTTCCCAGGCATGGGTCGTGCCGGTGCGGCCCATGCCGCACATGACCTCGTCCAGAAGGAGCAGGACGCCATGGCGATCGCAGACCTTGCGGATTTCCCGGAAGTATCCGGCCGGCGGCGCGAGCGCGCCCGCCGTCGCGCCGACCAGCGTCTCGGCGCAGAATGCGGCGACGCGGCCGGGGCCGATGCGTTCGAGCTCGGCTTCCAGTTCGGCGGCAAGCCTTGTGGCCATGCCGTCGTCGGTTTCCCCGGCCAGCCGGCCATGCACCGGGTCTGCCGCGGAGACATGGGAAAAGCCGGTGGGCAGCATCGGCGCATAAGGCGCGCGCCGTCCCGGATTGCCGGAGAGCGCCAGCGCGCCGAAGGTATTGCCATGGTAGCTCTGCCTTCGCGCGATGAAATGCACGCGGTCCGGTTCGCCGATCTCGAGATAGTATTGCCGTGCCAGCTTCAGGGCCGTTTCGGTCGCTTCCGAGCCGCCCGAAACGAAGCAGGCCGAAGTCAGCACGCCGGGGGCATGGCCAACCAGAACGTCCGCCAGTTCCTCGGCCGCCTGTGAGGTAAAGAAGCCGTTGTGCGCATAGGCCAGCGTTTCGGCCTGTTGCCGGATCGCGTCCACCACACGCGGGTGGCCATGCCCCAGGCAGGATACCGCCGCGCCGCCCGATGCGTCGATGTACTGCCGGCCGGCATGGTCGGTGATGACCATGCCTTTGGCGGACACCGCTTGCGGCAAGGCTGCACCGGTCAGGCGCCGGTGAAGAACGTGGCTGGTCAACGCGAAGTGTCCGTGTCGAGATAGGCGGTATGCGCGGCGATGCGCGTTTCGGATGCGCGCAGGCGATCCCGTCCCTCCGCGCCCGAGCGCAGGTAGAGCGTGACGGCCAGCGCCTGGATCAGCGCGGTGCAGGCCGAGAGGGATGGGAAATAGCCCGGAGAATCCGGATTGAAGATAAGCGTGACCGCCGCCCCCTGCGCCAGCGGGGAATCCGCGCGGTCGACGATGGCGATCAGCGCGGCGCCCGCCGCCGTTGCCGTCTGCGCCGTCAGGAAGCCGTCGCGTGAATAGGGCGCGAAGCCGAACAGCACGACCACGTCGCCCTTGCCGATCGCGCCGAGTTCGAGGTCGAGCATCCCCCCGGCCGCGCCGACAAGCGCAACCTCGTTGCGGAACAGGCGGTAGAGGTAGTGGAAGTGGACCGCCGGCGCGTAGCACGAGCGGTATCCCGAAACGAACACGCGGCCCGCCTGTTCGATCACCGCCGCCGCGGCATCGAGCACCGTGGCGTCCAGCTCGGCCAGATTGTGAATGTCGGTGGAGAACATCCGGCCGGCCAGCGTTCCTTCGCCCGAGGGGAGCAGCGGGCGTGACGAGAACGGAGCCTCGCGCGCGGCTTCGAGATCGATGCGGGCATCGTCGATGAGTTCGGTGCGCAAGGCTTCCCATCCCTGAAAACCCAGCGCGCGGGCAAGGCGCGTGAACGTCGTCGGCGGCTCGCCGGTCTGGCGGGCCAGCGCGCGCATCGGCATGCTTGCGGCATCGAAGGGGTGATCGGCCACATAGCGCGCGGCCGAGGCGAGCTTCGGCGGCAATTGAAGGGCGGCTTCGCGCAGCCGGCTGGCGATTGGCTTGGTCATAGGAGTGAACGGCACCGTGCGGTCGGGCAGGACAGCGGATATTCGTCCGGCCGGCCCATAGCCGTGCGACATGCGGAATTGCCGACCGTTATCCCGCATTTCCGCACGGCCGGCACCATGGCGAACCATGAATGCCGGACGAAACGTTGCAGTTCGTGCCTTCCGGCCCGACGCTACACCCGCATCGCATGATCCCGTCCAACGAAACAAATGTTTTATCACGCTGCCATTTGCCTTCAATGCCGTTCGATCCGGTCTCGCCGGCCGGTCCTGCCGGTTGCGCTGCTGCCGCGATTTCAGAACTTCACCCTTGCGCTCACCGTGAACGACCGACCGATCGGATCGTAGGTGGTGGGCATGGTGTTGCCGTTGTTGAACGCCGTCCCGGCGACGCCCGAGCCGAGCTGGGGCGGTTGTTTGTCGAACAGGTTCTCGACAAGCAGGGAGAGGCTGAGCTCCTTGGTGACATCGACGCCGAGATTGAGGTCGAAGTAATCGTAGGCCGGAATGTTGCGGAATGCCGCCAGCACGCCATTGTAGGCGCTTGACGAACTGCCGGCCTGTGGCGTCGTCAGCGGCACGGTGCCGGCGGCCGGCCCGATCGGCTCGAACTCCACGCCGCTCAGATGGGTCCACAGCAGCGACGCGGAGAAGGGGCCGGACGAATAGGTGCCGCGCACGTTCCACTTCCATTTGGGCCGCGCATTGGTGCAGCCCGTGGAATAGCGGCCCGAACATTCGCGCGTGATCGTGTTCGGCGTGGACTGGGTCCAGAAGTAGTCGAGCCAGGTGCCGTTCATGGCGAGATCGAACTGGCCGGGGTTTCCGCCGAACACGCGCGCCAGATCGAACCTGTACTGTACCGTCCAGTCGATCCCGCCCGTGCCCATTCGTCCGAGGTTGGAGCTTGAAAGGATGACGCCGGCGGCTTCGACGCCCGTGTTCAGCGTGCCGGTCACCGGGTTGCGCTCGATCAGCGCGCAAAACGCGTTCGGGGTGAGCGACGGGTTGAGCGACGAGGAATAGCAGCCGTTGAGGATGTCGCTTTGCGAGGGCGCCGAAATCAGATCGCTGATGCGGATGCGGAACCAGTCCACCGTCGCGCTGAAGCCGGGGAGGAAGGACGGTGCGAACACCGCGCCCACGGTCCATGTGCGGGCGCGCTCCACGTCGAGGTTCGGATTGCCCTGGGTGCTGATGTTGATCTGCCCGGACGCGGGCTGCGGGATGCTGCCATAGCTGCCTGCGGGCGCGCCGGTGGCAAGGCACAGGCTTTCCGGGACGCTGGGGCTCGCCCCGGCGCAGGGATCGACCGTGAGGTTGCCCAGCGCGCGCACCGGCGACTGATAGAGTTCCTGGATGTTGGGCGAGCGCACCGCCATCTGGTACATGGCGCGCAGCTTGATGCCGCCCACCGGTTCCACCGATCCGCCCGCCTTCCAGGTGGTGCTCGATCCGGTGGTCGAATAGTCGGACAGGCGGATGCCGGCTTCCAGCGTGGCCGACTTGACGAAGCCATCCTCGATCAGGGGTACGATCAGTTCGCCGAATGCTTCCTTCACGTTGTAGCTGCCATAGTCCGGCGGCGTGCGCGCGCCCGACCCCAGCACTTCGCCCTGGATCTGGGCGGAAGCATCGGGCGTCGCCCGCGCCGATGTCTTGCGATATTCCGCGCCGATCGCGAAGGCGATCGGGTTGGTCGCGAACGGGCTGGTAACGCCGAAGAGATCGCCGGAGACCGAACCGGTGACGACGCTCAGCTTCACCAGCCGGCGAACCATGGAATCCAGCCCGACAAAGGCCAGCATGTCGGGCGTGATCGAACCAAGGCCGCCAAAGATGTTCAGCGGCACGCAGCCGTTGGCGGTGTTCTGGCACACGGGATTGCCCGACGCGTCACGATAGGCGAGCAACGCTTGCGTGACCCGGCTGTTCGATCCCCAGTTTTCGCGCAACTGGTTCTGGGTGGTTTCGCCGTACTGGCCGGAGACATCGAATTTCAGCGTGCTGGTGATGTTGCCACGCAGCCCGGCCTGAAGCTGGAACATCGTGGAATCGTTGGTATTGTAGCGGAAGCCGTATTCGCTGAACCGCCGCGAGGGCGTGATGGTGACCGTGCGGTATCCCGCCGCCTCCGGCCCGCCGATCACGCTTGCCGCGGCGTCGCAGGCCGATACGCTGATGTTGTTGGCGGCGCACAACTGCGCCCGGGCCGCCGCCGGGAGATAGGGATTGTTGAGCGGCAGCGCATAGGCGTTGCTGAACGTGCCGGTCGAATTGAGCGCAAGTTGCGTGCGGTTCTTCGAGAACATCGCTGTCGCATAGAGTTCGATGCCGCTGGTCACCTCGTAGCGCGCGGCGGCATAGGCGTTGATGCTTTCCAGCGGGGTCTGGAGATAGTTGCCGATATTGCTGGTCGCGGCGTCCTCCAGCGTGGCGGCGCGGAATGCTCCGGTCGTCGGATCGATGATCGCGCCATATCCGATGGTGGGCAGCCCGCTGGGCCTTGTGGTGGATGCCAGCGAGGACTGGAAGATGGCGGGGACGGACAGCGATGAGGTACTGGCCTGGCCGGTTACCGAGCTGATCGGAACGGCGGAGAAATCGCGATCGACCGCCTTGAGGGCATCGCGCTTGCTGTAGGAAATGCCAAGCACCACGTTGCCGCGCCCGCCATCGAGGTTGGCGCCGACCAGCAGGTCCGTGCGCAGGCGACGCGCGTCGCCGCGTTCGGATATGCGGTAGTTGCTCGTCAGCTTGACGCCCGAGAAATCGCGCTTGGTGATGAAGTTCACGACCCCGGCGACGGCGTCCGCGCCATAGACCGATGAAGCGCCGCCGGTCACGACATCCACACGTTCGACCAGCCCGACGGGAATCACGTTGAGGTTGACGATGCCGTCGAGGCCGAACGGCGTTATCCGCCGGCCGTCGAGAATGACAAGCGTGCGATTGTCGCCAAGGCCGCGCAGGTCGATCGTGGCGGAACCGTTGCCGCCGTTGTTGACGCCGGAACCCAGCGAAGGGCGCACCGACGGAAGGTTGCGGATGAGTTCTTCGGCCGAATTGGGTTGCCGCAGGGCGATTTCGGCCGAACTGATCACGCTCAGCGGGCTCGAGGTCTTGAGGTCCGACCGGGAAATGCGCGAACCTGTCACGACGATGGCGGCGCTATCCGCCTCGTCCGTGGCTGGCACCGCATCCTGCGCCAGCACGGGCGTGGCCAGCATGGTGCTGCCGAGCAGCAGCGACGCCATTGAAAGACTGAATGTTTTCATCCCGATACCCCCTGTTCGATCGCGTCCGGTGCCGGGACGCCTGATGCCGCAGGCCGGCAACCTCGCCGGCTGCGACCAACTCCGCTCTTCCTTGGTCGAAACAAACGTTTCATGATTCTAAAATAAATGCAACATATGTTTTTATTCGTGAAAACAAAGGCGTTTAGCGGGCTTGACGACGGGCGGGTGGCGCGATGATGGCCATGTGGGCGCGGCGACCTCCGATTGATCTGCAAGGGCGCATGAAAGGGGGTTGAGAAGAAATTGACACAAATGTAAGTTATTCGCGCAGAACATAAAAATGAGCCGCTTACCGCGCGGCCAGTCCGGGCGAGGCTGTCGAATTGACCAAATGCAAGGTATCGCGGCCGTGATCCTTGCATGGGCCGGTGATGGCGACGCTACGGAGCAACCAAGGTGATAGCAGGCGAAAATTCCGGTCCCGATCCGCTCGATGGCGTGGCGGCGACCGTCGATAACGCCGCCAGGGCGATCGTTGCGAAGGTTTCCGGGGGATTGTCGCCAGTTTCCATCGCCCAGTCCTTCACGGACTGGTGGATGCATCTGGCGGTTTCACCTGGCAAGCAGATGCAATTGGTGGCCAAGGCCGGGCGCAAGGCGTTGCGCCTTGCCGACTATGCCATGCAGCAAGCGCCTGCCGGAACGGAGCCGGAGCCGGCGATCGAACCGCTGCCGCAGGACAGGCGTTTCGCCGATCCGGCATGGCGCAAGTCGCCGTTCGACATCGTGGCTCAGGGCTTCCTTCTGCAGCAGCAATGGTGGCACGCCGCCACCACGGGGGTCGGTGGCGTCACCCGGCATCACGAGGCGGTTGTCGAATTCGCGGTGCGGCAGATACTGGACATGGTGGCGCCCACCAATTTTGCCCCGCTCAATCCGGTTCTGCAACAGCGCATCCTCGAAACCGGCGGGCACTGCCTGGCCGATGGCATGAACTACCTGATCGACGACATGCGGCGCCAGTTGCGCGGCGAACCGCCCGCCGGAGTCGATGCCTTTCCGGTGGGGGAAAAGGTCGCGGTCACCCCGGGCGAAGTCGTGTTCCGCAACGAACTGATGGAACTGATCCAGTATGCGCCAACGACCGCGACGGTGCGCCCCGAACCGGTGCTGATCGTCCCGGCCTGGATCATGAAATACTACATCCTCGACCTGTCGCCCGAAAATTCGCTGGTGCGCTGGCTGCGCGATCAGGGCTTCACGGTATTCATGATCTCCTGGCACAATCCGGTCAGCGCCGATCGCGATCTCAATCTCGACGATTATCGCAGGCTGGGGCCGATGGCGGCGCTGGATGCGATCGGCGCGATCACCGGCGCGCAGAAGGTTCATGCCGCGGGATACTGCCTGGGCGGAACGCTCCTGGCGATCGCTGCCGCCACCATGGCGCGCGACGGGGACGAACGGCTGGCCACCGCGACGTTCTTCGCCGCGCAGACCGAATTCTCCGAGCCGGGGGAACTGGGCCTGTTCATCGACGAGGCGCAGCTTGATCTGATCGACAGCATGATGTGGGCGAAGGGCTATCTCGACAGCAGCCAGATGGGCGGCGCGTTCCAGATGCTGCGTTCCAACGACCTCGTCTGGTCGCGCCTGCTGACGACCTACCTGATGGGCGAGCGGGAGCCGATGACCGACCTGATGGCATGGAACGCGGATGGCACGCGGATGCCCTATGCGATGCATTCCGAATACCTGCGCCACCTGTTCCTCGATAACGACCTGGCAGAGGGGCGCTATCGTGTGGGCGGGCGGCCGGTCACCTTGTCCGGGCTCAGGATGCCGCTGTTCATGGTCGGCACCGAGCAGGATCATGTCGCGCCCTGGCGCTCGGTGCACAAGCTGCACATGTTCACCGGCGCGGA
Organism: Novosphingobium sp. SCN 66-18; assembly: GCA_001725355.1. GTDB lineage: Bacteria > Pseudomonadota > Alphaproteobacteria > Sphingomonadales > Sphingomonadaceae > Novosphingobium. The sequence continues at coordinate 85,629 of MEGD01000009.1, forward strand.
GCTGCGCTTCGTGCTGACCAGCGGAGGGCACAACGCCGGGATCGTGTCCGAACCCGGCCATCGCCACCGGCACTACAGCGTGGCGACGCGCCCGCTCGACGGGGCCGCGCCGGCGCCCGACGACTGGCTGGCCACGGCGGAGCGGCACGAAGGATCGTGGTGGCCGGAATGGGGCGCCTGGCTGGCCGCGCATTCGGGTGATCCGGCGGAACCGCCGCCGCTGGGGCGGGCCGACGCCGGTTATCCGCCGCTGGAGCCGGCGCCGGGGCGCTACGTGCTGGAACGATGACCATGACCGATCCCGCCCTTATCGAGAACCGGACCTTCGACGAGATCGCCATCGGCGACAGCGCCAGCCTGACGCGCCAGCTTACCGCCGACGACATCCAGCTTTTCGCGGCCGTATCGGGTGACGTGAACCCGGCTCATATGGACCCGGCCTATGCCGAGACCGACATGTTCCATCGCGTGATCGCGCATGGCATGTGGGGCGCGGGGCTGATTTCGGCGGTGCTGGGAACCGAACTGCCGGGACCGGGCGCGATCTATCTGGGCCAGTCGCTGCGGTTCAGCCGTCCGGTGGGGGTAGGCGACACGGTTACCGCGACGGTCACTGTCACCGCCAAGAAGCCGGAACACCATATTGTCACGCTCGCTTGCGCCTGCATAAACCATAACGGTGAAACGGTGATTTCGGGGGAGGCCGAGGTCAAGGCGCCGACGGAGAAGGTCAGCCGCGCGCGCGTGCCCGTGCCCGACGTGCGCATCGCGCGTCATGACCGCTTTCATGCGCTGGTTCAGGGCGCCGCTTCCGGAGAACCCGCGGTCACCGCCGTCGCGCACCCGTGCAGTGCCGATGCCGTGGCGGCGGTCGCCGAAGCGGCGGAGGCGGGGCTGATCCGTCCGGTGCTGGTTGGTCCGGCGACGAAGATCCAGGCGGCTGCGGAAGCGGCGGGGGTGGACATTTCGGCCTTCCGCCTGATCGACGCGCCGCACAGCCATGCGGCGGCCGCCCGCGCGGTGGAACTGGTGCGCGCGGGCGAGGCGGCCTTGCTGATGAAAGGCTCGCTCCACACCGACGAACTGATGGCCGAAGTGGTCCATGCCGATACGGGCCTGCGCACCGAACGGCGCATCAGCCATGCCTATGTGATGGACGTGCCCGGCCATCCGCGTCCGCTGGTCATCACCGATGCCGCGATCAACATCACCCCGACGCTGGAGGACAAGGCCGATATCGCGCGCAATGCCATCGATCTGGCCCATGTGATCGGGATCGAGCGACCGAACGTGGCGATCGTTGCGGCGGTGGAGACGGTCAATCCGAAGATGCAGGCGACGCTGGATGCCGCCGCGCTGTGCAAGATGGCGGACCGGGGCCAGATCGCCGGTGGCGTGCTGGACGGGCCGCTGGCGCTCGACAACGCCATCAGCGAGGCGGCGGCGCGGGAAAAGGGGATCGTTTCGCCGGTGGCGGGGCAGGCGGACGTGTTGCTCGTGCCCGATCTGGAGGCCGGCAATATCGCGGCGAAGCAGCTCACGTTCCTGGCCGGGGCGGATGCCGCCGGTGTCGTGCTGGGCGCGCGCGCGCCGATCATCCTGACCAGCCGCGCGGACAGCCGGCGGACGCGGATCGCCTCGTGCGCGCTGGCGGTGCTCCTCGCGCGCGCCGACACCAAGGCCGCTCCGGGCACGGGGGATGCGCGCGCATGAGCGCAACCATCCTGTGCCTCAACGCCGGGTCTTCAAGCCTGAAGTTCGCGCTCTATGCCCGCGAAGGAACGGACGCGCGGCTGCTTGCCCATGGCAAGATCGAAGCCATCGGTCTTGCGCCGCACCTGATCGCGCGGGATGCCGCCGGCGTCACGCTCGCGGAACGGCGCTGGTCGCATGAGGACGGCGCGACGCATGAAACGCTGCTGGCGGACCTTCTCGACAGCGTTGAGGCGCATGTCGGACGGGAACTGGTGGCGGTGGGGCATCGCGTGGTTCATGGCGGCGTCGATTTCGCGGAACCGGCGCGGGTCACGGATGCCGTGCTGGACAAGCTCGACGCGCTGTGCCCGCTGGCGCCGCTGCACCAGCCGCACAACCTTGCGGCGATCCGCGCGGTGAAGGCGGCCCGGCCCCGGCTTGTGCAGGTGGCCTGCTTCGATACCGGCTTCCACCAGACCCAGCCGCCCGTCGCCACGCGGCTGGCGCTGCCGCGCGCGCTGACCGGGCAAGGCGTGCGCCGCTATGGCTTCCACGGCATCTCCTACGAATATATCGCGCGCCGCCTGCGCGAGATCGATCCGGTGATGGCCGGGGGCCGCGTGATCGCGGCGCATCTCGGCAACGGCGCGAGCCTGTGCGCGATGAAGGGCGGGGTCAGCATCGATACGACGATGGGCTTCACCGCGCTTGACGGGCTGGTCATGGGCACGCGCTGCGGCACGATCGATCCGGGCGTGGTGCTCTATCTGTTCCAGCAGAAGGGCCTGGACGCGAAGGCGGTGGAGCACCTGCTCTACAGCGAGTCAGGGCTGCTCGGCGTTTCCGGCCTTTCGAGCGACATGCGCGACCTTGCCGCCAGCGACGATCCGCGCGCGGCGGAGGCGGTCGCACTGTTCGCCTATCGCGCGGCGCGGGAGGCGGGGGCGCTGGCGTGCTCGCTCGAGGGGCTGGACGGGATCGTGTTCACCGCCGGAATCGGAGAGAACGCGGCGGATGTACGCGCGATGGTCTGCGCGCGGCTGGGCTGGCTGGGCGTGACGATCGATCCGCAGGCCAACGCGGCCCATGCGCCGCTTATCAGCACGGCCGGCAGCGCGGTGAAGGTCCGCGTGATCCCGACGGATGAGGAACGCATGATCGCGCTCCACACGCTCGAACTGCTGGCTTCGGCAAAGGAGGCATGATGGCGCCGCTGGTCGATCTTTCCGGCAAGCGCGGGCTGGTGGTGGGAATCGCCAACGAACACAGCATCGCGGCTGGCTGCGCACAGGCGTTTCGCGATTGCGGGGCACGTCTGGCGGCAACCTATCTCAACGAGAAGGCAAAGCCTTTCGTCCAGCCGGTTGCGGATGCGCTGGGCGTGGAATGGCTGGCGCCGTGCGACGTGCGCGTGCCGGGCGAACTGGAGGCGCTGTTCGCGCGTGTGGCGGCCGAATGGGGCGGGCTCGATTTCCTGCTCCATTCGATCGCCTTCGCGCCCAAGGAGGATCTGCACGGGCGCGTCATCGACAGTTCGGCCGAAGGCTTCGAGGTGGCGATGGATGTTTCCTGCCACAGCTTCCTGCGGATGGCGCGGCTCGCCGAACCGCTGATGCCGCAAGGCGGCTGCCTGCTGTGCGTGACGTTCTACGGTTCGGAGCGCGTGGTGCGGCATTACAACCTGATGGGGCCGGTCAAGGCCGCGCTGGAAAGCGCCACGCGCTATGTTGCGGCCGAACTGGGGCCGAAGGGCATTCGCGCGCACGCCATCTCGCCGGGGCCGATCGCGACGCGCGCCGCCAGCGGGATCGACCGGTTCGACGAACTGCTCGACCGCGCCGCGTCCGAAGTGCCTGAAGGCCAGCTTGTCGACATAGCCGACGTTGGCGCGCTGGCGGCGTTCCTTGCCAGCGACGCGGCGCGGCGGATTACCGGCACCGTCATTCCGGTCGACAGCGGCCAGCACCTGATGGCCTGACATGGTTTCGCCCTTATTTCCCGTCGTTTCGCCGCCCCGGAGGCCCGTTCAATGAAGCGTCTTGTTCGCCGGATCGTGCCGGCGGTGATCGTCGTCCTGCTGGCGGCGGGCCTTTACTCGTGGTGGCAGGCGACGCGCGGCAGCGATCTTCCCGATGGCATCGTGCGCGGCAACGGGCGCATCGAAATGACGCGGACCGATGTGGCGGTGAAGTATCCGGGGCGCCTCGTGGCCCTGCGCGTGCAGGAAGGGGACCTTGTCCACGCGGGCGACGTGATCGCCGAGGAGGACGCGGCGGACACGCTGGCGCAGTTGCGCGGCGCGCGGGCGGCGCGTGATCGTGCGGCCGCCGCGGTGGAGAGGGCGGAAGGGGAACGCGCGGTTCGCGCCGGCCAGGCCCGTCTGGCGGGAATCGATCTGCGCGAAACGGCGAAGCTGCGCGATCAGGCGATGGTCTCGCCGGTGGAACTGGAGCAGCGCCGCGTGGCGTTTGATACCGCGAGCGCGGGCGTCACGGCCGCGGGCGGCGGCGTGAGCGAAGCGCGCACCGCGATCGCGCAGGCCGACGCGCAGATCGCCCAGATCGACACCGTCCTTGCCGACCTGAAGATCAGGGCGCCGGGGCCGGGCCGTGTCGAATACCGCATCGTCGAGCCGGGAACCGTGCTGCCGGCCGGGGGCAAGATCGTCTCGCTGGTCAATCCCGAGGACGTCTACCTCACGATTTTCCTGCCCGCCGAAACCGTGGCGCGGCTCAGGATCGGTGACGAGGCGCGGGTGCTGCCGGAAGGTTTCGACACGGCGATCCCGGCGCGGATCGGTTTCATCGCGCCCGATGCGCAGTTCACGCCCAAGTTCGTCGAAACGAAGAGCGAGCGCGAGAAGCTGTCCTATCGCGTCAAGCTGCGCATCCCGGCGGACGTGGCGCGCGGTCTCGATGGCAGGCTCAAGGCGGGGATGACCGCCGATGGCTTCGTCAGGACCGATCCCCGCCAGGCCTGGCCATCGTTCAAGCCCCGGAAACCGTGATCGTGGCGGTCGACCGCGCCCCGGACGAACGGGAGCCGGCGGCTATCGACGTCGTCGGGGTGACGCATCGCTATGGCGCGGTGCTGGCGCTCGACGACGTATCCCTGCGCCTGCCGAAAGGGGAGGCGATCGCGCTGGTCGGCCCCGATGGCGTCGGCAAGTCGTCGCTGCTGGGGCTGGTCGCCGGGGTCCGGAAGTTGCAGCGGGGGCGCCTGTCGGTGCTGGGGCTTGACCTTTCGCAGGCGGAAGGACGCGACCGGTTCCTGTCGCGCGTGGCCTATATGCCGCAGGGGCTGGGGCGGAACCTCTACCCGACGCTGACCGTGGCCGAGAACATCGATTTCTTCGGCCGCCTGTTCGGGCTGGATGCCGCCGAGCGCGCCGCGCATATGCGGCGGCTGCTCGATGCGACCGGTCTGGCGCCCTTTCCCGACCGGCCGGCGGGAAAGCTTTCCGGCGGCATGAAGCAGAAGCTGGGGCTGTGCTGCGCGCTGGTCCACGATCCCGACCTGCTCGTCCTCGACGAGCCGACGACCGGGGTCGATCCCCTGTCGCGCCGCCAGTTCTGGGAACTGGTCGATGCGCTGCGCGCCGAGCGGCCCGCGCTCACCGTGCTGGTGTCGACCGCCTATATGGAGGAAGCCGAACGCTTCGACCATCTCGTCGCCATGGACGCGGGCCGCGTGATCGCGCAGGGGCGCACGCGCGCAATCATGGAGCAAGCCGGCGCGGATACGCTGGAGGAGGCCTATATCCGGCTGCTGCCCGAGGCGCGGCGGCCCTCGCAGGAAGTGCTGGCGGTGGCGCCGTGGCGTGACGAGGGCGGCGCTCCCGCGATCGAGGCGCACGATCTTGTCCGTCAATTCGGCGATTTCATCGCGGTCGATCACGTCAACTTCCGCATCGGCAAGGGCGAAATCTTCGGTTTCCTCGGCTCGAACGGCTGCGGCAAGACGACCACGATGAAAATGCTGACCGGCCTGCTCGACGCGACCAGCGGGGCCGCCCGGCTGTTCGGCAAGACGATCACGCCCGGCGACATGACGACGCGGATGCGCGTGGGCTACATGTCGCAGGCGTTCTCGCTCTACGAGGAGCTGACGGTGCGGCAGAATCTGGCGCTGCACGCGCGGCTCTACCGGGTGCCGCGCGCGGAGGCGGGACCGCTGGTGGAACGGGCAATGGCGGAGTTCGCGCTGGCCGACCATGCCGATACGCCGCCTTCCTCGCTGCCGCTGGGTATCCGGCAGCGGCTTCAGCTTGCCGCGGCCTGCCTTCACCGCCCGGAAGTGCTGATCCTCGACGAGCCGACCTCGGGCGTCGATCCGGCGGCCCGCGACATGTTCTGGCGCCACCTGATCCGCCTTTCGCGCGAAGAGGGCGTGACCATCTTCGTCTCGACCCATTTCATGAACGAGGCCGAGCGGTGCGACCGCATCTCGCTGATGCATCGCGGGAGAGTGCTGGCGGTCGGCGCGCCGGCCGACCTCGTTCGCGAACAGGGTGTGACGCGGCTGGAAGATGCGTTCATCGCGGTGCTGAGCGGCGATGCGGGCACTGCGCCGGCATTGCAGCCGGCCGATGTCGCCGGAGCGCCGCCTGCAGCGCCGCGCGCCGGTGGCCTTGGCCGCTGGTTCGCCTACGCCTGGGCCTTCGCGCGGCGCGAGGCGCTGGAACTGCTCCGAGACCGGACCCGGCTCGTCTTCGCGCTGGCTGGCCCGATGGCGCTTCTCTGCATCGCCGCGTTCAGCATCTCGTTCGATGTGCAGGACATCCGCCTCGCCGTGCTCGACCACGATCGCACCGCGACAAGCCGCGATCTCGTCCGTCATTTCCAGGGCTCGCGCTATTTCCGGGAGATGCCGCCGCCACAGGGCGATGCCGATGCGGAGCGGGGCTTGCGCGACGGGACGGTGCAACTCGTGCTCGACATTCCGCCGGGGTTCGGCCGCGACCTTGCCGCGGGGCGGCGGCCGGAGGTGGGCTTGCTCATCGACGGCGGAAGCCCGTTTCCGGCGTCCAACGCCCGCGCCTACGGCGAAGCGATCCTGACCGGCTATATCGCCGAGGTGCTTGCCGCGACGCCGGGCGCGCCGATAACCGGGCTGCCGCTCGGGATCGAGCCGCGTTTCATCTACAATCAGGAATTCCGCAGCATCTACGCGATCACGCCGGGCGTGCTGATGCTCACGCTGATCCTGATCCCGGCGATGCTGACCGCGCTGGGCATCGTGCGGGAGAAGGAGATCGGCTCGATCACCAACTTCTATGCCTCGCCCGCGAGCGGCGGGGCCTTCCTGCTTGGCAAGCAGGCGCCATACGTGGCGCTGGCGATGGTCAGCTTCGGCCTGCTGGTGACGACCATCGTCACCGTGCTGGGCGTTCCGCTCCGTGGCTCGCTGCTGGCCCTGACCATCGGCGGGCTGCTGTTCCTGCTTGCCGCGACGGGGCTGGGCCTGATGATCTCCACGTTCGTGCGCTCGCAGGTTTCCGCCATTTTCGCGACCTCGCTGATCTGCCTGATTCCGTCGGTCAATTTCTCCGGCCTGCTCTATCCGGTCTCGACGCTCGACGGCGGCAGCTACTGGATCGGCGTCGGTTTCCCCTCGTCGTGGTTCCAGATCGTCAGCCTGGGCACGTTCACCAAGGGGCTGGGCCTGGCGAGTTTCGCCGAACCCTATCTTGCGCTGGGCGGCTTCGCGCTTGCCTATGTTGTCGCCGCCCGCCTGATGCTGCGCGAGCAGGACGCATGAGGCGCTGGATTCTCAACGTCTGGCTGCTCGGCGCGAAGGAACTGCGCAGCCTGATGAAGGACGTGACGCTGGCCCTGCTGATCGTGTTCGCCTTCACCGGGGCCATCGTCGTCGTCGCCAACGGGGTGAAGGCCGAAGTCTCCAACGCCTCGGTCGCGATCATCGACAACGATCGCTCCGAACTTTCGCGCCAGTTGCGCGATGCGGTGCGGGCGCCCTATTTCAAGCCGCCCGAAGACATCGCCCGCGCCGATGTGGCGCCGGCGATGGACGCCAGCCGCTATATCTTCGTAATCGAGATTCCCGAACGCTTCCAGGCCGATGTCCTGGCCGGGCGCGCGCCTTCGGTGCAATTGCTCGTCGATGCCACGGCGATGACGCAGGCCGGGCTTGGCGCTTCGTATTTCCAGCAGATCTTCGCGCAGGAGACGCTGGAGTTCCTCCGCGCGCGGGGGCTGATGGAACAGTTGCCGCTGCGCGTGACGAGCCGCATCCGCTTCAATCCCAACGCGACCTCCGCATGGTACACCTCGGTCATGCAGATCGTCACCGATGTCACCGTGCTGGCGATCATCCTCGTCGGGGCGGCGGTGATCCGCGAGCGGGAACACGGTACGATCGAGCACCTGCTGGTCATGCCGGTCCGCGCCAGCGAGATCGCCTTCGCCAAGATCCTGGCCAACGGTTTCGTCATTCTTGTCGCGTCGGTCGCCTCGCTGTGGTTCGTGGTCCATGGGGCGCTGGACGTTCCGCTGGCGGGGTCGCTGGCCCTGTTCGCCGGCTCGATGCTGATCTATCTGTTCTCGGTGACCGCGCTTGGCATGTGGATGGCCACGATGGCGCCAAGCATGCCGCAATTCGGCCTTTTCGCGGTGCCGGTCTATGCGATCGCCTATCTGCTGTCCGGAGCGGCCACGCCATTGGAAAGCATGCCGCCGACGATCAAGGCGCTGGCGGAGTGCCTGCCGACGACGCAGTTCGTCACGCTGTCGAAGGCGATCCTCTATCGCGGCGCGGGCATGGACGTGATCTGGCCGGAACTGGCGCTGATCTGCGGCTGGGGTGCGTTGTTCGTAACGCTGGCCGTGCAGCGTTTCCGCGCGATGCTGGCGCGGCAGGGGTGATATGCGGGGACGATCGAAGATGAAGGCGCTTGCACTTCCGCTGCTTGCGATGCTGCCGCTGGCGGCGTGCGTGGCCCCGCCGCCGGCCCTGCCGCCCGTCGCTCCCGTGGCCGCGCCCGCGCGGTTCGATGCCCCGCAAGCGAACGGGGAAGGCAATGCCGATGCGCGGACCGACGACGTGCGGCGCTGGTGGACGGCCTGGGGCGATCCTGCGCTCGATCGGCTGGTGGAGCGCGCGCTGACCGCCAACCACGACATCCGCATCGCGCGCGCCAATGTCGCGGCGGCGCGGGCGATGGTCGCCGTCGCCGAATCCGCGCTCTATCCGACGGTGGCCGCGCATGGCGCCGCGTTCGGAACCGTCAGCGACGGCGGGCTGGATGGGGCGCTGGGGACGCTGGTGTCGTCGCTGCCCGGCGCCGGCAACGGCGTGACCGGCGGAGGGTACGCCGTCGGCCTGGGCGCGAGCTGGGAACCGGACGTGTTCGGCGGACGCCACGCCGATGTCGCCGCCGCGCGCGCGCTTGCGCTGGGCACGGCCGAGACCGAGGCCGGCGCGCGGCTGCTGGTGGTCGGCGATGTCGTCGAGAACTACCAGCAGTTGCAGGGCCTGCGTCGACGGCTGGCGCTGCTGGATGCCAGCGTGGCGACCGCCGGGCGCCTTGTCGCCTATGCCGGGGCGAGAATGCGTTCGGGGTCGGCGACCGCCGCCGATGTCAGCAAGGCCCGTGCCGCGCTGGAGACCTTGCGGGCCGGCCGTGCCCCGATCGAGGCCTTGATCGACGTGCGCCGCCGCCGGTTGGCGGTACTGGCCGGAGGGACGCCCCAACAGGCGGTGGAGGCCGGCCCCGCCGATGGCCTGACCGTGCCGCCGCCGCCCGGTGGGCAATTGCCCTCGACCGTGCTGGACCGCCGCCCGGACGTGCGCGCCGCCGCCTTCGCGGTCACGGCGCGCGCGGCGCGGTTGCGCAGCGCCAAGGCCGATCTTCTGCCGCGCTTCGGCATCCAGTTCCTTGGTCAGAACGGGCGGATCGATCTTGGCGGGCTGCCGGGCTTCGGCGGCACCGGCGGGCTGGCGGGCATCTCCGCCTGGGTGCCGGTATTCAACGCCGGCCGCCTCAGGGCGCGCGTGGCGACGGGCGATGCGGAACTGGCTGCGGCGATGGCCAGCCATGACAAGGCGGTGGTTACCGCGCTGGAGGAGGTGGAAGGCGCCTATGGCCTGCGCGCGGGATTCGATGGGCGGCTTGCGGGATTGCAGCAGGCGCTGGCGACTTCGACGCAACGCGCGGATCAGGCCGACGCGCTCTATCGTGCCGGCCGCATGACGCTGGGCGATGTGTTGCAGGCGCGCCTTTCCGCGCTGTCGGACCAGGATGCGGTGGAGCAGGCGCGCATGGCGCAGGCCACGGCAACGGTTCAGCTCTTCCGCGCACTGGGCGGTGGATGGCAGGAGTAGGAACGCTGCCGTAGGACGACCGGGTGTCCCATGCCCGGAGCTCCGCTGCGTGGGTTCAGTCTCGCGGCACCCCATGCACGTCGCGGCTGATCGCGATGAGCTGGGCCAGTTCGGCTGAAATGTCGCCCATGCGATGGATCATCATGATCGGCGAGCGCGCGGTGTTGTCGGCGATGGGGAGATAGGCCACGTCGTCACGCCGGAAGCGTTGCACCGATTCCGGGACGATGGTGAAGCCGGCATGGGCGGCGACAAGGCCGATCGCGGTCTGGAGCTCGCGCACTTCCTGCACGCCGCTTGGTTGCAGGCCGGCGTCGTGGAAGATGCTGAAGACCTGGTCGGCATAGCTCGGGCGGGCCGGCCGCGGATAGGCGATCAGGGTCTGCCCGACGAGGTCTTCCAGATGGACAGGGCGCCGCGCCAGGGCGAGGGGGTGATCGGCTGGAACGGCTGCCAGCAGCCTCTCCTCGGCCAGCACGATTCGGCGGATGGCCGGGTCCTCGAAGCGCAATCGCCCGAAGCCGGCGTCGATGCGTCCTTCCTTCAGCGCCGCGATCTGTTCGGTCGTGGTGCATTCGAGGACGGAAACCTCCACATTGGTGGCGCGGTCGCGGAACAGGCGGATCACTTCGGGCAGGGGGCCGAACAGGATGGAACCGACGAAGCCGATCACGAACCGCCGCTGCCCGTGCCCGGTGAAGCGGCGCATCATGTCGCGCAACTGGTCGACGCCCGCCAGCAGCGGCACGGCATGTTCGTAAAGCAGCCGCCCGGCCTCGGTCAGCCGCACGGGGCGGGAATCGCGGTCGAAGAGGTCGGCGCCGATTTCCTCCTCCAGTTGCCGGATCTGCCGGCTGAGCGGCGGCTGCGCCACGTTGAGCAGTTCCGCCGCGCGCGTGAAGTTCTGTTCGTTGGCTACGGCGACGAAATAGCGGAGGTGCCTCAGTTCCATATCATATCCAAAAGGTATCGATCCGTACCGAGACGATCTTTCACGAACGCGGGGGGAGTCAATAGAAGAGCCGCAATATATGGCGGTTGGGAAAGGATTCGGCCTTTGGCGACCATAGATACAATTGATACCTGGATCGTCGATGTCCCGACGATCCGCCCGCATGTGCTGTCGATGACCTCGATCAGTCGGCAGTCGATGGTGCTTGTGCGCGTGCGCTGTTCGGACGGGGTATCCGGGCTGGGTGAAGGGACGACGATCGGCGGGCTTGCCTATGGCGACGAAAGCCCCGAGAGCATCAAGCTCACCATCGACACCTATTTCGCGCCGCTGCTGGTCGGCGCGGATTCCACGATGCCCGCCGCGCTGATGACGCGGCTGCGGCAGAACGTCGTGGGCAATCACTTCGCCAAGAACGCGGTGGAAACCGCGCTGCTCGATTGCGTTGCGCGGCGTGCCGGCGTGCCGCTGTCCGATCTGCTGGGCGGGCGCCAGCACGATCGCCTGCCGGTGCTGTGGACGCTGGCCAGCGGCAATACCGCGCAGGACATCGCCGAAGCCGAAGCGATGATCGCGGCCCGGCGGCACAATGTGTTCAAGCTCAAGATCGGCAAGCGTCCCCTGGCCGACGACGTCGCCCATGCCGGGGCGATCAAGCGGGCGCTGGGCGCCAGCGCCTCGGTGCGGGTGGACGTCAACCAGGCATGGGACGAACAGACCGCGCGGAAGGGTGCGCGGATGCTGGCGGACGCGGGGATCGATCTGATCGAACAGCCGCTGCCCCGCGCCGACCGGGCCGGCATGGCGCGCCTTGCCGCCAGCGCCCCCATCGCGATCATGGCGGACGAGGCATTGCGCGGCACGCATGACGCTTTCGATCTTGCGGCGATCCGCGCCGGGGATGCCTTCTCGATCAAGGCGGCGCAGGCCGGCGGGCTGATCGCGGCGGCCAAGGTCGCGGCGATCGCGGAGGCGGCACATATCGGTCTCTATGGCGGCACCATGCTGGAAGGCAGCGTGGGCACGGCGGCGGCGGCGCACCTGTGTTCGACGTTCGCCACGCTGGCATGGGGCACCGAATTGTTCGGGCCGCTGCTCCAGACCGAGGAAATCCTCGCCACGCCGCTCGAATACGCGGACTTCGCGCTGACGGTGCCGAAGGGGCCGGGGCTCGGGATCGAGCTTGACGAGGACAAGGTCCGCCACTTCCGCCGCGATGCGCCGGAGCGCACCGTCGTCATGCTCAACCAGGTCGCGAGGTAATCATGCTCTTTCAGGTGGAAATGCTCGTCAAGGTGCCGGCGCATCTCGATCCGGCCGAGTTCGACCGGCTCAAGGCCGAGGAAAAGGCGCGGGCCGAAGACCTGCAGCGGGCCGGCACATGGCGGCATCTGTGGCGGCACGTTGGCGCCTATGCCAACACCAGCATCTTCGATGTGGCCAGCAACGAGGAGCTTCACGCCATCCTCACCGGCCTGCCGCTGTTCCCTTTCATGGACATCACGGTGACGGCGCTGTGCCGCCATCCATCGTCAATTCACAGCGACGACCGCTGAGGTCGCGCAAGCTCAAGGAGAGGTTTCATGGCATCACAACTCGTGCAGGAATCCGGCGTGCAGAGCTATCTCGACCGCATTGCCGGCGTGGACGAAGCTGGCGGTGACGTGCGCACCAAGGCGATCGTGCGGCGTATCGTGTCAGACCTGTTCACCACCATCGACGATTTCGACGTGACGGCCGAGGAATTCTGGCATGCGCTGCATTTCCTGCAGGAAGCCGCGCCGGAATTCGGGCTGATCGCGCCGGGTCTCGGCTTCGATCACTTCCTCGACATCCGGATGGACCGCGCCGACAAGGCCGCCGGCATCGCGGGCGGCACCCCGCGCACGATCGAAGGCCCGCTCTACGTTCCCGGCGCGCCGCTGGCCAAGAGCTTCGCGCGGCTGGACGATGGCACCGACACGGGCGAGACGCTGATCATGCACGGGCGCGTGTTCGATCTCGATGGCAAGCCTGTGGCCGGCGCGATCGTCGATGTCTGGCATGCCAACACCAAGGGCGGCTATTCGGTGTTCGATCCCTCGCAGACGGCCTACAACAACCGCCGCCGCATCGAGACCGGCGCCGATGGCAGCTACAAGTTCCGCAGCATCGTGCCATCGGGCTATTCGGTTCCGCCGCAGGGCGGCACGGATCGCCTGCTTTCGGCGATCGGTCGCCATGGCAACCGTCCGGCGCATATCCATTTCTTCGTGTCCGCGCCGGGCCATCGCCATCTGACCACGCAGATCAACATCAACGGCGATCCCTATCTGCACGACGATTTCGCCTTCGCCACGCACGATGATCTCATCCCCGAGATCGTGCGCCGCGAGGAACCGGAAGCGATCCATGCCGAGAACCTCAACGGCCCGTTCAGTGAAATCGCTTTCGATTTCGTGCTGCACCCGGCCGCCGATACCGCCGAAACCGAACTCATGGCCCGCCATCGCGCGCCGGCGGTAGCGGCCTGATCCCGCGCAACGATCGCACTGCCGGGACCATGCGCCGTGGGGACGGCGCGTGGTCCCTGCGCCTTTGGCAATGATGGAGACGAGCGGCATGATCGAAACGGGAATGGCGACGGTGGGCGATGGTTGCGCGATCGCGTGGCGCATGGACGGTCCGGAGGACGGAGCGGGAGATGCGCCGGTCGTCATCCTGTCCAACTCGCTCGGCACCGCGATGGACATGTGGTCGGCGCAGGTGGCGGCGCTGGCCGCCCGCTTCCGGGTGCTGCGCTATGACACGCGCGGCCATGGCCGCTCCGACGCTCCTGCCGGCGCCTACGGGCTGGACCGACTGGGGCGCGACGTTCTCGACCTGATGGATGCGCTTGGCATCGCACGCGCGCATTTCTGCGGACTGTCGCTCGGCGGGATGACCGGCCAGTGGCTCGGCGTCCATGCGCCCGACCGGTTCGACCGGCTCGTGCTGGCCAACACCGCTGCCTGCATGGGGCCGCCTTCGGGATGGCAGTCGCGCATTGCCAGCGTACTGGAGAACGGCTTGGCGGGGATGACCTCGGCCATTCTCGAACGCTGGTTCACCCCCGAATTCCGCGCCGCCGCGCCCGACGGCATAGCACCGGTGCGCGAGGGACTGCTGGCGACGTCGCCCGCGGGCTATGCCGGGTGCTGCGCCGCGATCCGCGACATGGACATGCGCCCGGTGATCGGCCTGATCGACCTGCCCACGCTGGTGATCGCCGGCGCCCGTGACCCGGCCACGCCGCCGGCCGACGCCGAAGTCCTTGCCGCCCGGATTGCGGGATCGCAACTGGTCACGCTCGACGCCGCGCATCTGTCGAATATCGAACAACCCGCGGCGTTCAACGCCGCGCTGCTCGATTTCCTCAGTTGAGGTTGCGCAGCGTTTCCGAAGGCAGTTCGCCGAACATCTTGCGATATTGCGCGGAAAAGCGGCCGAACTGGTAAAAGCCCCATTTGCAGGCAACCGACGTAACCGATGTGCCCGGCTCTGCCTGGCGCAGATCGTCCCGCGCGCGCTCCAGCCGCACGGCCTTGAGGAAAGCCATCGGCGAGGTGCCGCGAAAGCGGCGGAAGCCGTCGAACAGCGCACGGGCGCTGACGCCGCTCACATCGACCAACTGGTCCAGCGTCACCGGCTCGGCGGCATGGGCGATGATGAACTGCTCCACGCGGCGGACGTGGTGCGGGGCAATCTTGCACGGCTGCGGGCGCAGATGCTCCGAATAATTGTTGGGGTGGCTTTCCAGCAGTTTCAGGATCAGCAGCGTTTCAAGGCTTCCCAGCACCGCGCGGCTTTCGCTTCCCGATGCGGCGGAAAGTTCCATGCTGAGCAACGAGGCATAGTGCCACCAGTGCGCGTTCTCGGCACAGACCGGCATCTCTTGCGCGAATTCGAGTTCGCGGCTGAGCGGACGGCCGAGCATCATCGTGGCGTGGTGGTCGAGCGCCCGGTTGCTGATCTGGACCACGCGCTGCGTGCAGTCGGCGGACCAGTGCATCCGTTTGAGATCGCGCGTATTCACCACCGAAGCGATCGCCGGAGTGCTCAGGACGGTTCCCTGGCGCGTGCCGATCTCGGCCACCCCCGCGAGCGGCTGCATCAGCAGCAGCATGTCCTCGTCCTCGATCCCTTCGATCGAGACTTCCGCGCCATAGGTCATCGCCCCGATGCCGATGTCGTTGAGGCGCTTGTGGTTGAGCCATGCGTCGAGCCGCTCGCCGCGCCGCGCCACCGAGAGGTGGTGCGGGCAATAGGTCCGCGCGATGTGCTCGCGCACTTCGCTGAGGCTGTTGGACGAAAAGACGGCAAAGCCCGGCAATGTCTCGCAGGCATTGCCGCCCGTCATCATGGCAATCTGGCCGCCAAGGCCCGAAATGGAACCGCTGCCCACTGTTCCCCCCGTGATTTTGCCTCTCGTGATTTTGCTCCCTGTTTTGACAGTCAGGATCATACGGGCACCGTGGAGAGTCAATGGGCAGGGACGAGGCGCGAACCCCTGAATTCTGCGCCCGAAGGCTGCTTTCCGCGCTGGCATGTCACCGATGCGACAGGCGTGGCGCGGATCGGGGATTATGCGGTCATCAGCCGGGCGATCGGATCGTCGCGCTGTTCCGGCCCCAGCGCCAGATAGCCGCCATCCACGGCCACTTCCGCGCCGTTCATGAAACGCGCCGCGTCCGAGCAGAGGAAGACTACCACGTCCGCCACTTCCGCCGCGTCGGCGATCCGGCCGGGCATGTGGAACACCCCGCCCACCGCATCGGCTTTCGCCCGATCGTCCGCGCTCATGGCAAGGATGGCGTTGGACCACGTCCATGCCGGCGTCACCGCGTTGACACGCACGCCACGGCGCGCGAATTCCAGCGCCTGGCTGCGCGTGAGCTGCGCCACGGCAGCCTTGATCGCCGGATAGACGAAGCGTCCCTTCTGCGCGCGATGGCCGCTGACGCTGGAGAAGTTGACGATTGCGCCGGCATGGGCGGCAAGGTGTTCCTGCGCCAGTTGCGCGAACATCGCGCCACCGACCAGCCCGATGTCGAGCGCCTTGAGCCAGGTTTCACGCTTCGTCGCCAGCCCGTCGTCGAGGTAGGAGGTCGTCACGTTGACGAGGAAGTCCAGCCGCCCGAACCGCGCGATCATGCGGGCGATGCAGGCTTCGATCGCCGTATCGGACGTGACGTCGGTTTCGACGAACAGGGCCTCGGAGCCGAGATCGGC
Organism: Novosphingobium sp. SCN 66-18; assembly: GCA_001725355.1. Lineage (GTDB taxonomy): Bacteria > Pseudomonadota > Alphaproteobacteria > Sphingomonadales > Sphingomonadaceae > Novosphingobium. Next base: position 101,869 of record MEGD01000009.1, read on the forward strand.
TTCGGCGCGCTCGCCGCCTGCGCGGTCGATATCCGCGATGACCACCCGGACGCCTTGCGCGAGGAAGGCGCGGGCGACCGCCACCCCGATCAGGGTGGCGCCCCCGGCGATGATGGCGGCGCGCCCCGCCAGTTCTTCGTACCGCGCCATGGTCAGAACGACCACTTGAGGCCGGCCGACCATTCGCGCGGCCGTGCGTAGAGTTTTTCGTAGAGCCCGAACGATGCGCCATAGACCCCGGTCTGAAGGTACTGCTTGTCGGTCAGGTTGGTCACGCCCGCGAAGACCGAAACCTTTTCGCCGGGGAAAGTGTAGGTCACGTTGGCGTTGAACAGGCTGTAGCCCGGCTGGTAGAGTTCAGGCGAATTGAGCGCGTCCATGTAGGCGCCCGAACGGTACGACCAGTCGACCCGCGCCCGCACGTTGCCGCCGTTTGCGAGTTCCACGCTCTTGGAGACAGCGCCGCTCAGGCTCCAGTTGGAAACGCGTTCGAACTTCGATGCCAGCGTGATTTCGGCGGCGGCGGGATCGATCGCGGTGAACCGGGGGTGCAGATAGCCCAGGCTGCCCTCCAGGAACCAGCCGGCGCCGGCGTCGAGGCGGCCCTCCAGTTCCAGCCCCTTGATCTCGGCCGAAGCCGCGTTCTTGGTGACCGGCGCGATGCCGGTGAAGACCTGCACCTGCAGTTCATCGTACTTGGTCAGGAACAGGGCGCCGTTCAGCGTCAGGCGGCGGTTGAACAGCTTCGACTTGAAGCCGATTTCATAGGCCGTGGCCTTTTCCGCGCCGAACTGGGGAATATTCGCCTGCGGCGGGAACACGCGCTGGACGAATCCGCCGCTCTTGAACCCTTTCGAGAACGAGGCATAGGCCAGCACGTTGTCCGCCACATGGAACGCGATATTGGCGCTGGGCGTTACCGCATCCTCGTTGCGATAGGCGGTGACATAGGGCAGCACGCGCGTCTGCGGGGTGTTCGGGCTGGCTGCGATCAGTGCGCCGCCGGTCTTGTCGACCAGGATTTCCTGATCGGGAAGGAACGACTTCTTGTCCTTGGTGTAGCGAAGGCCCACCGTCAGATCGATCAGCGGGATCGGCGTCCAGGTTGCCTGTCCGAACGCGGCATAGCTTTTCGTGGCGAACTTGCCGCCTGACCGGAAGGTCACCGGCGTAAAGTCCAGATTATTGATATTGTTGCCGTTCTCGTTGAAGTAATAGAGGCCGACCACGTATTTCAGCGTGTCGTCCGCGGTATTGCCCAGCACCTGCAGTTCCTGACTGAACTGGTGCTGCTTGAGGATGTCCGCCAGGTGCAGGATCGTGAACGGCGAATGATCGCCATCGCGGGCATAATCGCCGCTGACGTGGCGGTAGGCGGTGATCGACTTCAGTTGCACCGGGCCGAGATCCCAATCGATCACGGCCTGCGCCCCCCACAGGTCGTTCCTCGCATATTGCGGGCCCGTGCCGGCATCGGCGCCGTCGCCCACGATAAAGCGGTTGCTGAAGCAGGCCGCGGCATTGCCTTGTGGGCTGTAGGGCGCGAACGCGAAGCACGGCTGCCCGCCCAGCAGCGTGGCGAAATAGTTGTGCAGCAGCGTAAAGTTGTCGGTGGGCGCATCGAACGGCGGATTCAGCACATAGGCGCCCGCCGTGGCCGGGCTGCCGGGTGGCAGCATCGGCAGGTTCTGCGGGTTGAAGATGGCGGACTTGTACGTGACGCCCGAGAGCACGAAAGCCGGGCCGTTGGTGCGATCGCGCGTTCCTTCCACCGCAAGATTGACCTCGAACGTGCTGCTTGGCTTCCAGCGCAGGTCGAACCGGCCGGTCAGCGTGCCGACATCGCCCAACTCGCGGCCATCGACGAGGTGCCTGACGTAGCCATCGCGGTTGAAGGTGGCGACGGTGACCTTGGAGAACAGCGTGTCCGAAAGCGGGATGTTGGCGCTCGCCTTCACGTCGATGCGGCTGAAGCGGCCGGTCGTGACCTGCAGGTTGCCCGATGGCGTTTCATCCGGCTTTTTCGTGGTGATGCTGATCGCGCCGCCGATAGTATTGCGGCCGAACAGCGTGCCTTGCGGCCCGCGCAGGATCTCGACACGTTCGACGTCGACCAGATCGAGCAGTGCGCCGACCGAACGGGCGACATAGACGCCATCGACATAGACGCCCACGCCGGGTTCGGTGGTGGGCAGGAATTCCTTCTGCCCGATCCCGCGAATGTAGATCGCCGCCGACGATCCCGCACCGCCGAAGCTGGGGTTGTTCTGCAAGGTCATGTTCGGGGTGAAGCTGGCAAGGCCATCGATCTTCTGCACGCCGCGCGCCTCGATCGCCGCGCCCGAGAAGGCGGAGATGGCCAGCGGGACGGATTGCGCGCTTTCCTCGCGCTTGCGGGCCGTGACCACGATGTCGCCGGCCAGCGGATCGGCCGCGGACGCGCTTTCGGTGGCAGGTGCGGCCGCCTGCGCCATGGCGATGCCGGGCAGGGCCACGGATGTGGAAAGGGATACGAGCAATCCCGCAAGGCGCGGGCCATTGAACAGAGCAGTCATATTTCCCCCCAGGGATCATGGAAGATCGCTTGATCCGTTCGGTCGACGGAGTGGGGTGCATCTCGTCACGGGTTGGCGCGGGGGAATATTCAGCGGCTGCAGGCAATGTGCGCCCAGTGCGACTTTGCATGCGTTTGCCGCAGGCGGCGCGGGCGTGCCGTGCAAATGCTGCCGCCCGCGCACAATCCACGCACTGGGCGCATAGGCCGCCCGCGCCGCGAAACCCTACCCGATGTCCTGTCGCATAGGGGATAGACAGGATGGCAGGAACAATCGCGATCGTGGGTGCGGGCATTGCCGGGCTGTGCACCGCCAAGACGCTGGCCGCGCTCGGGTTCGAGGTGACGGTGTTCGAAAAGGAGCCGGACCTCGGCGGGGTGTGGTCATCCTCGCGCCGTTATCCGGGCCTGACCACGCAGAACCCGCGCGAGACTTACGCCTTTTCCGACTGGCCGATGCCCGATGACTATCCGGAATGGCCGTCGGGCGCGCAGATGCAGGCCTATCTGGCGAGCTATGCCGATCATTTCGGAGTAACGCCCCGCATCCGCTTTTCGCACACTGTCCTGGCGACGCGCGAACGCGCGGATGCGCCGGGCTGGACCCTGAAGCTTGCCGGCCCCGGCGGCGAGACGGAACAGTCGTTCGACTGGCTGATCCTGTGCAACGGGATCTTCTCCATCCCTGCGGTGCCGCCGTTTCCGGGTACGGACGCGTTCGAGGCGGCGGGGGGCCGGGTGCTGCATACCAGCCAGTTCACCGATCCCGCCCAGGCCAGCGGTCGCCATGTGCTGGTGGTGGGCTACGGCAAGTCTTCGTGCGATGTCGCCAACGCCATCGCTGCGCGCAGCGCGAGCACCACGATGGTGGTGCGCCATCTGATCTGGAAGATTCCGAAGCGCATCGGCAATGTCCTCAATTTCAAGCACCTGTTCCTAAACCGGCTGGGCGAGGGGCTCTTTCCGTGGATGGAACTCAAGGGGTTCGAGGCCTTCCTGCACGGCTCCGGCCTGCTCGGGTTCGGAAAATTCATCCGCAATGCCTTGCTGGCCACGGTGCAGGGCGTGATCGGCCGCCAGCTTGGCCTCAAGCGGATCGGGCTGGACCCCGGAACGCCGCTGGAAACCATCGCGCGCAGCACGGTCAGCCTCGTCAGCGACGGCTTCTACGACAAGGTGGCCAGCGGCCGGCTCGGGTTCGAGCGCGATGCCGAGATCGTCCTTTTGGCGCCCGGCCGCGCGACGCTGTCTAACGGCCGCGACCTGCCCGCCGATCTGGTGATCTGCGGCACGGGCTGGCATCAGCGCGTCGATTTCCTGCCCGATGCGACGCGCGCCAGGGTGACCGACCGTCAGGGCAATTTCCGTCTGTACCGCTCGATGGTGCCGCTGGGCGTGCCGCGCCTGCTGTTCAACGGCTACAATTCGTCGTTCTTCTGCCAGCTCAACGCCGAAATGGGCGCGATCTGGATCGCCGCGCTGCTGACCGGCCGGCTCACCTTGCCCGATGAACCGGCGCAGGGTGCCGATATCGACCGGCGGCTGGCGTGGATGGACGCGCGCACCGGCGGCCGCCATTGCAAGGGCACCAATATCGTGCCGTTCTCGATCCACCATGTCGACGAACTGCTGGTCGACCTTGGCCTTGAACTGCCACGCTCCGTCCGCTTGGCCCAATGGGTGCGGACGGTTCGCGCGTCCGACTTCGCGAGCGTCGGCCGGCGTTTCCGGGCGGGCGTTTAGGTCTGCCCGCGAGGCGTTCGTCCGGTCTGGCGCGTCCCATCCGCCGGTCGCGCGGGAGGATACCGACACATCGGAACGATGATTCGTGCGGGTCGCACCCTTTTCACTATAGCACTGAATCTAAAGCATATTATGATACTTGAATATTCAAGTATCTGGGGTAAGCTCTTCGTCATAACGGGGAGAAACCGACGGACATGGCGGACGCCATCATCATTCAGGCGATGTCGCTTGGCGGCGACGGACTGCGGGTCGCGGTCAAGGATTCGCTCGACATCGCGGGCTATCCCACGCGGGGTGGCAGCGCCGCGCTGGCGGATGCGCCCCCGGCCGCGCGCCATGCTGATGTGGTGCAGGCCGTGCTCGATGCCGGTTGCCGGATCATTGGCAAGGCCAACATGCACGAGCTGGCCTATGGCGTGACCGGCGTAAACGGCTGGACCGGAACGCCGGCCAATCCCCTGTATCCCGGCCACGTCCCTGGCGGCTCCTCCAGCGGTTCGGCCGCGGCGGTCGCGGCCGGGCTGTGCGATTTCGCGCTGGGCACCGACACCGGCGGATCGATCCGCACACCGGCCGCTTGCTGCGGCGTGTTCGGCCTCAAGCCCACGTTCGGCCGTGTCAGCCGGCGGGGCGCGCACCCGGCGGTCTCCTCGCTCGATTGCGTCGGCCCGTTTGCCCTCAGCATGGCGATGCTGGAGCAGGCGATGGCGATCATCGACCCGACGTTTCAGGCTGTGGAAACGCCTTCGGCCATCCGGCTGGGACGCGTCGCCTGCACCGCCGATCCGGCGGTCGCGCATGCCTTCGATGCGGCGCTCGCTGGCTCCGCCGCACATCTCAAGGAAAGAACGCTGCCGGGCATGGACGATGCGTTCGCCGCCAATATCGCCATTATCGGCGCGGAAACCTGGGCGGCGTTCGGATCGCTTGTCGCATCCCCGGACATGGGCGACGACGTGCGCCAGCGCCTGCTCAATGCCAGCAAGGTCAACGCCGACGATCTGGCGAGGGCCGAACAGGTACGCGCGCGCTTCCGCGGCGAAGTCGATGCCGCGCTGGAAGGCGTCGATGCGCTGGTCCTGCCGACGATGCCGGTGTTCGTGCCGACGCTGGAGGAAGCCGCCGACGCGGCCGCCATGCTCAAGCTGACCGCGCTGGTGCGGCAGTTCAACCTGTCCGGCCATCCCGCGCTGTCGATCCCGGTGGCGACGCCTACCGGACTTCCGATCGGCATCCAGCTGGTCGGCCGCATCGGCGGGGACGCCGCGCTGTGTGCCGCGGCGCGCGCACTGGCGCCGTCGCTGGATATTCCAACCTATCTGCAACGAGAGGAGCAGGCCTGATGAACGTGGCACTCGATGTCCGCAAGGACGTAAACGCGCTGGATCGCCTGCTGTGCGCGGTGCGCGAACAGCGCGAGTCGTTTTCCGAAAACCAGCAGGTCAGCGCGGACGTGGTCCGCCTGATGCGCGAGGCCGGCATCTATCGCGCCATGGTGGCAAAGCGCTTCGGCGGTGACGAGATGTCGCCCGCGAGCTTCCTGCGCCTGATCGAAACGATCAGCCAGGTCGATGGCTCCTCGGGCTGGGTCGCGAGCTTCGGCTTCTCGGCGGTCTATCTGTCCGCGCTGCCGCTGCCGACGCTCGAAAAGATGTATGCCAACGGGCCGGACGTGATCTTTGCCGGCGGCATCTATCCGCCGCAGCGGGCCGTGCCGGTCGATGGCGGGCTGGAAGTCTCGGGCCGCTGGTCGTGGGGCAGCGGCTCGACCGGGGCCGACCTGATCGGCGTGGGCATCAAGGTGGAAAACGGCGCGAACAGCGGTCCCTATGCCGGGCTTCCGCTGATTGCGGTGATGCCGGCGGACAAGGTCACGATCGAGCGCAACTGGGACGTCAACGGCCTCAAGGGCACCGGCAGCCACGACATGGTGGTCGACAAGGTGGTCGTGCCGGAGGAATGGACGTTCGTGCGCGGCGGCGCTTCCAGCCTCGATACGCCGCTCTACCGCTATCCCTCGATGCCGCTGGCGGCGCAAGTGCTCTCGGTGGTTGCGCTCGGCACGGCGCGCGGCGCGCTCGATTGCCTGATCGAGATGGCGGGCGGGCGCACCTCGATCACCGGCGCGCCCACGCTGGCGGACCGAGCCTATCTGCAGGCCGACGTGGCCAAGGCAGAAGCGGCGCTGCGCTCGGCGCGGGCGTTCTTCTACGAGATCACCGAGGAAGCCTATGACACGCTGGTCGCCGGCGACGATCTCAGCATCGAAACACGCGCCCTGCTTCGCCTTGCCTCGACGCAGGCGGCGCGGGTGGGCGCCGACGTGGCGCAGGCGGTCTATCGCCTGAGCGGCACCACCGGCATCGCCACGAACCACCCGATCGCCCGCCACCTGCAGGATGCGATGGTCGTGCCCCAGCACGCCTTCCTCTCCGACGGCACCTGGCAGAACGCCGGCCGCGTGCTGCTGGGCCTCGATGCCCCCGCCGGTTTCCCGTGAGCACCTCCATTCCAGACCTTCAGCAAGGATCCCCGAAATGACCGATACCAACCCCCCGCTTCGCGTCCTGTTCTGCGGCGCCGTGCTCCAGAACTTCTTCGACCTTCCTGCGGCCGAGATCGGCAAGGTCTGGCAGGCGACCGGCGAGATGCTGAAGGGCATCCGCGATCTGCCGGGCGTAACCGTGCTCGGCACGATCGACGACGATCAGACCATGGTCGGCACATCGCCCAACGGCTGGCCGTGGACGTTCTACATCCTCGCCGAAGTGCCCGATCGCGAGACGGTCGTCGCAGCGTGCAACCTGTTCCGCACGATCGAGGTCGGGGAGCATCGCCTGTGGCGCTACATGCGCGTCGAAGCGCGGATCGGGCGCGAGCTGGTGATCCCGGCGTGACGTTCCGACCATTCCTTTGTTCCAGCCCGCAAGGAGGTCCGCATGACTGATCCAGCGAACGAACTGGTGCGCGAAGACCGCGTTCACACCAGCCTCTACACCGATCCCGCCCTGTTCGACGCGGAGATGGACCGGATTTTCAAGAACAGCTGGGTCTGGGTGGCGCACGCCAGCGAACTGCCCGGCCCCAACACGTTCAAGACCGCCCATGTCGGGCTGGAGCCGGTGATCGTCACGCGCGACAAGGCAGGCGAAGTCCACGTGCTACTCAACCGTTGCCGCCATCGCGCGGCCAGCGTCTGCGAGAAGAAGAAGGGCAAGGCCTCGGTCTTCGTGTGCCCCTACCACGGCTGGAGCTATGCCCCCGATGGCGCGCTGCGCATGGTGCCGCACGCCAAGGGCTATCCCGCCGATTTCGACAAGGACGAGTTTCCGCTGCTGTCGCTGCGCACCGAAAGCTACAACGGCATGATCTACGCGACTTTCCGCGATGACATCATGCCGCTGGAGGAATGGCTCGGCCCGGCGCGCAAGTGGATCGACCTGTTCATGAAGCAAGGCGCGGGCTTCGGCGTGAAGGCGCTGGGCGAACACAAGTTCCGCTTCCCCGGAAACTGGAAGATCCAGCTCGAGAACACCACGGACGCCTACCACTTCCCGATCGTCCACAAGACCTTCCTCGACAGTCTCGATGAAGAGACCGAGGACGTGTTCGACGTGCTGGGGCAGGGCGGCTGGGTCGAGGACCTCGGCAACGGCCACTCGGTCATGGTCATGATCCCCGACCTCATCGACCTGGAAGACAACCTCGACGCGCCGATTCCCGAGCGCTTCGCCGCGCTGGCCGATGAACTCCGCGCCGAGGGGCATGACGAGGCGCTGGTGCGCAAGGTCGTGCGCGCCGTGGGTGGCACCGGGTTCAACCTCAACATGTTCCCCAACATCGCCTGTTCGATGGCGTTCTTCCGCGTGCTGCGGCCGGTCAGCGTGGACGAGACCGAGATCCAGCACATCGCCATCGGCATGGACGGCGGCCCCGCGCCCGCCAACCGGATGCGCCTGCGGCTGCACGAGCATTTCCAGGGGCCGATGGGCTTCGGCACGCCCGACGACGCCGAAGGCTGGGAGCGCGTCCAGCGCGGCGCGCAGGCCGGGCAGGATGTGTGGATCATGGTCAATCGCGGCGTGGCCGCGCCCGATGGCGTGGCCGAGCCGGGCCATAACGCGGGCGACGTGTCCTCCGAAACGGGGATGCGCGCGGCCTACCGGATGTGGAAGAGGATGATGGAAGCATGAGCACTTCGGCAACGATCACAGCCGCGATCGGCTTGGACGAGGCCGCCGCCTTCATCTGGGCGGAAGGCGAACTGCTCGACCGGCTGGCCTACAAGGAATGGCTGCCGTTATGGGCGGGCGGGCACTACGTGATCCCGATCGACCGCGATGCCAGCGATCCGGTCGATGCGCTGAACATCGCCTATGACGACGCGACGATGCGCGAAGCGCGGGTCAAGCGGCTGCTCTCGGGCTTCTCGATGTCGTCGGCCCCGCCGGCGCGGACGGTGCGTTCCGCCTCGCGCTTCGTGGTGGAGGAAAGCGCGCCCGGCGCCCTGACCGTGCGCTGCGCGCAGATTCTTGTCGAATACAAGTATGGCCGCACCCGCACGCTGGCGGCGGACGTGACCTACAGGCTCGTCCGCACCGATGCGGGCCTCCGGATGGCGGGCAAGTCCATCCTGTTGCTCAATTCCGACGAGGATCTGTTTGGCATAGGATACCTGCTGTGAAGCGCGATACCGTACTGGTCACCGGCGGCGCGAGCGGCCTTGGCGCGGCGATTGCCCGTGCATTTCATGAGGCCGGCTACAACGTGGGCATCGGCGATATCGATGCGGACGGCGCGGCGGCGCTGGCGCGCGAACTTGACGCCAGTGGCGCCACCGCGACGGGCATCGCGCTCGACGTGCGCGGTCAGGCCGCGTTCGAGGCGGCGCACGGCCTGCTCGCTGCGCGCTGGGGCAGCGTGGAAGCGCTGGTGAACAACGCCGCGCTGACCGTGGCCCGCCCGGTGCTCGACATCACGCCCGACGAATTCGACGCCGTGCTGGCGGTCAATCTGCGCGGCACCTTTGTCGGCAGCCAGGTCTTCGCGCGCGCGTTCAAGGCGGCGGGCTATGGCCGGATCGTCAATCTCGCCTCGCTGGCCGGACAGAACGGCGGCACGGCCACCGGCGCGCACTATGCGGTGTCGAAAGGCGGGATCATCACGATGACCAAGGTCTTCGCGCGCGATCTTGCGCCGTTCGGGATCACGGTCAACGCGATCGCGCCGGGGCCGCTCGATACGCCGATGGTGCACCGCACGGTGCCGGCGGATCGCATGGCGCAGTTCCTGACCAACGTCCCCGTCGGCCAGATCGGCGATCCCGCGTTCATCGCCTCGATGGCGGTTCGCCTCTGCGCGCGCGACGCCACCTTCATCACCGGCGCCACCATCGACATCAACGGCGGCCTCTACATGCGGTGAGGATGGCGTCGCCGGGAATTTCGTTCCGCGGCGGTGGAAATGCTAACCTGCTGGTGACTTCGGTCACCGGCATGGTTAACAGAATTCCATGGTCACGACGGGGTTCCGATCTGCGGCGGCGTTGGCGTTGCTTGCGCTGGTCTCGGCGCGGCCCGGTATGGCCCAGACGGCACCCCGGTCCGCGCAGCCGTCCGCCCCGCAGCCCAGCGACATTGTGGTTACCGCACCTCCGCCCGCGCCCGGCACTTATTGGCTGGACGAAGGGCCGTGGAGCGATCCGGTTCACATCGTCGTCGGCCTGCGGCGGCAGACGCTGACGGTCTATGCCGGTGAGCGAGTGATCGGCATGGCGTCCGTGTCCACGGGCAGGAAGGGGCACAGCACGCCCGAAGGCGTGTACGCGGTTCTGCAGAAGCAGAAATGGCATCGTTCCAACCTCTACAGCAACGCGCCCATGCCGTTCATGCAGCGGCTGACCTGGACCGGCATCGCGCTGCATGCCGGCCACAATCCGGGCCATCCCGCCAGCCACGGGTGCATCCGCATGCCCTATGCCTTTGCCCGCGAACTGTACGACCTGACGCGGATCGGTTCGCAAGTGCGCGTCACGATGGACGATCTGGCGCCCGCGCTGGCGGTCGATCCCGCCGCGTTCGATTTCGGCGCCGATGGCGAGGTCACCTTCCGCTTCGCAGCGGACACCTATGCCCCGCGTGTTCCGATGGAACGGATGGTCCCGGTCCTTGCCGTCGATCCGGGCATCTACGACCTCTATTGAGGCGGTCGTTGCAATCCGGCGCGCCCGGCGGCAAACGCGCGGACATGACAGAGAGTTCGCCTGCTTCGCGCCCCGCGCATTTCGACCCGCGCGGTTGGCCGTTCTTCTGGATGACGCAGGCGGTGGGCCGCTATCTGCGCAAGCTGGAACTGCACCTGAAGCGCGAGGGGCTGGATGTCGCGCGCTGGCGCGTGCTGATGTCGGTCGGCAACCGCCAGCTTGGCGTGAGCGAGATCGCCGACCTCGCCATCGTGAAGTTGCCGACGATGCTCAAGCTGATCCAGCGCATGGAAGCGGACGGCCTGGTGCAATGCGCGCCGCGCGCGTCCGATGCGCGTTATACAGACGTGTCGCTGACGCCGGCGGGACAGGAAGCGTGCGATCGGGCGTGGACCGTGGCCAACGCCATCTACCAGACCGTGTTTCACGACATTCCCGCCGAAGACGAGGCCCATCTCAACGATGTGTTGAAGCGGGTGTTCGAGCGGCTGGGATAGCCGGCCCAAACCCGGTCGCCCGATAAGAACTTGCCCGGAGCGGATTAAGCAGGCTTGATCCTCGCAGAGCTTGCGGGGGTATGGCGATGGGCGACGGGGAAGCGCGGCGGCTGGGGATGGATCGGCCCATCGCGCGCCGGGATTTCATTCAGGGCATGGCCGTGGCGACGGCGGTGGGCGCCATGCCGGCTACCGCCTCCGGGCAGACGCTTGCGGTTGGCCTCGCGCCTGACGCCGCATCCTATCCGCCGTTGCGGACCGGCCTGCGCGGACAGTATCCCGGTTCTTTCGAGGTCGCGCACCTGGCGCGCGATGGCGGTTTCACCGGCCCCGTCGCGGCGGACGATACCGGCGAGCATTACGATCTGGTGGTGGTCGGCGGGGGCATATCGGGCCTTTCCGCCGCGTGGTTCTATCGCAAGGCGCTGGGGCCGGACGTGCGCGTGCTGGTGCTGGACAATCACGACGATTTCGGTGGCCATGCCAAGCGCAACGAGTTCCGGCACGAAGGGCGCACGATCCTGGCTTACGGCGGCACGATGAGCATCGAGACGCCGTTCCCCTACAGCCATTCGTCCAAGGCGCTGCTCGCGGACCTGGGCGTCGTGCCATCGACGTACGCGCGCTACGACCGCTCGGCGCAGGTCTATGCGGGCCTGGGGCAGGGGGCGTTCTTCGACAAGGAGCACTTCGGCGCGGATCGCACCGTCGCGGGCATGAACCGGCGGCCGTGGGCGGAATTCTTCGCCGCCGCGCCGCTGAGCCCGGCGGTGCGCGCGGACCTGACGCGGCTCTATACCGAGAAGGTCGATTACCTGCCCGCTCTCGCGCCCGAGGCGAAAGTCGCCGCGCTCCAGCACATGAGCTACGCGGATTTTCTGCTGAAGCACGCGCGGCTGCTGCCCGAAAGCCTGCCGTGGTTCGCCGGGATGGCTTTCCGCAACAACATGCGCGTCGATACCTGCCCCGCCTATACCGCCGCGCGCGGCGGCCGGTCGCCCGGTTTCGCGGGCATGGCGCTGCCGCATCCGATCGAGGCGGAGGCGGAGCATTTCCACTTTCCCGATGGTAACGCCTCGATCGCGCGCCTGCTGGTCAACCGCCTGGTTCCCGGTGTGTTCGGCCCCGCCGCGCTTGACCAGGAGACGATCGTGCGCGCGCCGGCCGACTATGCGGCGCTGGATCGGCCCGACAACAAGACGCGCGTGCGGCTGGGCAGCACGGCGATCCGCGTCGAGCATCTCGGCACGCCCACCGTGCTGACCGAGAAGGCGGTGCGGGTGGTCTATATGCAGGATGGCAAGCCCCGGTCGGTCACCGGCGCGAACGTGATCCTGGCCTGCTTCAACAACATCATCCCGCATATCGCGCCCGAATTGCCGGAGGAGCAGAAAGCGGCGCTGCGTTATCCGTCCAAGGTGCCAATGCAGTACACGAACGTCCTGCTGCGCGACTGGAAGGCGTGGAAGGCGCTGGGGGTGCGGTCGATCAGCGCGCCCAACGGCTATCATACCTCGGCCTCGCTCGATACGGCGATGGCGATCGGCGGCTATGCCAGCGCGATGGACCCGTCCGAACCGGTGGTGGTGCACATGGTGCGCAACCCCAACCAGCCGGGCCTGCCGCGCAAGGACCAGAACCGCGCCGGCCGCGCGGACATGCTGGCGACGCCGTTCGCAACGATCGAGTGGGAAATCCGCGCGCAGCTCCAGCGGATGCTGGGCGCGGGCGGGTTCGATGCCCGGCGCGACATCCTGGCGATCACGGTCAACCGCTGGCCGCATGGCTATGCCTACACCTACGACACGCTGGGCGATCCGGACATGCCCGATGCGCAGCGCCCGCATGTCATCGGTCGTCGCCCGCTTGGACGCATCGCCATCGCCAATGCCGACGCCGGCGCGGCGGCGTTCACCAATGTCGCGATCGACGAGGCCGAGCGTGCGGTGCAGGAATGCCTGGTCAGCCGGGGACTGACCTAGGCCGTACCCCGCAGGATGGTCACGAAGGCGGAAACCAGCGCGCTGCGGCTGCGGTTGCGCAGCAGGTGGATGGCGTCGCGCGTCTGTTCGCCCTCCGGCAGCGCCAGCGTGGCCAGTGTGCCGTCGGCGCAGGCGCGGGCGGCCAGCGATCGCGGCACCACGGTGATGGCCAGGCCGCTGCGCGCCATGTCGAGGCAGGCGGCGGTGGAATCCAGTTCGTAATCGGGGAACAGACCGGCGGCGAAGCGCGCGCGCAGGGCACGCGGGAAGTTGCTGCCCGGTGCGGGGCGGGGCAAGGCCCAGCGCCACGCCGCCGTGTCCGGCCGTCCTTCAGTGGCCAGCAGGGGGTGATCCGCCCGGCAGACCACCACCAGCGGTTCGGACGGCAGGGGAATGCACAGCACCTCGTCGGCATGGCCCGATGTCGCGAACTTGGCGCGATCGCACACCACCAGATCGAGGCGCCGGTCCACCAGCGTTTCCAGCAGTTGCTCCGATGGCCCCCCGGTCACGGTGACGCGCACCGCCGGGTGATCGCGCGCGAAACGGATGATCGCATCGGTCAGCAGGGGTTGCAGGGGATAGGGGCCGGCGCCGATGCGGACGGTGCCGGTGGTCGGCTGCTTCAGGCCGCGCGCTTCCTGTTCGAGATTGGCGGCGGCGGCGATCACGTCGCGCGCGGAGCGGATCAGGCGTTCGGCGGCTCCGGTCGGCCGGACATAGTGCGTCGTGCGGTCGAACAGCGGGGCATCCAGTTCGCCTTCCAGTTTCTGGATCGATCGCGTCAGCGCCGACTGGGTCAGGCCAAGCTCGTCCGCCGCACGGGCGAAATTGCCGATGCGGTAGAGCGTTTCGAAATGGCGTAGCCGGCGCAGGTTCATCGATGGTCACCATATCATTCCTGTTTTGCATTACCAAGGCAGCAGACATTCGCATAGCGTACAGCGCATGAACGGCACCTCCCTTGACTCGCGGACGCGGTGCGCCACTTTCGAGCGGCTGGAAGCGGGCGTGTTCGATCTTGCGGTGATCGGCGGCGGCATCACCGGTGCCGGCATTGCCCGCGACGCGGCGATGCGCGGCCTTTCTGTGGCGCTGGTGGAAGCGCGCGATTACGCCAGCGGCACCAGCAGCCGCAGCTCCAAGATGATCCATGGCGGCTTGCGCTATCTGGCGCAGGGCGATGTGGCGCTCGTCAAGGAGGCGGCGTCGGAGCGGCAGATCCTGCGCCGCATCGCGCCGCATCTCGCGCGACTGACGCCGTTCCTGATCCCCACCGTGTCGATGGCGATGGCGGCCAAGCTGCGCGCCGGGCTGTGGACGTTCGAAAAGCTGGGCGGTGTGCCCGAAGCCGAACGGCACAAGGCGATCGGCCTTGCGGAACTGCGCCGGCGCGAGCCGCTGATGCGTACCGATGGTCTCAACGGCGCGATCCTCTATCCCGAATTCCTGACCGATGACGCGCGGCTGGTGCTGGCGAATATCCGCGCCGCGCAGGCGGCGGGCGCGGTGGTCGTCAATTATGCGGCGGCGACGGAACTGACCGGTGACGGCCTCGTCGCGCGCTCCACGCTGGAGGGCGAGGCGCTGGGGGCACGGGTCCGCGCGAAGCTGGTCGTCAACGCGGCGGGGGCGTGGGTCGATCGGGTGCGGGCGCTGGAAGCGGGGGAGAGCGATACCCGCCTTTCGCTCAGCCGGGGCATCCATCTGGTGCTCCCCCGCGCGCGGGTGCCGGTCAACGCCACGCTGATCCTGCGCGCGCCGGACAAGCGGAGCATCTTTGCCGTGCCGCGCGGCGCGTTCACCTACATCGGCACGACCGACGTTTTTCACCACGGATCGGACTACTGGCCGGCGCCCGAACGGTCCGACATCGACTACCTGTTGCGCGCGACGGAGAAGGCGCTGGACATCGCGCCGATCGCGGATGGCGAGATCGAGGCGCTGTGGTCGGGCGTGCGGCCCTTGATCGCGCAGCCCGGCAAGAAGGCCAACGAGGTTTCGCGCAAGGACGAGATCTGGACGTCGCCCGGCGGGCTGGTCTCGATCGCGGGCGGCAAGCTCAGCGCCTATCGCGCGATGGCCGAGCGCGTGGTCGATCTGGTGGTCGAACGCACCGGAGCCGCCGCCCGCGCGTGCGCCACTGCGGACGTGCCGTTGCCCGGTGGCGAGGCGGCTCCCGATCTGGCGGGTATGGCGCCGGTCGCCGCCGAGCGGCTGACGGGGCTTTACGGCAGCGAGGCACAGGCGATCATCGTCGATGGCGCTGGCGTGGCGGCCGAGGCGCGCCGCGCGGTCACGCACGAAGGCGCGGCGACGCTGGAGGACTACTGGGTCCGCCGCAGCGCGCGCGCGTGGTTCGACCATGGCGCGGGGCTGGATGCGCTGGAGCCGGCAGCGGCGGCGATGGGCGCGCTGCTGGGATGGAGCGCGCAGGAACAGGCGGATCAGGTCGCCCGGTGCCGCGCGCTCGAACGGGACAGCCGGCGTCTGCTGGAAGCGGCGCCGGGAATGGAAATGCAAGCCTGACACGCATCGCGTGGCCAAGGTACAGGGAGAATGCAGGCAATGAAGGCGATCGGAGAAGCGCTGGTGAGCACGCTGGGCAGCGACAAGGTGGCCAGCGATGGCGACGCGTTGAACGCGCGCCGCTACGATCAGTGGGCAGTCAAGCACCTGCGCGACTGGCGCGGAGAAGCGGTGGCCGCGCCGGGCTGGATCGTGCGGCCCCGGTCGGTCGAGGACGTGCAGAAGGTCGTGCGCCTGGCGAACGAACACCGCGTGCCCTTGCTCCCCTATGGCCTGGGCAGCGGCGTCTGCGGCGGGATCGAGCCGACGCGGGACGCGATCCTGCTCGACATGGGGGCGATGAACAGGGTTCGCTTCATCGACGGTGACGATCTGCTTGCGAGCTTCGACGCCGGGCTGAACGGCATGGAGGCAGAGGAAGCCGTGGCGGCGCAGGGCCTCACCATCGGCCACTGGCCGCAGTCCATCGCGATCAGCAGCGTTGGCGGCTGGGTGTCGACGCGCGCTTCGGGCCAGTTCTCGACCGCCTATGGCAATATCGAGGACATCATCCATTCGATCGAGGCCGTGCTGCCCACGGGCGAACTGGTCACGCTGGGCAAGGCGGTGCGCGCGGCGGCGGGGCCGGATCTCCGGCACCTGCTGATGGGCGCGGAAGGCACAATGGGCGTCGTGACCGGGGTTACGCTTTCGCTGCGTGCCAAGCCCGAACAACGCGGCTACAGTATCTTCTATGCCGATGACATGCGGGCCGGATTCGAGGCGCAGCGCCGGATCATCCGCGCCGACTGGCGCCCGCCCGTCATGCGCCAGTACGATGGCCGCGAAGTCCGCCGCCTGTTCCGCGACTACGAACGCGGTGGCAAGGCCATGCTGCTGATGGTGCACGAAGGCCCGCAGGCGCGGATCGACGCCGAACTGGCGGCGATGCACGAGATCGCGGCCGCGTCCGGGCTGGAGGCGGGCGATCCCGCCGCCGCGCGGCAATGGATCGAACGGCGCAACCACGTGCCGAGCTGGCGCGAGATGTTCGAGCGCGGCTACATCGCCGACACGGTCGAGATTTCCGGCCGCTGGAGCGAAATCGGCGCGATCTATGACGATGCGATCGCCGCGCTGAACGCGCTTCCGGGGGTGGTGAACGCGTCGGCCCACAGCTCCCATGTCTATCGTTCGGGCATCAATCTCTATTTCAGCTTCGCCGCGACCTTCGACGATACGGCGCAGATGGAGCCGGCCTATTTCGCGGGATGGCGGGCAATCATGGAAGCGACGGCACGGCACGGCGGCGGAGTGGCGCACCACCATGGCGCGGGCCGGCTGCGCAAGCCCTACCTCCACCACGATCTTGGGAACGAAGGGGTGGCGCTGCTGAGGCGCATCAAGGCGGCGCTCGATCCGCAGGGCATCATGAATCCCGGAAACCTGATCCCCGATGCCTGAACTGCTGCTGGCGCTCGACGCGGGCACCACCGGAGCCCGCGCCATGCTGGTCGATCCGGCCGGCGTGGTGCTTGGCATCGACAAGCGGCCGATCGCCAGCACCTATCCCGCCCCAGGGTTCGTCGAACAGGACGCAGCCGGCGTCTGGAACATATGCCGCGCCGTGATCGCGGGAGCGCTGGCGGCGGCGGACCGCACGATCGCGGACGTCGCGGCCATCGGCGTCACCTCGCAACGCGCCAGCGTGGTGGTGTGGGACCGGCACACCGGCCAGCCGGCCGCGCCGATGCTGGTGTGGAGCGACCTGCGCGGCATGAACGCCTATCGCGATCTGCGCGCGGCGGGTTTCACCGCCTGGCCGCAGGTGCCATCCGCCAAGCTTCCCGCCGCCATCGCGCTTTCCGGAAAGCCGGCGGCCGATCTCCAGTGGGGAACGCTTGATAGCTGGCTGGTCTATTGCCTGAGCGGCGGCGCGGCGCATGTGACCGACATTTCCTGTGGCTGGATGACCGGCTATTTCGACTACGCCGGCGGGGTGGGCTGGAACCCGGCCCTGCTGGAGCATCAGCGGCTGCCCGAAAGCATGTTTCCGGCGCTGGCCGAAAGCTGGGGGCCGATCGCGTGGACCGCGCCCGCCGTGCTGGGCGCAGTGGTGCCGATCACCGCGCTGATCGCCGACCAGCAGGCGGGCATGGTGGCGCATGGCGCGCTCGAACGCGGCGCGTGGAAGGTAACCTACGGCACGTCCGGCGTGCTGATGGCCAATACGGGCGCGGCGCCGATCGCGCCCCATTTCAGCATGCCGGCCGAAGCGCTGGCTTTCGCCGGTGGAGAGCGGATGTTCTGCATCGAAGGGATGGTCATCACCACGGGATCGCTCGTCGAATGGATGTGCGGCGCGATGGGGCTGTTCGCTTCGCCATCCGCGCTGGAGGCGGCGGCGGCTTCAGTGGCGGACAGCGGTGGCGTGATCGTGCGGCCTTCGCTGGCGGGCATGGGCGCGCCGCACGGGCGCTTCGACGCGCGCGGGATGATCGCGGGGCTGCATCCGGGCAGCGGTCCGGCGCATCTTGCGCGCGCCGCGCTGCAGGGAATCGCCCATCGCTTCCGCGACATTGCCGACGTGATCGACAAGGCGCTCCCGGTGCCCGAGGCGCTGCCCGCCGATGGCGGACTGTCCGCCAGCGATACCTTGCTGCAGTTGCAGGCGGATACGCTCCAGCGCCCGGTGCGCCGCCATGCGGTGCCCGAAGGAACGGCATACGGGGCCGCGCTTGCCGCCGGGCTGGGGGCGGGGCTGCTCGATGCCGCGGACCTGTCCGCCGTCGTGCGGTACGGCCGCGAATTCCACCCCAAGATTACGCGCGATGAGGCCGACGCCGCTTACGCCGCGTGGCGGGCGGCGGTCGATGCCGACGTATGACGGATGGCTATCGCCGCCGGATCAGGGTGCGCCATTGACGTCACGCCAGAGCGCGCGGACCATGTTCCTCATCCGTTGCGCTTCCTCCCAGCGGTTGCCAAGCTCCGATCCGTCGGGCGCGGTGATCGCGTAAGGTGGCGGCCCCAGTTCGCACATGAAGGTAAGCGCGTCATCCGATCCGGCCCGTTCCAGCCACAGCTCGAAGCCACGGCGCCACCATGCGCGATGCTGGTCGCGCCAGGCATGATGCTGCGGCGCGTCGAAGGTGACCTGCACCTGATGCGTGGTGGAGATGCGTCCGTGGAAGTTGCGGCAGTTGCGCAGAATGCGTTCGATCGCCGCCAGCTGGTCCGCGCGCAGCGGCAGTTCCATTTCGCCCGCCACGGGATAGTGCGAAAGATCGCCGGTCAACGGCAGGTCGGGTCGCGCTTCCAGCAGGCGCAGCGTGAACAGCAGGTCGTTGGTCAGCCGGCCCCGGTGCGTTTCGAACCACACCGGCAGCGGGGCGCTTTGCGCCAGCGGAACCAGGCTGTCGACCAGCGCGAGCGCATCGGACAGGTGCGCCACCGGCCCCGCGATCTGGACGTTGAGATGGTGCGCGCCCAGCCGGTGCGCTTCGGCGATGGCGGCGGCGAGCTGGTCCGCCGAATGGACCAGAACCTGCCCTTCCCACGCCAGCCCGCGCGGGTTCATCGCCCGGACGACACCAGCGGTCCGCGCCACGCGCACGATGTTCACGCCAACGCCGTCGAACCCGGCGGCGATCACCCGCTCCAGCGCGGTGTCGAGGTCGTTCTCGATGTCGAAGCCCGGGCATTTGTCCAAACCCCAGACAGACTGCAAGACCAGCAGCCGCGCCATTGTGCTCTCTCCCTGATAACGTTGTCATAAGAACGGCAGGGAGCGACGTGTCAACCCGTTGCGAGAGGATCCCATGACTGAACAGCCCACGGCCCCGTCGCCTGTCCCGGAGCGCTATCGGCGCTATGCCCTGTGGGTTCTGCTGGTGATCTACATCCTCAACTTCCTTGATCGGCAGATCGTTTCGATCCTGGCGGAGCCGATCAAGCACGATCTCCATCTGGCCGACTGGCAACTGGGGGTGATGAACGGGCTGGCCTTCGCTCTGTTCTACACCGTGCTGGGCATTCCGATCGCGCGGCTGGCGGAAACCGGCAATCGCCCGCGGATCATCGCGGCGGCGGCCGGGGTGTGGAGCCTGTTCACCATGGCCTGTGGCTTTGCGCAGAACTTCGTCCAGCTCGTGTTGTGCCGGGTTGGCGTGGGGGTGGGGGAGGCGGGCTGCACCCCGCCGGCCCATTCGCTGATCACCGATTACACCCCGCGCGAAAAGCGCGCGTCCGCCCTGGCCTTCTACGCGCTGGGCACACCGCTGGGCGGTCTGTTCGGCATGGCGCTGGGCGGAATGGTGGCGGACGCGCACGGCTGGCGCGCGGCGTTCCTGCTGGCGGGCGTGCCCGGCCTGCTGATGGCGCTGGTGGCGCGCTTTACGCTGATCGAGCTGCGTAGCCGGCTGCGTGCCGACATGATCGCAACGGCCGTGGCGCGCATTCCCTTCCGCGAAGCCATCGCCGAAATCAGGGGCAAGCGGACGTTCTGGCTGATCGCCTTCGCCGGCGCGATCAAGGCCTTTATCGGTTATGGCGCGGCGACGTTTCTGGCACCGTTCTTCTTCCGCAACCATGCCGCCGAACTGACGCCGCTGGCCGATGGCTTCGGTCTGGGGCTGACCGGCTTTCTGGGGGTGACGCTGGGCATCGTGCTGGGCGTGACGGGGGCGGCCGGAACATGGCTGGGTGGCTTCCTGGCCGACCGGCACGGCGCGCGCGACTTGCGCGCCTATGTGGCGATCCCGGCGGTCTCCACGCTGCTGGGCATTCCTTTCTATGTCATCGGGCTGCTCACGGAATCGGCGGTGTTCGCCCTCTTCATGTTCGCGTTCCCACCCGTGCTGAACACGCTGTGGTATGGACCGAGCTATGCCGCCGTGCAGGGCCTGGTCCAGCCGCAGACACGGGCGACGGCCGCTGCCGTGCTGCTGTTCCTGGTCAACCTGATCGGGCTGGGCCTAGGGCCGCTTGGCGTCGGCGCGATGAGCGATCTGATCGGCAATACGTTCGGGCTTGGGCCGGCGGAAGGCGTGCGCTGGTCGCTGCTTATCTTCGTGCTGTTCGGCGCGGTGGCGTCGGCGCTGTTCTGGCTGGCGCGGGGCTCCATCCGCGAAGAAATGGTGAGTTGAGCGGCGCCCGGCCTTGCCGGGCGCACGCCGTCAGTGGGCGAGCACGGGGGACCCGCCATCCTGTTCGCCGCCGATCGCGGTGAAGCGCGGCAGCAGCAGGTGGATCACGCCCAGCGCCGCGAGATAGGTGACGGCACAGATCAGCAGCATCGGCAGATAGCCGTGCCCGGCATCGAGCGACCAGCCGGTGAACTCGATCATCGCCATGCCCGAAAGGTTCCCGGCAAACGCCCCGATGCCGATGGCGGAGCCGACCACGCGGGCGGGAAACACGTCGGTCGTGAGGCCGAACAGGCTCGTGGAAAAGCCCTGGTGGGCGAACAACGCGACGCCGACGATGAACGCGGCAAGCCACGGGCTTTGCGCCTGGATCAGCAGCGGCACGGGCAGTACCATCACGGCGTAGATCAGCATCGTGACCTTGCGCGCCGCGTTGACGCTCCAGCCGCGCCCCATCAGTGCGGCCGGCAGGAAACCGGCGGTGATGCCGCCGACAGCGGCCATGGCATAGACCAGCGCCACCGGCAGCCCCAGCGCGCTCTGGTCCAGCCCGAACACGCGGTGGAACAGGTCGGGCAGGAAGAACAGCAGGAACCACCAGACCTGATCGGTCAGCGCCTTGCCGAGGATGATGGCCCACTGGCGCCGATCGGTGAGCAACGCGCTCCAGGCCATCGCCGGGGCGTCGGCATCGGATTGCGGTTGTTCGGGCAGGCGCACCGCCAGCCAGACGACGACCCACACGAGGCCCAGGCCGCCGGCGATCAGGAACGTTGCCTTCCAGCCCATCATCAGCGCCATCAGCGGGATCAGCAGCGGCGTGAGGATCGCCCCGACATTGGGCGCGATCCCGCCAAGCCCCAGCGCGATCGAGCGTTCGCGCGGTTCAAAATAGGTGGCCGCCGTCTTCACCGCGGCCGGCGTGCCGATCGATTCCGCCACGCCCAGCACGGCGCGCACGCCCACGAACCCGGCGACGGAGGAGACGAAGGCATGGGCCATGCCGGCCAGGCTCCACACGCCGACGCCCAGCGCGAAACCGGGGCGCAGCCCGACCTTGTCGATGAACCAGCCGGTGCCGAGAAAGGCGATCGCGGCAGCGAACTGGAAGGCCGATGCCATGTGGCTGTAATCGCGGTCCGACCAGTGGAACTCCGCCTGGAGCGTGGGCTTCAGCAGGGCGAGAATCTGGCGATCGACGTAATTGAGCACGATGGCGATAAAAACGAGTCCCACGACAAGCCATCGGCGTCGATCGCTGACCTGCGACATCCTGCATTCTCCCCAACGTCACTCTTTATGGCTTATAGGATAACGTTGTCATACGCGGAAAGACAAGGATAATCGTCCCCGGAGGCAATTACCCTTCGTCGGGTGCGGAGGTCGATCCGCGCACGATGAGTTCGTGTGCCAGCAGCCGGCGCTCGATCCGGTCGGCGGCGCCGATCAGCAGGTCCGCTGCCGCGTAGCCCAGCGCATGGACGGGCTGGCGGATGGTGGTGAGCGGCGGCCATACGACTTGCGCCAGATCGTTGTCGTCAAAGCCCGCCACGGAAAGGTCGCGCGGCACGGCGATGCCCTTGCGGTGCGCGGCGGCGAGCACGCCGGCCGCGATCTCGTCGCTGCTGGCGAAGATGGCGGTGGGCGGATGGTCCATTGCGAGCAGCGCTTCCGCCGCTTCCACGCCCGACTGGAAGTCAAACCGGCCGGGAGCGACCAGCGCCGCGTCATAGCCGAGGCCGGCGCGCAGCAGCGCCTGCCGGTAACCGGTCAGGCGCTGGGTGCTGGCGGCGTACCCCGCGTGGCCGCTGACGAAGCCGATGCGGCGATGGCCGAGCGAGATCAGGTACGAGGTCATGTCATCGGCGGCCTGCACGTTATCGATGCTGGCCGCGGAGGTGGCGGTAAGATCGGTACCGGGCTGGACGCGCACGATCGGAATGCGCCGCCTTTCGAGTTCCGCGAGGACCTCCACGGAATCGCTTACCGGCGGCGTGACGATGATGCCGTCCAGTTGCACCTGATCGACCAGCGCGCCGATATCGCCCAAGAGGCCCGGCGCGGCGATGTCGCACGGCTGCACGATCATGCGATAGCCGGATTCGCGGCAGCGCTGCCCGACCCCTGCCTGCATGTTGTAGATGTAGAACGGACTGGGATTGTCGTGGATCAGGCCGATCTGGAACGACCGGTGCCCGGCCAGCGTGCGCGCCGCCAGACTGGGATGATAGTTGAGCTGCGCGACGGCTTCCTCGACACGGATGCGCGTTTCCTCGCTGACGTAGCGCTCCTTGTTGAGAACGCGGGAAACCGTCTTGATCGAGACGCGGGCGGCTTTGGAGACATCCTTGATGGTGACGCGGCTCATGCGTGTGCAGCGCTTCTCTTATGCTGGCGTCCTCCCGGTTCCGAACGTCGCGGGCCGGATCGGATCGTTGTCGGGAAGCTCCGTCTGGCACAGATGCGCGCCCGCTGGCAATGCCGCCGCTCCGCTGTAACGAGAGCGGCGGCGGGGAAGGTCAGAGCCCCAGTTGCTCGCGCATTTCGTCGATCAGCACCTTGTGGAACGCTATCATGCGTTCGTCGGGCTGCTGGGCCTGGAAGAAGTCCAGTTCGGGGTCGATCACGGCGCTGCGTTCGCCGGCCAGGGCCTCCAGAATGGCCAGGCCGCAGAACGGCACGTAGGCTTCGGCATAGCCGCCTTCGTGAATGACCGCGAGACGTCCGCCGCACAGGTCGTCGGCCAGCGCGACGATACGCGCCGTCATCTCGCGGAAGCTGTCGCTGTGCAGCAACTGGCGCGCCAGCGGATCGACCGCGTTGGCGTCCAGCCCGCTGGCGACGACGATCAGGTCAGGCGCATAATCGCGCAGCGCCGGGATCACCACCTGCTCCAGCGCGTAGAGATAGGTCTCGTGCCCGCTGCCCGCCGGCAAGGGCACGTTGAGGTTGAAGCCCGCACCCTTGCCTTCGCCACGCTCCTCGAAACCCGAATAGCCCGGCGGGAAGCAGCGGTCCTGGTGGATCGAGATCGTCAGCACGTCGTCGCGATCGTAGAAGATCGATTGCGTGCCGTTGCCATGATGCACGTCCCAGTCGAGCACGGCGACCTTGCCGAGACCATGCCGCGCCTTGGCCACCTCGATGGCGATCGGGATGTTGGCGAGCAGGCAGAAGCCCATCGACTGATCGGCCAGGCAGTGATGCCCGGCGGGCCGGCACAGAGCATAGGCATTGCGCGCGCGGCCGGTCAGCACCGCGTCGAGTGCGTCGATGGCGAGGCCCGCCGACAGCGTGGCGATTTCATAGCCACCCTTGGAGAACGGCGCGAACAGGCCCAGTTCCCCGCCGCCCGCGTCGCTCAGCTGCTTGAAGGCATCGACATAGCTTGCGGGATGGACGCGCAGCAGGTCGTCGCGCGTGGCGGACGGTGCGCTGGCCACGGTCAGCTTCGTGTCGAAACCGGCGGCGCGGACAAGGTTGACCAGCCGCCGTTTCGATCCCGGCGTATCGGCGCCATAGCTGCCCGAGGGCGGTTCCACCCAGTCGCCGATGGGCAGGAACAGGGCCTGCACGCCGGTGCTGTGCCAGAACGTGCGTTCGTCTGTCAGGAACAGGGGTGGAGTGGTCACGGCTTGGCATTCCCTTCGCTGGACCAGACGAGTTCGCCCGCGATGTAGGTGCGGATCACCCGGGTCTGGTGGATCGTGCCGACCGGCGCGGTCAGCGGATTACGGTCGACGATGATCACGTCGGCCAGCTTGCCGACCTCGATCGTGCCGCCACGATCGAGCCGGCCCATCTCGGCGGCGGCGTTGCGCGTCATCAGTGCCAGCGCCTGTTCACGCGTGATGCGCTGCCCTTCGTTGATCGGCGCGCCGGTGGCGCCCGGCACCTGCCGGGTGACCATCGTTTCCAGCGCGAGCCACGGATTGACCGAGGGCACCACCGGCCAGTCCGACCCGGTCACGACGTTGGCGCCGCTTTCGATCACATCGCGCGCCGGCCATAGCCGCTTCATCCGTTCCGGGCCGACGGCGGCGGCGATATCGACCGAGGTGATCGGCGTCGGCCACCAGATGTAGGGCGAAAGCTCCCAGGTGAAGTGCAGTTCGCGCCCGCGCGGAACGTCGGCGGGATCGATGAAGGTGTTGTGCCCCACTTCGTGGTGCTGTCCGCCCCAGCCGTTGGCCTTGCGCGCGGCGGCGATGGCATCGGCAGCTTCGCGCACCGCGCCATCGCCGGCGGCATGGAACTTCACGAGCAGGCCCTGCCGGTCGAAGTCGGTGACAGCGGCGTTGAGCTTGTCGGGCGGCACCATCATCAGGCCCTTTTCGCCGGCCTTGTTCTCTCCACTGTGTTCCCCGTGGCGGGGCTCATAGGGTTGCAGCATCACCGCGGTGCGGCCTTCCAGCGGCACGCCATCGAGGAACATCTTCACGCAATCGAGCTGGAAGCGGCCTTTCGAATAGTCCTGCCGCGCGGCGACAAGGCCTTCGCTGCCGCCCGAATTCGGCCCCCACACCGCACAGCCGCGCGCATATTGCCGGAGGCCGCCGGTGGCGGCGAAACGGGCATAGGCCTCGGCCCCCTCGCGCCGGATCGCGGCATCGGTGAAGCCGATGATGCCATAGGACAGCATCTCGTCGGTGGCGGCCTTGATCGCCGCGACCTGCTGGTCGATCGGAACCGGCGGCAGCACGGCCAGCAGGTTGCGCGCGGCGGCTTCGCGCAGGACGCCGGTCGGCTCGCCCTTCGCATCGCGATCGATCACGCCGCCGGCGGGATTGGCCGTCGCGCGCGAGATGCCGCCCAGTTGCAGCGCGCGGGAATTGACCCAGACGCTGTGGAGGCTTTCGTCATCGAGCATGACCGGGTTATCGGGCGCGGCCCTGTCCAGCAGTTGCCGTGTCTGTTCGCCGGGCTTGAGCGCCGCGGCGACCCAGCTTCCGCCGGTGATCCATGCGCCCGGCTTTGCCTTGGCGGCGCAGGCCCTGACCGTGGTGAAGATGACCGGCGCACCCGCGCCTTGCGGAATCTTGCAGGCGAGCTTCGCCTGTCCCGCCGGATAGACGTGGACGTGCATGTCGTAGAGGCCGGGCATCAGCGTGCGGCCCTGCAGATCGACGGTGGTTGCGCCGGCGTGGGGCAGCTTGAGCACATCGACGCTGGAGCCGACCGCGACGATCGCACCATCGTGCACGGCGATCGCCTCGGCGGTGCCTTGCGGCGTCAGGATGGTGCCGTTCACGAACAGGAGATTGGCGTCGGTTTTGGCTGGGGCTTCGACCGCCTTGACGGTTGTTGCCGCCACGCTGGCCAGCGCCATGGCCAGAAGGGGTAGGGAGCGGGATCGGCTTGTCATCCGGGATTCCTTTCGCCGCGCAGGAGACTGCGCCGCCCGACCGCTGTCTTTGCATCATCGGCCAAGTTTGCAGGCTCGCCGATTTGGCAATATCGGCCAAACAGCGCATGCCCCTGTCCTCCGGGGCGATGCTATGGAATGATCCCGCCGAAGGGAGGCAACCGTGGCATGAGCAAGCCGACGATTTCGATTCAGGTGCTGCGCCACGTCGCCAACTGCCTTGTCCTTACCGGATGCAGCCCCGAACCGCTGCTGGCCATGTACAACTTGCGCCGCGATGACCTTGACGATCCCAAGGGCGTCATCGCGCTGGAGGACTTTCTCTCGTTCTTCGAGATCGCGGCGATCCGGGCCAATAACCCGCATTTCGGGCTTTATGCCGGGCGGCTCGCGGGATCGGACAGCCTTGGCCCGCTGGGCTTCCTGTTCCTCAGCGCGCCCACGCTGCGCGCGGCATTCCGGGGGTTCACCTCGCTGCTGGAAACGATGCAGCAGGCCGCGCGCAACGGTTTTGTCGAGGAAGACGGCATCGCCACGTTCGAATACGTCATCACCGACCAGACCTTGCAGAAGCGGCGGCAGGATGCGGAATTTTCCGTCGCGGCGATGCACACGTTCGCGCGCAACTACGTCGGGTCCGATTTCGAACTGGTGGAGGTGCGCTTCGAACACGCGCGCGACGGGGATTATCGCGCCTATCGCGATTTCTTCCGGTGCGATGTCTATTTCGATCAGGACACCAATTCGTTCTCGTTCGAGGACCGCTTTCTCGACAAGCGCGGCGGAGTGCTGGATGCGGCGCTGTTCCCGATCATCGAGGAGCACCTGCGCCGCCGCGCCGCCGATACCGAGAACGCGCTGTGCCCTTCGGGCTATCTGATGCGCCTGCTGGAAACCAGCCCGCTGGATACCACGCCCACGCTGGAGGAGGCGGCCGACACGCTGGGCATTTCGGTCGCCACGCTGAACCGCCGGCTGCGTTCGGAAGGGGTGAGCTGGCGGCAGATCGTGCAGGACCGGCGCATGAACGCGGCGGCGCGCCTACTGCGCCAGAGCCAGCGCGGCGTGGCCGAGATCGCGCTGGCCGTCGGCTATTCCGAAAGCGCCAGCTTCGTGCGCAGTTTCAACCGCTATTTCGGCACCACGCCCAAGCGCTATCGCGAAAGCGACGCCGCCTAGCGATTTCGGGCTGGGTTGACAGGGACCCAGCCCACGTGGCGCGTCGGACACCTTTAGTCAGGCATCAGGCTTGCTTATTGTGGCAGTTTGAAACCGGAACGAGACGACTACATCGGCATTGCGCTGCCAGAACTGATCGCGTCGCTTGGATCCATTGACCGTGTTATTGGCGCCGCGCAGTTGCAGGGCCGTTCGCCAATTCGGCGACGATCGCCCGGACGTTGCTGACGTGAGCGATTGCGGCCGCAGAACGGCGGCGCGCGCGAGCACGCCACCTTGCTCGCCCACTGGCTGGGCGCTGCCGAGAATGACGTCGTCGAGCAACGCTGTATCGAGTTCGTTGCGTTCGCGCACCGCCTCGAGAAGCTGGGTCGCCAAGGCAACCGACGTGATCTCATGGAGCGATCCGTCCTCGCGGCCGCGCCCCCTGGGAGTGCGCGCGTGGTCGTAGATAAAAGCCTCGGTCATCCTGCTTCCTGCCGTTGCGCGGAGCGACCACCGCCCCCACCCTCAAAAACCATCCAACCGGATGGATGAATATTGACATGCCTATCAAATGAACTACCGTCAACCCCGATCTTTCGGCGGACAGCCGCCTGTCATTTTGCAGCAAAAACTCACCAGGCCCCGGGCAAGCGGAATAAGAAAATGACGAGACAATCACCCAAGCTTGCAAGGTCAGAAAAGCATGTCCGGCGGAAGGCGACCATTCGTGAAGAGGCAGCAAAAATATTCGCCAGCCGCGGTTATCGGGGGGCGACCATGCAGGACATCGCCAATGCCTGTGAAATTCACAAGGCGAGCGTCTATCTGCACAGCGACATCGCAGTTGAAGGGTCAGCGACATCGTAGATGACGTGTGGGGGGAAGCGGAGGCCGGGCGTAGCCCGGACGTAGCTTCCCCCCACA